>NZ_FOBH01000030.1 GCF_900109785.1 Nitrosovibrio tenuis
AAAAGGAGATTTCATTCATGAAAAAGAAGAACCCGAGCATGAAATGCTCACTGCTTGTCTCAGTGACAATATGGTTGGCGTCAATTGTTGGAGCAGCTCCCGCATTTGCCGATAATGCCGTTAAATTAAGGGTATTGCTCATCACGACCGGTGAGATAGCGAACGATATGGGATTCGCCTATATCAAGCCCGTCCTGGATGAGATGGGCGTGCCATATGATGTATTGAATGCCGAAACACAGGACTTGACGGCTGCAATGCTCGCCGCTTCTTCGGCCGGCGCCGGCTGTAAAGCTGCGGATGCGGGTTGTGTCGGCAATTATAATGGCATCATCCTGACGGACTCAGACCTGGTTCCCAACTTCACGCCAGCGGAATGGGACGTCCTGCACGATTATGAAAAAAGCTTTGGCGTACGCGAAGCGGTGCTGTCAGGATGGCCAGCCACTTATTGGGACCCGAACGCTCCTTTCGGCATTTACCTCGATTATGGCCTGGTCTTTTCGTCCAGCGGAAACTCCTACAATGCCCAGTGGGCAGTGCCTGCCACATACAGCAAGCAGGTTTTTGAGTATGTGAACCCGGCCAGTCCCTTTCCAGTTACGGACTTTGCCTTCGCGGCCAACCCTCGAAACGATGGTACCCTCCTGCGGGACGGCACTAAACCCAACGTTGTGCCGCTCCTTAAAACCCAGAATGGCGAGGCCCTGGTATCGATCGTGCAATACGTCCTGCCTCCGCAGACAACACCGGTACGCGAGGTCATGATCTCGACGATTACAAATGCCGACTTCCTTCTTCATTCCAAGGTCCTGGCCTACGAGTTCATCAACTGGGCGACACAAGGCGTCTTCATTGGGGCGCGCTTTGTCCATCTGGCCACCCATTTGGACGATTTGTTTCTTGCTGACGAGCTATGGGATCCCGCTCTTAAGGCAACCAACCCTGCAACTACCTATCGACTGAATAGCGCCGATATCACGAACGCGGTGAGCAAACAGATCGCCTTTCGTGCCGCCCATCCGACAGCCGGTACCACTTTCAAGCTGGATTTTCCATTCAATGGTGCCGGGGCAGTGCTGGATCCGGAAGCAGCGACCCTCGCTGCAAACCTGACCGATGACCTGGTGGCGGCGGTGGTTGCCAACAAAGCCAATTTCCGCTTCATGAATCACACCTTCTCGCATGCAGACATGGATAAGGCGCCGGT
>NZ_FOBH01000007.1 GCF_900109785.1 Nitrosovibrio tenuis
TTACCTGCGCAACTGGTCGCTGCGGCTCGATCTGCACATCATCCTGAAAACCATACTCGTGGTCCTCAAGGACCGCGCAGCTTACTGAGCTTCATTTGCTCATTGCGTTTACTTATACGGCGAACAATTGCAAATTTTCGTCATTCGAGCTTGCCGGGAATCCAGTCCTACCAACAATGAGTGGGATGCGTGCACGTTACCCGTTATCGGCTTCCGCTGCTGGGTATGACGTTCTTGCTTTTTGTGCGCCGGATCGATAACCAGATCACCTTTACCTGCCTGACGCTCGAACAATTCATTCGACGTCGCCCCACCTCTCGTTTCCTACCCCTCGTTCCTATACCTGCATTTACATGACTTCTTGCTTTTTCAAAAGCCTGATTCTATCTTTAACTGTAATAAGTGGAATCGCAGGAACGGCTACAAAGCGATTCAGGCTGCCCGAACTAAAAAAATCTATAGAGAATAAGAAGAACCAAGGCACATCACTGAGGCATCTCAATGATTGCAGAATCATCTGGGGCACCGCAATTTTATTCCATGTCAATTTTCACGGAACGGCCTGGTTTATCGTGACCTGACTGAAGACTGACGAAGACTGACCGATTGAATTTCCATGAAGAGGTAATCCATGCCAAGCAAGAATCCCGTCGAGCGGCCGACAGTAAATTCGATCGATTCGTATGTCAAGAAACACGCGCCCAAGGTAGAGGAAACTCAAGGACATCAGCATCCCACATCAGAAACCATGCGCGAGGCGGACTACGAAGGTCATCATATCGTTATTCGCACAACCTATCAGATTGAAGTTGATGGCAAGCCGGTAACTGGCCATATGGGCGTCACCGATGATGGAAAAGTTCATTATCATCCGGTACCCAACATAAGCTTCGCCTCCGCCCTTGATATGGTCAAGCAGTTGATTGACATTTTTCCCGATGATTTCGCCAATGCCGCCGACGGATCCACTGTATCCGAAGAACAGGCGACCCTGGTCAAGCCTCGTACCGAATCCGCTCCCAAATCGACTCCCTCGAGGCGTGGTGTAAAAAAAGATCATACTGATCATCAATAAGAATATTTGGGAGAATGTAATGGCTATACGCGAAAACATCCTGACCAGCGCAACCGCGCGTGACCAATACATCCAGGGCGTAAAATTATTGAAGAACGAGTTCCCCGGCCCAACCACTGCAAATCTTGGCATCGCCGGTCCTTCCCGGCCGGTTAGCACTTATGACCTGTTCGTGGTTTGGCATCACGTTGCGATGACAACGTTTACTCCTCCAAACCAAGGCGACCGGAATGCTGCCCACCGCGGTCCTGTGTTTCTGCCGTGGCACCGCTTTATGCTGCTGCAACTGGAAATGAATCTCCAGCGCGTGCTTGGCAATGACACGACATTTGGATTGCCGTACTGGGATTGGGCGCAAGACGGTGAACTCGCCCCCGCTCGCCAGGGACGGGCGGCCATCTGGGGCAGAAGCTATATGGGGGGCAGCGGAGCTCCTGTAGCCACAGGGCCGTTTGCATTCAATTCCGTTGATCCGGATTCCTGGCGCGTCCGCATTACCGCGAGCGTTAACGGGCAACTGATTCAGGTGAACCGAGGATTGCGCCGCCAGTTGGGCGCCCCGGTGCAAGGCTTGCCGGGGCCTAATCGGCTGCCAAGAAAAGCGCATACGGCTGTCGCACTGAATCAACCCGTCTATGACGTCGCTCCCTGGAAAACGAGCTCTGATGGCTTTCGTAATCTCATTGAAGGTTGGCAGGATGATCCCGGGATTCCACCTCCGAGCCTGCATAATCGCGTGCATGTGTTTATCGGGGGAGATATGTCCCCCTCCACATCACCCAATGATCCTGTTTTTTATCTCAACCACTGCAATGTGGACCGCGTTTGGGAAAGTTGGATGCGTCCAGCACCTGGAGGTCATGGTCGAGTTTATGCTCCAGCGCAATCCGAACCAGCCAGCCTGAAAGGTCATCGCCTCAACGATACCCTGAATTCCCTCTTGTCAGGAAGCACCACCCCGGCCGAAATGCTTGATGTCAGCGAACTTTATACATATGATTCGCTTACTGTGTGAGCGAAGAAGTGAGCGCTCAGTTGACAAATAGTTAAGGTGATAATCTTCTCTGACCCATCCCGTCCGCAGAATAGCTATGGCGGGTTCCGTCACGCCTCTCTCTGCCTTTCTCTTTCTGGCAGCCCGAATGGCTTTCAGTTCAGGATAAAAAGCTCCCTGGAAGAGAGCGTCCGTTGGCCTTTCCCTTCAATATAATAACGGCACGTCTCGCAGCCAGGCGTTCTTCTCAAGCAAAATAGCTCTCAAAAACAGCTTTTCGAAAACTGACATGCGACGTGGCTACCTGCTGCATTCTTTGCGTCGAGGCACGTCTATCCTCAATTCAGAACCCCATCAGCGTATAATCCAAAGTCATTATTGGCCGGTTGACTCCGCTTGATAATGTCGCAGGTAAGGTAGGCACACTCCCTCTCGGCGCCCTTAAGATTTTTACCCTGATGTGTATAAGCTCCTGAACAGCTTGTTAAATTGGAAAATCTGCTCAGGTGTGATTCTGATCGCATGGGCGGTGATATCGCAAGCGGAAATGGTAGCACCGATAGATGGCCAATTGACCCTTACCGAGGAGCAGGCTATCGCGCTGTTCTATCAGCGCAACCTCAGCCTGATTGCAGCTAGCCTTAACATCGATAATGCTCGAGCCCAGGAAATCATTGCCGCCGCGATTCCCAATCCGGTATTCAGCTTTACGGTACACGAATTGGCCCCTAAGGCATTTGCACCCGAAAGCCGCCACTTGGCAGTGCCAGCACTGTTACCGCAGATTCAGCAGCTCATAGAAACAGCGGGGAAACGGCGGCTGCGGATAGAAAGCAGCGAACTGGCTACCGAGGCCGTGAACTTCGACGTGCAAGACGTTGCACGAGTGCTCACAAACACCGTGCGGCGTAATTTTTACAACCTCTTATTAGCCCAAAAGACAATCAAGGTCGCAACCGATAACCTCGAGCACTACCGCCAAATTCTGAAGGTAAATGAAATCAGGCTCAAGGTAGGCGATGTTGCAGAGATGGATTTTATTCGCATCGAGGTTGAAAGTCTAAAGGCTCAAGGCGATCAGGACCAGGCCCGGACAGCATTGAACCAGGCCCGAGCCGATCTCTTATTATTATTGGGGTGGCCGGAAAATAGTATCGAGATCAATGCAGCCGGAGCATGGCCCGAAGTGGCTTTAGAAATCGCCTTGATCAGGCAGGATGAACTGGTCCAACGCGCGCTGGAACGCCGCCCCGACATGCGCGCTGCAAGAGTGCGCATCGCGCAGGCGCGAAAAATGCTCACCCTGGCACAGCGGCAGATCATTCCCGATGTGACAATAAGCGCCTTCTACGATCAGGATCAGGGTAATCAGTTTCCACGCACGGGTGGGGTCGGTATCAGTATACCGATTCCCTTGTTCTACCAGCAAAAAGGCGAAATTTCCCAGGCTCGCGTGGGCTTGACCTCCACCGAACTGGCGTTAAGACAGGCCGAGTATGACGTGCGGGCGGAAGTTATGAAGGCCTCTGCATCCTGGAAAAGCGCTGACGCCATAGCCCGGCGCTTTGAAGCATCGGTGGTCCAGCGAATTGAGACATTGCGCAAAGCCCAGGAAATCGCTTATCAAAAAGGTGCGGTGGGCGTGCTGGATCTGATCGATGCGCAACGGAGTTATCGGGCAATCATGCTGGATTATTACACCGCACTGTCGAACCGCAGCAAAGCCTGGGCAGATTTGCTGATGGCATATGGAGAAGAAACCGGAAATTTTGCGCGTGACCCCGGGCGGAGATGATTGGTGGACTCACTGATCCTCAGATGCAAGGCCAGAGTACAGTGAGCGAAAGTTGTTGATGACGCCCGGTTTAATGTGAGCTTGGAGTTTCGCAGATTCAAGTGAATGCTACCTCTTGCACTACTCCGGTTTATGACAAAGATGCAGGTTCCGAATTTACTCGCATGAATACCAGGTTTCTCGACATTACCCGGTTCGCAGCGGGGCTATTAAGTCTATCCCTACTGGCTTGCCAGCCGCAAAACAAGGAGCTACCGCGCTCCACTCAACCCCGTCCGAAAGACGAGGTGATACTCGCCGAAAATTCGCCCAAGCGCCAATATATTGAAGAAGCTACCGTTCAATTGGTTCAGCGGCCGCTGATGGAGCCGGTAACCGGCAAGATTGTATATGACGAATTCCATACTGTTCGAGTTTCCTCCCCGATTGCCGGACGGGTGATCGGAGCAATTGCCGCCATTGGAACCACCGTTCGCGCCGGTGACGTGCTCGCTGAACTGGATAGTCCGGAATTAGGCCAAGCACAATCCGCCTATTCCGATGCCCTGGCCGATCTGAACCTTGCCGAGCGTGCTTACCAGCGAATAAAGGAACTGGTCGATAACGGGATCACGCCGCGCAAGGAGCTGGACGAGGCTGATGATAATCTGAGCCATGCGCGAAGCGAGACGGAACGAGCACGCCTCAAGCTGGCCAACCTGGGCGTGCGCAGCAAGCGAACAGATAACCGCTTCATTTTGCATGCGCCTATTTCGGGAACAATCACCGAAGGGCATATCAATCCCGGCATGCAAGTCCGGTCCGATCTGGCGGCGCCACTGTTCGTGATTTCCGATCTGACTCAGTTATGGGTTCAGATGGATATTTACGAGAAGGATATCGGGTTGATTCATATGGGCGCGAAAGTATTGCTGCGTGTTCTGGCATATCCTGCCGAGAGCTTTACGGCAACCGTAACTCGTATCAGCCAGATAGTTGATGAGAACACACGAACAGTCAAAGTGCGATGCACATTACCCAACGCGGACGGGCGGCTGTTGCCTGCAATGTATGCCGCCACCGAGGTCCAAAGCGATCCGGACGATCTGGCGATCGTGGTGCCTCTCACGGCCTTGTTTACTGAGGATGAATCCGAGTGGGTGTACGTTGATATCGGTGATTATCATTATCGGAAACGTCCGGTCAAGGTCGGCCTGCGGCTCAAGGATCGGGCAGTGATTCTAGATGGTCTCAAGCCGGGCGAGCGGCTCGTCGTGCACGGCGCCCTGCTATTGCGTACCGAGCAGGATAATGAGCAGCAAAGTGGAGAAAGACCGCTGTGATCAGCAGGCTTATCGCTTTTTGCCTGCAACAGCGGCTGTTGATCATCAGTACTTCGATAGTGCTCGCTGTCATCGGCATTCTCTCGTTCGAACGCCTTCCGATCCAGGCCTTTCCCGATGTGCAGAATGTGTTTGTGCAGGTAGTGACTCAATATCCAGGACAGGCCCCGGAAGAGGTGGAAAAACTCATCAGCCTGCCTATAGAAAAGGAAATGAACGGCCTGCCGCGTATGATCAATATGCGTTCGGTATCCATTTTTGGCTTATCGGTGATAACGCTGACTTTTGATGATGATGCGGAGGATTATTTTTCTCGCCAGCTGGTGCTGGAACGATTAAAGGGCGTGAGCCTGCCTGCTGACGTGAAACCCATGCTGGGCCCGTTGACTACGGGCATCGGGGAAATCTATCGCTACCGGATCGAAGCACCAGGCGTTCCCTTGGTGGAGCAGCGCGCATTACAGGATTGGCTCATCGAGCGCACTCTCCGCTCCGTCCATGGCGTAGCCGATGTTGTGGCCTTTGGCGGCGGTGTTAAACAATATCAGGTACAGGTTGATGCAAACAAACTCAGAAATTACAACTTGACGCTGCCCGATGTGCATCGCGCCATCGCCGCCAATAATGCAAACACCGGCGGTGGTTATATCGATCACGGCAATGAGGCCATGGTGGTGCGGGGGACCGGTCTACTGAAGTCGACAAATGACATCAGCCATACGGTCATTGCCAGCCGCGAGGGTGTCCCTGTCTTTGTGAAAAATGTCGCCGATGTCGTCGTCGGTCCCCAGCCGCGCATTGGTATTGTTGGCTTTAACGAACGCGACGACGTAGTACAGGGGATTGTCCTGCTCATTAAGGGCAGCAATGCGGTTGAAGTACTGAAAGGGGTAAAAGAAAAAGTCGAACACCTTAACAGCTATGGTTTACCTCAAGGCATCAGGTTAATTCCCATCTACGATCGAACCGAACTGATACAGCATACCGTCAATACGGTTGAGCGCAATATGGTGGAAGGAGCCGTCCTGATTTTTGTGGTGCTAATCGTTTTTCTCCGCCGGCTCTGGGCCTCCATGGTAGTCATCGTGGTTGTGCCGCTATCGTTGCTGTTCGCTTTCATCCTGATCGATATGAAACATGTCTCCGCCAATCTCATTTCCTTGGGCGCGATAGATTTTGGCATCATCGTGGACAGTGCCGTGGTGCTGGTCGAAGCCATCATGGTCAAGGTGACGCTGGACATGCGCCAAAATGCAAGCGCGGCGCATATGCGCCAGTCCATGCTCACCACGACAGCGGAGATGGCCCGCCCGATCCTTTTTTCCAAGGCCATTCTTATTATCGCCTTTATACCCATTTTTACCTTTCAACGAGTGGAGGAAAAAATTTTTTCCCCGATGGCGTTCACGCTCACTTTCGCCTTGCTGGGTTCTCTGATCATCAGTTTGACTTTGGTGCCGGTACTGCTGAGCTACCTGCTCGGGCCGCGTCTTACCGAATCTCATAACCCCCTCGTCCGCGGTATGGAACAGCGCTACGCGACTATACTGCAAGCAGTGTTGAGGCATCCCCGCAAGCTCTTCGTTGGTGCGGGTATAGCGCTTGCGTTGTCCCTGGCTTCCTGGCCGCTAATCGGTACCGAGTTCATGCCCAAGCTGGATGAGGGCAACGTATGGTTGACGATCACCTTGCCCACACCCGTATCGCTCAACAAAGCCAAAGAACTGGAAAGAGATATACGTACGCGCCTGTCCGAGTTTCGCGAAGCGAAGTCAATTCTCACGCAATTGGGCCGCCCTGAAGATGGCACAGATCCCAAGGGCTTCAATAACTTGGAAGTTCTCATTGATCTCAAGCCGAAAGAGACTTGGCGTTATAGCGATAAGGACGAGCTGGTCAGGGCAATGGAGCAAAGGCTGGCGGTATTTCCAGGGTTACAGTTCAACTTTTCTCAGGTGATCCAGGACAACGTGGAGGAAGCAATCTCGGGAGTCAAGGGTGAGATTGCCATCAAGGTGTTCGGCGGGGATCTCAAGATTCTTCAGGAAAAAGCCAATCAGATCACGAGCATTCTTCGTTCCATTGAGGGCGCCACAGATGTGGCGGCCGAGCAGCAATCCGGGCTGGCGCAATTAGTCGTCTCTATCGACCGGGAAAAGATTGCACGCTTTGGCATCAATATAGCAGATGTGGAAGATGTGATTGCGATGGCGATAGGAGGCAAGTCCGCCACGCAGATGCTGGAGGGCGAGCGGCGTTTCGATGTGACGGTGCGGCTGATCGGCTCCGCTCGGGATTCGGTGGGAGCAATTGAAGATATAACAGTATTGTCACCGGGCGGGAGCCGCATACCACTGGCTGAACTGGCCGAGATCAAAACGAACCAGGGAGCATCTCGCATCAGCCGCGAGAACAACATGCGCCGCATCGCCATCAAGTGTAATCTCATCGGACGCGATCAGGGCAGTTTCGTGGCTGAGGCACAGCAAAGGATTGCCCGCCAAGTCCATCTGCAACCGGGGTACCATATGATCTGGAGTGGGCAATTCGAGAATCAGGAGCGTGCGATGAAGCGGCTTTATTTTATCGTGCCGGTGAGTTTTACCTTGATCTTCGTGCTGCTATTCTGGACATTCCGTTCGGTCCGGAATGCTTCTCTGATCGTATTGAATGTGCCGTTCTCCTTGATCGGAGGGTTGATAGCCTTGTTGCTGACGGGTATTCACTTGAGTGTATCCGCCGCTGTCGGGTTTATCGCTCTGTTTGGTATTGCCGTACAGAATGGCGTCATTCTATTATCGCAAATCAATGCACTCAGACGCGAAGGCATCCCAATCGATCAAGCCATTCTGCAAGGTTCTGTCAGCCGGCTTCGGCCGGTGGTAATGACTGCGCTTATGGCAATGCTCGGATTATTGCCTGCCGCGCTTTCCACCAGCGTTGGATCGGAAACCGTCAAGCCTTTTGCCGTGGTCATTATCGGCGGCTTGATCAGCGCGACTTTGTTAACCCTGACCATGCTTCCCGCCCTTTACCGAAACTTTGAGGAATGGCATAAAGCTAAGGTGATTCCGTGAAAGAAATTCGCGCTTATATTCAACCTTTCATGTTATCGAAGGTTACCCAGGCATTGCTCGAGATACCTCATTTCCCGGGTATGAGTGTGTCCGATTGCGAGGGTTTCGGCGGAGAGAAGGTGATCGACCAGGATTTCACTCCTTATGTACCGAGGAAACGTATCGAAATTTTCGCGCCGGATGAACTCGTTGAAGGTATTTTTAATACGGTGATGCAGGCCGCCAATACTCATCAGCGCGGAGCAGGCAAAATTTATGTCATCGACGTGGATAGAAGCGGACACATCAGTATGGGATTACAGAAAGATGAACACGAAAAACACCAGCCCTGATCTGTAGTGAATTATCGTGAAGCAATGGGCAGTCGCCACGCCTCCTTCTCCATGCTTCCGTTTTAAGCGGCATTAAACTCGATGAGCCTGCCATCTTCGCCAAGTTTAATCTCTACTTTCTCCCCTCCCGTTTTTTACCTCAACTTCATAAACCGTAACCGTCTTCCCGTCCTTCGTCTTTGTTTCCTTCTCTATTTCCTCTATTTTCCCATCGCCGGCGTTATCCGTTATGGTCTTCTGGACTGCGCCGGGAAGTTGAGACCATCGAACTTTCTCTTCTTTTTCAGCAAAGGCCGAGGTTGTGATGACCATCGCGGCTGATAAAAGTATACTCCTCTTCATTTGGAATTCCGCCTATGGTTGATTTTGAAGAAAAAACCTTTAAAAAGTAAATCACCTTTTCGATGTTGTCTGTTCGATAAGGCACGCAGAGGGCCCATACGCGGATGATAAAGGCTACAGCGTGCCATTTCTACCTTGCTTTTCGAAACGTCAAGTTGATTCGATACGGACCTGTCCGCGGATGATATCCTTCCTTGACCGGCAGCACGCCGTGATAGCGCAGCCTCGCCGGCCCTCCCCACACCATAACGTCACCGTGCATTAATGGTATTCGCATAGCCTTGTCTTCCCGTCGCAAGCCACCCCACAGAAATATGGCCGGGAGGCCCAGCGAAACGGAGACAATAGGCGCGCTGAAGTCGCGCTCGTCCTTGTCCTGGTGGAGCGATAGCCGAGCCCCTGCCTCATAGCGGTTGACCAGGCACGCATCGGGTTCGAAATCCTTGAACCCGGCACTTACAGCGGCGTCCTGCGCAAGGTTAAAAAACGCGCTGGGCATGCGAGGCCAGGGCTTGCCGCTTTCCGGATCTATCTGATCATAGCGGTACCCTGTGCGATCCGTTACCCAGCCATAGGAGCCGCAATTCGTCATGGCGACAGACATGCGAAAACCGCCAGGCGTGATCATGTGGCGAAGCGGCGCCTCGGCTGTAATAAACCATAATGCTTCGCAGACTGCATCTTCGTTCACTCGCGCGAAGCTTCGCAATACGACTGCGCCCGGACACAACTCTTCCCGCTGCGCCCGACACGGCGCCATATCTTCAAATAAACCGAACGTCATGCATATTTTCCTGTCCCTAAGAAAAACCTCAGACGAGTCTTCTTGGGATGGCGATTGAGACCTCACGTTGCGTCATGAAAAAAGATTCCTACCGTATGACGACGACCGGAGCGCAGGCGGCTAACGCCGTGCCGTAGTTGACCTTATGTAGCCCCAGGTGCCTTGCATCGGCCGGCGATGCACAGCAAACAGGACAGCATCTCCCTGGCGAAGCGGAACAGCTTCAGGCCGTGACTGCATGCGCGGCCGCTGCTCAGTCAATACGAATTCGCCACCGGTAAAATTACGGCCCGGCTCGGGTAGCAGTATGGTGAGCTGAATCGGGAATACATGCTCGCCGTACAAATCCTGATGCAGGCAGTTATAGTCGCCAGGCTCGTATTGCAATAGCAGCGGAGTCGCGCTGGCCTGCCTCATGACAACGCTCGAGATAATCCGCGTGCTGCTTCGGGTAATGCATTTTGATGTCCATTGCCTTGCTCCAGCGATTGGCGATCGGCGCCAGCCGGAAATATATAAACGTCCGCAGTTGTGAAATGATGCTGGGCAGCGGATAGCTGAAATACTTGTATTCTCGCCGCCCGAAGCCGGGGCGGGCCATCGCGATCCGGCTGCGGAAAATTTCGTCCTTCGGATAAAGTCCGGCCAATGCATCGCATTCCTCAGGAGTAATGAGTTTTTCGATCACCGTGCATCCCTGCGCATCCAGGTCGTCCGACAGCCGTTTCAAATCAAGTTTATTCACTCGCCTGGCGATATCTCTGACAGGGATAATTTCGCGTAATTTCCTCGTCATCAGTGTATTCACGTTTGTATTTCCTCAAGCACCGTCACCTTCTCCCGTCCTCGACTCCTTCTTAAGAAGCGTCCGTTTGCGCTCGACACCCCAGCGGTAACCAGCGAGGCCGCCGTCGTTCCGCACTACACGATGACAGGGAATAGCGACTGCCAACGTGTTTGTCGCGCAGGCGTGCGCCACCGCACGTACGGATTTCGACACGCCGATACTTGTGGCGAGATCAGTGTAGCTTACGGTCTGTCCCGCCGGAATTTCGCACAACGCCTGCCACACACGCTGCTGAAAGGCTGTACCGCGGACATCCAGCGGCAGATCCAGGCCGATGCCTGGTGCCTCGATAAATCCGACTACTTTAGCGACAAGCTCTTCGAAGTTCGCATCCCCGCCGACCAGGTTGGCACGAGGAAAGCTATCTTGCAGGTCACGCGCAAGCTTGTCAGGATTGTCGCCCAGCAAAATTGCACAGATGCCGCGGTCGCTCTGGGCAACCAGGATGGAGCCAAGGGAACATTCGCCAACGGCAAAGCGGATTTCGGTGTTGGTGCCGCCAGCGCGGTAGCTGCTCGGCATCATGCCTAGAACCTTGTTTGATTTTTCGTAAAAACGGCTATTGGAAGTGTAGCCCGCATCAAAAATTGCGTCCGTCACCATACTGCCGCGGCCGAGTTCGTCGCGCACTTTTTTTTCCCGCTGCGCCGCTGCATATTGCCGTGGCGTCAATCCGGTTGTTTGCTTGAAAATACGGTGAAAGTGATAGGCGCTCATGCCGACCTGCGTGGCCAAGTCTTCCAGGGAAATGGCGGTTTCCCATTTCTCGATGATGCGACAGGCTTGGGTCACCTTGGCAGCATATTGCTCAACCAGCTCAGGTCGGCCCGGCTGGCAACGCTTGCAGGGCCTGAAGCCAGCTTTCTCGGCCTCGTCGCAGGTCGCATAAAAACCGATATTCTCGGGCCGGGCCGGGCGAGCGGCGCATGATGGACGGCAGTACACACCCGTGGTCTTGACCCCGTAATAAAACTTGCCGTCAGCTTCGGTGTTACGCGCGATAATGTCAGTCCACCGGGGATCGTTGACCGTTTTAGCCGCTCGCTGCGCTCTTTGTCCTACTGTATTTAAACTCATGGTGTACTCCTTCGGTTCGCGTTGTTGATCAACGTTGCAATTTAGCAACATCTCCCAGCCACCGCACTCCGAGTCTTGCTTTTCAATTCAGCCTTGCTGAGCGGCTCAAATTCGATCGTTTCGTTTGCCTCGGTTGACTCCATCAGCCTGAATACCCCGCCGGCATTTCGCTGCGCTCGCCATTTCGGCGCCGCTGGTTATTGTCTATCGACCCATGCACGCGCCTCTACATTGGCGGCCTCATCCGCCTTGTCTTCATCGTGTAACGGTTCTACGAAGCTTTCGTAGACCACAACGCCTTTATCATCAAGAATCCTGTAGCGGCCATTCCAGAGACCGGTGCTGTCGTCTCGCTCCGACGCAGTAACAATACTGTATCCTTTATAACCAGCGTTCATGTCATCCTCCACAAATAATCTATTAAGAATGATAGTCAGGTAATTCACAAATATCCATGTTATTTGAATGTCATCGAATGGACGCGGGGAAGAAAATTCCGTGGTATCCATTCTTCACCGCCCCGGCACCGCAATAGTATCGCTTCGCATATTACTCCGCCCGTTCCCTCTGGTTTAGAATACGCTATTGCTCAACCTGCAGAGCCTGAGTCGCTTGTACGGATAGCGCCGCCGTCCTCAACCGGAGAACACAGATTGTTGTTTAAGCGTATCAAATCGTTGGATCATATCCTTGAATCAGCCCAAAAAAAGGGGCTCAAGCGCCAGCTCGGGGCCTTCGATTTGACGATGCTTGGAATCGGCGCCATCATCGGAACCGGCATTTTCGTATTGACATCGGTTGCCGCCGCCAAGGCCGGTCCTGGCATGATGTATTCGTTTATCATCGCCGGGCTGGTTTGCGCGCTGGCAGCGCTGGTCTATTCCGAGATCGCCGCAATAGTGCCGGTTGCTGGATCGGCTTATACCTACTCCTACGCGATATTTGGCGAACTGACCGCCTGGATGGTGGGCTGGGCACTTATTCTTGAATATGCGGTCGCGGCAGCCGCGGTGGCCGTCGGATGGTCCGGCTACATCAACGGTTTCCTGCATGAGGTAGGCTATGGCCTACCCCTGGCACTGACTGCCGGTCCCTATGATACGGTTATTGTGGCACCCCATACCAACGCAGGCACAACAGTAGTCACCGCTTCAGGTGGATTCAATTTGCTGGCGTTCCTGGTCTCGCTTTTCGTTACTTTTCTGCTGATTATAGGCACATCGAAGAGCGCCCGATTCACCGCCATTCTGGTGATTGTAAAAATTATCGCGCTTGCGGCATTCATTTTTCTCGCCCTGCCCGCCGTCAACGCCGTCAACTTCGACCCCATGCTACCCAATGGCTGGGGTACCCCGTTTTCCGGTGTCGGAGTGCTCGGCGCGGCCGCTTCCATATTCTTTGCCTATATCGGGTTCGATGCCGTCTCGACTGCGGCGGAAGAAACGAAAAATCCCAATCGTAATGTCCCCATAGGACTCATCGGTTCCTTGACGATTTGTACCGTTATTTATCTGATTGTCGCCTATGCCGCGGTAGGCGCTGTGGGGGCTCAACCAGGGAGCGAGCTGTCCTTATCCAAGGAACCCCTGGCATTCGTATTACGCGAGGTGGGATACCCTTCTGTCGGCAACTGGGTCGCGTCCGCTGCCATCGTGGCCCTCCCTTCTGTAGTGCTGATGATGATTTACGGGCAGACGAGAGTACTGTTTACCATGGCGCGAGACGGACTTTTGCCAACGGTTTTCTCCCACGTGCATGAGCGCTTTCATACCCCGCATATCGTAACCATGGTGACAGGCGTGGCTGTCGCCTTGTTCGCCGCGATGTTCCCGGTGGGAATGCTCGCCGACATCTCGAACTCCGGCACGCTCTTCGCATTCTTTATGGTGTCGCTGGGCGTAATGGTGCTGCGCCGCCGCGAGCCGGATCTTCACCGGCCCTTCAAAACACCATTTATCTGGATCGTCGGACCCATGGCAATGGCCGGTTGTACCCTGCTGTTCGTCAGCCTGGGTTGGGGAACGATCAGGCTTTTCCTGTACTGGGCGGTTATCGGCCTGATCGTCTATTACGGTTATGCTCACAGACATAGCCATTTGAGCAAGCTTCCCACAAGCCGTAGCGAATGAAGCAAAGCCTGTCATTTCCCTGCGAATCTCCACCATGAGGTAAAACCTTTATCTAAACATGGGTTTGCATTAGCCCAACTTATAAAAAAATATCACGTCGGCATTGAACTCGTACACATAATCATCAGTCGTATGAATTCTTAAGTCTGAGATGGCAGCTTTTGCCATTCGAACGTGGCCCAGCCTTAAGAGATGTGTAACAGACCCACCGACGAATTATTTTTTATAAATTTTTATGGAGGATATATGAAAAACAGCATGCTCATGCTCGGCGTTGCTCTGATTGTCCCCATGTTTTCAGCCACAGTCCAGGCAGCCGTCCCTGACGACGCGCAGATTGCGGCGATTGTCGTCGCCGCCAATCAGGTCGATATCGATGCCGGCAAACTGGCCGAATCCAAGGCATCCAATGCAGACGTCAAGGCATTCGCCCACCGCATGATTGCCGATCACTCAGATGTAAATAAACAGGCGGTAGACCTGGTGACCAAGCTGAAAGTCACGCCAAAGGATAACCCGACCAGCGAAAGCCTGAGGTCGGGCGGCGATAAGAATATTGCGCATCTTAAAACACTGAGTGGTGCTGCCTTCGACAAAGCATATATCGATCACGAAGTGACTTATCACGAACAGGTGCTCGACGCAGTGGATAAGACACTTATCCCCAATGCAAAGAACGAAGAGTTGAAAGCACTGCTGGTAAAGGTACGGCCATCGTTTGTCTCGCATATTGAGCATGCAAAACAAGTCAAGGCGGCGCTGCATAAAAAGCACTGACCAGCCCGCCAGACCATCTCGCTAGGGAAACCGGGACAAGTCCTCTGCCAATAGCTTGGTTGACAGTCTGCCGGCAGCGCGCTGGCGATCTGTTGCAAAGCAGAGGTTATCCTGAGTTTCTCTAGCTCCAGCCCCCGCTAGAGCGCGCAACCCCGCCGTTGATGTATACGTCCGCCGTTTTTTAGCTTCATGTTGCGCTCTCCGTCGTTTTGTTCTTTCCATGCTGTACACTTCCGTTAAAACGACGATAAGCCCAGAGCAGAACTCTGTCTTATAATCAAAGCATCAGCCAAAAACATCCCCAAACCCACTGCTTGTGAGCCTATTCTTGAATAGGGTTATGGCCGCAGAATCTGCAAAATTTACCTCCACCAGCCATTCAGATAGAGAGTGGTGGAAGAAAACCACGGTTTATCAAATCTACCCCCGCTCGTTTTTCGATAGCAATGATGATGGCGTTGGCGATATACCGGGCATTATCGAAAAACTCGATTATCTTGAAGATCTTGGTTACGAAACAATCTGGATTTCGCCCTTTACCCAAAGTCCGCAGAGAGATTTTGGATATGATATCAGCGACTACTTCTCGATCTCTCCAGAATACGGCGACATGGCGCTTTTTGAAAAGCTGGTGCGTGAGGTGCATGCCAGGCGTATGAAGCTCGTGTTCGACCTGGTGCTGAACCATACTTCCAACGAGCACCCGTGGTTCAAGGAATCGGCAAGTTCCCGCGATAATCCGAAGGCTGACTGGTATATCTGGAAAGACGGGACAGGAAAAAATGGCACCAAGCCCCCGAATAATTGGCGCGCAATGGCGGGCAATAAGGCTTGGACTTATTACCCGGAACGAAAGCAGTTCAATTACACCGCCTTCCTGCCTTTTCAGCCCGACCTGAACTACCATAATCCCGATGTAAAGCGAGCCATGTTCGATGTTGTCAGGTTCTGGTTAAACAAGGGCGTTGATGGCTTCCGGCTGGATATTATCAGTGCTATTTACGAAGATTCCACACTCCGCAAAAATCCGCCCAGCTTCCGGTTAGCTCCATCGGATAAATCGCTATCCATTTTCTTCCAGCACCTGAAAAACAATTTTCTCCACGAGAAAAGCTTCGTGTTCGCTACCGAATTACGAAGTGTCGTGGATGAGTTTGCTAATCCGAAAAGAGTCCTGATAGGCGAATCGCACGGCGACGAAGCAGTCATCAATCGGTTTTGCTATCTCGATGGCAAGGATGGCCTGGACGCCATCTTTCTTTTCAAGGCGGTTTCAACCCCATTCAAAGCGGAAAGCTACCGGCAAATGCTGATGAAGTTTGAAAAACATTTTCCGGAACCCCTGATACCCACCCTCGTCTTCGCTAATCACGATCGTACCCGCGTGATCAGCCGATTGGGAGGCAGCATTGAAAAAGCAAAATTACTGGCGCTTTTTCAGTTTACTTGCAGAGGCATTCCCTTCACATACTTTGGGGATGAGATCGGTATACCCAGGGTAAGAATTCCACTCAAGCAGGGAAAGGATGCAATCGCCATGCAGCTTAGCTGGATTCCACAGGCTCTGGTTGACCGCAGTATCGAGATTCTCAACCGCGACGAATGCCGTACGCCGATGTTATGGAACTCAAAACCGAACGCGGGTTTTTGTGATCACGCAACCAAACCATGGCTGCCTGTGGCTGAAAATTTCAACGAAATAAATGTCGAGAAGCAGGTGGCGGACCCTTGCTCGCTTTTCAACTTTTACAAAAAGCTTATCCGGCTACGAAACGCGACCCCGGCGCTACATGGGGGAAGTCTGGAGATCGCGCACGACTTATGCGATAAAAAGATCCTGGCCTATTACCGAATTTCCGATGACGAAAAATATATGGTGGTACTCAACATGTCCAAATATCGGGTTGAAAATCCGGTAAACAGTGAAGTTTTGCTTTCAACTCACCCTCAAGGTGGTGCGCATCAATTACATCCATTTGAAGGAAGAGTGATGAGGCTAAGGAACACGTGAACAGACTTGATGGGCCGAAGTCGTTAACCCGGTGCACCGCAAAAAACTGCTCGACAATTCCTGTTCAGAAATTCGCTAACCAATCGTACAACGCTCCAGGAAGAGTTCGTTAAGGAATTCCTTACAATGAGCAATACCGATGCCGAATTGGAAAAAATACAACGGCAAGCGTTCAGTTATTTTCTGCATGAGACGAATCCCGCCAACGGGTTGGTTATTGATAAGACTTCGCCTGACTGGCCGGCAAGCATTGCGGCCACCGGCCTGGCGCTGGCCGCCTACCCGATTGGCGTCGAACGTGGACTCATGTCTCGCGCGGCGGCGGTGGAGCGCACCCTCGCTACCCTGCGTTTTTTTTGGCATAGTCCACAAGGCCCCGAGCCCGACGCAACCGGCTACAAGGGTTTCTATTACCATTTTCTCGACATGCAAACGGGCCGGCGCGCCTGGAAAAGCGAACTATCAACCGTAGACAGCGCTTTCCTGCTGGCGGGCGCATTAACAGCCAAGGTTTATTTCGATGCGGATTCGGCGGATGAAAATGAAATCCGGGAGCTCTCCGACGCGCTCTACCGTCGTGCAGACTGGCAATGGGCACAGAATCATGGCGAGACCGTAACCCATGGCTGGAAACCGGAGAGCGGCTTTCTCCGATACCGCTGGGAAGGCTACGATGAAGCGCTGCTGCTATATACGCTAGGGCTGGGTTCGCCTACGCACCCGCTCGCTAAAAGCAGCTATACAGCATGGGCAAGTACATACGCATGGGTACAAAGTTATGGTTATGAATATCTCCATGCGGGACCTTTGTTTACCCACCAGTTCTCGCATATATGGATCGATTTCCGCAATATCCAGGATGCTTATATGCGGGAAAAAGGCATCGATTATTTCGAGAATAGCCGCCGCGCAACCTATATCCAGCAGCAATATGCAATGCACAACCCCTTCAAGTTCTCGGGCTACGACAGACGCTGCTGGGGGATCACCGCGAGCGATGGACCAGGCCCTTGCGTGATGGAGGTCAATGGGGTCAAGCGTAGATTTTTTGACTATATTGCGCGTGGTGTCCCGTATGGGCCCGACGATGGCACGGTTGCACCTTGGGCCATGGTGGCTTCGCTCCCGTTCGCGCCCGAGATCGTGCTGCCGGCATTGGATTACTGCATTCACCACATCAAATTGACCGCGGGCAATCCCTATGGGTTCAAAGCAACCTTTAACCCTACCTATCCGGATAAATCCGGCAACGCCTATGGATGGGTATCCAAATGGCATTTCGGAATCAACCAGGGGCCCATCGTTCTCATGATTGAAAATTACCGCACCGGCTTCTTGTGGCAATTGATGCGCAACTGCAGGTATATAGTTAACGGACTACGGCGGGCGGGGTTTACCGGAGGTTGGCTGTGAGCCGCAGCCTGCATAACTCCGGGCGCGATGGGCTAACAGACTCAAAAGTGACCGCCAACCTCTATCTCGAAAATTGTGGGGCTGAACGTTCCCTCGGCCATTTACTCAAGTGTATTTTACGAGCTCCCGGACGGCTACGGCTTTGATATGCGCACGGACAGGCGCGGCCGGGCGGCCGGAAAGAAGTTTGACATCATGCGTTACGGTTGCATATTCACCCGCTTGCGCGGCCGCGTACATGCTCACGATACCTTCGACGGCAAATTCCGGCAATCCGGCTGATCGCAAGTTTGCCGCGGCGGTTTCCAGTGCAAGATCCACCGCCTTGATCGGTCGGCTTGCCGCTTCCGAGATAATGGCCGCAATCTCGAAACCGTCCAAGGCCTCGGGCCCGGTAAGCTCGTACGTTTTATACTCATGGCCGCGCTGGGTAAGCACAGCGGCAGCGGAGGCTGCGATATCAGCATGGGTGATGTAAGCCACCTTCCCCGTTGTACCCGGAAGCGCAAATGTACCTGTTTCCCTTGCCTGGCTGATCAGGCCATCCAGGTTCGAAGCATACAGGTTATCACGCAGGATCGTGTAGGAAATGCCTGATGCTTTGAGATAGGGTTCGGTTTCAGCATGTGAATGGGCCCAGATAAATTTGCTTTGGACGCTCGGATTCACAAAGCTGGTGTAGACGATGCGCTTGACGCCCGTCCGTCTGGCCGCGTCTATTGCATTCTTGTGATGACGTATGCGCACCTCGTTCGGCCCGTTGCTGGAAATGAGAAACACCACATCCGCGCCTGCGAAAGCGGCATTGAGGCTCCCCGGATCGTCGCAATCGGTGCGCACGACGGTTAAGCCCCGGGATTTCCAGAATTCGAGTTTGGCAGGCGTGCGGGCAGCCAGCCTTACATCTGAAACAGGAACACGTCGGGTCAGTTCATCGGCGACAGCTCGGCCCAGCTTCCCGCTGGCGGCGGTAATGACAATCATGGCGGCTTCCTCGTTATTCCAAGGTTGGCTTGCAGGTATCGGAGGGTACTCATAGCAGCGACTTCCACATCCGTATGTTCGCTAGGTAACGAAGCAGCCAGACGGTGTTTGCTAAACTTGAGCTTCCTTCACGACAACAGTTCCCGGGAGTTCTTATGGATGACGATCTTTTTCAATTTCCAATTATCGGATGGGAAGTAAAAGCTGAGCCGGTTGAAGGGCTTCTCTCCGTCCGCTTTCCATTTTTATCTCATGAGCAGCAGAAATTGGCCGAGGCAGATCCAGGCAGGCCATACATCATGCAGGCAGAGCAGGCTCGCGAACTCCGCGACGCTTTATCGCGGGCAATTGACCGGATCGAGAACCATGAGTTTACGTCCGCATTATGCATATGGTAGAAAGCGGCTCACTGATTTATTGATATTTTTGTCCGCCTTGCGTGATTCCCGCGCAATACTGAAGTGACGCCCGATACCCCGCCCAATCGCCTCGATCGGCCTGTCGACGAGTCATACGACCACGTACTGGGCCCTTCCGATGCCGAGATCACCCTGGTCGAGTACGGCAGCTATGCGGACCCCGCCTCTCGCCTTGCTCACGAGCGCGTCGCCCAGATGCGCAGTCGGTTCGGTAACCGCTTGCGCTATGTATTTCGTCACCGCCCCTTGACGGGAAGCCTCATCGCCCGCCAGGCGGCCGAGCGGGTGGAATCCGTTGGCGACCCAGCGCGCTTCTGGAACATGCATGTCTCGCTGATGGCCCTGTCTGACAAGCTGACCGAGGATGACCTGCATACCATGGCCGCCAGTCTCGATGATGAGCAAGGCCCCGGGCGAAATGACCTGCTCTTGCAGGCACAAGCCCGTGTGGATGCAGACGTGGAAAGCGCGGCAGCGAGCGGCGTCATCATCACGCCGACGTTCTTCATCAACAACCGTCGCTACGATGGCCCGTGGGATGCCAATTCCCTTTCAGAGGCAATGCTGGGCTCTCTCGGTCATGTGGTTCACGCGGCTGCACTGGACTTCGCCAAATGGGCGCCTTCGACCGGCATCCTGCTGCTGCTGGCAACGGGGATAGCAATAGTACTAAGCAATTCCCCGCTGGGCCCGGATTTTAATGACTTCTGGGAACAGCGCCTCGGTCTTGCTTTCGGCGCTACGGAATTCAATCTCTCACTTCGGCAGTGGATAAATGACGGGTTGTTGGTAATCTTCTTCCTGGTCGTCGGCTTGGAGATCAAGCGGGAATTCACGGTCGGCCATCTCTCCAACCGACAGGCCGCGATGTTGCCGATTTTTGCGGCCATTGGCGGTATGGTAGTACCCGTCCTTTTGTACCTGATACTGGTGCCCGACGGTTCCACAGCTGAATCTGAAGGCGCATGGTCGCGTGGCTGGGGGGTCCCCATGGCAACCGATACCGCTTTTGCGATCGCATTGATAGTCATGATGGGCAGACGGGTTCCGATCGAGCTGCGCGTCTTTCTCACTGCGGCTGCGATTGTGGACGACATCGGGGCCATTATTGTAGTGGCAGTGTTCTATTCGGGCGAGCTCCATGCGGTCTATCTAGCCGCAGCCGCAGCGATTATCGCGCTGCTGGCGCTGCTTAATAAAGGGGGCGTATACCGCGCTTCTCCTTATGTTGCTCTCGGAGGGGCGCTATGGGTTTGTGTTTATGCAAGTGGAATACATGCAACTCTATCGGGGATTATCCTGGCCCTCTTCATTCCGACCCGCCCGCCGCCTAACCTCCGGGCGCTGATGATGCAAGCTGATGCGATACTCACGGCTGAAACACAGCGCGGCAGGGAAGTCCTGCGTTATGGGCCATCCGAGCCTGCGCTGGAGGCGCTGGACGCCATCCATGACCGGCTGGAATCGCCGGCCGATCGCATGCTGCGCCATGTTGCGCCGAGATCGAGCTATGTTGTATTGCCGTTATTCGCTCTGGCTAATGCGGGTGTGGAAGTAAGCACGCATGTGTTCAGCGGCCACGCGCCGCTGATTATCGGTACCACCGTGGCCTTGGCGATCGGCAAACCGCTCGGGTTCATCGCCGCAACGGCCGCCGCGGTCCGGCTGAGTATTGCGACCAAGCCGTATGGGTATTCCTGGCGCCAATTGGCCGGGGCCGGCGCATTGGCCGGAATCGGCTTCACCATGTCGCTTTTCATAGCCAGCGAGGCATTTGCCATAGAGGCCGATTTTGCCGCGGTCAAAATCGCCATCTTCGCAGGCTCGATTTTGTCGGCCGTTGTCGGCGTCGCAATATTGTGGAACGCTCGCCGGGATTCAGATTCACATTAAAAACTTCGGAAGAGATCCATCTCCCCAAAAATTCCGGGAATCTGTTACAGGACGCACAGACGGTTATCGCCTGAATGCGCACTTTATCGGTTTTCCGCAGAATCCCAATCGATCATGTAGCAAATCTCGAGCATATGGCATTTTCTAACGAAGGAAGGAGCAATCATGACAACAAAGAACGGATGGGCGGTTTGGAAAGGCGGCATCAAAGATGGCGGTGGCACCATTTCCACTGAAACCGGTGTGCTCAACGAAGCGCCTTACGGTTTCAAATCGAGATTCGAAAATGGCAAGGGCACAAACCCGGAAGAGCTTATCGCTGCTGCACACGCTGCCTGCTTCTCCATGGCGCTTTCATTAATGCTGGGAGAAGCGGGGATGACGCCCGAGCGGATCGAAACTCATGCCGGTGTTACGCTTGACAAGGTAGGAGATGGATTTGAAATTACCCACAGCCATTTGAATGTGGTAGCAAAAATACCGGGGGCCGACAAGGCAAAGTTCGAAGAGATCGCAAACAAAGCGAAATCCGGGTGCCCGGTATCCAAGCTTCTAAAGGCGGAGATCACAATGGATGCGCGACTGGAATAAACTTTCAAGCACAAGAAAAAGCCCGGAGCAGGATCACTGCTGCCGGGCTGAGGCGCCAGGTACACTGAGGAAACATTGGTTGTTTCCCCAATTTCATCTTACACGCTTCTCGAGCCTTGCCAATTGGACTAAAGTACAGTCCGGGTAACGGTGACACATATTAAGCTGTTCCTTGCCGGGTTGCTTCCGGGATCATCATCCCCACTTACTCATCCTCTCCAGCTCGACGCCGGGTCTGCCGGGAGGTTTTCCCTGTTTCTTCCCCGACCATGACACACCCTCCACTCATGAGACTCGCTCTGGCAACCTGCTTCTGCATCTGGGGCAGTTGGGGAACAGCCGCTTTTGCCGAGCCAAGCGAGTCTGGAGAAAGAAAAGAGAAAAACCGAGAGACGCAGAGAGAACTGGCGATTATAGACCGGTACAATGTTCCGATCGCCGAACTGTCGGGGCTTGCTATCGGGCGTACCGTTGAGGACAGAAGAGAGGAGGCTGGCGCGGTTGGCATTAGCCTCTATGCCATCGGGGACGCGAGCTATGATATTGCAAACCTCCGCATCAACAGCTCATCCGGGAAAATCACCCTGAGTGTGGATGATGCCGCTGCGGTTCTAGGCAAGCGCACCGCAAGCGCCTCCCAATGGGAAGCAATCGCGACAGATAGCCTGGACACGATTTGCATGCTGAGCGAAACCCGGAGTGAAGTCTCCTGCCTCGACCGCAATCTGAGGAACGACCTGGGAACTTTCAAACTCGATGTTTCGAGCATAAAGCGACTCGACCGCGTTTGGCAAGATCGCCCCAACTCGCGCGGTGAGGGAATGATACTCATGAAGAAAGGACATGTCCTAATCCTGAAAGAGAAACAGCCATCCATGCTGATCGAGTTCGGTCCGGAGGGAGACTCTCCCCTCGGCTATGGACCGGATACATTTCTTGAGCATGGCGAGGCGTTTATCATCCCGCAATCCAGGCATTGGGTCGCACTGAAGACATGGGAATTTTCAGGTCACCTTGCAGCACTCGCGAGGGACGCCAGCGAAATAACGCTTGGCCCGGATGGGCGCGTGTATTTGCTATCACAGGAAAGCTCGACGCTGATTCGCCTGGAAAGAACCCTGAAACCCCACGAAGACGTGGTTTCTGTGGATCACGACACATACTGGAAGCTTCCCGCCGGAATCGAAAAAGCGGAAGGCCTGGTAATTGATAGCACGATGCACCCCTGGATCGGAATTGATATCAAGCAAAAGGACAAGCTCAACCTTTTCCGCTTGTCTCCTGTCGATCCGGCGGCGCAATAAATAGGCCGCCATACACGGGCACAGCGCTTCGTAGCCCTCCATAGCTTGAAACTCTATTGAAGAAATGGCTACTGAAAGACGGCTATAGCTCCAATATGGTCTGGCGGGATCGGGTATAATACTGTCCAACTCCCTTAGGCTAATGCCTGGACACCGAGGCAGTCATCCATCGCGCTCCGTGCCTCTCCCCCATTGTATCAGAAGCACAAGCACACCTTTATCGCGCGCTTGGCGAGCATCCATTCTCCCGAAAGCGCAGCTACCGTGAACCTGTTCAGCTTCCTGCAACCAGAGGGATGGCCCGGTTCACGTGGATTCCAGGCTGGTATTTATTTGCGCGCATACGTCCTCTCTTCTCGACCCTATACGTTAATACCTTGGTCATTTGTTTCCTATATTCTGAAACACCTTTCTCTAACTGGCGGCCGATAAGGAGCAAGATTCATGAGGTCAGGAAGATATCTTTCCATTTTTTCCCCCGCTTCAAGGCAGCAAAGACAAGAAAACTTTGAAAACTACTGGCAGTTCAGCCAACGAAATAGCGGACAACTGTTCGAACAGGATAAGGATTTATTCGAGAAACGTGTTCGCCTCAGGCACTTCCAGAGCAACCCAGTAACCCTCCGGCATCCGCTGGCTGACCCCACAGCCTTTTACCGCAATTATGTCAAGATGAGGGATGACCCCGCGTCGTTGGACCGGATGACGCTCATGTTGACCTGCCTGTATAAATTCGCCCGACATGAATGGGTTGGAATAAAAGGCGCGTGGGAAGCAGTTCCGGATATGGCTCACTCTCACAAAGTGGAAGAAAAGATCAGCCGAGTGCATTTAGCCGAAGAATTCTGTCATGTGCGCCTGTTTGATGAAATGTTGCGCACGTGCGGCCTCGACAAGGTTCAATGGGTGCCCTTAACCCCGCTTAAGGAAAAAATCTACGAACAGTTTCCCAAATTTCCCGAATTTTTGATGTCGCCACCAGCTTTTGTAACGGAGCTGATGGGAGTGACCTTTTACTGCCATTTGGCCCGACTCATCGATGAATTGTTGACCGAAGAGCCGGAGGTATGCCTGCGCCTGAGGGAATTATTGGATGAAATTACCATTGATGAAGTCGCTCACGTGGGCCAGAGAAGGAATTTCATCGGGCCGATAGGCATGAAGGTTTCAAAAGCCCTGGTCAAGCCTTTCTATACCCTTTTCTTTGAAGATATCCCTGAAATCAAGCACCTGTTCGATGTCGAGCAAATGGTTAAAGATGGGATTGCCTTCGACTTCAATGAATTGCCGCATTACATGATCGAACGCAGCTGGATTCCTTCCTACTGCAAAGCCTGAAATCGGAGGTTTTCGTTCGCCCCCCTGGCAGGCAGCAGGGCGCCGCTGTTCACCCTTCTTTTAATCGATGCATCAATCCGCCCGATGCTTTGGTTGTTGGGCCCCTGTCAGGGCTTCGACTCCGGCTATGACATCGAACAATTCCTCGTCGATTTTACTTTGACGCAGACGGTAAAACGTCTTTTGGAGATCTTCACGCAACTGATCGATATTTCGTTCAGCGCGCTCCATTGCGGCAAGGCGGCTCGCATTTTCGCTGGCAAGAGATTCTGCGCACGCCCGGAAAAGCGATACGAACAGATATTCCCGTATGAGCGCCTGTAGAGTTGTGGTACTGCTGCCTAAAACCTCAGGAAGTTTCCGCGTCGGCCATGGAATTCGAGCCATCGAACGCCGCCAGGTCTCGTCCAGGGGCAGGAGCCGCTGGCTGACGGGCTCATAGACAGCCCCTGACCGGCGACTGTTATAGAAGAGGTAAAGCTGTTGAACGCTTTCCCGTTGGCTTTCCTGTTGACTTCCCTGTTGCCCGGCAGTTCTCCGGTGCGTCTCTCCGCCTGCCAGAATCTCTATCAAGATCTGCCCGACAAGCGGTGTGATCGCCTGCACCGATAACGGAACCGTGAAGAAACCTGCCAGAGATAAATCCGCACCCAGCAGATGATCTTGAGCGCGCTCGCCAACCACCCAGATTTTTTTTCTACCCGGCAAGGCAGCCAACTCCTGGGCAGAATATTGTGCTATGGCTT
This sequence comes from Nitrosovibrio tenuis, assembly GCF_900109785.1. Lineage (GTDB taxonomy): Bacteria > Pseudomonadota > Gammaproteobacteria > Burkholderiales > Nitrosomonadaceae > Nitrosospira > Nitrosospira tenuis_A. The sequence goes on from NZ_FOBH01000007.1 coordinate 25,251, forward strand.
CGTTGAATTGTCCGACCAATCCCTGGTCTGACCCGAACACGACCGCGGCGGTCAACTCAATGTTTTGTTTTACTCTCGGCTCAACAATGGATAGCGCCGATCCCTTGCTTGTGTCGCGTCTGCTTGCGCGCAAGCAGACGCTCAGGCCAAGCTGTACCGCACGGTAATAATCATCCAGAGCGCGTGTGGATTTTTCGAATTGGCTGATGCTTGCCGCCGCCAAGCCCTTCATCGTGCTGACCACCGAGCGAAGTTCTCTGGCTCGTTCGATTTTCCGGTGCAGGTTTGGAAGGGTATCGCTCATGAGTTCTTTTCGATCATCCGGGCAGAGAGGCCTCCGAACAATTCCCCTCGGATGCTTGACTTGCGCCTAAGCTGCTGTCGGGTCGCGCCATAGTCCCAACCGCTCCTTTACCCAAACATAATGAGTGATAAGGAATAAGGCAGCAATAACCAGTTTGCGCCGTATTCGGGGCGAGCTGGGAGCGGTGCTACTCCAACCATATTCTTCACAATCACTTCAACTGCTCGTGCAACAGTTTCAATATACGCACTGCATCACTGGATTTCTCGGGGGCGCCCTCTTTGTTGAGTACCTTGACTTCCGTACTCTCCCCTGCTTCGCTGAGCTGAATGCGGTATTGACCCGGTTTGTCAGCATCTTCGTCGCTGCGCCAAAAGAGGAGTTTCGAGAGAAAGCCGGTGCCCCCCCCTGAGCCACTGTCCGCATCGGGATTAACATAGCGCACGTAATATATCCCTTGGGAACGGTTACGATCCTCGACCGTAAAACCGATACGGTCGAGCGCCAACCCGACGCGGCGCCATGAGCGGTCGAATGCTTCATTTACCGAAAGTACGCTGCCCTTGTCACGGAGGCGTGCACGCTCTAGCGCGCTGCCTGCACTGGCTACCGACGATCTGGCCCGCTCTTCCGCTACCCCGAATCGCATCATCAAACGGGAAAGCATCTCGGCTTCGAGATCAGGATCGGGAGGACGGGGCTGCCAAACGGTGCGTACGTTACCTTCCATCACCTCATCCATACCGCGATGGCTGATGTAAATTTCGGTTGTACCTCCCTCCCCCCGCTCCAGACGGGTACGAAATTTGTCGCGCTCGGCAGTTGAATACAACGTATCCAGAATTTTCGAAAGCGCGTTTCGAATCAGGTCATCCGGAATCTTGGCGCGGTTTTCAGCCCAATCCGTTTCCATCACACCCGCTTCAGGCATTTCGATCTTGACGATAAAACCCAGATCCTGCCAAAACGCCTTAACGACCGGCCAGATATCGTCCGGTTCACCCAGCACCACCAGCCAGCGCTGAGTACCTGAGCGTTCCATGCGCACACCAGCTTCATCCAGCGCCGGAAGAACAGCGGTTCCCCCGGCGACGGTCTGTTTGGTGCGGTCTTTATTGTAGGCAGAAAATGTGGCGGTTCCCGACGGGTTGATATCGGGCACAACATACCGCTCATCTGAACTCGGTGCGGTTAAATCAGGCGGCACTTCAAGCGGAGGGAGTTTTCCCGCCGACTTGTAATTCATTTTCTTGGCTTCCGGCAAGAGACTCATCAGCTGGCAGCCAGCCAGATTCACTGCCAGACATAGCGCGACCATTACCCGCCATTTCATGTGTTACGCTTAACCCTTTTAATATTTATATCCTTAAAAACCTATATAGCGATCCCAGCCTTGCGCATCGCATCTTTTACAATGGGTTGATACCGATCCGACAATGATGTTAAAGGTAGACGCAGGCCCGGGCCTATCAGCCCCATTTGCGCTACCGCCCATTTTACCGGAATGGGATTGGCCTCGATGAACAAGTCCAGGTGAAGCCTCAGCAATTGCTTGTTGGCGGCTCGCGCAGCCACAAAGTCTCCCGCGAACGCCGCAATGCACATTTCATGCATCAGCTTTGGCGCAACATTGGCGGTTACCGATATGACGCCGTGACTCCCCAGCGATAACATCGCCAGCGCGCTCGCATCGTCCCCGCTATAAATGGAAAAACCCTCCGGCGCGCGGCACAACAGATCAAAACCCCGCCCCATGTCACCGGTCGCGTCCTTGATTCCTATAATGTTGGGAATCTGCGCGAGCCGGAGCGTTACATCATTGGACATATCGGCAACGGTCCTGCCCGGCACATTGTATAAAATCTGCGGGATATCTACCGCCTCTGCTATGGCCCGAAAGTGCCGGTAAAGACCCTCCTGCGTCGGCTTATTGTAATAAGGAACCACTGACAGGCTCGCATCGGCGCCGGCATCCTTGGCGTACATGGCCAGGTCAATGGCTTCACGCGTAGAGTTGGCGCCCGTCCCGGCAATCACTGGTACGCGGCCTCTAGCGCACTCGACCGCAATCTTGATCAGCAGGTTATGCTCATCGAAATCCACCGTTGCAGATTCGCCGGTGGTGCCGACCACTACAATGCCATCGGTCCCTTCTGTAATATGAAAGTCGATCAGAGCGCGGAAACTTTCCAGATCAAGCTCGCCTTCCTCGCGCATGGGTGTAACGATAGCGACCAGGCTGCCTCTTATTGGAGCTCTATGCATGACAGGCCAATTCGGTAAAAAGCGCTATTTTACCTGAATCTCGCACCTGCCAAGAACATTCGCGAATCAAAGGAATACGAGGCCATTGAGCAATACGCGACAAGCGCATAATACCCGAGGCATCCCGTTACCGCGAAAGCGGCAGTGAAGCGGGAATGCGGGCCGGGTCCCAATAAGCGAAGTGCGTGCCTCCTGGAGAAACCTGGAAAGGAGACACCTGGAAAGGTTTCATAGGATTAGCATTAATCTTATAAGCCCGGCATTAAACCAAGGGGAGAAGTGCCACCCCCCCGTAAGGGACCCGGCTCTCCTTTTTATTTGCTGGCCCGGGGCCTAAGGCTAAGCTAACTCTCTCCCGATTTCGAAAACACGATTACACCGTTTCTGGAATCCACTGTTATCGTATCTTTTGCACCAAAGCGGCCTTCGAGTATTTCCTTCGCCAGGGGGTTCTCGATTTGTGCCTGTATAGCACGCTTCAACGGGCGTGCGCCAAACACGGGGTCGAAACCGGCCTGGGCAAGCTCCGTCAGCGCTGCATCTGTCACAACCAGGTTTATCTGAAGTTTTGCAAGCCGCGCTTCCAGGTATTGCAACTGAATCCGCGCGATGGCGCGAATGTTCTTCTCATCCAATGCATGGAACACCACCACTTCATCGATGCGGTTGATGAATTCCGGGCGGAAATAGGTTTTTACCTCACCCATGACCGCAAGTTTGATCACCTGATAATCATCACCCGCCATTTGCTGAATCATTTGCGAACCGAGATTGGAAGTCATGACTATAACCGTGTTTTTAAAATCCACAGTGCGTCCCTGGCCATCGGTCATGCGACCGTCATCCAGCACCTGCAACAGAACGTTGAACACGTCGGCATGCGCCTTCTCAACCTCATCCAGTAGAATGACTGAATAGGGCTTCCTGCGTACCGCTTCGGTAAGATAACCGCCCTCCTCATAGCCGACATAACCGGGCGGTGCGCCGATGAGGCGCGCCACCGAATGCTTCTCCATGAATTCCGACATATCGATGCGGATGAGATGATCTTCGGAATCGAACAGAAAGCCGGCCAGAGCCTTGCACAATTCGGTCTTGCCCACGCCGGTCGGCCCCAGAAATAAAAACGATCCATAAGGACGATTTGGATCAGCCAAACCCGCGCGCGAGCGGCGGATGGCATCAGAGACGAGTCGTACCGCCTCATCCTGCCCGACTACCCGCTCGTGCAGTTTTTCTTCCATGTGCAGAAGTTTTTCGCGCTCGCCCTGCATCATCTTGGAGACCGGGATACCGGTCGCGCGGGAAACCACCTCGGCGATTTCCTCCGCGCCGACCTGGGTACGGAGCAGCTTCGGCTTGTGCTCGGCAGCCACTTCGCCCTGCTTGTCCTGCATGCTCAGTTGCGCTTCCAGTTGAGGAAGGCGCCCATATTGCAATTCCGAGACCTTCTGCCAGTCTCCCCTGCGCCGGGCGGCTTCCATCTCCAGTTTGACCTTCTCCATTTCCTCTTTGATGTGCTGGGAACCCAGCACCTGGGATTTTTCCGCCTTCCAGATTTCTTCCAGATCGGCGTATTCGCGTTCCAGCTTTGCTATTTCTTCTTCGAGCAGGCTCAGGCGTTTTTGGGAAGCCTCGTCCTTTTCCTTCTTTACCGCCTCGCGTTCGATCTTGAGCTGGATCAGACGCCGGTCGAGCTTATCCATGACCTCGGGCTTGGAATCGATTTCCATGCGGATTCGCGCCGCTGCCTCGTCGATGAGATCGATGGCCTTGTCAGGCAGGAAACGGTCTGTGATATAGCGATGAGATAACTCGGCCGCCGCCACAATGGCCGGGTCGGTAATATCCACGCCGTGGTGCACTTCATATTTCTCCTGCAGCCCCCGCAGGATGGCAATGGTGGCTTCCACCGTAGGCTCTTCCACGAATACCTTCTGAAAACGCCGCTCAAGCGCAGCATCCTTCTCGATGTACTTGCGGTATTCATCCAGCGTGGTTGCGCCCACGCAATGCAGCTCGCCGCGTGCCAGCGCCGGTTTGAGCATATTGCCCGCATCGATGGCGCCTTCCGCCTTGCCTGCGCCCACCATGGTATGAAGTTCATCGATAAAGACAATGATATTGCCTTCGCTTTGCGCAATCTCCTTCAAGACGGATTTCAGGCGTTCCTCGAATTCGCCGCGGTATTTGGCCCCGGCCAGCAGCGCCGCCATATCAAGGGAAAGCACTTTCTTGTCCTTCAGGGTTTCCGGTACTTCGTTATTGATGATGCGCTGAGCCAGCCCTTCCACGATGGCGGTCTTGCCCACGCCCGGCTCGCCGATCAAGACCGGATTATTTTTGGTGCGCCGCTGCAATACCTGAATGGTGCGGCGGATTTCATCATCGCGCCCGATGACGGGATCAAGCTTGCCCATGCGCGCCCGCTCGGTCAGATCCATCGTGTACTTCTTCAGAGCTTCCCGGCTGCTTTCGGCTTCGGGGCTGCTTACCTGCTCGCCTCCCCGCACCTCGGCGATTGCCTGCTCCAGCGCCGCGCGGTTCGCGCCATGCTGCCTCAATAAATTGCCGGTTTCGCCTTTATCCTGAATCACCGCCAGTAAAAACATCTCCGAAGCAATGAATTGATCGTTGCGTTTTTGCGCTTCCTTGTCGGCGAGATTAAGCAAATTGCCCAGCTCCCGCGAGACAGTGATCTCACCGCCCGTACCCTCGACCTTAGGCAAGCGCTCTATGGCTTTTTTCAGCGCATCCCGCAGCGGAGGCACATTCGCGCCGGCACGCTGCAATAGCGAAGCCGTACTCCCATCCTCCTGCTGCAGAAGTGCGAACAATAGATGCTGGGGTTCGATGTAAGGGTTATCCTGGCCAGCCGCAATACTCTGCGCATCGGCCAGCGCCTGCTGGAACTTGGTCGTTAATTTATCGAAACGCATGGGGGCCTTCCTCGAAGGTTTTAGAATGAATCCTATATGTGGGATTACTGGGGAATTTCAAGCTTGTCAGTAGAGCAAGAAGCCCGAGCAGGGAGTGAAACGGCCTTCTCCTTGTGTTGACTATTTACCCATTGTAGTCCGGCACATTCAACGCTGCCACGCGAGTTCATTTCATCGACCTCATACTTACTATCTACTACTTGCTGTGCGTATTCAGTTAGAATGCTTCGCATTACGCACCAGCTTAAGCTCATGGAATATTCGTTGGATTTAACGACAGAAATCGAGAAAAACGTCCGCCAGGCGCTGGCCGAGGACATCGGCGCGGGCGATCTCACTGCAAGCCTCATCCCTGCCGAGGAGGTCGCGGCAGCCACGGTCATCAGTCGCGAAGGCGCGATTTTATGCGGTACGGGGTGGTTTGAAGCCTGCTTCCGACAACTGTCACCGCAAACCGACATATCCTGGTTTGCAGAGGATGGCGAAACGATCCGTAACGGGCAAATACTCTGCGAAATTGCGGGTGATGCGCGCGTCCTTCTCACGGGTGAACGCACTGCACTGAATTTCCTGCAGACGCTCTCAGGCGTGGCGACCCAAACGCGACGCTATGTGGAGGCCGTGGCGGGAACACGGGCTGTGATTGTGGATACCCGTAAAACATTGCCGGGATTGCGGCTGGCGCAAAAATATGCGGTCAAATGTGGTGGTGGCACAAACCACCGCCTGGGTTTATACGACGGCATTCTCATCAAGGAAAACCACATTCTCGCCGCGGGCGGCGTTGAAGCAGCCCTGCGGGCGGCGAAAAAGATCGCTCCTGCGGAAATATTCACCCAGATCGAGGTGGAAACAATGGACGATCTGCGTACCGCGCTCAACGCTGGCGCGGAACTGATTCTGCTGGACAACTTCGATCTCGACGATCTGGCTGAGGCGGTTGTATTGAATGCACGGTTGACCAACAGAGCCGCAGTGCTCGAAGCGTCGGGCGGCATTACGCTGGAAAACGTCCGCGCGGTTGCAAAAACCGGCGTAGACAGGATTTCGATCGGCAGCTTGACTAAGGACGTCAAGGCGATAGATCTGTCAATGCGGTTTTCTCCCAATTTGTAGGCCGCCGATAAGCGGACGGAGTACGCTCTCATACAACAAGGAAGTACCGATTGAGAACGCAGTGCGCTTGCTTATTTCGTCTTACTTCTTATTTAGCTCAGTAAGGGTGGCGGGGTCAGGCTCTCCGCCAAAATACTTTCGCAAACATTCGTCAAAGATTTCCAGATCGGGCGCGACCGTGGAAAACAAGGTCATCGATGAGCGAAACTTCATGTAGTCCGGATAGCCGAAGACATCTTCGATTGAGCGCCCGTTAATGCCAGCCACGAGCCGGGCACACTCTCTCAAGCGTGGGCCGAGAACCGGATGCCACAGATAAGCCCCCGCCTCTTCCCGAGACGAGATGGCGTACGCTCGCGCCATGGCGCTGTGACCCAGACCTTCGATTTGAGGAAAAATAAACCACATCCAATGAGAACGCTTGCGGCCCTCCCTCAGTTCCTGGAGCACGTCATCGTAAATGGATTGTTGAGCATCGGTAAAGCGGCGTAGATTGTAAGGATCGCTCATGTATACCTTCGCTGAAGTGTAAGGTAAAAGTAGCAGGGAAAAGTGTAAGTGAACAGGTATAGCGTGCGGAATGTCCATAAGCGAAACGCATAGCGTATGGATAACGTGCGTATATTGCAATCATTGCCCTCCTCCGATGGGATACCAGGAATAGAAGCTGACCACGCCGCCGGGGAGTCAACCTGGATAGCAAGCAACTATCTCCAGGGATACCGGCCTCGACAATAATTCAGCATATCTTCGATATTAAAAAACGTTCCAGCTAGCGCGCCTCGGGCTCGACCAATAATGGGTGCTGTATGGCGCTTTCCCGGGTTGCGCCCCCTAACGTCATAAACTAAGCTGAAAACTTCTTCGTGCCCTGTGATTCCGATTTTCAGCGAAGAATTTTGCTTAAATCTTCTTAATGTCTTCTTAATCTCATATTGAAAAATTAGGAGAACAAAATGCGCAAATTGCTACCTATCCTGGTCACGCTGGCTCTTGCCAGCGCCTTCAGCTTTAACGCTACCGCGGAAACGACCTCAAAACAAGGTTATGGGGCTCATGGTGCTCACGGATCAAAAGACCACACGAACAAATCAAAAGCGCATGCTGATAAAGATGAAAACCATGCCAAGGCCGCGAGAGAGCACGCCGAGAAAGACGAAGCTCATGCCAAGGCGGCAAGGGAGCACGCTGAAAAAGATGAAGCTCATGCTCAAAGAGCAAAAGCCTACGAGAATAAGTAATCGCTGCTCAGCTCCAATAATCGAAAGGCAGAGCCTGATTCCGCCTTTCGATTGCGATACGCCGGCTTGGTATTCAAATGGAACCTAAAGCCACCGCGGCACCGCGGTTTCCGACTGCTGCGTCGCTTGCGTATCAGTTAAACAACATGTCATTCCATAACCCACACCCCATGCCAAACGCCTGAATCAGCCCGGGTTGCGACCGCGGAGGTCGGAGCAGTGCCTTCCAAAGGAAGGTGACCTGGGAGAGAGCAGTTTGGAAGTGATGAAGTTCAGGTAATACGGCCGCGGCATCCCCTTCGCTTGGCGATCCCGCTTCGCGGGAACCCTCGCCCCTAGGCTTCGGGGTACCACCCCCGCAGCGGGATGCAGGCGCCCCCAACAATGCGGTCGGGGCATCCCCTACGCGGCCCGATCCCGGCTTCGCCGGGTCCCTCGGCGACGCTCAGGGGCGCCGACACAAGTTGCCCCGGACTCATCTTCTGATTCTGGTTTATAATAAGCCTCTCTTCCAACATTAATCCCTCGCGCAAGCGTGAGGCGTGAAAAGCGCGGCCATTGCGCCGCGGCGCTTTCCTGAATCGTTTTCAGGTCAGAAAACACCAGCAAGAAGACCTGGAACATTCGCTCTACCCTGAAGGAGCCGGATGCATCTAAAAATGTTGCCCACAATCACCCGAACAGCCTGTCTCTGCTGTTACCGGGCATTCTACGCATGACCTGGTCCGATTATCTTCCCGCCTGGCCGCTGGAGATCAGCCCTGCGCTCTGGCTGGCGCTGACGCTGGTTGTCGCCGTACTGGTCGGCGAGGCGTTTATGCGTCATTTAAAGCTGCCACGCATTGTCGGCTATATCGGTGTCGGCCTATTGCTGGGCCCAGGCGGACTAGGCCTGCTCCCCCAGCTTCCTGCGACCGAATGGCGGCTCGTGATCGATCTGGCGCTCGGTATTCTCTTGTTCGAACTGGGGAGCAAAGTCAACCTGCGCTGGCTTAAAGCCAATCGCTGGATCGCCGGCACCAGCTTGCTGGAAGCCACCGCGACCTTTGCCGCGGTATTCTCACTTTTAATCTGGTTTGGCGTCGATGGCGCGACGGCCACGGTTGTCGCAACCATCATGATCGTCACGTCACCCGCCATTGTGGTGCGCACGATAACTGAATCACGCGCCCAGGGTCAGGTTACCGACCGGCTTCTGCTCATGACCGCACTCAACTGTATCTATGCCGTGGTCTTTCACAAACTGGCCGTTGCTGCCATGCATGGCGCAGCAGGCACCAGCTTCATTCATACCGCACTCCAGCCACTTTACCTCATCGGAGGCTCGGCACTGCTGGCTTGGCTGTTCGGCATGACTTTCGAGCGAATCCATCATTATCTTGGACACCATGAGGAAACGTTTTCCTTCATTCTGTTCGGCATGATCGCATTCGCGACGATCTTGGCATCGATACTCAAACTCAGCCCTATTCTCGTGCTGCTGGCCGCCGGTCTGATAACACGGTATCGCCGTCAGCGTCCCCGGACTTTCCCACCCCATTTCGGCTCCGCCGGAGCCGTTCTGGTCGTGCTGATGTTTATTGCCAATGGTTTGGCGGCCGACCTCAGCGGATTGCGTCACAGTTTCCTGCTGGTATTGCTGCTCATCAGCGTCCGCGCAATGGCCAAGGTGCTGGCTGTGCTAAGCCTGGCCCATCAAAGCGGTCTGAGCCTGCGTCAAGGCGTCGCGCTGGGAGTCGCGCTCATGCCCATGTCAAGTGTGGCGCTCCTGCTGACATTGGAGACTGGGATGGCTTTTCCCGCGTTTGGATCGGGGCCGGGACTTGCGCTGATGAGCTGTATTGTAATCCTTGAGCTCCTGGGGCCGATCCTTGTCCAGGTAGCCCTGCAAAGAGCCGGGGAAATGCCGGAGAATAAGCCAGAGAATAAATCATGAGTCTGATGCCTTTTGCATCATCCCGTCCCCTGAGCCTGGGGGTAGAGCTTGAGCTGCAACTATTGAGCTGCAACGACTACAACCTCGTCTCTTCGGCGCCCGATGTATTACGCCGGATTGCCAAACGCGAGCATCCAGGCGAAATAAAGCCTGAGATGACTCGCAGCATGATTGAAATCAACACCTCGGTGCAGCAGGAATATGGCGGGCTGATCGAGGAATTGCACGCACTGCGGGACGTTGTTTCGGAAGCCGGGCGCTTCCTCAATGTCGCGATAGCTGGCGGAGGCACTCATCCATTTCAGCACTGGAGCGAGCAGAAAATTTTTGACGCGCCTCGCTTCCATTACTTGTCGGAGTTGTACGGCTATCTGGCAAAACAGTTCACCATCTTCGGCCAGCATGTACATATCGGCTGCCCGGGCCCTGATGAAGCGCTGCACCTGATGCATATGCTATCGCGATATATTCCCCATTTCATCGCGCTGTCTGCCAGCTCTCCGTTCGTACAGGGACACGATACGGGATTTGCATCGGCACGCCTCAACTCAGTGTTTTCTTTTCCACTGAGCGGGCGTGCGCCCTTTGTACTGCGCTGGGAAGACTTCGAGCGGTTTTTCAGCAAGATGACCGCGACCGGCGTAGTGGAATCGATGAAGGATTTTTACTGGGATATCCGCCCCAAGCCGGAATTCGGCACAATTGAAGTAAGGGTATGCGATACCCCGCTTACTGTTGAAGTTGCCGCCGCAATTGCCTGCTATATCCAGGCAATGTCGCGTTATATCATGGTGGAACAGCGTACACCGCCTGAAGAGGATGATTATCTGGTGTATACATTCAACCGCTTTCAGGCCTGCCGCTTTGGGCTTGAAGGTGTTTTTATCGATCCGCGTACTCACGAGCAGCGCAGTATCCGGGAGGATATCACCGATATGCTGGCGCGCATTGTCGACCATGCCAGGGAACTACACGCTGTGGAAGCAATGGAACGTGTTCGCGAAATACTCATCGCGGGCAACGGTACAAGCTGGTTGCGCAAGACTTACGCGCGCGAACACAATCTCGGCGATGTAATGCAGCTCCAGGCCGAGTTATGGATGGGTAGCTGAGGAATTTCTTTGTAGCTGAGAAAATTCTTTCAAGCAGGTTGAAAATATTCTCCACTGCCAGATCCAGGTCATTAAACCAAATCTGGGGCCGGTACGTTAAACAGGGGACCTGGGGACCTCCGAATAGTCCTGTACCCGGCGCCCACTTCAGCGAACGACGCGCCACAGCGGCAATCTAACAACATTTCCGACCGCCTACACTAACCATTTAAGATGACACGCCCGCTACGGATCGGCCTGTCCCCGCGCATCCTGCATCAGCCTCCCGCGGAACTGGGTTTCCGCAACAAGACACTGCAATATCTTGAGCAAACCGTCGCCCACTGGATCATGCGCCGCCGGGCGCTGGTATTCATGCTTCCCGCGATCGAGACGGGGGGCGTGGAACGCTCCCACGTGCGTATAAGCGATTATGTCAAAGAAATAGACGGCTTGGTGCTGCAAGGGGGGGCGGATGTCAGTCCTCTTTCTTACGGTGAAACACCATCGCGGCCTGAATGGTCCGGCGACCGGGTGCGCGATCTTTACGAGATGGAATTATTTTGGGAATGCGTCGTGCAAGGGAAACCTGTACTGGGTATTTGCCGCGGATTGCAACTTATCAACGTGGCATTGGGTGGAAGTCTGTATCAGGATATTGCTGCGGAATATCCACATGCCATCGCGCATGTTGACGCCGTGCTATATGATCGCCATCGGCACAGCGTTCAAATTGAGGAGAACTCGCGGTTGGCAAGATTATATGGAGAAAATTACACCCATCTTGTCAATAGCATTCATCATCAGGCGATCAAGCGGCTGGGACGGGATTCGGAAGTGGAAGCAATTTCAGACAGCGATGGCATTATCGAAGCCATACGCATGCGTGGAGAATGCTATGTTAGCGGCTTTCAGTGGCACCCCGAGTTTCACGCCGCTACCGGCGGCCTGCTTGACTCTGGCCCCATATTGGACGACTTCCTCGCAGCAGCCGAAAAGCAGCGCATGTAATAACCCATGCCCTTTTCAACATCACAAAAAAACCATTGCCCTAGCTATGGATGGGCATAGTAAGACAACCCATCATTTGGTCTATAGTCCGGCCTGCTCGGCAATCAACGCCTTGACGGCGTCAGCATCGGCGTTCATGACCAGGTAGCGTTGCGGCAAGCTTTCGATATTCTCATATCCCGCGGGGCGGGGCGGCTCATGCCCAATGGCTTCGATAATACTTTCGGAGAATTTGACGGGTAGTGCGGTTTCAAGACAAATGAGCGGCACGCCCGCTTCGCGATGCTCCAGCCCTACTTTCAACCCATCGGCTGTATGAGGATCGACCAGGATCCCATACTGTTCATGAACGTGCAGTATGGTGGCGATGCGCGCGGCGTGATTGCCACTCCCCGACACAAGGCCGAAATCCTTTACTTTCTCCCATAAGGGAGTATCGGCAAGATCAAATGAGCCACCCTCGTCCACCGATCGCCATAACTGCTTTACCGTGGCTGCGTCCCGACCGGTCAAGTCAAAAATAAAACGCTCGAAGTTGGACGCTTTGGAAATATCCATTGAGGGACTGCTGGTATGCTGCGTCTCCTCGGTAGCGCGAGGCCGATAACGGCCTGTCTTGAAGAACTCGTCCAGCACATCGTTTTCGTTTGTGGCAAGTATCAGTTTTTTAATCGGCAGCCCCATCATGCGCGCCACGTGCCCTGCACAGATATTGCCGAAATTTCCCGACGGCACGGCGAAAGAAACCTGCTCCGCATTTGAGCGGGTCGCTGCGAAGTAACCTTTGAAGTAATAGATAATCTGCGCGGCGATGCGTGCCCAGTTTATCGAGTTTACGGTGCCGATATGATATTTCTGTTTGAAATTGGAATCATTGCTGACCGCCTTGACGATATCCTGGCAATTATCGAATACCCCGCGAATGGCGATATTGAAAATGTTCGGGTCTTGTAACGAGAACATCTGGGCCGTCTGGAACTGGCTCATCTTTCCCTGCGGGGAAAGCATGAATACGCGGATGCTGTGCTTGCCCCGCATGGCGTACTCGGCGCTCGGACCCGTGTCCCCGGAGGTCGCGCCAAGAATATTCAGGTGATCGCCCGTTTTCGCCAGCACATATTCGAACAGATTACCCAGCAATTGCAGGGCGATGTCCTTAAAGGCCAGCGTCGGTCCGTTCGACAGGCTTAGAATGTGCAGTCCGGGCTCCAGCGTTTTGAGTGGGGTAATCTCCTCGCTTTGAAAGGATTCGGCGGTATACGTCCGGGCAATGATGCCGCGCAAATCGTCACTGGGGATGTCGTCCGCGAAAAGCGACAGGATCTCAAACGCAAGCTGCGAATAACTGAGGCCGCGCAGTTTTTCAAGTTCGGCGGCGCTGAACCCCGGATAGGTTTCGGGCATGGCAAGCCCGCCGTCGGAAGCAAGGCCACCCAGCAGAATTTTGGAAAACTTTTTTGGCGCCATGCCGCCGCGAGTCGATATATAACGCATTTTTCACCACAGACAAATACAACCGCCCATGCAAGAGACCTGCATGGAAATATTAGTTACGGAAAACCAATCCGTTGTGTCCATACATAATTTCTATAATTTTTTATAGGTGCCCTGCCGTAACGTGGATATCGAGAATTACTTGCTGCTTAATTGCTCAAGCCGGATGCGCGTAACCTTACCTGTTAACAGCGGCAGCTTTTTAATCCTGGCAATTGCGGCATTCACATTTTTTTCCATTGCCACATGGGTAAGCATGATGATGTCGACCTGATCCTCTCCTTCGCTCGGTTCTTTCTGCACCATTGCATCGATTGAGATGCCCAGATCGGCGAGCACACGCGTAATGTCCGCAAGCGCCCCCGGTTTGTCTATCACCCGCAGCCGCAGGTAGTAGGAAGTCTCCACTTCTTCCATCGGCAATATTGGCGTATTCGACAGGAGATCGGGCTGAAAGGCGAGATGGGGAACCCGATGCCTGGGGTCGGCGGTATGCATCCGCGTGACATCCACCAGATCTGCCACAACGGAGCTGGCTGTCGGTTCGGCGCCTGCGCCCGCCCCATAGTACAGGGTGGCGCCCACCGCGTCGCCTTTCACCACGATAGCGTTCATAACGCCCTCCACATTGGCAATCAGCCGGCGCGCGGGAATGAGTGTCGGGTGAACGCGCAATTCGATCCCCTTGGGGGTGCGCTTGGTAATGCCCAGCAGCTTGATGCGATAGCCCAGTTCCTCCGCATAACGAATATCCTCACGGGTCAGCTTCGTAATCCCCTCGGTGTACACCTTGTCGAACTGCATCGGAATCCCGAACGCGATCGCCGCCATGATGGTGAGCTTGTGCGCCGCGTCGATGCCTTCAATGTCAAAAGTAGGGTCGGCCTCGGCGTACCCCAGCTTTTGCGCCTGCTTCAGTACGGTATCGAATGTCAGCCCCTTGTCGCGCATTTCCGACAGAATGAAATTGCTGGTGCCATTAATAATGCCCGCAATCCATTCGATGCGATTGGCGGTCAATCCCTCGCGCAGCGCCTTGATGATGGGAATGCCGCCCGCCACGGCCGCCTCAAAAGCCACCATGACACCTTTCTTCTGCGCGGCGGCAAAAATTTCGGTGCCGTGCGAGGCCAGCAGCGCCTTATTCGCGGTAATGACGTGTTTGCCGTTTTCAATGGCCTTCAGCATCAGCTCCTTCGCGACGGTATAGCCACCGATCAACTCGATCACAATTTCTATGTCAGGGTTAGTGACGACTTCGTTTGCATCGCCAGTGACAATGACATCGCTTCCCGCGATTTTGCGGGCTTTCTCAATGTCGCGATCGGCAATCATCCGGATGACGATACCCCGTCCGGCACGGCGTGTTATTTCTTCCTGATTGCGTTTGAGCACGGCAAAAGTGCCGCCCCCGACGGTGCCAACGCCTAACAGGCCTACATTGATGGGCTTCATATTTACGCGAGAAGAGGTCAGTGATGAATTACTTAAACAGTCAGTAGTGAATTACTTGCATGGGAAAACAGGTGAGAATGCGGTGGAGATGCGGCAGTTTTCGGCGTTTTCCGTTTCGCTCACATCCCATACACTTGCGTACGCTTGCGGTAGCGCTCCAGAAAGCGCGCGACGCGGCTTATCGCTTCAGTCAAATCATCGCTATTGGGTAAAAATACCACGCGGAAGTGGTCCGGCTGCGCCCAGTTGAACCCGCTGCCCTGCACCAGTAGCACCTTCTCTTCCATCAGCAGATCCAGCACAAACTGCTCATCATCGTCGATCGGGTACATTTGCGCGTCCAGACGCGGGAACAAGTACATTGCGGCCTTCGGCTTGTAACAGGTAACGCCCGGAATATCCGTCAGCAATTTCCAGGCGAGGTCCCGCTGACGCATCAGGCGCCCGGTTGGCATTACCAAGTCCTTGATGCTCTGGTAGCCGCCCAGCGCGGTCTGAATGCCGAATTGCGAGGGAACGTTTGCGCACAGCCGCATTGAAGCCAGCATGGTGAGCCCCGCAATATAGTCGCGGGCATACTGTTTCGTCCCGGAGACCACCGCCCAACCAGAGCGAAATCCAGCGGCGCGATAATTCTTGGATAAGCCGTTCAACGTGACAAACAGTACGTCATCCGCGAGCGAGGCAATCGAAGTATGCGTGACGCCGTCATACAATACTTTATCGTAAATTTCGTCCGCATAAATGATGAGCTGGTGCTGGCGCGCAACCTCTATGATTTCACGTAACAGGTTGTCGGGATAGAGCGCACCCGTGGGGTTGTTCGGATTGATGATGACAATGGCGCGAGTGTTCGGCGTGATTTTCGAACGGATATCGTTCAGGTCAGGCAGCCAGTCGGATTGCTCATCGCATATATAGTGCCTCGCCGTGCCGCCCGCCAGCACAACCGCCGCGGTCCACAGCGGATAGTCGGGGGAAGGAATCAGAACCTCGTCACCGCTGTTGAGCAACGCCTGCATGGCCATCACGATCAGCTCAGAGACACCGTTGCCGATATAGATATCCTCCAGCCGCACATCCCGAATGCGTTTTTCCTGGGTGTAGTGCATGATCGCCTTGCGCGCGGCGAACAGGCCCTTCGAATCGCAATAACCCGAAGCGGCCGAGAGATTATGGATCACGTCCTGCAGAATTTCCTCGGGTGCATCAAAACCGAATAACGCCGGATTGCCGATATTGAGTTTGATGATGTAGTGTCCTTCCTCTTCCATTTCTTTGGCGCGATCGAGCACCGGGCCACGAATGTCATAACAGACGTTGGCAAGCTTGCTGGACTTTAGGATGGGCTGCATAGGAGGAGAAATAATGAATCGGGGTCTGCCCGACGGTGAAAAGTCCGCAAAAGAATTAAATAGAGAGCTGGTAAAGAATCACATGGAGACAAGTCACAGAAGAAACGAACCCCATGGGGAACGCATTTTTTGTAGTCGCCGATTTGGAACTGATTCAGACCATGGCGATTTTCATCCCAGCTTCAGCGCTCGCAGAATGAAAATTTTTCGTGTCCGGCTTTATTGCAACGCAAAAAAGATGTAATGTTACCCGACCCGCCAACCTGCCGCAAATGGAGCCGTACTTGAAGCTGCACCTTTCCGCATATTCCGGACAAAACATGTTCACCGGCTATGGGACCGGATATGTCATGGTCAATCAGGTGCGATACGAAAACAATCTGATCGTATTGCCCGATCGCATTATCGAAGATTGGGACGTTGAAAGTTTTGAGCGGCTCGCGCCGGAGCATTTCGATTTTCTGCTTTCGTTGCAGCCTGAGATGGTATTGTTCGGGACGGGGGCGACACTGCGCTTTCCCCATCCCAAATTGACCAGAATGCTGATCGAATCGCATATCGGCATCGAGGTGATGGACACAAGCGCCGCCTGCCGCACCTACAATATATTGACAGACGAAGGTCGAAGGGTAGCCGCCGCGCTTCTCATTAAAAACCTGTAAATAATCTCACTTGGCGTAGGGATATCTTCATACAAACGGCTTCAAGTTTCACTCCTTGATCGTATCCGCCGGGTTTGCATCACCACCAGCGAGAAACTCCGTTCGCACCCGCTCGCGCCATCTCTCGATCCAGCCGGGCAAATCGGCAGCCAGCATGGGCCGCGACATGAACACTCCCTGAGCAAGATCGCATCCCGTGCGATATAGAAGATCCCAGTCGTTCCGGTCTTCGACGCCTTCGGCCACTACCTCCATGCCCAATTGCCTTGCCAGGGACAAGCTGGCCTCATACATTGCGCGCAAGGTCTCGTTGGCCCATGCGCGATGCACGAAGCCCTGGTCGATCTTGAGTTCGTCGAATGGTATATCGCGCAACTGGGCCAGCGACGAGTGTCCCGTGCCAAAATCGTCGATCGACAAACGGAAGCGCTTCAGGCGCAGCCGGGTCAGAATCTCAAGCGGAGCGCGAGTGTCCTGCATCAGGCGGGTTTCGGTAACCTCCAGTACGACATTTTGCGGCGCGACGCCCGCTTTTTCCGTGAGCTCGGTCACAAAATTCAGAAAATTGAGGGAAGCCAGGTTATCCATGGATACGTTGACGGCGATGCGCAGCCGGAGTTGCCTTTCTTGCCAGGCTTTAGCCTGGGTCATTGCCCCGGCGAATACAGCCCGGGTCAGATCATCGATCAGTCCGGCCGCTTCGGCGATTCCGATGAATTGATCGGGAAATATAATGCCATCTGTGGGATGGCGCCATCGCACCAGCGTCTCCACGCCCACCACCTCTCCACTGGCAACGGCCACCTTCGGTTGATAGTAATTAATTAATTGCCCATTCTCGATGGCAATCCGCAGCTCATCCGCGCTATATGTTTTTTTTACCAGGCCGGCGGCATCCGCTGTCTGCGGCGTCCACTTCTCAAGCAATGCCGATAATGCATCCGGCTTGACGGGCTTATGCAGATGCCCGAGTATGGGAATCTTGTGCGCCTGCACCAGCTTCTCGGCCGTTTGCAGCATTCGCTCATCCTCGCCGCTGATCAGAATGAGGCTCCCCGCGTAGTGCCGTTCCACCAGATGCCTGACGAATTCGATCCCATCCATTTCAGGCATATTGAGATCCAGCAAAATAAGATTCGGACCTGTTTCCGCTATGCGTTCAAGGGCGGCACGACCGCTGTCGCAGAGTATTATGTTGCTAAACCCCAGATTCGACAGCATGCGGCTCAACAGCTTGAGCATGAAGGATTCATCGTCAAGCACCAGAATTCTGACCGCGGATTTTTCCAGCATGGCCTTCGCTTCCTCCCCTCTTATATTTTTCGATTACGCGGCCTCATGCTTGCAGCGAATCGATATATGCATCGACTGCGGCCAACTCCGCCTCAAATCGCGGCAATAGGTCGTTGAGCGCCTGTATATCGCCCGCCTTCCCCGCCCGCTCCATTTCCGCACACAGTTCGCCCAATGATAATGCGCCGACCGAACGGGCCGACGACTTGAGCTTGTGTGCCGCGGCACCGGCCGCTTGCGCCTGGTTCGTCTGGCAGGCATTGCGTGTTTCCGCTGCTATTCTGCCTGAACTGGCGCGAAAATCTCGCAAAAATTCCTTGATCACCTCCGGATCCTTTCCCACAAGCTCTTCAAGAACGCTGACCTCCACCGGCTTTTGTCCCGTTGAACGGGTCACAGGGGCGGTGGCAGGCGCAGTTACGGGAATAGTACCGGGAGCGGTCAAAGGGGGAATTGGGGCGATTCCTTGCGGCTGGATATCAGAACTTAGGGGCGGAAGCCATTTCTGTAGTATGGCTTTCAACTGCGCAAGCTGCACAGGCTTGCTTACATAGTCATCCATGCCGACGGCTCGACAATGCTCGGCCTCGCCCTTGAGCGCGTTGGCGGTTATCGCGATGATGGGCGCGTGCGCCTTGCCCTTGCCTTGTTCGGCCAGCCGAATGGCTGCGGTCAACTGGTAGCCATCCATTTCGGGCATATGCAAATCGGTGAGCAACAGCGCGTAATTGCCGCTCTCCCAGCGTTTCAGCGCCTCCCTGCCATCGGGGGCAATATCCGCCGCGTAGCCGAGCAATGCAAGCTGTTGACGGATCACTTTCTGGTTAATTTCGTTGTCTTCCGCTACCAGGATCAGTCTGCCTTCCTCCAGAGCCTTCTCGCGCGAGGGTGCAACCACAGTCGCGACCTTTTCAGGCTGCTCCGCCTCCACTTCCTCCTTCAACCGCCCTGCCGCGATAGCCACCGCCCGAAGAAAAGCCTCCCGATGCATGAAATCGCCATCCAGGGTGATGGTATCCACCGTTTCAGATCGCTCATGACGGCGCCGTCCGCGCCTGATCACAACAAAATGGGGCTCACTGTCGGGTTCATGATGCCCATGCTCAAGAACCACGAAATGCGGGTCCAGGTCAGGCCGGGAATGGAAGGCGGCGCGTAATTCGTCTAGCGGAGAGACTTCATGCCCCGCATCGATGATCAGCAGCCATAAACCGGGCGGGAGTGTCTCAATTCTTTGGCGGGCTGACGCAAAATCCTTTACACGCTCAACGGTTGCGCCGCTGTACCTTAGATACACCGCCAAGTCGTCGGCCAACCCCTTCTCGTCGCCCACTACCAGACATGAGACCCCGGCCAGATCCACGACTTTGGAACCAGTGGGCGTGGCCGGCACGAGTTCGAAAGTCAGGCGCACGGTGAAAGTGGAACCCTTGCCCAGCGCGCTATGCGCCGTTATTTCTCCCCCCATCAATTGGACGAGATGATGGGAGATGGCCAAGCCTAATCCAGTGCCGCCAAAGCGACGGGTAGTGGAGGCGTCCCCCTGAGTAAACGAGGTAAATAGGCGCGCCTGGGTCTCCTCACTCATTCCGATACCATTATCCGCGATCTGAAATTCCACGGTTGCCCGATCATCGGTGCGGTCCACTAGCACCGCGCGTACCGACACCCGGCCTGGCTCCTGCAGTCCGCTGGAAAATTTAATGGCATTATTGGCAAGATTGACCAGCACCTGCCGCAAGCGCAGGGCATCGCCCAGAACTTCTTCAGGGATCGCCGGATCCAGGAACAGGGTAAGTTCCACACCTTTTCTTGCGGCCAGGCTTTCAAGCATGGCGCATGCCTTCTCCACCACGGCCACCACCGACATGGGCTCACGCTCGATTTCCAGCCGGCCCGCCTCGATCTTGGAAAAATCCAGGATATCGTCGATAATCTCCAGCAAAGCAAAAGCCGACTCGCGGATGAGATCGACCATTTCCATCTGATAACCGTTGAGGCTGGTTTGCTGCAATACATCCGCCATACCAATCACCCCATTCATGGGGGTGCGTATCTCGTGGCTCATCGCTGCCAAAAAAATCGACTTCGCCTGATTGGCCTGTTCGGCATCCAGCCGGGCCTGCTGCAAATCCTTCAAAATGCGCATTCTCTCGCTGATGTTAATGCCGGAAGGGATCAGTTTGACGATCTCCCCTTTTGCGTTACGGACCGGTACGAGCATGAAATCGATCGTCATGAGGCTGCCATCGGCGATTCGTACACCGACGTCATGGCGCACGATCTCACCCCCCACAGCCCGCCTGATATCCTCGCGGATCTGCGCCTGCACCTCTGGCGTATACGCAAACCATCCGGTTTCATCAAGCGGCTTGCCGATAACATCCCGGCTCTGCAGGCCGCCGAAGATCAACGCCGTGCGGTTAATCTCCACCAATATCCCGTCTATCGTCATTTCCCCGACGAAGGCCGCCAAGTTATCCACGATGGCCCGCAGGCGCTGCTCGCTTCCACGCAAAGCCTCCTCTGCCTGCTTGCGTTCGCGGATATCGCGTAACACGCCGGTGAAGTAGCGTTTCCCCCCCACGAAGTACTCGCTGACAGCAATATACAGATCAATAAGTTCGCCATTCTTGTGCCGCCCTTGCACCTCACGGCCCATGCCGATGTTATGCACCCCTTCCACTTCGAGTGTGAGAATGTGATCGAACTCGCAGCGGCCCCGGCCCGTCCGGTAATACCTTTCGATATAGCTGTCATGGCCGCTATGATGGGGTTCTGGCATGAGCATCGAAATATTTTGCCCGATCACCTCCTCGCGCGTGTATCCGAAAAGTTTTTCTATCACGGGATTAACCGAGCGGATAATGCTCTTATCGTCGATGGTGACGATGCAATCGACCATGTGCTCGACTATAGAACGCGTTTCTTCTTCCTTGCTGGCCAGTACAGCGTTGGCTCGCTCCAGGGCGGCAGTCCGTGTGGCGACCCTGTTTTCCAGTTCCTGGTTGAGTTGCCGCAAATTATTTTCGGCAATGTCCCGTTCGCGATTGCTCGCATTCAGGCGTTCAACCATTGTGTTGAAGGTGCTCGCGAGCTGACCGATCTCGTCCCAGCCCACCACAGGCACGCGCTGCTGCAGATTGCCTGCGGCGATGTATCGTGCACTTTGGCTGAGATTTTTCAAGGTAGTGACAACACGGCGGCTCAGCAAAAAGGTGCCCAGAATAGCGGCAAGCAGGGTCACACCGAGAACCAGCAGGCTGAAAGTGCGCACGCGCCTCCCGAATGCAAACACCTCGTCCGCATCCATTTTGACTTCAATGCCCCAGTTCATGCGCGGCAGATACCGCCATGCGGCGACCACCTCCTTGGCGCGGTAATCCACTTTCAGGCCGGCTCCACGTTCGCCATGCAGGCCGCTCTGAATCGCTTTTGAAAATGGCGGGTTGGTAAGGGCCACCTTGAGCTCCAGCGCCGCATTGGGCTCGTGTCTCAACGGCGCCATCACCAGAGCGGTGCGCTCGTTCAGAAGCCGTGTTATCACTGTTTCGCCGCTCGCTCCCAGTCCCACGTTGTCGGTAACGACCTCGAACACGCGTTCACTGTAGATCTGCAGCGCCAGGACGCCCTCGAGCTTACCCTCAACCATGATGGGAAACGCCATGAAAGCCGCGATCGCGCCTTTCGATGGCGCATAACGCTCAAAATCCGACACCCCTTCCTGCAGCATATTGAGCGCGTTACGCGCGACGTAACCCAAGCCGCTATTCCGGTAGGGACCGGTGATCAGGTTGGTGGCGAAATCCGCTTCATGAGCCTGGGTATAAACGACATCGCCCCGAAGAGAAATCAGGAAAAGATCGTAATACCCGGCATCCTCGACGAAACGCTTGAAATGCGCGCGGTAGTGGGCATCCAGTTGACGATAGGCCGCGGATTTCACCCCCCCCTCTGCATACGCCCGGGCAAGCGCGGGCATGGCCGTGCGTGTGGTGCTGGCCGCCTGTATAATTTTTGCATCGCGGAGACGCTCGCGCAGATAGCTATTGATCTGTTCCGCTTTCATATCGGCAATGGCGGAGACCTGCCGGATCGCTGTCTTCTCCATTTCGATTTCGAAGGTATGCAGCAGGCTGTAGCCGATTACCACGATCGGCAGCAGGGAAACCGCCACGAACCAGACAGTGAATCGCTGCGTAAGAGAAGTGAATCTCATGGGAAAGGTGAGTCTCATGGTGAAGTGGCGCTCATGGGAACTTCGCTGCTTTTAAGCAGTTGATCCCATTCTTCACGCGATCGATAGCTCGGAAACGGCCCCGGCTCCAGCGGGCGGCTGGAATCCCAGACAATATCGAACTGGCCATCATCCCGGGCCTTGCCGACACGCGCAATTTTCCACACATGGCGCGTCGCGGGATCAACCGAAACCAGCCCCTCTGGCGCAGGCAGGCTCTGGCGCAGGATGGTGCGCTGCACCTGGGCCACATCGCCCGAGTCCGCTTCGAGCGCCGCCTGTACCCACATTTGCAGATTGATATAAGA
Source organism: Nitrosovibrio tenuis (assembly GCF_900109785.1). Taxonomy (GTDB): domain Bacteria; phylum Pseudomonadota; class Gammaproteobacteria; order Burkholderiales; family Nitrosomonadaceae; genus Nitrosospira; species Nitrosospira tenuis_A. The sequence goes on from NZ_FOBH01000007.1 coordinate 47,958, forward strand.
TGCTTCCGTCGGGCCGTCGACCACGGCGTTCTGCCCGAAACGATCTCGGAACCGTTTTACGAAAGCCTCATTCTCCGGGCCTGGAATGCTCTGAAAGTAATTTCGCGCCGCATAATGGCCCGCCATGGGAGGCATTTCCTCGGCGGACAGCCCGACCTCGGTGACGCTGAACGATAACACCGGTATCCTGTCGGAAGTGATTCCCCTCTTTTGCAGTGCTCGAAAAAACACCGCATTGTCTGTGCCGCTGATGGTATTTAGAACCATGTCCGGCCTCTGTCCGCCGATATCGGCCGCCACATCGTCCATATCCGGAAGCCCAGCGGATATATACCGCTCTCCTACTACTGTCGCGCCATGCGCGGCCAATAAATCCTTGATGAGAATACTGACTACGCGTGAAAAACCACTGTCCGATCCAGTCAGATAGATTCGTTTGCCGCGTCCGCCATGGATATCTCGCTGGCTACGCTCCCCCGGACTACCGAGATTTACCAGCGCCCAATGGACCGCGGGCATGATCAGTTGATTGGGTACAGCGCCCCCGTACAGGATGTTCGGGGACAGTTCCATGCCCTCATACCGCAGCGCATAAAAGAGCATGTGGTGATGCTTTTCTACGACTGTTTTCACTGCCTTGCGGCAGGACGATGTCCAGCATCCAAACAGAGCCTGCACCTGTTCCTGGGTAATCAAGTGCTCTGCCTGCTGGGCGCAATAAGCCGGATCCGGCCCGCAGTCAACCATCACGGCTTGGATTTTTCGACCCCCCACTCCTCCTGCCGCGTTGGCTTCTTCTATCGCCAGCTGGAGCGCATCCATCAACGGTTTTTCGCTTGCGGCCATGGGGCCCGACATGGCGTGCAGCACGCCGATGCGGATGCTCAGCGTTGTTTTCACGTGATGTCGCCATATCATGGCGCCTGCAATCAGCAGAACTATCAGCAGAACAAGAGGAATACGTATTCTATGGCTGGTCTTCAATGCCCGATTCTTTCCTTATCGCCTTCTCTATGCCTCATTAAATATTCATTCATGTTTTACTCTTCAATTCTCATCATAGACACAATAGTTGCGTTATGAAACAAGGCGGCGAGGAGACCTCCTCGGAAGTTGGCAAAGGATCTCCTATTGAAACCGCTGCGCAGGAGCCGCTCATCAATCGCTGAGGACGCTCACATGCGCAGCTACACTCCGTCCCAGCGCAGGCAAAGCGTAGCCGCCCTCCAGCACCGATACAATCCTGCCAGTGGCATACTTGTGGGCGGCCTCTTTGATCCTCTCAGTCACCCATGCGTAATCCTCTTCGACGAGGTTCAACGAAGCTAGTTCATCATCTTTATGGGCGTCGAAGCCTGCGGAGACAAACATCATCTGCGGCTTGAACCGTTCCAGCGCCGGCAGCCAGAACTGGCTCACCGCTTGGCGAAATATTTCGCCGCCGCTACCCGCCGGCAGCGGAATATTAACCATGCGCTCCGAACGCCCCGCCACACCGCTGTATGGATAGAATGGGTGCTGGAATGTGGACACCATCATGACCCGTGGATCATCCCGGAAAATGTCCTCGGTGCCATTGCCGTGATGCACGTCGAAATCAATAACCGCAACTCGCTCCAGAGCGTATGCTGACATTGCATGAGCCACCCCCACAGCGATATTATTGAACAGGCAGAAACCCATGGCGCGGCCACGCTCCGCATGATGACCCGGTGGGCGAATGCTGCAAAACGCGTTTTGCACTTCCTTTCCGATCACCAAGTCGGCCGCCAGGACTACGGCGCCCGCGGCACGATGAGCCGCTTTCAGGCTATGCCGGTTCATGGCGGTGTCGGGGTCGAGATAGGCAATGCCCGTCGAGGAGGCATCCGGGGCCGACGCGGCGAGTGAAGCAATATATTCAGGCGCATGCACACGCTTTAATTGCTCGAACGTTGCCAGTGGGGCACTATGCCGCACCAATTTATCCATCAACCCGCAAGCGATCAGTGCACCCTCGATGGCCTCGAGCCGCGCCGGGGACTCGGGGTGATAGGAACTCATCTCGTGCAGCAGGCAATCAGGATGCGAAATAAAAGCGGTGCGCATAGCGGTACACATATATATGAGATTTCCTCTTGATCATCATACCTCCGTCGAGTCAGGGCCGACAGCTCGAGCCGGCGGGCTCCTCAGGAAATCAACACCTTGTTTATGCCATCGGCATATCGTTGCAGTTCATCCGCTCCGTTGCTCCGCCTTCATTTCTGCCGGCGCAAATTGAACCACGGTCCCGTCCGTGATAATCTCACGAAAAAGAACCCTCCAGACAAGATGTGGAGCAGGCCCTTCCAGAACAAGGTGGGGGCACGGGAGCGCAATGCAACGCCCCAGGTGCCCAGATGCCCAGGAACGCGGCCGCGGGCGTTCAACGTTGCCCGATCCTGCCTCACGGATGGTTTGTCCAGAGGTTCACTAAATAAGATACTTATTCGATGTCACTTTTCCGGCAACTCTGGCTAACGGTCATACTCATTACGCTGGCGAGTTTTTTAGGCAGCTTTACCGTAAGCATACTCAGCATGCGAAGCTATCTCGAACAGCAGCTTCATCGAAAAAACGTCGATAGCGCCAGCTCCCTGGCCACCTCCATATCTCAGCTCAGCAAAGATCCCGTTACCATTGGCGTACAGATCGCCGCGCTATTCGATAGCGGTCAGTACGAAAGAATTTCGATCACCGCCCCGGACGGCAAAGTTATCGCGGAACGCGTGCGGGAGCTCATAGACACCACCGTGCCTGAATGGTTTAGCGATATTTTTCCAATAAGCGTGGAAGCAGGCCACGCACAGATATCGGACAACCGGATGCATTTTGGTGTCATCAAGGTGGTGAGCAACGACCGTATGGCTCAGCAGGTGCTTTGGGATCAAACCGGAAAATTGATCATCTGGTATTTGGTGGCGAGTATCGTCAGTGGACTCGTCGGCGTGCTGATACTGCGTGGCATCAAGCGACCCCTGGCTACCATGGTAGATCAGGCGGAAGCGATCACCGAACGGCATTTTCTTACCATTTCGGAACCCCGCATACCTGAACTGCGCAGTATTGCGCGCGCCACCAATGATATGGTCAGGCGATTGCACAACAGAGCTATCGAAGAAACCCTGCAACTGGAAGCCCTGAACAAGCGAATGAATCATGATCCAGTAACCGGTTTGGCAAATCGCGGTCATTTCATGAACCGGTTGCACGAGGCTGTGGATGGGGGAGACACCGTGCACAGTGACACAGGAGGCGCAATAGGAGAAAAGCCGGCAGAGGAAACGCCGATGGATAAGGGCTTTCTCGTCCTCATGCGTATCGGTAATCTGGAAGAAATCAACGAGAAACTGGGCCGAAGTTCCACAAACGGCCTGCTTCGCCAGGTCGGCGCGATCATGGACAGCATTTCGACAGGCATGCCCAACCGGGTGATCGGCCGCCTGAACGGGTCGGATTTTGCGCTGATCATTCCCCATATCAACGACGCGGCTCAGTTGCTGAATAGCTTCAGCGCCGAGCTCATCGCCCTGTTATCCCAAACCGGTGTTGACTCGGTTGGCTTTTACCATATCGGGGCCGTTCGATACCGGCGCGGAGACAGACCGGCCGAGATTCTGACCGGTGCTGATACTGCGCTGGCGACCGCGCAGGGGAAAGGCGCCCATACCTGGCATATCATCGATGCATCTTACGCTTCAACCCAGCTCGCGGCAGGGAGCATCGGCGACTGGCGCCACATCTTCAGCGATGCCGTGAGCGAAGATCGTTTCAAGCTGGTTCTCTACCCCGTGGTTGACGCTGCCGGTGCGTTGCTGCATCAGGAAGCAGTCGTACGCATGCAAGCCGTGCGAAATGGGGGATGGCTGGCTGCAAATGATTTCATTCCCATCGCCGCTCGCCTTAATCTTACAGGGCCTCTTGATCTAACCGTCGTCCGGCACGCCCTGGAATACTTGCAATCGTCTGCCGGTGAACTTGCGATCAATATCTCTGCTGAAACCATCTCAGACTGGAATTTTCGCAATAAATTGGAAGAATTATTGCGCCAACAGCCCGATTTATGCAGCCGACTGTGGATTGAAGTGCCGGAGTATGGCGTTTTTCGCAGATTTGAAGCCTTCCGCGACTTTTGCCACACTTTCAGGGCGCTGGGCTGCCGCATTGGGGTTGAGCATTTCGGCCATCATTCCACCGAACTTCAGAAGCTGGCCGATATGGGCCTGCACTATCTCAAGGTGGATGCCAGCTTCGTCCACGGCATCAATCAGAACAAGAATAATCAAAAGCTTCTGAAAGCCTTGTGCAACCTCTCTCACACGCTCGGCATCGTTGTGATTGCCCTTGGCATGCAGACCGAAGCAGAATGCAAGGCGCTGATAAAGCTTGGCTTCGATGGCGTTACCGGGCCCGGAGTGAAAGACGCTTCCTAAAACCGCGATCACGTCCTTATATCGCAACTATCGCACCCGGGTGGGGTAGCGCACCTGCACATTACATCCCGGCACATGGTTCGGCACGGTAGAGCTCCATCGTACTGCCCGCCCTTCCCAGCCGTGCCATCCCGCTAGACATTGCCAGCCACATCAATCATTGCCAGCATAATATTTGCAATGCACGAACGTTAAAGCTATAACTCTCTCAAGAGAGCCACGCTTTTCGTAACGGATCCTTTTTCATAACGGACCCCTAACAGACCTTTTCTAATAATAATACCCAAGGTAGCTCATGACCTCTTCGCATACATGGAATTTTTTCCGCGCAGGCGGGTTCGACCAGGTGCAAATCGATAATGGTGCGGATTTGCTCGCGCTGAAAGAACTGGATCAGAAACTTTGGGTTGCGCTGAGCTGTCCGACGCGTGGCATTGAATTCGATACCCATACACTCGATTTGATCGACCAGGACCGGGATGCGCACGTTCATGCGAATGAAATACTCGGTGCCATTGCCTGGGCGGGCCGTCTGCTGAAAAATCCGGATCTGCTGGTAAACGGTTCGGATCACCTGGCTCTGGCCGATATCGACGATAGTACCGAAGAAGGCCAGCATGTGCTGGCTTCGGCCCAGTACATCCTGAAAAGCCTGGGCAAATCCCATGCGGCAGAGATTTCCCTTGCGGACATGGCCGATATCGACAAGTTTGTCGCTGGTCTGGAATTCAACGGGGATGGCGTGATTCATCCCAGCCAGGTTGGGGACGCAAGCCTGCGCGCAACAATTGAAGACATCATCAAGTGTCGAGGCTCAGTCTTGGATGCGGGTGGAGAAGCAGGCATCAATCAGGAAATCAGCGATGCTTTTTTCTCGGAGGTCGCAGCCTATTCGGATTGGCTCGTCAGAGGTGATGATGACGCACACGTTCAGTTTCTGGACGAGAAGACACAGGCAGCCGCCGATGCCTTTCACGCCGTTAAAGACAAGGTCAACGACTACTTCACCCGGTGCCAGCTTGCCGCCTATGATGCGCGCGCCGCTGCGCCATTAAGCCGCTCTACAGAGGACTATGAGCATATCGCGGCACAAAACCTGTCGGCCCAAAATCCGGATATCGCCAATTTCCCTCTGGCAACGGTGGAACCCAATAAGCCGCTGCCATTGCATACCGGCATTAATCCCGCGTGGCAAAGCCAGATTGAGGCCCTGCGCGAACAAGTCATTGTGCCGGTATTCGGCGAGAAAGAAGTACTGCTTCCTTCGGAGTGGGTTGAGCTTCGAGCTAAATTTGCAGCGTTTGAAGCATGGCAGGCCGCCAAACCCGCCTGCAGCGCCGAAAAGCTTGGTAACGCGCGTCTGCGCGAGATAGCCCGAAGCGGGCATAAGGAGGCGATCGACCGCTTGATCAGCCAGGACAAGGCAGTGGAGAACGAAGTCAAGGCAATCCGGTCGGTGGAACAACTGCTGCGCTATCACCGCGACTTGTTCAAACTGGTCAATAATTTTGTATCGTTCCGCAGCTTTTATACTCGAAGGGACAAAGCGCTGTTTCAGCTTGGAACGCTGTACCTGGATAGCCGCAGTTGTGACCTGTGCGTCAGGGTTGATGACATCGCCAAACATGCCGAGTTCGCCAATATGAGTGGCCTGTATCTGGCCTATTGCGAATGCGTACGCAAGGGCGGCGCCGAAAAGATGAGCATTGCCGCCGCCTTTACCGATGGCGATTCTGATTTCCTTATGGTTGGCCGTAATGGCATTTTCTACGACCGCAAAGGCCAGGATTGGGATGCCACTATCGTGCGCATTCTCGACCATCCGATCAGCATCCGCCAGGCGTTTTGGTCACCCTACAAAAAACTGATCAAGTTCATCAACGAGCAACTGGAGAAGTTGGCCGCTGCGCGCGCCGCAGCGGCGGATGAGAAACTGCTCAAGGCGGCTGCGGAGAGCGTCAAGCCGGTAGCGGAAGGAGCGCCTCCGCCGACGGCGCCCAAGCCGCCTTTCGACGTGGGCAAGTTTGCAGGGATTTTCGCAGCAATCGGGTTGGCGCTCGGGGCTATCGGCGGTGTTTTTGCTTCAATTGTCAGCGGACTACTGGGATTGAGAATCTGGGAAATACCTCTGGCAATAATCGGATTGATGCTGCTCATTTCCGGACCCGCCATGATCGTTGCCTGGTTCAAGCTGAAGAAACGAACCCTCGGTCCCATACTGGATGCAAACGGCTGGGCAATCAATGCGCGAGCCCGGATAAATATCCCATTTGGGAAGACCTTGACCCAAGTGGCATATTTGCCCGAAGGCTCGCATCGCTCGCAGGTCGATCCGTATGCGGACCAAAAACCGGTATGGCCCTATTATGTGTTGGTTGCGGGCATCGTTGCGGCATTGATCGCCCTGTGGTACATGGGAATTTTTGGGGAACGCCCAAGCTGAAGGATCGAACGTCCCGGGAGCGAAGCGATGGATATTGACGAACTCAAATCAGTGGCAAGAGCCATTGTCGCGAAACAGAAGGGCATTCTCGCGGCGGATGAAAGCAACCCGACGATCAAGAAACGGTTCGATTCGGTCGGGGTGGAATCGACCGAGGAAAATCGCCGGCAATACCGAGAACTGCTCTTTACCACCCCAGGCATAGAACGCTATATCAGTGGCGTCATTTTGTTCGATGAAACGCTGCGCCAGAGTTCGAGCAACGGCATCCCTTTCGCCAAACTGCTATCGAATCGGGGCATCATCCCCGGCATCAAGGTGGACAAAGGCTCAAAGGCTTTGGCGCTGTACCCCCGCGATAAAATCACCGAAGGGCTGGATGGATTGCGCGATCGTCTCACCGAATACAAACAGCTTGGCGCCAAGTTTGCGAAGTGGCGGGGAGTAATTGATATTGACGAGCATGACGTGCCGTCGCCCTATGCGATCCGTGCTAATGCCCACGCCCTGGCACGCTACGCCGCCCTCTGCCAGGAAGTCGGCCTGGTGCCCATCGTTGAACCGGAAGTGCTCATGGATGGCGCTCACAAAATTGACCGGTGTGAAGTGGTCACCTCGCAAGTGCTTGAGCAGGTATTTGTGGAGCTCGATGCTCACCGCGTGGCGTTCGAGGGGATGCTGCTCAAACCGAATATGGTGATCGCGGGAAAAAAATGTCCACATCAGGCCGATACGCAACAAGTTGCCGAGGCTACTGTTCGCTGCCTCACTCGCTACGTGCCTGCGGCGGTACCGGGGATTGTGTTTCTGTCCGGGGGCCAAGGTCCGGAAGAAGCAACTGACCATCTGAATGCCATGAATACCATGGGTGCGCATCCATGGGAGCTCAGTTTCTCCTACGGGCGTGCGCTCCAGGAACCGGTTCTGGCCGCGTGGAAAGGTCAAAAAACCAATATTGCGGCAGCACAGCAAGCGTTTCTCAAGCGCTGCCGGTTAAACGGCCTGGCCCGCGAAGGCGCGTATAGCCGCGTGATGGAAACAGCTGAAGCGGCTGCCTTGTAGGCGTTCAACCTGAATCCGACAGTTGAACAGGGTGGAGTGTATGTTTTTGAAGTGGAGCGCAAGGCGAGATGTTAAAAATAATGACGGAAGCCCAGCCGTATTGCTCACGCACCAGCAATGTCACGGTTTCAGCAAAAGTCGAAAATGTCGTCAGCCCGCCGATAAGCCCGTGATAGCGAACAGCCGCTTCCGGCGAAAGCACAGTATTGTGATGAAAATACTCGACCGCCATACCGACGAGATAACCTCCCGCCAGATTATCCATTAATGTCCAGAGGAAGAGTCGGAATACGGGATTCAAGGTCATGCCGAACCACCAGCGCAGCCATGTACCCAACGCTGCGCCTGCCGCAACGGCCGTTATTGCCGTACCGGAGAGCAATATGGAAGGCCTATATCTCAAGTTTTATGTAAGCGAATTCCGCGAACATAATGGAATCCTGTTATTCGAATGGCTCCTGGAGCGTGCCAAGAAATGCGGCTTTCACGGCGGCACGGCAATGCGTGCGGTAGCCGGTTTTGGACGACACGGCATATTGCATGAGGAAACTTTTCTTGAACTCGCGGCGGACCTGCCTGTGGAGGTCAGCTTTGTCCTGAGCAAGGACGAGGCAAAACTGTTCCTCGACTTATTGCAGGCGGAAAATATTGACCTGTTTTACGTACAATTCCCGGTCGAATACGGATTTTTGCCCGCCAACCATATTGACGACTGGCGCGCAGGCGAAAAACCGCCCAGCCTGTAGCCCAGCCTTCAGGGGGCAGTCCAAGCGCGTTGCGCCGTATGCAGCTGAGACGACCCCGATCAATCTCTTTGCTGCACATTGATTTGCGGGTTATGCTCAAGAAAAAGCCCGGCGCAGTAACCTGCTGCCGGGCCGTGGCGTTTACTTCAACTACATTTACTTCAACTACAAATGGGGAAGCTGCGCTTCGTTCCCTCTTACTTCCTATCGCTACTTCCTCATTGCTTCCCCGGATACAATCTTATCAATTCCGATTGCAGTGTCTATTGGACTGAAGTACAACCCGGCGATAAATGCATTCAAGCAGTGTTCAGCCTGCCTCAGGCTTAGTTGAGCGCGACAGGTCACCGCTGCCTCGCCGGCCTTATGGCTCATGGCTTCAATACTCATCTATACTATAAACAAATATAACTCCATTTTTTCTCAGCCCTGCTTGCGCGCTCCTGAATCGGGCTGCGCCGGTGCAGCCCGCCGAAAAAGGTTTACCACATGGCGGACCAACGCGACGATAAATCCAGATTTCCGCTAACAGGGCTTTTTGCGTTGCTGGCGATGATAAGCGGTTTTCTCTTCTATGAAGGGATTTCGCTAAAAACTTCGCGGCCCATCAACAAGGAACAGGCGAGCAGCATCTTCCTGAAAAAGGGGATTGTACAGTCGCGCCTGTGGCAGGACCCTTTTGAAGCCGTGAATGCACACCGGCTGCTGGAGGAAAAACTGACCGGGGAGCCGGATGAAAAAAACGACCGCCATACACTCGACAAACTGGTTGAGGTTCTGGATCAGTCGGAAATTTCCAATCTTCGCGTACTACCTGTATTCGTGGATGGAAGTCCATACGTCAATGGAGGTGAGTCCAGGCTTAACGACCGATATGCAGTGGTTTCGGCCCTCGGTGCGACAGACTATGTGCCCGAGTCGGGCGAATACATCCGCTTTTTCAAATGGAACCGCGACAAGAAAAACAATATAAATACAAAAACCGGAACGAGAATCCGAACGGGAGCGGATGAAATCGAAACGCTCATACCGGCGGAATTGTATTTTCCTAATGCGAAATTCCGCGATGAACCGTATGGAAAACATGTGCTGGTCCTATGGCTCAAGGAACAGGATGCGGGCCCAGAACCGCTCATGTTTCTGGATGATCTTCTCGAATCTCTTGAAAAGGCCTTCGATAAGCACGGATCAAAAATAACATTTACTTATGATGTGCTGGGGCCGCGCAGCTCCGCCACCCTGAGCGCCATGCTGAAGGAATTGCAATCGGTCCAGCCTGACGCTCCAACTTCACCGTTCAACCTTTTGAAGAAGACCCGGTTCTTCTCTCCCTACGCAACGGCGGAGGACACCTTTTTACTGGACTATTCTCCTAATGCACCCCAGCCGTCCGCATCCCACCGAACCGGGAAACAATTGAAAGAGAGCGGAAAAGAGCCGGGAAAAAATAACGAACCGGAGTTCACGAAGGAGACCGCGAAAGAGATCGAAAAAGCGACCGTGAATGGGTTGCTGAGTAAAGCACAAATCAAGCTGATCAGGACGATTAATACCGACGCCGTGCTGGCGGAGCAACTCCTCCGAGAGCTGAAACGCCGCCAGGTGGATCTACAGCCTTGTGCAGACAAACATTGCAATCCACAGGTCGCTCTGATTTCGGAATGGGATACGCTTTACGGACGCGCTTTGCCGCGAACCTTTGCTGCGGTGGCGATGAATAACGGCTCAGGGGAAACCGGCCCCGCGCTAGAGACCGAAATCAATAAATTGCGCAGGGATGCTTGGCCGGGCTGGATTTACCGGCATTCATACCTGGCGGGACTCGACGGCGAATTGCCGGCACGGGGAAGCGATAAGGGCAGTGATAAGGAAAAAGACGGAATTCCCGCCGCGGGGAAAGCATGGTACGGAGGCCTCCCGCAAGGCCCCGAACAGAGCACAGCTCAAAGACCTGAAGGCCGCGGCCAGCTAGACTATGTCATCAGGCTGGCGGCAGCCCTGAAGCAAGAGGAAACCAGGAATGGGGAGGAATTCAAGGCGATCGGGGTACTCGGCAGCGATGTGTATGACAAGCTTCTGATTTTGCAGGCGCTACGCCGTACGTTTCCAAGGGCGGTCTTCTTTACCACCGATTTGAATGCCAGACTGGCCTACCCCGCCGAATGGCATTGGACACACAATCTCATCATTGCTTCGCACTTCGGACTGGAGCTTCAACCGGATCTTCAAACACCGATTCCTCCATTTCGGGACAGCTACCAGACTTCGCTGTTCTATTCCGCTTTATGGGCGTTGGAATACTTTATTTCTGCAGACAACTCGAGTTGTCCGGATTGTTTCCAGTTGAGGAAAAATAAAGAAGATAAGGGGAATAAGGGGGCGAAGAAATTTTCCGCTGACGCGGAACCAAGATTGTACGAGGTCGGGCGCCACGGCGCTTTCGATATCAGCACCGATCTCCATCCACCGCAGCCTGATTATGCAAGCATCCACCCTCCGCGCAGGGATTTGGAGACTTATTTCGACACGGAGCGCAGCCTTAAATGGATTGTGGGGGCGATGGCCACGGCTGCCATACTCGTCCTGGGCATTATGCTGATCAGCAATACGGCGGCGGCCGCCATGCTCAAACTTGCTTCCCTCAAATGGTTCTGGATCACCCTTATTGTCGCAGGTGCGGCAATTTATGGCGCAATTACATGGGCAATGCGGTCGCTGCATGAGGTGGCAAAAAATGAGCCATTGGTACTGACCGAAGGAATCAGCGCATGGCCAACAGCGGCAATCGGCGCCTTCGTGCTGCTTATGAGCCTGGTCTTTCTGTGGTATTCCTGGAGAAGGTTAAAAAATAACGAGATTGCTTTGGCACATGAATTCGGTCTTGAACGACCCGATATGAAAGGAGACGACCCTGAAGGGCAAAGTCGTGAAAGCCAGGGCACCACGCCGGGCGGTAGACTGCCAGACGAACCCCACCGTGCGCTACCGTTCAATGTATTCGGCCGGGCGGCTCGATATTTGATGGGGTTAGAGACTTGGCATCAGCAAGCGCCTGGCCACTTCAGTGCTACGCATCTCTGGTGTGAATACACGACATTGGGTGATCTGAAAAACTTTGCCGCGCGTTGTCTGCCGCAGGTGGCGATCGCTTTATGCTTCACATGGCTCATGATGACATTATTCGGTTTTCCCAACATCCCATGCCGGGGCCAGGCCTGCTTCACAATAAATGATTATGTCATAATACTGAGCCTGGCCGCGATGATGCTCCTTATATTTTATGTGATAGACGTCACCCTGCTGTGTCGGAGGTGGGTCAATTGCATTGCCGTGAACAAAATCGATTGGCCCGATGACACTTTGATAAAAATCGCACGGGAACAAGGCGTGAGTAAAGAAAACCTTGATGAATGGATGGGGATTGAATTGATCGCCGAGCGAACAACAGTCATCGGCAATTTTATTTATTTTCCGTTCATTATCATGTTTCTTCTGGGAATTTCGCGCCATTCCTATCTCGACAATTGGGACTTTCCCGCTGCGTTGGTCATAATCTTTACGCTTAACGCGATACTCATTGTCGGCAACGCTCTGGCATTGCGGCGATCCGCCGAGATGGCCAAACGCGAAGCCATCAAGCGCCTGGAAAGCAGGCTCACCCAGCTATCCAGTCAAACTTCCGGGGAAATAAAGCAGAGGCAACAGATCGAGTGGGCGATTCAAGCAATAAAAAACAATCAGAAAGGCGCTTTCCTCCCTTTTACCCAGCATCCAATATTTGGTGCGGCAATTGCTCTGCCGTCCGGCGGGTATGGCCTCGTGCTCTTGCTCGAATATCTGGCCACGAGTTTCTGATGAAATATTCATGGGAGAACGCGTGATGATCTCGGCTAAACCAGCAATGGATCGAGTGCGCCCAGCGTAACTCATATCAGCGAGATTTTCGACGTATGCACTTACCCATATCGAAAGTCAACCAGTCGTTACCATAGCCCCAGATCGCGGTGAAGCCGGCCCCGCTTTTAATATTTTTACCGCTGGTATCGATCGTCAGGGAGACAATTATCGGCTTATTTCCGGGATGAGCAGTCGGCATCAATTTTCCGATCGCCGTAAGGGTCCTCGAGGACGTATCCTTGAACACTGTTGCCGTGCCCGTGTAGCAATTGGTCCCTAGGCAGGCCGAGATCGTGCGGCTTCCCGGGTTATAGGAAAAGGACCCCGCATGCTGGAAATCGCTGGTGGCTCGTTCGCACTGACCCGTTGAGCACTCATATTTAACGAAAGGCGTGCAGTTGTATTCCTTGGATTGCTGAGTAAACCCCGTCACTGGACGCAATAGCAAGGCTAGCAAAAACGTTAAACCCCCTTGCGGGGCAAATCCTCGCAGCGCGTTCCGTGAGCGCATCCTCCGCTTGAACAGCGTTCGACGCGAATAAAAGAAATAGACCGGGACGAATTGAAGGGATTCTTCGCCCCGGTCAAACTCTGAGTGGACACACGGGTTCACTCGAGAGAGGAGCGTTTAGAACGGGGAGAAAAAGAACACTCCTGTTTGCATATTCCTTCCGGGACCAAAATAGTTCCGTGCGGTTGGACACGTAATAAAGTGCCTCCGAATGAGCCTTCCCCGAGCGTTATCTGTATCGTGCGGAACCGCATTTCATGCCCTGCCGGTCGCGCTAACCTGTATGCCTGTGCGCTATCGAACTGAATACATCAAGTGTTCGGACTAGCATGCTCCGCGAACCAAAAAAACTGTATTTATAATTCTTGAGCAGTGTCTCGAACACATTTCCATAAGTTCAAGGGTGAAACAGGATAAAACAGGGGAAGCATCTTGTATCCCAGGCGAATTACCAATAACGACAATATAATAAATTCGAAAGATCTGCTGGCCCGCATCCATTGGCTGGAAGAGCAGTTGAATTACCGGTGCTCCGATGAGTATTCCGAGGAATTAAAAACGCTGAGAGCGTTTGTGGAAAACATTGAAGCGGTCGCCTCGGTGTTCACTTACGAGCGAGGTTCGGATTTAATTCGCGACAGCTACCTCCAGGAATATATCAAGGCAATGGAAGGATCGGATGCGACGGATGCTTCCGGGCTAGCCCTTAGTCCCGTCGATTTCAATGGGGTGGTTTACTGGCTGCGGGACGCAAGCTGAGACACGCCGATCTGTTTAAACCCTCCAAGACCGGCACTCCCGCCCGTTATGCGTTATCAGTTTTTCCCATATTCCAGCCGATCGGTTTCTTTTTATTCTGAATGCAAATTGACTCCATGAGAAAAAGAGCTATCTTGAAATTGGAGGCGCCGTAACGGCGATGATAGGAGGTACTATGGCAAATCAATTCGAGCTCAGAGGGCACCATATCGAAGTCCATTATACGATCGGCGGCAACCCCGGCTTCACCGCGCTGACGTATAAGGATGAATTTATTTCACGCGCCTTCAAGCCAGGCGATATTCATACTGACCACACGGCGCTGGGCTCGCTGGTCTCGGTCCGCCTAGTGGAGAGATCGACCGACAATTACACTGTTTTTGCTTTTTTGCTACCTGAGATTGAAGTTCCACCCGATCAGACAGGGGACTTCACTACGGTAGGAATACACCAGGAATATAAGGGTAAAGGGTCTGTCTCGATCCCATACAGTCCCCTTAGCATCCCTACAACCTGGCATCCTTTCGTAATGCACGGCACTGCAAAAAACGTAGTCGTCGCGCTGTAGCCGGAAGACATGGCAATGGATGAAAACAAGAACTCTTCCGCGCCTGGCAACGACAAGGAACGGCCCGGCTCCGGCTACCGAAAAAGAGTGATCGTGAAGTTCAAGGATCATGTCCAGTTGCCTCGTGAGGGGGCGGCACGGATGCTGGATACCCTCGGTATCGGGCCTTGGGACGCGCTGGCGGCACGATTCGAAGGGATCACCCTTGAGCCGCTTCTATTCTTCAAGCAGCCCGGGCAGTTTGCAGCGCTAACGGAACGAGCGCGAGCGCTCGACCCTACCTTTCGCCCCGTCAACCTGGATGCCTATTTCGCCATAAACCTGCAGCCCGAGACAAATGCCGAAGATCTGGTCAAAGCGCTCTCCCAATGGGATTCAGTTGCTACGGCTTATGTCGAGCCTCCGCCGGTCGAGCCACCGTTTGTAAATGCCGCGGATGACCCGCGCAGCGGCAATCAAGGGTATCTCGACCCCGCGCCCGACGGCATTGACGCCGAATATGCCTGGAATTTCCCCGGCGGCGATGGCGCAGGCCAAGCCCTGGTAGATTTGGAGTGGGGGTGGACCTTTAATCACGAAGACCTTGCCGCGCACGGCATCACTTTGATTTCTGGCCTGAATCATTCCTTTTTTTTCCATGGCAGTGGCGTGCTCGGAGAAATCGCCGCGGTGGACAATACCGTAGGCTGTATCGGCATCACACCCGAACTGGCTTCCATCCGTTGCGTCGGCCAGCATTTGCCGGGAGGCGGCTACAGCACGGCACAACCGATACTTGATGCGATTGCTGTCATGAGCTTCGGGGATGTGCTGCTGCTTGAAGCGCAAACCAATCTGTTTGGCTACAACCTGGTACCCGTCGAAATTGAACCGGCCGTGTTCGACGTGATCCACCTCGCAACATCACTGGGCATTGTGGTGGTCGAGGCGGCGGGCAATGGCGGCGTCGATCTGGATACGGTCGTCAATCCCGGCGGGCAGCAGATATTCAACCGCACAAGCCCTGATTTTCAGGATTCTGGCGCCATCATAGTAGGCGCGGCGAGTTCCACCGCGCCCCACTCGCGGCTCGGTTTCTCCTGTCACGGCAGCCGCATCGATTGCTATGGCTGGGGCGAGAACGTGGATACGCTTTCTTCCGACTCCACCAATACCGCGACCAATCTGTATACGACGAGTTTCAACGGTACATCCAGTGCCACACCTATTGTGACCGGCGCAGCGCTTGCAGTGCTAGGTCTGGTCCAGGCGGCTTCCGGCGACCGCCTGGCTCCCTGGCAGGTGCGCATGATCCTGGCTGATCCAGCGAACGGAACCCCGTCCCAGAACCCGGCCATGGACAGGGTGGGCGTCATGCCCAACCTACGCGCCATTATCGATGGCAAAATGCTCAACCTGTCGCCCGACGTTTATATCCGCGATTTTGTCGGCGATATGGGCGACCCCCACCTGGGCGCCATCTCATCCAGTCCCGATATCATCCTGCGTCAAACAGTCGTGGCAGATCCCCAGGCCGCATTCGGCGCAGGCAGCGGCACAGAGAATGATATGACGTTGGGGTATGAAGCGAAAGCCGGGCAGGATAATTTTATTTATGTGCGCGTACGCAACCGGGGCGGTTCTACCGCCACTAACGTGGTGGCAACCGTCTATTGGGCTCCGCCTGCCACGCTCCTTACCTCTGATTTGTGGACCCTGCTGGGATCCACCATCCTGCCGACCGTGCCGACTGGGGATCTGTTAACCGTGTCGAATGGCATCACCTGGCCATCCGCCGCGGTTCCAGCGCCTGGGCATTACTGTTTCGTCGGCATACTCGACACGCCCCGAGACCCCGGCCCTGCCCCAGCCGACTTTCTGGACTGGAACAATTTCATTACCTTCATTCGCAGCAATAATAACGTTACCTGGCGTAACTTCAACGTCATCAACAATGTTCCACCCCCGCGCACGGAGCCGCCAGGCTACGTGCCCCTGCCCTTTATGGCGGCAGGCGCGCCAGACAAGGCACGGCGAATGTGGCTGGAGATCGTGCCTCGATTCCCCGCTGGGGCCGAGATCCTGCTCGAACTGCCCGTCGAGTTTGCCGAACTCCTTCACGTGCATCCAAGTTCCGTCCCGTTCAAGTATCCGGACTCGCCGCGCCTGATCCACATCCACATCCATAACTGCGGTTATACCAAATTTCCGGAAGTGGTTTTCCCGGCGAAGGCTCGAATTCCGCTGCGCCTACTGATAAAAATACCGGAAGCCATGCGTCAGCACGAGTTCGAGCTTTTCGCGCGCCAGCTCTATGAAAGGGACGAAGTTGGAAGGGTCACCTGGAGACTGGTGCCGCCGCGTCAACCGCTATAACGGCTGAAATAAGCAATGATCCAATTACCGTAAACTCAGCAAAATTCACGTAATTGGTCTGCATCGACAGCATTGCGCGTATCGAGTGTGCCTCAGCGTACAGACCAGAAGGGCGAGTTCATTTACTCTGCTATCAAAGATGATCTTGCCGTAACCCTTATTTCAGAAGAACAAATAGGAGAACATTTATGAATAACGACGAAATTGTAGACATGCTGAATGGCCTGATCGAAATCTCCCGCGACGGAATGGAAGGCTTCAAGACCTGTGCGGAAGATGTGCGCGATCCCTCGCTCAAGATGTACTTCCAAAATCGTGCGCAAGGTTGCCTGGAAGCCGTTCGTAATTTGACTGCCGAGGTGAGAAAATACGGCGGTGAACCTGATACAAGTGGGAGCGCGGTAGGTGCGCTGCATCGCGCCTGGGTGGATATCAAAACAGCCATTTCAAACCAGGATAATATCGCGGTGCTCGAAGAATGCGAACGAGGCGAAGCTGCGGCCATGATAGCCTATGAAAATGCGCTGAGAGGAGATATGCCGGGCGATCTGCGCGCGCTTCTCGAAAATCAATATGAAGGCGCGAAAAGAAACCATGACCGGGTACGCCAGCTCCGCGACACGGCCCGGCATCATCCCGACCTGGTTTGAATGGCGAGCCGGGCTTCACCCTATTGTTCGGTGCAATATCGAGCAGAGCCCGGCCTGCCTTGGTTGTTCAGGATGGTGGACAGCAGCTCAACCCATTGCGATGGATTACGGTGGTTCTTGGCTTATAGCCTCCCTCATGCTTCCACTCATCCTGCATCTTCAGGTGGTTGGCTTGCCTATTTAACCTATCCACACTTCATCAAAATCCAACAAGACTCATATCTCAACAAATTGGGCTTATTTCGATACCCGGTACAGAGTAAGTGTGCTTTTATCCGTTTTATTCAACGTCGCCGTATTGCCATCCGCACTGATGTCGACCGAGGCCGCGCCATTGTCCGAAAAGCCGGCACAACCGTTCGTGTCATAGGTAAATCCTTTAAATGTCAATGCCTTACTGCCTGTATCATAAGAATATGAGGAAAACTCGATGCCTGGCCCACCGCAGCTTGCATGACCGGCCCCTTCCGCGTCCCCAATTGGATCGACCATCATAAATTTTCCATTGGAAAAGAAAAAATAGGTGGGTGTCTTGATGACAGCCGGATCGGACGCCCATGCTCCAACGATGCCTTTCGGATCATTTTCCATTCTGGAGTAACGGCTCTCCTTGACTTCCGTTTTGATAGGCTCCTTGCTCGAACTGATCTCCAGCGTGCCCGCAATATGGAAGAGCTCGCCGAAAAGGCTGGCCTGCTTCCTTTCTCTTTGAACCGTCACGATATCGGAAGCGATCAAATCGGAACCATCGGTACGAAGCCGCCAGGTTGGCCGCGGATGGGACAATCCAGCCTGTAGATTAGTATCAATTTCCGGTTTGCCAATGAATTTGAATCCGCGGGTATCGAACTCCGATACACTCGCCGCCCCATATTCCACCCCGGCTTTACTGACCAGATTGCCACCGCATACCCGGTTGGCATCGCAGGAATCGTCCGGGGTAGCCTCCCCTTCCAGATACTCACCACCTTTACCGGCTGAAGCGCGGATAACGGAAGCCGCTGCACCGTCGTGTTTCACCCAGATGTTAGTGCTAAGCAGGCTTATCCCTTGCGAAAGAAAGTGGGCATCGGCCTGTGCCTGTGTCTTGGCCGGGCCCGCGACGCCGCCTGCCTCTCTTGCCTTTTGTAACTCGGCAGATGCAGAGAACTCGGCGGGGTCGCTGTCGAGATTGATCGAAGCGCTCACAGCAGCCGCGGCACTCGGCGGAATGGCAATACCATTTTCGGGATTGCCGTCAGCATCCAGAGACTGAAACAGGATAAGCAGGTTATGCAGCCGGGCGCTGCTTTCGCCGGCCAACTCCATGGGCGTTACGATCGCCGCGCCCTTCGGTTTTCCCAGAATGAGGCTACCCAGCTTGAACTCAACCGTGTCTCCATGACTGTATTTGAAAATCCCCTTCTCGTCCGTGGTCCCGGTCGCGCCCGAAGATGCCGCGTATGCCACGCCGCCCACCGCAGTATCCAGCAATCTTCCAGTAGTTGGACCTTTTTCCGCCTTGCCGCCACTACTCGCGCTACTGCTGCTGCCGCCACTCGAGGAGGGGCCCTTGCCATCGCCGCAGGAAGCAAGGCCGAGGACAAATGCCAGGGGCAACAAGGGCGCCCAGTTTATATTTCTTTCCTTCTGACTAAATTTCATTCAGGCGATCCATTCCGTATTTAATTGACGCGTAATGATATCAAACTTTGTCTCTACGGGACTGAAAAGCATCACCTCATCCTCTGCCTGAAAACAATTGCTTGATATGGGTGAGCCCCCGTTGTCTATTGCCGCCGGTGTCAAATGTGGACAATGACATGCAAACCTGGACCACGAATCGTCCTCGTTCGTCCGGAATATCAGGACCTGCGACCAAGAAGTCGTTTGGAGGTCGTTTGAGGTCGTTTGAGGTCGTTTGGAGGTTGTTTTGAATTCGACGTGTTCGCAACTGGGATATAGCCGTAGCGCTACAATTACCCCATGATCAGATTAGGTCATAGGAGCGACATCGCCGCGTAACGGAGGGCCACAACAATAGCGTTATTTCCTTACACCAACCACCGGAGAGACATCGCATGAATAAAAAGAAACTCATTCTGATCATCGCAGCGGCACTATGTGCTGTTCCGGTTGCCCACGCCAGCATCGATCTTATCGCCGTCGGTTCGTTAAATGGCACTTTCTCAGATCTTTCAAGCCAGACATCGGGTCCGTTGGAAAATGGCGTGGCCGGGAATATTCTTGGCGGCCTTGGCTCAGGTTTTGCCTGGGCAGGTGGCAATACCTTTCTTGCCACGCCAGACCGCGGACCCAATGCGACCAGTTACAACTCCCTGGTTGACGATACAACATCTTATATTACGCGCTTTCAAACCCTTCAGATGAACCTGACGGCAACCGCATCAGGGTCGCTGCCATATACGCTCACCCCGACGCTGACCGCCACCACCCTTCTATCCAGTTCGACGCCGTTGACCTATGGTACCGGCGCATTGGGAACAGATGCTACGCATACGCTTGACAGCGGGGTGCCCGCATTGAACGCTGTCAACGGTACGAACTATTTTACCGGCCGCTCCGACGGATTTGGCGCTGGGCCCTCAGGCAACCCGAGCAATGCGCGCTTCGATCCGGAAGGTGTGCGCGTTTCGAACGATGGCAAGAGCGTATTCATCTCCGATGAATACGGTCCCTATGTCTATCAGTTCGACCGCGCTACGGGCCAGCGCATCAAAGCGTTCGAACTGCCCGCGAATCTCACTGTAGCGACACCCGGTCCTACCACCGTTTCGGAGGGCAGCCCGTTTGACACGTCCGGACGGGTAGCCAATAAAGGTATGGAAGGGCTGGCCATCACGCCCGATGGCACCACACTGGTTGGCATCATGCAGGCTCCCCTGCTCCAGGATACAAACAAAAACGTTCGGATCGTTACCATCGATATCGCAAGCGGAGCCACGCACGAGTATGCTTACAAACTGACCACAGGTACGGGTGTCAGCGAAATTGTCGCCCTTAATAATCACCAGTTCCTGGTCGATGAACGCGACGGCAAAGGCCTCGGCGACGGCACCTCAGCCGCGGTCAAGCAATTGTTCAAGATCGATATTGATGGCGCTCAGGATGTTTCAGGCATGAGCGGGGACTTGTCATCCAAGGCAATAAGCAAGACGCTGTTCCTTGATGTCGTGGACAAGCTGCACGGCAACGGTATTGCGTTCGACCAGGTCCCCGCAAAGATGGAAGGTCTGGCCTTTGGCGAAGATGTGGTTATTGATGGGGTCATCAGGCACACGCTGTTTTTTACGAACGATAACGACTTCGTTCCGGGCGTTGCAGGTGACAACAAGTTCTACGTCTTCGCTGTCAGCGACGCCGACCTGGCTACCGTTGGCGCCACCTATACCGCGCAAATGATTTCCCCGGTTCCCGAGCCGGAAACATACGCCCTGATGCTGGCCGGTCTGGGCATGGTGGGTTGGTTGGCGCGCCGCAGGAGGGCTGCCGGAAAATAATTGACTTCTCGAGATTCAAAATGAAGCCTCCGCCAAAAGCGGAGGTTTTGTTTTTTTATCGATGTCTTTTATTCTTTTTGTTGAAAAAATCCGATCCAGGTGGGGTGAAACCGCCGCTCACCTTGACCTCTTCCCCGAACAACCTGTTCTCATGCGCCGCGCAATATTGAACTTGCGGATAAGGCAGGGTTATTCGATAAATCCCTATTGTGTTTGAGGCTATTGAGGTTCAAACTCTTGCATGGTATGCCAAATAATTGCTAAAGATTGGGAGGATCAAAATGAAAAAAAGCCTCTGCTTGATGCTGTGTGGTGTCGCAAACCTGTTTCTGCTGTGTTTTAGTGCCTGGGCGAGCGAAGGGGGTGCTGGCCCCGAGCTTAACGAAGCCCGGCAGGTAGCTCAGTATAACTACGTTATTCATATTCTCGCGATGTTGCTGGTGGGTTTCGGTTTTCTGATGGTGTTTGTCAGGAGATACGGATTCGGGGCCACCACTGGCACATACCTGGTAGTGGCTGTTGGTCTACCCCTCTACATGCTCCTGCGCGCGAACGGAATCTTTGCCCATGAGATCGCGCCAAACACGGTCAAGGCATTGATGTATGCCGAATTCGCGGTAGCGTCCGCATTGATCGCAATGGGCGCCGTACTTGGGCGTTTGCGGGTATTTCAATACGCATTGCTGGCACTGTTCCTCATTCCAGCATATTTGTTGAATGAATGGCTGGTACTGGATAACGGGATGGGCATGACGGCAGGGTTTCAGGACACGGCCGGATCGGTCATTATTCACGCTTTTGGCGCTTATTTTGGTTTGGCACTATCCCTTGTGCTGACTACCGCGCGACAACGCAGCCAACCGATCGAATCGGATGCCACTTCCGATCGTTTTGCAATGCTGGGCTCGATGGTGTTGTGGCTTTTCTGGCCAAGTTTCGCTACCGCCATCGTTCCGTTTGAGGAGATGCCGCAAACGGTCGTCAATACCGTGCTTGCACTGTGCGGAGCCACGCTAGGCACCTATTTCCTGAGCACGTGGTTCCATAAAGGCAAGACCTCGATCGTCGACATGGCCAACGCGGCGCTGGCAGGCGGCGTGGCGATTGGATCGACATGCAATATCGTCTCTCCCACAGGCGCGTTCGGAATCGGTTTGCTCGCTGGGGCTCTCAGCGTCATCGGTTATGTGTTCATTCAGCCGGCATTGGAAAAACGCTTCAAGATCGTGGACACCTGCGGAGTGCACAACCTGCATGGAATGCCCGGGTTGCTGGGTGCGCTGGTCGCCATCTTCGTAGTCCCCGGTATAGCGGGCGCTCAGTTCATCGGTATCGTATTCAGTGTAGTGCTTGCCCTCATAACCGGGACCGTTGCCGGTATGCTGATAAAAGCCACGGGTACAACTCGCCTGGCATATGAGGACGGCGAGGAATTCGCTCATGTCGAAGGTCCGGAAACTGACGATATGGTGAAGCTGGAAGGCGGAACGCATTAGCGCACTGCGCATTAAGGAATGCCTTGCTCAAGTAAGCGGCGGATGCCGCTTACTGTTTACTATTTATCCGCTAAACCAACTCTCGACTCCCAGCAAAGTCGCAAGTGTTGATCGGCGGGTTGTCGGCCTACGCTCCGCCCCGCCCCTGTCCCTCCTCCCCACTGTGACCAAAGCAAGTGACTGCGGGGCAGCCGGCTGCTTCGCCTCTTTAGCGACAACCGCCATTCAAACTTGGTCAGGCGTGACGATTTGTTTACGGGGGCGACGCGCACGTGCGGAAGGTTTGCGCCCTGGGGGATCTAACGTTGAGACTGTAGTTTCAGCTTTTGTTTGAGCGGCTGTTTCCTCCGTTGGTGTTTGGGCAGATGGTTCAGTAGCCGCCTGTGCGTCCACAGCCACGCTAGTTTCTTGTGGCACAACCGCGTTCTTTTGTGCACTCTTGCGTCCCTCGCGCCTTCTGCGAGGTGCCGCATGCTTGCCGCTGTCCTCAGCCGAAGCCGAATCGGTGCGTGTTTCCGGAGGGGTTGGCCCGGCCGCTGTCTCGCCGCCCCCTGTCTCGCCGCCCGTCTTTCCACCAGGACTGCGGTAAACATAGGTGCCCGATTTCTCGTCGCGCCCAAGTTCCAGCAGACCGCGTGCCTGCGCTTCTTCAAGCAAATTGCCGAAGGCGCGGAAACCATAGTAGGACTCGTTGAAATCCGGCTTGCGGCGCTTGATCGCCTGTTTTAGTGTGGACGCCCAAATCTTGCCGCTGTCACCCCGCTCGGATACCAACGCTTCAAAAGTCTCCACCGCGATTTCGATCGCCTTACTCTTGCGTGCTTCCAATTCCTCCTTGCGGCGCCTTTCTTCGTCCGGCGAGCGCTTGGCCGCAGGCTGAGCTTCACGTGTATCGCGTTTGGCCGCCGCGCGCTGGCTCTCGCGCACCAGATCATCGTAAAAAATAAACTCGTCGCAGTTGGCAATCAGCAGGTCGGAGGTCGATTGCTTGACTCCTACGCCGATCACTTGCTTGGCATTCTCGCGCAGCTTGGAAACAAGCGGTGAGAAATCGGAGTCGCCGCTGATAATGACAAAGGTATTGACGTGAGACTTGGTATAGCATAGATCGAGCGCATCCACGACCAGGCGAATGTCGGCAGAGTTCTTGCCCGACTGGCGAATATGCGGAATTTCGATCA
Source organism: Nitrosovibrio tenuis (assembly GCF_900109785.1). Lineage (GTDB taxonomy): Bacteria > Pseudomonadota > Gammaproteobacteria > Burkholderiales > Nitrosomonadaceae > Nitrosospira > Nitrosospira tenuis_A. The sequence continues at coordinate 71,580 of NZ_FOBH01000007.1, forward strand.
GCTCGAAATTAGCCTCATGCATCGTATCCTTGAAGCCCTTGTAACGGTCCCAGTCGCAATAAGCTTTTTTGACCACAATGCTGCCTTTTAGCAAAAGGCGCTCGAGTACTGGCTTGATGTCGAACTTCTCGTACTTTGCGTCGCGCACGCCGAGCGCAACATTCTCGAAGTCGCAGAATACTGCCATGCTGACGTTTTCTTGGGGTGATGCCATATTAAATTTGAGAAGATTCGAATCGTATAGTATGTCCTCGAACCCGGTTACGAGCAATATGTCTCAGCAATGCTGATTACGCAATAGACTTGCTGCTTGCAAAATTTGTGTCAGTTTGTGAGAAAATAGCCTGTTGCAATGGCTATGCGGTAGGAACTTACCGCTTGCTTTTCCTTTAGCCCTCATCCGCGTTACGCTGATAAGGAAATCCATGAAAACGCTTAGGATCGCCTTCTTTTTATCCCTCGTGCTTGGTGTGGCGCAACCTGCTCACGCGCAGGAGCCGACTTCGCGAATGATCACGGAAGAGGCGAAAGCACTTTACGAGAAGGGCGAGTACGGCCGTGCGCTGGTCGCTGCCAAGAAGGCGCTCGCGATGGCGGAAAAAGCGGTTGGGCCTAACCATCCCAATACGGCGACAAGCCTGAACAATCTTGCGGAACTCCACCGGGGTCACGGCCAATACAAGCAAGCGGATCCACTCTACAAGCGAGTGCTGGCGATCCGGGAAAAATACCTGGATTCCAACCATTTGCTTCTGGCGGCGAGCCTGAACGGCTACGCGGAACTCTACCGTGCCCAAGGCCGATACGCGGAGGCAGAGCCGCTCTATAAACGTGCGCTCACAATCCGGGAAAAGTCATTGCGCCCTAGCCATCCCGATCTGGCCCAGACCCTGAACAATCTCGCAGAACTTTATTGTAGCCAAGGCAACTATGCGTGGGCCAAGCCTCTCTACGAACGTTCGCTGCCGATCCGGGAAAAAATGCTAGGGGCCGACCATCCCAGCATGGCAACAGCCCTGAACAATCTGGCAGTGATCTATCACAGTGAAGGCCAATACGCGCAAGCCGACCCGCTCTACAAGCGTGCCCATCGCATCTACGAGAGAACCCTCGGCCCCGACCACGAAAACGTGGCAACAAGCCTGAATAATCTGGCGGTGATCTATCACACCCAAGGACAGTACGCAGAAGCCGCCCCCCTCTACAGGCGCGTACTGGCGGTCCGGGAGAAGATGCTCGGCTTCAACAATCCCGATCTAGCCGAGGTGTTGAGCAATCTTGCCGATCTCTATCAAAAACAGGCTCAATATGAACCAGCCGAACCGCTATACAAGCGCGCGCTGGCAATGCGAGAGAAAGCACTCGGGCCAGACCACCCCGAAGTAGCGAAGGACTTGAGCAGCCTTGCCGAACTCTATCGCGTTCAAGGTCAATACGCACAGGCTGCGCCATTTTATGAGCGGTCACTCGCGATTTTCGAGAAAACGGTAGGTTCTTATCATCTCAACATGGCAGCAAGCTTGAACAATCTCGCGACGATTTATCACACTCAGGGGCAATATGCCCAAGCGGAGCTCTTCTATAAGCGTGCCTTGGGAATCTTCGAGAGATCCCTCGGCCCCGACCATCCTAACGTAAAATTAAGCTTGGACAACCTCGCGAAACTCTATCGCGCAACGGATCAATCCAGTGCAGCCGAGGAACTTGGCCAACAAGTAGCGCGCTTTGAAACCATCCCGCAATGAGAATGTAACGCTCAGGGGTGCGGCGACGTCCTTGGCACCGAATGAATAGCGAATTGCGGTAGAGCGTACGCGGCTGGTTCACGACGTTTAGGCGAGCGCTTAGAAAAGGCGCTTGACCCAACTTCTGGCCACTCATGGCATTGCGGCGTTGCGCAAAACCAAAGCCAACCATAGTGATTCCAAAGAGCGCCAGTGTGCCCGGTTCAGAGACCTTGTTCAGGCGGAATTGGCCGTTAGTTAACGTTGTTTCGAAATTACCTATTCCGGTACAGCCGTCTATTGTCTGACCCGGGAGACAGTTTGAGATTGATCCCCCGCCGAGTTCGGAAATCCCCAACGGGCAGGTTTCCGCTTCTGCCTCGGCTGTAATTGAAGAGATGGCGGTTCCTTGCCCCGTGCCTTGTTCAGGCTTTCTGCCGCTTTTCACCCCCTTTCACCGGTTGCGACGCGTTACTCACCGGCAGTGTATTCATAGATGAGCCCAACCATTTAAAGACCCAAACGCCATGTCATTTCCATTTTTCTGCTCGATGTTCCTGCGGAAAGCCGCCTGAAACTCATCTAACGCCAAATATATGAGTTGGCAATGAACCCCGGGCGGAAAAACATCGCTACGCCGAGAACAGCATAGACTGATCAAATGGAACGGTAGCCGGGATACCTTTGCATCTCCTCACGTATTTTTCAGTCAGCGTATTTCGATAAACCTATTGAAGCGTCAGAGCCTGATGACACAGAACAGTTATATCTCCTATACTCATACTTCGAGCCCAAGATCAATGGGCTGGAGCTCCACCTGTTGCTCAATCCGGCGGCATGTACCCCGGACTATACAATTTATACTGAAATACTGAAGCAAAACCCGACGCATCCTATGCTCGGGGCGATCGAATTAATTCACCGGCACCACCTTAATTTGTATTTTTTCCTTAATTTGTATCTTTAACCATTCGTTCCTGCACCAGAACAAGACTTGGCTAACAGATGACGAGGTTTTGCATGAACCGATTCTCAAAGTGAAATTAAACATCGGGAACCGAACCAAAGGAGGCATCCAATGGAGAGTACAGGCAAGACAAAAAAAGGAACAGCGCTGGCATCGGTGAGAAACTGGCTGGCCACACCGCTGGCTGGAGTGGCCACGCTTCTATATGTTATGTGGCAATTGGTGGTGGAGCAGCAACTTTTCCTGCGCACGTTTCTTGTGGAGCGAATGGGCAAACGCGGTGTAGCGAAACTGCCGCTGGGGTATGGCAACGTGTTGGCGCTGAAGAGCATCATGCTGTGTCAACACCTGTCCCATAAGCCTGACGCGTTACGGGATGTCCGTCGGCGCACGGAGCAGCGAATATTCCGGCGATTGCAAAACCACGGCGTACCGCGCAGGCAAGTTCTGGCAATTTCCGAGTATGGGCCCGGCGAGATTGAGCCGCAGCGGTTTTACCGCGAGCATGTCAAACGGTCCATCCCGTGCGTGCTGCGCGGATTTATAAAAAACGCACCCGCAGACTGGACACTCGCGAGGCTCGCGGAACGATTTCCGAACACTGTCGTACAGGCCTTGGACAAAAACACCAAGAAGATGGTGAATACATCCCTGCGTCAGATCGCTGAGGACCGCCGCCGCAATTTCATCCCGCAGCAATTGCTGCTCGACCAAAACCCGGCTTTTTATAACTATTTTGAAATCCCACGGTCGCATGGATATTTTCCTGTCATGGGCCGGCCGTCGAAACCCGTTCTGAGTTTTCTGATTCTCGGCCTGGGGACGGGATTGAACGCCAACTACCACTGCGAGGAAGGGCCCAATTGGTATCTGGCCGTATCCGGATCCAAACGCTGGACGTTGATCGAGTCGGAATATTCCTGGCTGCTATACCCGGCGGCGCGCGGAAATGGCATGCGACGGTTTGCCGAATTCAGCGCCGATGAAAATGGTGAACCAAGTGATCGCAATGCTTACGCACTCGCGGAATACGCGCCGCGCTATGAGTTCGACCTGCATCCGGGCGATGTTTTGTTTTTTCCGGCATGGATGTGGCACAAGACAATCAACCTGGATGAAGAGGGATTGGGAATTACCTGCCGGTATACCGCGCCAGCGGATGTCTCGAATAGATATTTCCGCGGCTTGCAACTACTCTCGAGCGGTTTCTGGAAAAGCTGCATCGAAGTCATCAGCTGCAGCATACGCGGCAATATTGCCGATTTGGCCGCCGACACCGCCCACAACGAGCAGGAAACCACCTTATACTGAAATGACCTGCCTCTGATGTATGGATAGGACGACTTCGGTTACAGTTTTGGTAGATTGAAACTGGACTCGGGAGTCATTCCGCGTAAAGGATAATTCCCGCAAACTGAAGATATTCGGACATGCCGCCGCACCGGCTGACGTGGCGTTCACGTGCCCGTATTACAGGTTTCAATATTTTACCGATGGAAGCGAGCCTGTAGGTACTCTGTAGTACTGCATTGCACTACTCCTTTTTACTGACGCGCTCAATTGATGGGGACTCGCAACCGATGTTGAATCGGGTAGTCCTGTCTTCAAAAGAGCTGCTGTCCCCTTGATCAACTATAAGTAAATCAACTACAAGTCAATCGAGCTCGACCCGATCGATTATGTCAATAAACCGCAGTTATGCCTCTTTCGGAAACTGGACGCTTGGCCACCCTTTTACGGCGCTGTCAGTTCTGGTTGTGCTCGGTATTCTGGCCGCCCATTACGCAATCGGCCATTTACGCATCGATACCGATACCGGCAAGCTCATTGCTCCCGATGCACCTTTTCAGCAATACCGGCGCCTGTATGAACAAGCTTTTTCACAGGATTTGAGCACGCTGCTGCTGGTGGTTGAGTCGGATACGCCTGAACTGACCAAATCTGCCAGCAGAAGACTGTTGGGTCTGCTCAGCAACAACACGGCTCACTTCAACTCGGCCTACATTCCCGATGACAATGAATTTTTCCGTCAGAACGGCCTGCTTTATCTGGATACGGACGAGTTGCAAACGCTGTCCAACAACCTGTCCGTTGCCCAGCCGTTTATCGGCAGAATCGCACAGGAACCCAATCTGACCGGTTTTTTTTCTATTTTTGAAGACGCGCTGAAGGCCACGGATGAGGCGGCAAAAGACAAGACCCAGGTTGTCCCTGTTGATGTGGCCTCGTTGGCCGACAGGATTTCCCTTGTTTTGCATAAAACGATCAATGGCGAAAATGCCCTGCTCTCCTGGGAATTATTGATTGCCGAGAAGAAAAGACACTCCGGCAAAGAGTTTATCATTGCCTCGCCCAAGCTCGATCATTCGCATATCCGTCCCGCCCAAGGTGCGATCGAGGCTATTCGCAAAGCCGCGACGGATATTCAGGACCCCGGTCTGCCGGCCGTCAAGGTTTGGGTGACGGGCGAGGTCGGCCTTGAAGACGATGAGCTTGCAGGCATGAGCACCGGCACCTTTACCGCCAGTGTGTTCTCCGTTGTCCTGGTGTTATTCATTTTGCTGGTTGCCTACCGATCCATTTTACTCACGGTAGCCACGTTGCTGACCCTGGCCTTGGGCATGATTTTCTGCGGGGCATTCGCAGCCATTGCGGTAACGGAATTAAACCTGATTTCACTGGCTTTTGCAGTATCCAATATCGGCCTGGGCGTGGAATATGCGATTCATTTTTGCTTACGCTATCGGGACAATTTAAAGGATCATGCCGATAAAGAGCTGGCACTACGCAACACTTTCATGACCGTGGGGCCCTCTCTGTTATTGGCCGCCGGCACCACGTCCATCGGCCTTTATGCTTTCATCCCGACTGATTACAAGGGCGTCGCGGAGCTTGGCCTGCTGGCAGGGACCAGCCTGTTTATTTGCCTGTTAATCACGCTGGTTTCCTTGCCGACGCTACTAAAAATCCTGCCGGCGCCGAGGAAGTTCGGGTTGGAGGTAGACCAACATCCGCTCTCAAACCTGTCCAGGAAACTGGCGACCTTACCGCTCCGGTACGCCAAACCGGTTTTCGTTGCCACCCTCGTTTTGGCCCTGATCTCCATCGTATTGGCATTTAATGTGAAAACTGATTTTAATCCGATCGACCTTCGCGACCCTAATACCGAATCGGTGGTCGCGTTCAAAAGATTGATGGCGGACGAGGAAACCACGCCGATGACGTTGAACGTGCTGACCCAGGACAAAAACAGCACCAAAATCCTGCAACAAAAGCTGTCGGCATTAGCTTCGGTTGATAAAACGATCAGTCTTTTTGACCTTCAGCCCACGGACCAGGACGAAAAACTGGCGTTGATTGAAGAACTGGTGCTGATACTTGGCCCGCAGGTACAGCATTTCCCGCAGCTGAAAACGGATGCCGACCCAGCCCCCGGCATCATCCGCCTGATAAAAGCGATTGATACCCTCCTGTCCCAAAAAAGCAGTACCCGGGAGCGGGCATCGTTGACGAATTTAAAAAAGGAATTGCAGGAAATTCTGATCGAGCTTGATGCACGGCTGCAACCCAGCCGAAAGGTTTTCATTGAAAAAATACAGACTGCGCTGCTCGGCACGTTACCCGAAGTCATGCACGAATTATCAGTCAGCCTGGAAGCCAGACAGATCAGTCTGGCCGATCTGCCTCCCGATATTCGGGAACGATGGCTGAGCAATGACGGCTTGTACCGCATCCAGATTTTTCCAAAAAAAAACCTGAACGATCTGACCAACCTGAAAGAATTTATCACCGAAGTCCAATCGGTCGCACCTCAAACAACCGGCCTGCCGATCATATATTGGGAATCGATGAAGGAAGTCGTCCAGGCTTTTGAGGAGGCTATTGTGATTGCGCTGGTTGCCATTGCACTGGTTTTGCTCGCCATCCGGCGCAGTTTTCTGGATACCGCGCTGGTCATGGCAACACTCATACTGGCGGGGCTCTTTACCATGGCAAGCGCGGCGCTCACCAACACTCCCGTTAATTTCGCCAACATCATCGCCCTGCCGCTGTTATTGGGACTGGGGGTTGACAACGGCATACACATGCTCGTAAAGCTGCGCCATTCGCTTTCTGAAGAGGAGAACATCTATGAGTCCAGCACCGCCAGAGCCATTTTTTTTGGAGCTCTGACCACTTCCTCCAGCTTTGGAGGGTTGGCTTTCTCGCCGCATGCCGGTATCTCCAGCATGGGCTTGATCATTACCATAGGCATATTCTGGATCATGGTCTGTACATTTATTATTCTTCCTGCGCTCAGTAAACTGATATTAAGCCATAAGGAAGGTAACCAGCCGCGCTAGGCGGATAAGCCAAGCGGGCACTCGTCCTTGATCGCTTGGCAGGCCAGACTCTAGTCGTTGTCACCAGCGTGCCAGTCCGGCGGAAGCGCAACATGGGGATGGCACAGTCCTGGCATGGTAACGTAAGGACCATCGGACCATCGGCACAACCTATATTCCCGACTTGAAACATAACCATGAGTCGAGGCGGACGTGATTGATCCTGAGTCGATTGATTGTTACTTACCCTTCAGCTTCCTAAAAGCCGCAGCCATAGCGGTATTCGCCACGGGTTCCCGTTTCTGCTCGTGTTTCTGCTCGTTTTTCTGTTGGCGCCGGAATGAATTGTCTTTCCGCTTGCCTTCTTGTTTCGATAAGTCATCGCGCTTGTCCGGTTGCGCTGCGTTATCCGTCAGTCGCATGGTCAGCGTGATTCTTTTGCGCTTTTCGTCGACTTCGAGCACTTTGACTTTGACCACCTGCCCTGCTTTGACGACGCTATGCGGATCTTTCACGAACGTGTCGGCGAGCGCGGAAATATGTACCAGCCCATCCTGGTGCACGCCAATATCGACAAACGCGCCGAACGCAGCGACGTTGGTCACCACGCCTTCCAGCATCATACCGGGATGCAAATCCCTGATCTCGCTCACCCCCTCCTTGAACACCGCGGTTGTGAATTCCGGGCGCGGGTCGCGGCCAGGCTTTTCCAGCTCTCCCAGAATGTCGGTAACGGTCGGTAAGCCAAATTTCGCGTCCGCATACTTGGCCGGGTCCAGCGACTTCAACAGTTTTCCATTGCCGATTACCGTTTTGATGTCCTGGTTTATTTCGGCGAGTATCCTTTCGATCACCGGGTAAGACTCGGGATGCACCGCGGAGGCATCCAGCGGGTTATCGCCGTTTAGAATGCGCAGAAAGCCTGCCGCCTGCTCGAATGTTTTTTCGCCCAGGCGCGGCACGTTGCGCAAGCCGGCGCGCGAGGTGAACATGCCTTTGCTGTCGCGGTAGGCAACGATGCTTTGCGCGGTAGTGCTGCTAAGCCCGGAAACACGCTCCAGCAAAGGCTGCGAGGCCGTGTTGACATCCACCCCCACCGCATTGACGCAGTCCTCGACCACCGCGTCGAGCGAGCGCGCCAATTGGCTCTGGGCAACATCGTGCTGGTATTGACCCACGCCGATGGATTTGGGATCGATCTTCACCAGTTCCGCCAGCGGGTCCTGCAGGCGCCGCGCGATAGAGACCGCGCCGCGCAGCGACACATCCATCTGCGGCAGTTCGCGCGAGGCGAACTCTGACGCCGAATATACCGATGCACCCGCCTCGGATACCACGATTGAAGTCAGCTTGAGCTCGGGGCGCTGCCTGATCAGATCCCTGGCCAGCTTGTCGGTTTCCCGCGACGCGGTGCCGTTGCCGACGGCGATCAGAGACACCCGGTATTTTTCAGCCAGCGTTCCCAGCGCATCAAGCGATCCCTCCCAGTCGTTCCTCGGCTGATGAGGGAAAACCGTAGCAGTCTCCATGACCTTGCCGGTCGCATCCACGACCGCGACCTTCACGCCGGTGCGCAGGCCGGGGTCAAGACCCATGGTGACGCGCGGTCCGGCGGGCGCAGCCAGCAGCAGCGCCTTCAGGTTGCGCGCGAAGATATTGATCGCCTCGGCCTCGGCGCGCTTGCGCAGTGTGCTCATCAGATCGGTTTCGAGATGCGGGAAGATTCTAACGCGCCAGGCCCAGCGCACGGTTTCGCTCAACCACGCGTCAGCGGCCCGGTTCTGGTTACGGATGCCAGCGTGAGCCGCGATACGGGCTTCGCACGGGTTGTATGGGGCATCCCACGTCGGCCTTTCCGCTTCGGAATCCAGCCGTAGCGCGACGTTCAGCACTTCCTCGCGACGGCCGCGGAACAGGGCCAGAGCGCGGTGGGACGGAATCATGCCGATCTTTTCGGAATAGTTGAAATAATCCGCATACTTGGCGCCGGCGTCTTCCTTGCCTTCAATAATCCTGGACTCCACCACGCCATGGTTCAGCAGGTATTCGCGCAGCCACTGCAGCAACGCCGCATCTTCGGCCAGACGTTCCATAGGAATATGGCGCGCACCCTCAAGCGCGGCTTTGGCATCTTGAACGCCGGGATTGTCGCCCTGATTGCTGCTGAAGGCGGGCTTCAGGTATTTTCCTGCCTCTTCCTCAGGTTGCAGCATGGGGTTTGCCAAAAGCGCATCGGCCAAAGGTTCCAGCCCGGCCTCCCGCGCGATTTCCGCCTTGGTGCGGCGCTTTTTCCTGAAAGGCAGATACAGGTCTTCGAGCCGCGTCTTATCTTCCGCATCCGTCAGCAAAGCGAGCAGCGCCGGCGTCATTTTGCCCTGCTCTCCGATGGAAGCAATGATTACGCTGCGCCTGTCTTCCAGTTCGCGCAGATAGCCCAGCCGCTCTTCCAGCAGGCGCAACTGCACATCGTCCAGCCCGCCCGTAGCCTCCTTGCGGTACCGCGCAATGAAAGGCACCGTCGCACCTTCGTCGAGCAAGGCAATCGCGGCGGCCACCTGTGCAGGCTTGGCGGCGAGTTCAAGGGAAATGCGGTGTTCGATGGATGGCAGCATATGAGGATAAATGAGGACAAACCAAGCCACGGCTTTTGCCGTGCGCCCGCGATTATCCCATTTTTGCCAACCCGATTGCCAACCCTGTTACCAACTCGATTGCCAACGCGGCCGGCAAAGGCAGTTGCAGCCCGGCTTTCATCGATAGAAGGGCCAGGCAATTTGTGCGGTCTCTGCACACAAACGCTTCGAACCAAACGATCACCGCGCCAAGGGTACTGGATTTTATGAAAATTCACCTAAAAGAGCCGTGCATGCCCAACGACGGGGCTGATGATTTTCAATGCTCTACTTCTTCTTTGGTGCGTTTTTGGCGTTTTCGCGCATTTTCTGATCCAGCTTGCTCATCTGCTCCGGTGTGAGCACTCCCTCCAGGCTTGCTCGGGTGCCCTGCTGCACCGCTTGCAACTTTTGTCGCTCTTCGTTGAAGATGGCTTCGACTTTACTTTTTTCTGTTTCTAAAATGGCTTCGACCTTGGATCTTTGATCGGCGCTGAGGTCCAGTTCCTTGCTCATGCGGTCGAGTCCCTTCCCGCTATCGGCAGATGCGGTGTCTTTTTGCTGGGTATGGCCGGCGACAGGACTGAGAACAAGTCCGAGTGCCAGCAAAAAACCCGTCAGTTTCTTATTCATCATATTCCCTTATGCTGTAATTATTCCTTACGCTGTAACAAACCGGTCCGCCCGCCGCATTGGGTGGAGCAACGGACTGGGATGGATAAAACCGGGTGATTCCCCTGTGAAGGATATATCTACCCTCCAGACAGAGGGCACGAAAGGTCAGTAAGCGGCTCTGGCTCAAGCCGCTCCTGCGTAAGATCCGGGAAGCCTAGAAAAGACCCGAAATCGAGCGTGTTAATCCATTCGTCAGATCAGCGGCTGCTTCTTCATACTGCAAGTTAACCTTATTGGCCGTGCTGACGACACGCGTACGGTATTTGTTCATGTTACTGACTTTGGTAGAGGTTTGACTTCTTGATCCGCCTATTCCTTGCTTCGCATCCTGCCGACTGTCTTGGCGGACAATTACACCCGCCTCAGCCCGCTCCGCAATTTCAACATCAGTAACAGCCATGTATGTCACGTCCTTCACCGCGGCGCTCGCGACGGTATCCACGAGTCCGAAAGCAGCGACGCCAGCCAGCCCGCCAATCCCGGCAGCACCCCAGCCATCTATCGCAGCCCCGGTCGCAGCCCCTATGGCGGCGCCGGCAGCAGCGCTGCCAGCGGCACCAAAAGCGCCGCCATAACCCGCCCCCAGGGCAGCTTGCGCGGCTGTGGGGCTCGCCTTATCCACACTCAACACGTTCACCTGAAGCCAGTAGTAGGCTTTTTTGGGATCGGGTGTAATGGTATAGCCTTTTCCTTCAAGAACTCTTGCAACGGGTCCGGCAATGTCGAAATTTGCTTTGTCGGAGGTGTTGCGCACATTGAGATAAACAGTCTTCTGGCCGGGTTCAACTGGATCAAGGAAAATGGTATCGCTCATTTTGGTTTGAACGTCCAGATCCTTTTTCGCAATCGACGTGTGAACAGCGGCACAACCACTTAATATCATTGAAAATGCCATGGCGACCGCCAGCGCCATAGTATGTTTACCTTCCCTATAACCCATTTTGTTCCCCTGTTGTTATTAATGATTAAATCGGTTTTGGCGGAGGGTAATAAAAAGTACGTTCACGAGCGTACTCTTGCTCTTATCAGCAACCGCTTGTTCTTCGTATCACGTGCAGTCAATCCATTCGACCTCTGGCAACGTTACCACCAGCCGCCATAAAAAGGACTGTAACCTCCTCCATAATAACCACCGTAATAGGGCCGCATATATCCGCCGGTGTAGCCGAATCCACCCAGCAGTGGAATATTAGGCGCTACATAGCCGCCCGGTGTGCGGGTTGGCGTCCCTCGGTCTGTCGCAGCCTTGAGCGAGGTGGTCAGACTCGCGTCGTCCGGAACGTTGAAAGGCTTGGAAATCGTTTCCTGGTTGAATTGCCTCTGGATCTCCTCCAGATTGGGATCTGCCCATACGGCAGCGCTACTTAAGGAGAGAAACAGCAAAAGTCCGCAGGGAGCATTCTTGTTGCGAGCGGTCATTCAACACCTCCAATAGGGTCAAAACCTGATGGATTCAGGCTCGATTGATTCTCGTTCACTACCGAAACCCGCCAACTCATCCTGGCGCGGTTTGTGTGCCGCTTGTGTGCCACTGCTATCCCAAGTGTACTGCTTATTCGCTAGGTAACGTCAAATTTCCAACCGCTTCGCCTTCCAGTACGCGTACTTCCAATAACTGTCATTTAAGCGGGAAATAATGACCCCTTGCTTCGTCGACGCATGCAGGAACCGGCCGTCCTCCAGATACATGCCTACATGCCGGAGTGTTTTCCCTGTCTTGAAAAATACCAGGTCGCCCGCCTGTAACTGGTCTTTATCCACGTCTATCCCCAGCTCCGCCTGCAGGTCGCTTGATCTCGGCAAGGTCACGCCCAGCTTCGACTTGAATGTCATGTGAACGAAGCCGGAACAATCGATACCGTTCTTGCTTAACCCGCGCAGCTGGTAGCGCGTGCCCCTCCATTCGTCATATTGTGCATAGAGCGCGCTTTTCACGGAGTCCGAATCGCTCAGGTCGAGGTTACCGCCCAGGTCCACACCCACCCGGGGGGCTGATCCTGTCGTATATCCACTCCTCGCCGCACCCCGGTCCGGGGTGCTAGTGCACCCCATGAGCGTTGCAATCGCAACGATTCCAGCCACCCAGAGATTATTTTTCATGAGGTATATTCATCCGTGCACGAGTTCCGGGCTAGTTGATTATATAAGTGCGCTATATCCATTATAGGGAGAGAGCGCGGGCTCTGGGAGGAGTTGCTTTCGCTATCGGTACCCCAACGAGATTAAGATGCTGACATGGGCGATTGCTCGGCCGCGAGGGTGCTCACTCATGCCTGGCCGGCTGCCTTGTAAAAGCTTCTTCGGAGGAAATTCTAAAGACTATGCGCAAGCTCAGCAACAGGAATAATACTTTTTTTCTGCTGCCCATTTAAAATCAGCAGAATCAGCAGAATCTGCATCCTTTTGCCGCGATGGCCTATCTCCCGATCAGCCGGACGAGCCTCGTCTACCTCGTGTGCTGTCCTTTAGCTCATTTCACGAAGTTGAATGCCGGGCGCGGGGACGGCGTATCAGACATGGCGTATAACCGCGCCCCAACACATTATTTGAAATTCAACACTGCGTTGCGGCCGTCATGTCGGATGAGCAGCAACGAAATTCGAATCATACCGAACAATAATGAGAAAGCGCCCGTGCATCGAGATACACGGGCGCTAACGGATAACTGGAGTTCACTTCCCCCGCGAGCAATTCAATTATATGAGCCCGCTAACCAGTACTTACTCCTGCTGTCGTGTCATTCCAGCAGAATTGCGGCATCGGGCGAATTTACTTCCTGGGACATTTCAGGTGGGCAATCGCGGCCAAGCGTTGCCTTCGATTTATCGCTTCCAGGCTGGCTGGTAAACGCATCGGTATTGGGTTCTCCGGCCAACGCAACGGGGGAAGAGAAGCTCGCGGCCACAAGCAGGGTCAGAAACAGCGAATGTACGGTTTTCATTTGAATCTCCTTGATTGCGTGAGTTTAATAAAATGGCCAGCGTCTGGTGATTGAACAACTTTCAAGTGGACAAAACCCGCTCGGCTATCGTGAATCACCTTTTGCTGCACTGGTCGCCATGGTTTATTTATATCACACAAAACCACTTTTTAAAAGTGGTTTTATGCATGGGATGAATAAGAGCGTCTGGCACCCTTAAAAGGTCGTAAATGAGGCTCAAACGAGGCCGGTAGGCGGAATTGTTTCGGTGCCGGGTAGGGAACCGGCATTGAAAATCATACTGAGCCGATCAGGTATGCGCTGTATCGCGGGTAGCTGGCCGGGGGCGCTGCGTCCGACATACAACGTCTGGCGAAGCCTGGCCGCTTCCATGCTCGTCCACCCATTACCCGAAGGGGGGCTAGGGCTTCTGAAAAGGATAGATGGAGCCCAATGACAATATCGTGGCGAGTTCATCCAGAGCGGTGCGGCTCTCGCGCAGCAGGGATGGGTCCGCCAGGTCTCGCGGTGTGATGCGTTCACGATAATTTCTCTCGACCCATGCCTTTAGCTCATCGTAGAGATGCTGATCTAGAATGACGCGGCTGCCCCGTCTGATGGATTCCAATTCCGCTTCGGTAAGAACTACACGAAGTCGAAGGCAGGCCGGTCCGCCGCCATTTCTCATGCTCTGCCGTAAATTTATATAATCGACTCGCTTGATTGGGTTGGCGGTATCCTCCAGGATATGATTGAGAAAGGCCCGCGCCGACACGGACTCCTGGCATTCCGAAGGAGCGAGAAGCATCATTTCCCCGTCGGGCAGACTGATTAACTGGCTGTTGAACAGATAGGTGCTGACCGCCTCGGCGATTGTTATATCCGATTCGCAGGCTCTAATGAAGTGGATGGGTTGATCGGACGCTTCAGCGATTTTTTTCTCGGTTTCGCGCCAATTCTGAAATGCCGCCTCGTGATAGAGGAGGACGTTGCAGTTAGTCACCGCGAGCACATCATTGTGAAAAGCCCCTGCATCGATGGCAACGGGATTCTGCTGTACAAATATTTCTTTCCGGAATTTGACTTGGTGAAGCCGGGCAATGGCTTCACTTGCTTCGAGTGATTGCCGCGCGGGAAATTTCAGTGGCCTGGCGAGCTCTGGATTGGCCGAGCGGCCGAACACAAAAACCTCCAGACCGGTATCCCCATGATCTGAACACAGACGCATATGATTCGCGGCGCCCTCGTCCGCGCAATACAGATTCGGCGGAAGCGGGTCATGGTGCTCGAAATACCGCACATCGCTGAAAACACGCCTTAGAATCGCCGAAGTGGTCGGCGGCTCGATGCTCCGATGAAACTGAGACGGAAGATTGGCCGCAGTCATGTGTACCTTGCCGTCTTCCGTATCGGCACTCGGAGAAACCGTGGCAGCGTTCGCAACCCACATGCTCGATGCCGAGGAGCACGCCCTCAGCAATGCCGGCGCGATCTCGGCCGCCTGACGGATAACCGCGACATCGTCGCCGGAAAAGCCCATCTTCCGAAGCACATCGACCGCCGGTCGGTCTTGCGGGGGCAATATACCCTGCCTGATGCCCAGATCGGACAGATACTTCATCTTCGCCAGCCCCTGGAGAGCGGCTTCGCGCGGGCTTGAGTCGGTTAGCGCGTTCTCGGCCGCCGCAACATTTCCAACTGCGAGCCCGCCGTAATTATGCGTCGGACCGACCAGGCCATCGAAATTGACTTCACGTGCTTTCACTTCATCGCTTTCATAGGTGAACGGTGGCTCCGCCGGGATAAGCTTGAGGCCTTATTGCCCGAAGTACTGATCCGAAGATATGCTGCTCGTGGTCGGTTGGACTGGATTCCGGGTCAGCCTCCGGATGAAGCATCTCACCATATTTTACTCATGGGTAAGTAGTTCTACTTCGTAGTTCTACTTCGGTTCTACGGGAAAGTCTGCTCATGGCCCGTAATTTTGTGCGGAAGGGGAACCGCATTGGCGGCTGCCACTTCAAGTCGCCGGGCTTTCTTCTCCAGGCCCGCAATCACCAGCTTCTGTATGCGCTTGTGCGGAAGGGCCTCACCCGCTGCCCATCGCGAAACGGTGGAGGGTGCGAATTCGAATTCATCGGCGATGGCCCGCCGCGAGACCCCCGCAATGTCGCCGTGCTGAACCAGCCATGAAAATTCGGCCGGGTCGCCGCTCCAGTCCGCGCAATATTGCCTATATTGCTCGATGGTTACCACGATTACCTGTCTCCTTAATCATTGCGGAATGCAAATTCTTATAATATCTATTTCGCTAACTGTCAAGCTGTTACGATCATATATGCAACATCAGGAAGAGAATGGGCTAGGCTATTGAATTTGACCGGATTGCCCTAATATTTGCGGGTTAACCATGGGATAAGCGGGCGAAAACAGGAGGTATAAAGGAATGCCATGAAAAGGCGCCATGAAAAAGGGGTGCCCATTAAAAATGGCAAATGGCGGAATAACGGCTTTCAACCGACGGGAGAGCAGATATGGTGACAACCACCCATGCAACGATCCGAGCCGCGGGCGTGGGCGATATGGCGCGTATTCTGGGCGAGTACAGCGAAGCCATCAAAAATCTTCCGCTGACCGAGTCGGCAAATTTACTGTCGCGCCCCTATAACGAGTTTAAAGCGGCCGTCGAGAATGGACTGTTCTTTGTCATAGAGAATGCGGCCGGCAATTTCATCGCTGGCGCGGGTGCATTCGATCTTGAAGATCCAGCTGCCAAAGAACTTGGGATGTGTTATGTAAAAAAAGAATGGAGAGGCTTTGCGCTGCAAACGCTTCTACTGAATGTCAGGGTTTGCGCTGCCACCTTGGGCCAGGTTCCGGATGCCAGCGCGATCGCTGATTTAAACAAAAGCTATGCGGCACTCATCACCGGGGTGAAACCGGCTAATGAGCGCTCTGCCGTAAACACGACTGAACTTGGGTTCGAATCCCTCGCAGTGCCCCCGCCAGCGCTATTTTCGGCGTGCGCATCCTGCCGGACTCCTCCGGTTTCGGACTCAGGCCGCAAATGCTGTTGTGATTTTTTCTACCTGCCCGATTCCAGGCGCGCGGACGTCATCGAGAAAACCTTGCAAATGACAGACTGGACCAGGTCAAAAAATAACGTCCAGCTAATCGTGTCATTCAGGATCAGGCATTTGCTGGATCCGGATTTCAGGAAAGCCTTGCAAGATATCGTGCCTGAGCTCAGAAGCCGGACAATCTCCGAATAGGTACCGAGGGCCGGTCAGGGCAGGGTGATTTTAATGGCCCTGATCTTGACATGCGTAGTGTTTACATCTTGTAATCCGTCGTCAGCATTTCCAGAAGGTGCCCGGCAGGATCGCGGAAATATACCCCGCGCCCGTCATTGTGATGGTTGATATTCATGTTTTCCGGTTCGAAGGGACCGCTGCCATACGGAATGTTTTCCGCTTTCAGCCGGGTGAATATCTGGTCAAATTCTGGCTCGCTTACCTTGAACGCATAGTGATGAGTTTCATATTTGTCTCGATTATCAAAGTCCAGGGACAGCGTTTCATTCACTCTCACGACAGTGAAATGCGAAAACTCCCCGACATAATCGAAACCGAAGATTCTCGAATAAAACCTGGCGGCCTCAACCTTATTGTGCGCAGGCACAATAGTATGATTCAGTGTGATTGCCATGGCGTCTCCTTCTGTAAGGGCTTATAGGGCTTATAGGGCTTATAGGGCTTATAGAACACATACCTTACCCCCAACCACCGCAACGATCAAGCAAGGTGAAAAACCAAGGAAACGCAACCATGGCCTCGGCTTTCTTCTTCTATCTCTTTCTTGACTCAGCCGAAAAGTAAAATCATCAACTTCGGGTCTTCCGCCGCCTAATCCCGCCTCAGCCTGGCAACATTATCATAGAGCCATGCGACCAACGCCGGCGCATTTGCACCATGATGTATTTCGGAATGGCAACCGGGACAAAGCGCAACAGCATTCGATACCACGTCTGGCCCACCCTCCGCCAATTGCCACACATAATGCAGCTCCAGATAAGGCAGGCCGTCGGCTCCACTAAATAAGGCCGGTTTTTCGCAGCATTCGCACACACCTCCAGCTTGTTGCAGAACCCAGGCCTTAACCGAAGCATCCCGTTGAAAGTGGGTAACCGCCATTCGCCTGGACTTCGGGCTGGGATTACCCTGCGGTCTGCGCAGATTTCTTTGACGGGCCTGCTCTCGTGCCGCGATCTCAAAAGCAACAATGGGTACTCGCCTCTGCCCTTCAATTTGTTCAAGCAGTTTTTCGATCCGGGCCGCGACGCCGGAATCGATGTTTCTTGCCGGTTTGAGACCTGGCAGCCAACCGCGTCCCATAAGCGATAGCACGTAGGAAATGTTTTGCATTCGAAGTTCATAGGCTTTTTCTGTTCGCCCGAACTTTTGCATCAGTTTCCTGTAATACTGCTTTGTTATAAAGAGCCGGCCAGCTCGCTCGTTACGTTGCATCTCGACGTAGGATTCAACCGCGGCTTCCAGCTCTTCCTCGGTCCAGCCGCCGTTCATACAGATAGTGCCCTATACATTATGGATTTCTCGCGGTTATGTATCGCCCTGTTTTAAGGCCTTATTGCAAATTGGCAAACCGCTCAATCTACCGAAATGATCCGCTCGAAGGTTATAACATCGCCCTGGAGTTCATATCTTACACAACTCAGCCTTGAGATTTAAGAGCTAACTAGCCCCTGTGCGCATCGCTTGAGAGCCTTGAACACTCCTCATAGGCTGCACCGAATCAGCTGCCTTCACTAGCAGTCTTGAGAGGGGAAAAACTCTGCAATGAGTGCGTCACCGCACAGAACTTGCCATTCGCCCTTCCTACAATCGGTCCGTATTTGACAGTCATAGGGGTTGTAGGGCTGGGAACGGGCGACCCTGGGCTGGAAGCCAGGGGCTGGGATTTTCCGCGGCATTCCCTTTCCTCCGGGGTATGCGTATGCGTTGGGACGTCCGTCAAATATGGACTAGTAAAGGTTATGAGCGAGAAGAAGAATTTATTCGTCTACTATTTTTCTTATCCTATCGGAGTCTTCCATGAAACCTTATTTCAATTCAAGTACTACCGTATTCAAAATATTGATCGCCCTGACTATTGGCTTAAGTATGGGTTTAACCCAAGCCGTATATGCTCAGGGAGACATGTCTGAAAAATCTCAGTCACAATCAAAATCTTCAACGCCGAAACAACCCTGTGCCGGGCCCAGTGCGATCCAATGCCCAGGCGGGATGAAATGCATAGATGACCCCTCGGACAAGTGTGATCCAACCAAAGAAGGCATCGATTGTCCCGGAATATGCGTGGCGGGAGCACCGGTAAGCAAACTCAAACAGCCCTGTGGCGGCCCAACCGGGATTATGTGTCAAGGCGGCATGATATGTGTCGATGATCCGTCAGACAACTGCGATCCCACCAAAGAGGGGATTAACTGCAAGGGTATATGCATGAGCAAATAGCAGAAGACAGCCAAAGCAACCGCGCTGGCTGCAACACATTCAGGAAGACGGACACCATGCATGGCTGTGCGTCTGGAAAACAGAATGGCTGGATTAATTCACAAAAAAAGGAGCTGAGCAAAATGTCTAAATGCGTCACTTATGTAAGAGATACCGAAGGCAAAATTGAACGTAAGCCGACTGTCATCACCAGCTGTCCGGACGATTCCATGGAGCCGTACAAATATGAGGAACCTCTTGTGGGATTTCCCGAATCAAAAGTGTATTGGGCAAATGAAGTGGGGCCCAGCGTGGGCATAGCGCCAATGACTTCCTGAATCCCTGGTTTTATATAGCGACGGTAACACGAACGGTTACCGTCCGTACGGGGGGCACATCTTTTTGCCAGGGCCGTCTTAAGAAGAACAGCGCCTCGGCCTCCCCTGGTTCCAGCGCGTCGATGATGAAGGTATGTTCCACGCTGGTGGTTTGCAGCGCGGAGGGATGGGCGGCATCAGGTGCATCTGGTGCTTTAGGTGGGCTTTCAGGAAGAACAGGCAAGACGGGGCGGATGGCGATTACGCCTGGGGGTCCGTTTATCTGGAACTCCCAAACGTATCCAGCGCTGCCCAGTCCGCCGAGTACCACCCGATACTCGGCGCCGGGATGCAATACAAGTTCAGACGACGCTTCCAAACACCACTCCTTCGTGCCAGGCCGCACCGTCGCGCCAATAATGCTGAAGCTTGCTGTCGATGCGGAGAACGATGACCTCCAGGTTGAAGCCATAGCTCCCCTCCACCAACGAGACCACGGCCAGGACATTATGTCCGAAAGTCGCGCTCTGGCGCCACAGCATGTCGGACTGGTTCCGCCACCAGTGCTGCACCGCTCCGCCAACAGCCACGCATAATTCAAAGTTACCGACTGCTTTCTCATTGCCTGCCCCATATGAGCCTTCGATCATGCAGGGCGGGCTGCCGATTCCGCTACCGAACTCCGGACCGGCATGCCACACCATCCCACGATCGTTATCGCGCCACCAATGCTGCATCTTGCCGGAACTCAGCACACAAACCAGTTCAAAATTGCCGGGTGCGCCATAATGGCTCTGTATCAGACTCGCACCACTGTAAGCGACATTACTCCCGAATTTGACACCATTATGCCAGCCGCTGCCATCCCTCCACCAATGATTGAGCTTGCTATCCGAGGTGCGCACCACGACCTCAAAATTACCTGGCGCGTTATAGTTGCTCTGGATAAAGCCAGGGATGCCCGCGGCATCGGTGGGGCCGAATAAACCGCCGTCGTGCCAAGGGCCTCCTGGCTGTTGGTACCACCAATGATGGAGACGCCCGTTCGTCGTAAGATGCACGGATTCGAAGTTGCGGTTGAAGGTGGTGGAGATAAAAGTCGGACAGACAGCCGCGTCGTTTCCAAAACTCAGACCTTGATGCCAGAGAAGGCCGGGTGCATTGTTGTCGCGCCACCAATGCTGGATCACGCTGCCGGGTCCTGTGGCCAATAATTCGAAATTACAGTGTGTGGCGCCATTTCCGCTTTCCAACATGCCGCCATTGTGCATGCGTCGTTTCGTCCATGGGTCGGGATTGACATTGGTCAGCCCAATCTTGGCGCTGCTGTCGATATCGACCTCCCCATAGCCGATCTTGACAAAGCCTGAATCACCCCAGCCGGAGCCCCATGAATTCTTGACGATCCAGCAATTCAGGTCATCATCATAACCGACGACCAGCATGACGTGCCCCCCCTCCACCTTGTTGGGATTGCCGCCGACCATGGCCTGTTTGTGGTAGACGCCGGTGCCGTAATAGAAAAAGTCCGTCCATACAGTCATTCCGCATACCAGCGGCCCGACCGTATCCAGCCATTTCTTCTGATCGGACACACTGCCCACATGTGTATAAGCCGGTATTCTTACCGAACGCCCCGAACGATCAGGTGTTGGCGTATAGGCAACCGCGTCATAGGGCCCGCCACCAGTGCCTCCGCAACCCGAGCAACCCGAGGCTGTCACCGGCCAGGCAAAGCATCCGGGATCAGCGGCGCTATTATTCTTTATCCAGTCCAGGGCGTTTTCCGCGTTGCCACACTGGCAACAGGTAGCATGCATGCCCTTGTGGACATCGCCTTCCGAATACCATGGCCATACGCAGTGCTCGATGCGCACCATTGCCTCGACCAGCGCCACGGCGGCGAACAGCCAGCACGCCTCGCAGCCGTTCTGGTCGCGTATGCTCGTAATCCATGGCCAACCCCACCTGTTGCGCCAATCGACGCTTGAAAGTGTGGGTGCGCCCGCCGGGGCCCCGCCTTCCAAGGTAGCTATCCCCCGAATGGAACCGATCAGCGATTCTGGCCTGAGTGGCGCTGCAATGATGTTTTGAGCCACCCGACGTTGAAAAACGAAGGGGTTGCTCGTACGCTCCGCCAGCAGGGCCTTGAAGTCCAGCAGCCTGATACGCTCGGCCGGCATGAATTTGTCCGACAGGCCGCCCAGCCGAAACACGAGCGGCTCGGTGATATTCAGCAGACGATCGTTTACTCTCCAACTTGCATTATTTGCTTCAAGTGTTTCTTCGAGATCCAGAATGATAGACATTTGCCTTCCCTTTTTTGAAAGTATGCCGTACGAAAATCTCCTTACCACGACTGTACAGGCAGGACCTGATGCTTCTGAAAGCATAGTTCATAATCATCGCTTTGCTGGTTAAGTCAACAGCAAGGCAACAACTACCTGGGACATATGGAAAGCCCGGGCATGACTCAAGCCATCAATGACTTTGGGGGGAGGTGGTCAGATGGTCCGGCACAATTGGAGCCACGAATGCTTTTATTACCGGCCCGAGCAGCCTGGGTATGACCGATCTGGGACTCTGGGTGGGAATCTGGGGAAGTGACGGTTACGCTTCCGGCATCCGTGACGCCGGCCAGGGGGGTGGGATCTTCCATGACGGCCACAGGAGCTCATCATGTTTTTACACTGGCCCCTAATGGCGAGGGCATGACTACCTCAACATGTTGCCGAATCTTCCGGCGGCCCTAATTCGATTGGGGCCAGCGCGATGAACAACATGAGCAGTTCATCCATCTAGCTTCGTCGCTTGTATCCTTCCAAACTTCCAGCTTATACGTTGATGGTAACGGGTCTTGCGCCTGCCGGTTTCAGGGGATGTGGAAGCCTGCGATTGGATCGTACAATTCTCGGGTTTACGTTTGCGCTAATTCGCTTACCTGGGCCTGTCGAGCCAGCAGAGCCCCGTTTCAGGCTAAACTCGGTTTACGGTATGGGGAGCTCCAATGGGCCGCTTTAACCCGTGTATAGGATACACGCAGTTCTTTGGGCCGAAACAGCGAAAAGCTGCATGGGTATTGGACGCGCTCCTGTCTTACGAAGCGTTTTCCCATCCATATACCCGGGTTTTCCGCTGATGAAGCAGCGTTCTATGTTGAATCAATATTTTGCGCCTGTTTATTTACGCAACTTGATTGGCTGATTGACCGGCTGATTGAAGGGAAGATCGTCCCGCCGAACGCCGGGCCATTATCAGACCAAATAAGCCAAGACCAAGAAGCGCCAGGGTTGTGGGTTCGGGAACGCTCGACTGCGGCAATTGCTGGGGTGTCGGCACAAATAGCGCTTGATTCGTCAGAGCATTGTTCCCGATGTTTATGTAGCCTGAAGCGGCGAGTTCCGAATATTCGTCATCGTCCCGACCTTTTATGGTCCAGGCTCCACCTTGGATGCTGAGTTCAAAGGATTTTCCGTTAGATGTAAAATCTTCTACAAAAAAGAGGCCATTGAACACGCCGTTTTTAAACTGTATTGATGGACCTCCTAAGACGTGCGGGTCATTGAACTCGAACTCTAGCGGCTTATTTCCGAAGATAATATCGAAGATAACGTCATTGGATGCACCGGTTACCGATCCTAATGGGACGTTAACGAAGCCGGTACCCGATGCTGGGGTGAGACTTTTGTCAAAAAGCAAATGACCACTTACGGAGCCAGCTGCACAACCACTGCAGGTATTTGTTCTTTGTAAGCCAAGTCCGCTACCTAATTCCTTTACCGTCAGGACACCTCCGCTGAATCCGGCTGTGGTATATATCGGTAGTGCTTGGGAAGAAGGTATGCCTGCCAAGACCAACACAAAAGTAATCGCAGCACCAAATAATTTGCTCATCATTTCCCCTTTATTAAACGGCTATTGACCCAGAGCCGCATCGTACCTGATCGTCGAATAATGGCTATTGGACTAAGGTACATACTCGACAGGGTTTAACGATGAGGATGCAGCCGAATATAAAAAACTCGGCGTGGGATTCATTTACAAGACTCCGGATGGAATCCCCTTACAACCTTAAAGGGGCAACAAACAACCAAATCATCCAGAAGGATAAAGATATCGGTGCCGCAAATGACGAGCCTGCCCGCCGGCCCTTCCTTTCAAATGAACAAACGGCTGAGACGCATCATCCCTCAAAGTGTCACCTTTGCTTCTGGCCTTGCGCTGTCACGAGCCCGACATATTCTTATGTGATTATTGTCGCAACGCCTACCCTCTTGAGGCGTCGTTGGTGTCTAATCTTGTGGATACCGCAGCCCGGCAGAGCCTTCTCGCCGGACTTTTTTATTGTTCTCTCCCCTTCCCTGCCGTTGACACCCCATGCTGATTCTCAGGTTTAACGCCCCCGCAGGTATTACTAGACGAGGGAAACGTGGCACTTTACAAGTATGAGCAAAATGTAAAAGCCAGGCGGTGTTACAGGATGACCTTTAATAATCTTGAAAAAATCGTTATCCTTGTGTCGAGAGCCCGTTCCAACTTGTAGAAACCTGTCCATATCGCAGCCATTGGTGGTCGATTATGAAATTAATCAATCCTGAAAATATACCGTTGTCACAGCTAAAGTTGGCTTGGGATTACTCGACTGAAGGCAACATAGAGTTTGATTGGACGCTTATAGAAGAAATTTGCGATGCAAGCGGGATTGAGGTTTCTGAGTTCCACGACGAGCGCGGAGACGATGTCTGCGGTCTAGTCCACCAGTGGTATGCAGAGCATCTAGCTCACGGTGGGGAAAAAGATCCAGTCATGGAAGAGATAATTCTGCAGGCAAAAATCGAAGAATCTCTAAAGTAAAAGCCCCGACCACAAACTGACGGCAACTAATCAGTATTGCCGTCATGCAGTGCCATACCGCTCGCTTGATCAAAAACGCCTTCGAAATCAAGGAATGGCGGCTTGTTAATTGCTGGGTTGAATATTTTCGGCTCGGTACTGGCATCGAAAGACTTCGCGCTATCATGCGTAGCCGTACCCAAGGGCGCTTGGGTCAATCACCTGTCCAACAATCCACGACTCCGTCCAAGGGGATGGCTCGTTTGGTGCGTGAAATATCAACGTAGAATTCAAATCTCGGCCAGAGAAGCCGCTAGCGGGGAGATAGGGGGCTATCGTCGGATGATGCTTTTTCCATCGCTCCCACAGCAAATCCAGAAATGCATGGTGCAGAAAGAAGACCGGATCGTTCGGCGATGACGCATCGGCCATATTTCCGCCAATCCAGCGATGAACAGGGTTATGAAGTACCCCCGACGCAACCAGCACGAAGCAAGAGGGGCCTGCCCAATATGGCGTCCTGGCGATACCGGCGGAGATGTCCGTAGCGACTGGAAGCCAAGAATTTGCGTCCTCCCCGAACTCACGTCTTAGGCCAGGGTCTCCACGATTATCGTCCCAGACGCGAACTTCAAAGCGGCCGGTCGTATACGCAAAAGGACCGATCGTAACCCGACCCCCTTGGGCCCCATCACCATCTCCTCCAAGGAAATCCGGCGTGAACGGGTTGCCCGTACCAGAGAAGTTCCAGTCCCAATACGGCAGCGTGATGGAAGCATCGTTGGCAACAGCCTGAAGAGTCAGTTCAAACTGCCTAAGCAGAACACGATGCCATGGGAAAAAAAGTGAGGTCCCATGAGGCATTGGCTCAAACATGGCGGGTCCAGTCATCGCGTTCTTGTGTACCTCTACGAAGTCGTCATATCGCTTCTGTTTTCCCGGATGCAAAACGCTATCAACATCATTCTTCAGTGCCAGCACAGCATCAACAAACGCCGTTTTTTGCGTAGGGCTCAAGTCCTTATGATTGTGACGGATATCCAAGTGGGGCCTCCAAAGTTAAATAACGTAGAGGTTATTTCGTCTGATTAGGGATGCTGCCGCAAAGATTATTCCCTCTGGCGTAACAGAGGGCAAGGATTATAATTTATCCTGCATATAGTTCGTTGCGTGGCCCGATTAAACTGTATCTCTCCAAATTAATCGACATTTCTTCCATCGCCCCACTCACGATCACATCCAAGTGTCATAGACCTTTTTCCGAATCTCGATTACCGTTTCATCCCGGCACTTCAAATCGTACCGAATAGCGCGGTATCCAATGTTCGCACCGAAATAGCACAACGGTAGCCTGGGCGCCCTCGCTTGCTTAACGAGGTTGACGTCGAAATTACCTGTAATCTTTGTAAGGCGATGTTTTACTATCGGTAGTTTCAATGAGTGACAAGCGCTGATTCATCGACTTAATTGCGTTGAAATCGCTATATTTTGTGATACGATAAAACCACAGGTACGCAGATATTTCCCACAATGATTTGTTAATTCACAATGTTGTGAATGGAGTTAATCATGCCAGACCTAGCGGGCGAACTCAGGCAACTTGCTCTAAATTGTGCGAATGAAATAAAAAAGCAGAGCCCGAGTGATCCTGATAAAGTAGCTAAGATATATAGCCGAGCTAGATCATTCGCTGGGTCCAACTGCCCGATGTGTTGGGCGGTGGACGGGAAACTGATTTCGCTACAAATCACGGCATCTTGCGCAAGTAAGCATACTAATTATTATGAATGTGAAAAGTGTAGGTTCAGTGGGGTTTTTCCAAAACCAACAGTTCTGGAACGTAATTAAGAAGCGGTCATCCATAGCCGTTCATGCTTGATATCTCGCGGGACCAGTCGGGCCGGACATAGCTTTCTGAGCCGTACAACGACGAAGGATGTGTTTTCATGGCTACGTATGCCTGTCGACCGATTTTACTAACGCGCTTCTCCAACTCTTCCGCCATCTACGCCATAGCCCTTCCCCCGATGACATCCAGCGCGCCATATACTTTTCGCCGAATTTTAACCCCTATGGCCCCCCGGCACATTAAATCGTACCGAATTGCGATAGCCGATGTTCGCGCAGAAGTAGCACAGCAGCAGTTTGTATGCCTCGCGCTTGCCATGTACTCATTATTGTTTGCTGAAGCTTATTACACTGGACATCAGATTCAGGAATAGGGATCGGCGATTTCCTTTCAAGTTCATGGGTGAAAGATATCCCAGCGCGCTATGACGTCGCTTGGGTTATATCAGCCTTCGAGGAAAATAACTGGCGAAACAACCTCCGCGCCGCGCTGGACGAATCATGAAAAACATAACGCCGTTATTGCTTGTAGCAGCATTAATCCTAACCATTTATTTTGCTAACCTAACTTTCGGAGGCTTTTTTAAATGAAGGTTTTCTGAATTGCAGGGCGCGCTCTGAACTATTGGGTTGCCATAGCACATCACGACTAGCCGTTATGGTGGCTATCCTATCTTCCTTCCAATGCTCTGCGGTCAACCCATGATTGAACCGACCGGCCGTAACCTTGCTTTCCTTAAGGCGCACGGGCTTACCGCCATATCCGAGCGACAACATATCCGATTGGCCCAGAATGGAGCGCCAGTACGGTTAGCTTCGCTGCTGCTAAATAGCTCATCCATCCGTTTCTCGCAGGCTGCTTTCGTATCTGGGGAGCGGATGAACTTAGCGGCCTCTGAATTGCCCTTCTTGCCTTTCGGGCGCAAATTACCCGTGCTTTGGCCGCGAGCGTTGGGGTCGTGCTGACTGGAACCCGTTTCAGGATTGGCCGCGAATGCGGGCTGTTTTCCAGCGACAGCGGATGCGGGTTCGCTCCATCCCCCAGTGCCCCCACCCCGTTTGCAATATTCCCTACCTTCGCACATCCGCAATGTTCCGAAGGACATTCGTGGCTTTCTGATCAGCCTTCTCGAATGCTTTGCCTTGCAGTGGAACCAACCATTCTCTACGGCGGAATCAGTACGCTTGCCTCCATCGACTTTTGGGCGAGGGATGGCGGACAGTCTTTACCGCCCTGCTTGGCAGCAGCATGGCACTTGATGAGTAATCTACGAGAGGGCGGACGTTCGAGCGCTCGTCAGATTTCGAAGATGCAAAGATTGAGCTTCAGCGTTGGCGGAATCTTCTACCCTTCCGGCGGCTCCAGACTTAGGCCCGACATCATGATGATTTCCAATGACGCGAGATGGCTCAGGTTGGACGCTCTTGCTATGACGTCGTGTTCCTGCATAAGCTGATACTGGAACGCGTCCTCGTAGGTATCCTTCACCAGAAGATTCACGACTCTCTCCGGCCACCCTGTCATCCACCGGTTTGCGATCTCAATCCCGACCCGTCCCGATTGCAAAATCATTTCCAAGACGTGATCCGAGTACATTTCCGTTTTGTATAGTGATTGCACTTTGGCTCTCCTGATTGATTTCAGGCGTTTTACCATACAGTCCCAGTTCTTGCTTGATTAGATGCGCCCCACGCTCAACCATCGCATCCTGAACCGGCCTGATTTCAACGGATCCACTCGGCCCGCCACGGCAGCAGCGGCCTGCAAAACCGCTGCATTGCCGTCGGCCGCCATATCCTGAATGACGGTGCCATTCTGATCACGCGCATTAACTACCTGGCCTTGCTTGGCTCCATACTGCACGCCGTGGCAACCAGGATCACATCCGAGCCTCGCGACAACGGTATCCATGGTTGAAAGATCGGGCCGGGTATCGATGATGGTGATGGTTTCGCCCAACATATTCGCGGTTACCATACTGTTTCCTTTTGGACTCATGGGTGTCTGGATGGGTAGCGCCCCAACCGGGCCGGAAATTGCTCCGGAGACAGAATCATAGTTGGCAATCAGATTGATCGTCTTGAGCACGACGTGATCATTCATGTCGACAATGGTTACCGTACTGTCGAGCAGATTAGCAACATAATATTTGCTCGCATTGGGCATCATCCCAACCGCAATAGGATGACCGAACCGGCTGCCCGATGGCAGATGGAGTCAATCCGGTCAGATGGAAATCAAACTGAGTGGTATCACCGGTAAACACATTTGGAGTTGCCATTTTTTTCCCATAATGGCTCATCCAGTGTGCATGGTGATTCCCCGTCCGATATTGATGCGCCATTCGATCCCCGTTGCGAGCGGCGCCAACACCACCACGGAGTCTGTATCGTATAACCGTTAACGGTAACCTGCACTGAATGAGTCAACCTTCCAATGTGAGCCCGAAAAAAAAAGATTAACTCTGGATGAGGCCATTTTTGCAGCGAAAGGTTGCAAATGCGAATAATACGTATTACTATTTGAAGAACTGTTGGTCTTTCTGTCAGCAATAACCACTCGTCTGTTCGCTTTGAGGCGACTGAGTGGCCGCCCGCGTTGATCTGAGACGCTGACTGACTGCGTCGCGAGTTGCCTTTCGTGAACTGGTGCTACCGGCCACAAGCTGTCGCCCGCCGAATCCCTGTTTTGCCGCTGGTCCGGACGTGCAACTGGAGTAATCTTGAGCAAGCGCGGCTTGAGTTGCCGTGCTCGAAAGGTGCCGGCACGCCAGCCAGGGTAAGGAAGAACTAAGTGCCACCGAGCTTCACTGCTCTTCGCGCGCCCACTTCTCTCGCCGTTCTCGCTCCTTGTCGCTCGGCGCGTCCTGCGCAAAGGATCCAAGCGGGATCTCGCCAGCCATCACATAAGTGCTCATCACCACGCCGGTGGTCGAGTGGTGGCATTGCGTGAGCCGCAACGCTCCCGGCTTGGCCCCGGTTTCGAACAGGCGCTTGCCCGCGCCGAGCAAAACTGGAAAAGTCCAAACGTGATACTCATCGATCAGGCCGGCCGTCTGCAGCGCCTGGATCAGCGCACCACTGCCGATGATTTGAAGGTCTGGTCCATCTTGGGATTTCAATGTAGCGACGGCCGTGCCGACATCACCATTGAGCAGACCCGAGTTCTGCCAGTGCAGCGCCTTCAGCGTGCGCGACGCCACATGTTTGCGCGCTGTGTTCAGGGTTTGCGCCGTCGGGTCGTCGGCTGGCTGGTAGGGCCAATAGGCCTCGAATATCTCGTAGGTCTTGCGCCCAAGGACCAACTCTCGGTCCTTGCCATCGAAGCCCGACATGGGCATGGAATGTCGCATGACTTCGTCCCAATAGTGGAAGATCCAGCCGCCGAGCGAGAACCCGCCGGAAGGATCCTCGGTGGGTCCACCGGGCGCCTGCATGATGCCGTCCAGCGATATAAATGTGGATGCAGTCAGTTTTCTCATGGCGTCTTCTTTGGGTGTTCGTCAGGTACGACGATCGAGAAGTGTCCTCATCGACAAGTGTAGTCCAGCCGCACGGCTTTGAGCTTAGGTATGAACCTCGAGCCAAAGCTGGACTCGAAGCGTGGGGGCTCATGCCAGCACAGCCTACCCGCGCACCGCCGCCTCGATCGTGGCGACGTCGATCTTCCGCATCTCTATCATCGCCGCGAACGCGCGCTTCGCTACATCGCCGCCCCTGGCCATCGCGTCGGTCAGGACGCGCGGGGTGATCTGCCACGACAGGCCCCATTTGTCCTTGCACCAGCCGCACGCGCTCTCCATGCCGCCGTTGCCGACGATCGCATTCCAATAACGGTCGGTCTCCGCCTGGTCGTCGGTGGCGATCTGAAAGGAGAATGCCTCGCTATGCTTGAACATGTTCCCGCCGTTGAGGCCAACGCACGGCACGCCGCACACCGTGAATTCGACCGTCAGGACGTCGCCCGCCTTGCCGCCTGGAAAGTCGGACGGCGCCCGGTGCACCGCCCAGACCGTGCTGTCGGGAAAGGTCTGGGCGTAAAAGCGAGCGGCCTCTGCCGCATCATGGTTGTACCACAGGCAGATCGTGTTCTTCATCATCGTTATTCTCTCCTATTTGCCGCCGACCAGGGAAAAGTCCGCGCCGAGCGGATTGTCGGAGCCTTGATTAGGGCCGGCCCCGTAGCTATCAAGTAAGATGGCGAAGTTGTGAACGCGTAGCTTAGTCATGGAGACTCCTTTCTCAATTGATCGTGGCAACAAAAAGAGGCGATGGTGCGGCACTATTCACCACATAGTCGAATGGAAACCCGGAAATCGACAGCCCGAAACAGCATTATCAGTCGGATCGACGCGGCGCGCAAACGACCGTTTATGCAATGAAGCGAATCGCATCTGAAATAAAGGCATTGCCTGTTGCATAATATATTGCATGATTACAACCATCGGCACCAGGTTTTTGCAATCATCCGTGTCGCGTCTCCTGCAGGGTGTCAAGATTCCTTAATTGGGTTTTACGTTCCAGTGCCCCCTAAACCCCTGATGTTGCCATTGAATCCGATCATTGGTCCACTACTGAAGCTTCATATTCCGTCGGATATCGAGCAGAGTGGTTCAGAAATAATTACTCACGAATTGAAATGTTATGGTATAACATTTCAATTCAATTGACTCCCTTGTAATGAATATCGCGCTAAAATGAGCCGCAATCCTTCAGGGCATAATCATAAAAAATGCATTAATGAAGCATTAAGCATGGCAGGACAGTTGTGCATGACGCGGGGTGTACGCTTGACACCCATTCGCTACCAAGTGCTGGAGTTGATTTGGGGCAGTCACAAAGCCGTCAAGGCCTATGATTTACTGGACCGAATCAAGCCCTTGCAACCGATGGCAAAACCGGCAACGGTTTACCGGGCACTGGATTTTTTGATCGAACAGGGCCTGATTCATCGAGTGGAGAGTCTCAATGCTTTTATTGGTTGTAGTTACTCAGGTCAGCAACATGAGCAGTTGCTGCTTATCTGTAAACTCTGCCACGAGGTAGAGGAGCGGGCTGCCGAGAAGGTCATGAAAACATTGGCCAGGGAGATGAAGCAGCTTGCTTTTGTCGCACATAGCAAATCCATAGAAATTCATGGTATTTGCATAAAATGCGCGCAACCGATGGTCAATCAAACCTGATACTCGTTTCAATTAGCTAATGAGAGTGTGAGAGCGGTTTTCAAAATAATATATGTTACGTTATAATATAACATATACTCGCCAAATGCTTGCCATCATTAAATGCTCGCCATTATTTTTTGCTCTCAATTCCTCATGAAAAAAAGACTTCCCATATTTTTATTGACAAGCGCAATTGGAACCACTGTCAGTGCGGGTGACGCGGTGGACAATAGGACTCGGAAATCAGACCAAACAGTCGCCGGTGAAAATGTAGACAAAAATAATGTTCTCGAATTGGAGGAAATGGTCATTACCGCGCCGTTGCGGAAGAAAGCGGCAGATATCGCATTGCCTGTCACTGTCCTGAAAGGTAATGAATTGATCATGAAAATCGGGCGCAGTATCGGCGAAACTTTAAAAGACGAACCAGGCATTACCAGCCAATCATTCGGCCCCGGCGTAGGCACTCCGGTCATTCGCGGACAGGCGGGGCCGCGCGTACGCGTGTTGAATAATGGTATCGGCAGTAACGATGTGTCGCAATTGAGCCCCGATCATGCCACCAGCGTGGAAGCCATTCTTGTGGACCGTATCGAGGTGCTGCGTGGACCGGCCACGCTGTTGTATGGTAGCGGGGCCATCGGTGGCGTGGTGAATGTCATCGATAACCGCATTCCGGGCAGGCTTTTCAGCAAACTGTTGGGCGGAGCGCTTGAGCAGCGTTTCGATTCGGCGGCCAACGAATCCACCACGGCCATGAAGGTGGAAGGGAGCAAGGGCAGCCTGGCCTATCACCTGGACGGCTTTTTCCGCACCCGCGGCAACCTCAGCATTGGTGGCCACGGCATTGATGTCAATGCCGCTCAGGCTATGGACCCCTCACTCACGGTGGTACAAAATCCAAAAGGGCATATTCCCAACACTTCTGCGCATGCTATCAGCGGTTCGGCCGGAGTTTCACTGGTAGGCGATCCCGGCTTCGCCGGTGTTTCTATCAACCGTCTGGAAAACAACTATGGAATTCCTCCCGACGGCAGTGGCGGGTCTAATACTCGTATCGATCTGAAACAAACCAAATACGACTTCAAGAGTGAGCTGATTGATCCGCTCCCGTTTGTGGAGGCGTTGCGCACACGCTTGGGCTATACCGATTACAAGCACACGGAGCTGACCGGTTTATCGGGAGAGCCATTGGCGCCGGGGACTGCATTCGCCAACAAAACCTACGAAGGCCGTGCGGAATTGACTCACCGGCCAATCGGACCTTTCTACGGCACCATCGGCTTTCAGGCTACTGCCAGCAACTTCGCGGCCTTCAATTTCGAGCTCGGCAATTCCAAAACCATCGTGCCTAAATCCCTGATTAACAGTTACGGCGTATTCGCGGTGGAATCGTTCGACTATGGGCCGGTAAGCTACCAGCTGGGCGGACGCGTGGAGCAGACTTCCATTAATCCGCAAGGACAAAACTCCCTGCCTGGCGCTCCGCTCGCACCCTCCAGCCTTAACTACACCCCCACCAGCGCTTCGGTTTCCGCATTATGGAAGCTAAATGAACGTCATAAAATCAATCTGGGAGGTACCCGTTCACAGCGTGCTCCGCAAGTGCAGGAACTGCTTTCCTTCGGTTTCCATGATGCCACTCGAAGTTTTGATGAAGGTAACGCCTCGCTTAAAATGGAAACGTCATATAATCTGGATGTGGGTTACAAGTTGAATACGGGCTGGATTCGGGCCGAATTTGATTTTTTCAATAACTGGGTCAATAACTACATTTATCAGCAACGGACCGGAACGGACGTGTTTCAGGACGAGGTTTCAGGTGGACCTCTCGCCTGCAATGGGTCGCAACCTGCGGATGCTTCTTGTCAGGCAGTGCTGCAGAGCCGGCAGGCTGATGCCGTTTTTTGGGGATACGAGAGCAAGCTCATTTTCCCATTGTTGAGAAACCTTTACGGACTGGTCGATCTCACGCTGTTCAGCGATTATACTCGAGGCCGATTCTCCAGCGGGGGCGACGTGCCGCGGATGCCGCCATTGCGTTTCGGTTTTCAACTTGACCATACCAGGAATCAATGGACAAGCAACCTGCGGCTGACGCGCGGGGAAGCCCAGAATCATCCCGGTCTCAACGAAACTGCCACCCACGGTTACGTACTGCTTAATCTCAGCACGCAATACAGGATCAAGACCTATCGAGGTGTGGAGATGATGATATTCGCTAAAGCCAACAACCTACTCAACGAAAACATCCGCAATTCTGTCTCGTATCTACGCAACTTTTCGCCGGAACCTGGGCGAAGTGCTCAAGTGGGTATTCGCCTCACCTTCTAAGTCAATCAGAGGGAAACGCCAAATAGGCTTGCGGTTTCCACTGCCTCCATGGAATATTTGTTCGGAGGAAATGCGATGGGCCTAGCCTCTGCCATGAAAGCGTGGGCACATCGCATTGTCGAGGAGCTCCAGGCGCAGACCCACAGCGTCACATCCCAGAAGGTCTGCATAACCATTCGAAAGCAGAAAAATATCGTCAAAAACAGCTGGACTGTAGTAGTTTAGGTTTTGAAATGATAAGCAGAACACAAGTCTGACAGGTTGTTTCGATCGGTGAAGCTCACGCGTTGC
The DNA here is from genome assembly GCF_900109785.1 of Nitrosovibrio tenuis. GTDB lineage: Bacteria > Pseudomonadota > Gammaproteobacteria > Burkholderiales > Nitrosomonadaceae > Nitrosospira > Nitrosospira tenuis_A. Next base: position 105,098 of record NZ_FOBH01000007.1, read on the forward strand.
AGAATCCAAACCGCCGACGTTCGCGGCTTCCAGATATCTCCTGTTAAGAAGAACTTGCCGATGAGCGAAAACGAAACGCATCTTGCCGCCTCGCCTTCACCCATACCTGCAAAAGAGCTATCTCTCAGCTACCAGCTCTGACAGCCCCATCCGACCCGCCAGCCCCTTTTTTATTGAGGCAATTTGGCGGCGAGTACATCTACATGCTCAATCTGTGGCGACTCTGCTAATAACTCGGCAGCGTTAGCCATGAGCGCCGCCGCAATCGGTCCGGCCAAATGTGCTGACCGTCCTGATTCGTCAGGGAAGGCATCAAAGATGCCGAAAGTCGATGGTCCCAACCGTAACGCGAGCCAGATCGGCGTGGCAGCTTCCTGATTAGCAAGAGGGAGGGCACTTTCGAGGAAACTGGCTACAGCGGCTTCTTTTCCCGGTTTCGCTTGCAAGCGTACTAACAAAGCAACTTTTACCATGGTGATTTACCCTTTTCAAGTTGAACTACGAGAAACAAACTTTAATGATGATGTTGATTCCTGCCAAGTGGCAAGATTGACAATAATGATACTATTATTGCCATTCTTATCTATATCCTGGTACTCGATAAAGTTCTCAATGCCATTCTGTACGTGGCCGAGCACGGCTGCAAATGGCGCGGTCTGCCAAGGCGTTTTGGCAACTGGCATACGATCTATACGCGCATGGAAATCAACGGCTGTGAAAGAGATGGAAGTTAACTGTTAACTGAACTTTGCTAGAACGCCCTTGGCACTGCCGGGGCATCCATCCCTCGAAATCAGATGGGACCAGCTTACCTGCCTTCTCGGCGAGATACAGTATCACCGCCGCGCATTCGGCGACGTGAAACTATCATCATCGATAACTGGCACCTGAGGGAAACAGCTGATCCGGCTATAGGTGGGACCGTCGAGTTCGCCGTCCGTGTGATCAAGGGCGTGGACGCGATAGGGTAACCCTACTTCCTGGAGCGCCCATTGCGCCCTGAGGTCGCGCGTCTCGCCGATCACGGTGATAAACGCGTCCGAAGCGACAGAGTGATCATACTTTCCTCCAACGTTGCTTTAGCTTACGCAACGGGTTCCAGTTTGGACAAGGCGGTGGGGAGATATTCCGCAACTGTCGGATGAATATGCATTGCGCGCTGCACTACCGTATACGGCGCCTTCGCATACATGACGTCCAGCAAAACCTGAATTACTTCATCGCCTCCGGTGCCAAGAATCGCAGCACCCATAATGTGTTTTGTTTCCGCATCAACAGAGATTTTGATGAAACCTTGCGTCTCACCTTTCTCAACGGCGCGGCTCACTCTGCTCATCGGAAGTTTCGTAGCGAGTACAGGGCGCCCAGACTTCCGTATTTCGGCGTCCGTCATGCCGCATCGCCCTAGCGGTGGATCGGTAAACAAAGCGTACGCCTGGATCCGGTCTGACACGCGGCGATGGTCTGAGTTAAGAAGATTATCGGCGACGATCTCATAGTCGTTGTAGGAAGTATGTGTAAAGGCACCGCGGCCGTTGCAGTCACCCAGGGCCCAGATGCCGGGCACGTTTGTTTGCAGTTGATCGTCAACGATGATGTAGCCGCGTTGGTTGGTCGCAACGCCGGCCCGGTCGAGACCCAGGTCGTTCGTGTTGGGAGTACGTCCCACCGCTAGAAGAACATGCGTGCCTACTACTTCCGGCGGACCTTCGTCGCATTCCATTCCAACGGCGATACGACTGTCACGCTTCGCCAGTGATATACATTTCGCATTTGTCCGAATCCCTATCCCCTCCATCTCCAGGATCTCACGCACGGCGTTGGAAACATCTTCGTCTTCTCGTCCAATCAGGCGCGGTCCCATCTCTATGATCGTGACTTCGCTCCCGAAACGGCGATACATCTGACCGAATTCCAACCCGACATAACTTCCGCCGATGATGACAAGATGCTCCGGGAGGAAGTCGATATCCATCATTGAAGAGTTTGTGAGAAATGGTACCTCATGAATCCCCGGCATCGCGGGAACAGAGGCGCGCCCGCCAACGTTGATGAAAACCTTGTCGGCTTGCAGCACCTCATCGTTGACCACGACCGTATGGGACGACTGAAAGCGGGCATGGCCCTGGATGACCGTGCAATTCTTAAGTCCTCGCAACCCTTCCTCGACGCCCTTGTTCGACCGTCCGGAAACTTCATCCTTGCGTGCTTTGACGCGTTTCATATCAACGCGCACATCGCCGTTGCCAGCAAAACCATACTCGGCACCGCGGCGAGCAACATGCGCTGCGTACGCGCTGGCGACGAGCGTCTTAGTCGGGATACATCCCGTATTCACACATGTGCCGCCAAACTTGTGGCGTTCAATAATGGCGACAGTCATGCCCACGGCCGCAAACCGCGCAGCCAAAGACGGGCCTGCCTGGCCGGTCCCGATGATGATTGCATCGAAATGCCGCGACACGAGGCACCTCCTTTAAGGAAGATCCCAGGCCATCTTGGGCCAGCGCACCAATGCAGTGCTCGCCGGAGCGCCGCCGCTGACGACGATTATTTCGTAATCATTCACTGAGGCAGCTCTTTGCCGGACTGCTCGCGCACCATGTACTCGGCGTACCAGTCCGGCCAGTTCTCGTCGGCTTGCCCCGTCCGTGCTTCGTGCTGTCCGTGCGCGGCCGCCGCACGCCGCAGCGCGCTCGCCAGATCGTTCGCCGACGCGAAGGTCGTCGTCGCGGGGTCGACGCGTCCGGGCAGCCGTGTTGTGACCTCCTGGAACAACCAGCCGTTGCCGTCCGGATCGCGAAACGAAGCAAACGAGCGGTAGCTGCGATGATCGGGATCCGGACCACTGACCCGGAGCCGACCAAACAGGTAGGGCTCGTCCGTGCCAGCGTATACGCCGGCGGCGTCGTGGAACACGTCACTGATCTCCACGCCCCGACCGAGCAGCTCGGCGCGGATAGCCGCGATATCGGAGACGATCAGGTACAGACCCTGGGCGGAGCCGGGGGCCGCGGCGGTGACGTTCTTGCCGAAAATGATCGAGCATCCGGAGCCAGGCGGCGTAAATTGGATCACGCGGTAGTCTTTATCGCTGGCAAAGTCGGCGTCGAGCCGCCACCCGAGCCTCCCGTAGAACTCCTTCGCGCGGTCTAAATCCGAGACAGGGATGACGACGATCTCGAACTTCATGTCTACTTTCGCGACGCCGGTCGGGTCGTTACTGCGGATTTCAGTCTGCGCATTTGCCATGTTCTTTCCTCCGCTGTGTTTTAACTAAATCGAAATTCAGATTTGTTCAATTCAAATACCAACACAATCACGTCCCCTTAAGGCGTGGCGTTCGAGGCCTAGCGTTCGAGCCGCTCCATGGACTTGTTGGCATCAGGCTAGTTTTGTCGATTTCATTCTAACGACCGAGGAGTTTGCCGCCATAGCGCGTGGGATGTAGTAGATCAAGAGGTTCAACTTTACGTCGCCTTGGGCTGCTTCGCATCGCTCATTGAATGTACCTTATTGAATGTTCCTTGTTGTCACCTTACTGGCGTGATGGCCTATTGTCAAAATAATAGACATACCGATTGTTACCATCGCTAGTATGGTGGATGCCGCGATCGGGCGCTGATTCGAACACGTGATAGCCCAATTTGGCGAGCGCGGCTGTAGCTGTATCACGCAGACGTCTTCATCTGACAGCTCGCCAGTTGAATGCGCAGCTAGGTGGCTAGGTGGTCAGTGGTCCCTTTGCACTGGAACTCTTTGTCGAGCTTAACGGATTCGATACGAGCGAGCCTGTCCGCTTCTTTTCGGTCTTTGGTTTTAAGGCTGAAAACGATCTGAGAGGAAGGATAAAAGCTGAGGAGGTCTTTAGGGACGCGCCTGCGGAAATAGTAGGTTCCGCTACGGTTAAATACATGAGTTTGAGAAGCCACATCCATTCTCCAAGTGTAACAGTTGTGCGACACTTGGAAACTGAACCTGTTGATTTGCCTGACTGTTGTTTCTTATCAAGCACCTGAGGATGAGCTGGCGTCCCCAAGGGATTCGGCGAAATCCCCACTATTTTTAAACGGAGGAACATTACGATTAAGCCAGCGAAACAGCTTAAGAAACAACGTGCTATACTCGCCTGATGCTCCCACACCAAGTCTTCCTCTTCATCTGCTGGTCGATACTGGCGCTATCGGTTGTCTGGGCGCTGGTCAAGGGACTGTGGCAGACGTTTTTTTCTTGACCTTCTCGTTCAAGGATTTCATTGTCAGGGTTATCAGATCGTCAATTAACCTGACTTGCCCCTTCTCCGCCCCTTTCTCAACGAGATCGCGCTTGCGCTTGCGTAGTTCCTGAACTCTCTTTTCAGCGGCATTGGCCGCACCGATGAGTTCCCATTCCGGATTCTCACGCTTGTACTCGGCAACGTCCTCACGGTTCTTCATCCGCCCTTTGATCTCGGCTTCATGGCCGTTGATCCGCTTCAGGTTGTCGTAGAACTCGTTGCCTTGGGATGACTGCCCCCGGGTATCACCGTAGAACCTTCCTAAAAGTACAGTCTTATGTGGCGGCAAATCTTCCCCGGTAAATGCAGAAGTAACCATCTGCTCGGCTTTTAGATATTCCCGCCCAACTCCGCCCGTTGCTTGCGCAATCAGATAGTCAATCTGATCCGGGGTTGGACTGAACATGCCAGGCTGATACTTCGTTCCACCGCTGATCTTGTTGATCCCTTCGGCCAGCAACTTACTGAACACGCTCGCCGTATCCTTCGCCCGGGTGAATCCGGGAGTCGGGTTCATGGAATTGAAATCTTCCCGGGAAATCGGCTTGCCGGTCCAGTCCTTGTTTTCGGCCAATGCGGCCAGCGGATCTATTGCGGTCGGGGAAATTGTTTGCAGCGACATGCCGGCGTTACCAACGGGATTGAATGCATCGAGAATCGAGTCCATCAGCTGGATAGTGCGTTTCGCCGGATCCTTGAAACCGGACATGGCAAACTCTGTGGTAATGCGCCCTATGTTCGGCAGTACGTTAAAGCCCAGCGGCATGGGAACGGAAAGATACTTCCCGTCACCGATCGGCAGAATCAGGCTGCGCGATTTGACGAACTCAGGCGGTTCTTCGTCATCCCCCATCCCCGACATAGCCAGGAGCATGGCTTGCATACCGCCAAGCAAGATCCCTCCAGTAATTATCTTCTTGCCAGCCGGGCCTTTCATCGTTTCAGCCAGTCTCGCGGTGCCCTGAACGGAAGCGTTGAAGAAGGCGTACAGCGCACCTATCTGGCGACCCGCGGCACCGCGTTTATTGAAGTTGACCGTAAGATTCTTGGCCAGGCTCGCCGCCTGCTGCTTGCTCAATCCCTGCTCGAGGCCGGTCTTATAAGCCGCCAGGCGCACCGCGTTTTCCATGGAATCGTTATAATCCGATAGCCATTCGAACAGCGGCTTGACGGCCTTATCCGCGAGCACCTTCTCCGGCGCGTTCAGGAGGCCCCCGGCAGTGATAACCTTCCCGATGCGGGTGGTTTGCCACCAGTCGGGGTTAAGCCCTTTCTCAAGCGCTTCCGCGCGGTCCTGGGCATTCTTGTACATATCCCGGAAACCAGTTTTCCCGCCTTCCTTCTGGAACTCTTCCCAGAGTTGGGACCATTTATTATTGACCGCATTGCCCTTGCGCACGCCGCGCATGCTTTGGTAAATGGCAAGTAATGCTGGACCGGTGCGGGATAGGACGATTTTCTGCTTGCCAGCCAGCGGCGTCGAAGACAGGTTAAGAGCGGCGCCTTGAACGTCCCGGGTAAGGTTCACTATCCCGAATATCGGGTTGTACTGGGTATTGATCGAGGCAAAGTACCGGGTGACGATCGAAGAGGCATTCAGCACAACGCCTACATCGTCCTGGTCGAGATTCTTCAAAGACAATGCCATGCGTTTCGCTCGAGGGTCATCCTGGAACACAACCGAGCGTTCCTGAATATTCCCCTTGGAGTCGGGTATCCGGGCGACAATCACATCATCACGGCTTTTGTAAGTCGGATCGGTACGCTCTTCCACCAGTCCAGTCGATTTGTTCACGTCGCGAATCGTCGGCGGCACATCCACTTTCCAGAAATCAGGATTGGGATTCTCTTTCGCGAGTCCGACAAGAGCCGTAGCCACGCGATTCTTTTCACCGCGGATAATGTTCTTCTCGCGCTGCTGCGCGATGTTGGCCAGGATGTCCACGACAGGCCGCTTTGATCCAGTTGCGCGTTTCGCTGCATTGCCTTTCACCGAGAAACCCTGCCCGGTCCCGTTGCCGAAAGCATGATCCATATCCTCGCGCATCAGGGGCACATAATGCTTATATGCGCTCTCCCAGGTATCGATGGTTTTCTGCGACTCCAGACCATAATCCACCAGCACTTGACGGGATCTGGCATTGATCGCATCAACACGTTTGGCCAGGGCCTCATACAGCTTCTTCTTGTCGGGATCGAGACTCGCCAGATAGTCACGCGCATCCTGAGTGTCCATGCCTGATCCACCATCCTGCATATCAGGATCAGGATTGATCTTGGCAATTTGCTTGTTGCGCTCTTCCGCGTGCCGGGCCCAGAGGTATTCTTCAAAGTCTGCCAGCTTCACGCCATTGATGCGCATGATCTTGATAAGCGGGTCCAGCTCGGTATCGATGAACTCTTTTACGCGCGTTGCCGAACGGCCATGGAATAGTTCCTCTTGCAAGTACGCATTGATATTGTCCGCTATCTGCTTGCCCGTTGCCTTGATCGCTTCGGTGACGCGCTTGAGGTCGATGTTTTTATCCTGGAGGGCATGCAGGATCGTGTCGAGGCGCGACGGTTCGGGCGCATCCCAAGAGGCGTTATTGCCCGGTGCGGAGCGGGAGAAACGGATGTCGCGATTGTTGGAGTCGAATTCGCCATTATTGCCGGTGGCGGATTTGATTTGGGTTGGTCTGAACACGACATAATTACCGTATTCATCGACAATACCGTCGTGTCCGCCTTCGATCACTTGTTGACGAATTGCCTCAATCTCTGCGAGGTCGGTAAGTTCGGTAGACCATACGCGCAGGGGGTTCTGTATAGATAGAAACACCGGATAGACTGTTGGTGTAGTTTCCTTAAGTGCTACGCGCCATAGTGTTGGCGTACTGCCTGTCCTCGCTGAAGTACACCCCCAGAGATGCGGATTCGTAGGTGCCGCGCGTTCCGGACCTAGACGGATCGAAAACAAAGAATCCGCCCCCCGGGGTGCCGTGATAAACGACCAGCGGTTCCCCGTTCTCATCCACCACCTTGGAATCCTTAAACCATTTGCGGAATGCTGGAGTGTCGGTTTGGGAGTCCCGGCTGAAATGCGGATCATCCTTGACTAAGTCTGTTTCCCCAGATATTCTCCCTTCAAAGCTCCGCGCTTGAGCCAAGCCGGGCAATTGCAGCCCGGAACGTGCCAAGACCGCGGGGCTTTTTTTCGGCCCCTTCCCGCTCTTCACGAATCGCCGCGCCGGGATCAGAAACCGATGAATGATTTCCGCATCCGTCATCTTCATACTGGCCAGAGCGGGAACGTTCTTCCTGAGCCAGGCACGAACGATGGCGATTGCACGTTGCACCATCCCTATCTGGGGATTGGTCTGTGCCAGTTCGGCGAGTACCTCTTCCGCAGCTATCAGCCGATCTTTCTCGACCGCCATGTCCAGCCCGTACTGCACCGCCTTGTCCTCAACCTTCGAGCGCCATCCGACTACGACCTGCTTAAGAATAGGCTTCAATTCCTCGCCAAACGCTCCGCGCAAGCCGAAGTGCCCCAGCGTTTCATGGAACACCACACGAACAATGTCCCTCGGGGCTGCGCATCTCAGAGGCGACGATGTACACCTTGCCGTCATAGAAGAACCCTTCCGGCTGCCCTACCGCGCCTTGGGACATCTGTTGCGAATTTGTTTCGCGCACGGCATCAGGGACAGCCGAATCATTCATGTCGCTGACAACGACCATTTCAGGCGCGTTCTTCCATGCTGAAGAGATGGCATCGACAATGGTCTGAACAGCGGATTTGTGCTCGCCAGAAACGACAAGGCCACCGCTATGGGTGGCCTGTGTCTTCTTGAATGCCGCAGCTTTTAAGCGCTGGCGGATGGCGGAGATTCGTTCGGATTCAGCCTTTCTGGAGAATATGCCTTCGAGCTTGCCCCTTAGTACAAGTGCACTTGACCTGTTGAGAACTTGTTCCAGTATTCCGGGTCTTTCGCTGCCCTCGCTTGATATAAGGGACTGGATGAGTATGCCGCGACGCATTGAAGCCTTACCTGCTCTTGCAGAGCCGCCCAATCCAGTTGCTTCTGCGTGGGTGAACCGGTCAAGCCCAACGGGTCGTCCAAGTCTATCTGTGAACTGTCTGTTTGCGAAGTCATAGCGATAGCTCGTTATCTCTGGAAATTTGTTATGCAATGTTTCGATGAAAGTATGGATCAAAGCGCGCGTCTTTGCAACATCATCCCCGCTCCAATCCAGCGGAGGAACCCCGTTTTTCGGATCACCCGCTATCTGTTGCGGCGCGGCTTCAAGATGCTTGACCGTGCCGAACCGCAGAGCAGAGGACAACATATTGCTGGTGCGCCGGATCAGGGAATCTGCGGTTAATCCGGCAGGGTCGCCGATGAATTTCCGTTTTGTGTTATACGCCCAGTTCGCCACTGCTGCATACACCGCTTGACCGCGTTCGCCAGTCGAAAAATGGCTGACATCGATGAAGACCTCTCCGTTGTCGCGCTCGTAGACATAGAACTGCTTGCCGTTCGGCAACTTGAATACATAGCGGTGATCTGCGCCAGATTCATCCCTTTCATCTTCCCGCGTTCCATCGCCGACATATACAGCATCAGGGTAGACTTCTGAAAATACGCCTTTAAGCGATGTCTTGTGGCTTATCGCGTGCCTGAACAACTCATCAACGTCCGCGAGTTCAACGAGAAAGTCATGGGCGAACGCCACGTCTTCCTTGTTTGGAGTGCGACTGAATTTAGGCGTACGCTTCATTGCTTCAAGGGTACTATGAAAATCTTCATACCGGCGACCTTCCCATCCGAGAAGCTCGCTCCCATAAATGCTGGGATCATCTGCCTCTATTATGCCGCGTTTTGGCATTCCCCGAGATTGCCCTTCCGTAGATTTCGGTTGATCTTCCGTTTTGGGTTGACCGAAAGACTCAAGCTCTTTGTCTTTGGCGGCATCGCGCTCTGCCCGCCTTCTTTCCCATTCCTCAGATTTCTTTTGTTCCTCTGGGTTTCCGGCCAGCGCCTTTTTAGGCTGCCCAAATCCGTGCCGCTCTTTATATGCAGCATTCTTTTCTTTTTGACTTGATCTGACCGTCTCTTCATGCAAGCCAATAAGGTGATCAGCGCTTCCACTCATAATTGCGCGCTGTATATGGCCGAAGTCAATTTTTCCGCTTTCCTTTCTGTACGCTTCGATAACGGCCTTGTTTTTAACCATTGAGGCGCGGAGCTTATGCTGTTCGTTTTTTTTGCGCTTGAGATAGTACACGCCCACCCATCACATCCTGAACCGGCCTAACCTCAGCGGTTACATCCGGCACGGATTTGGCAGCAGAAGCCGCAGTTTGAGGAGGAGCCATCTCTTTGCGTTGATCGGGAATTGCCAATTCTCCCGGCTGCGCATCAGCGCGTGATTCTTTCGCCTTAACCGCCTCCCCGATCTGCCTCAATAACTCAGCAGTTTCAGCGTCCACTTTCTTCATCCCGGTAGCCTGCACCCGGAACCATTTCGATTCTAGAGCAGCATCCGTGCGCTTGCCGTCTATGACTTCTTTGGCGCGAGCAATGGCGTTATGCAGGCCGCGCTCCTTCCCGGACTGCTTCGCCGCAGCCCGGCGCTTGATGAGGGATTCTATGAGGGGGCGGAGGCCATTGTTGCCTTCAGATGTCTCCTGTGATAGACTTATTTCGGGAGTGGGGGCAGGACTAGCCGTGACATTCCTCCCTTCATCGCTGGTAGTGCCAGTCGTAGTATCGGCGCCACTCCTCTTCTCATAGGCTGTCATCAGCCACGTTTTTTGATCCCCATCCCAATCCAGTCGCACTATAGCGCGGTGATCCTTTGATTCAAGAATTACCCTGTTCTTGGAGCGCGTCTTGACATCCATCGCGTCAATCGAGGATTGCAAATCTTTAAGAAGATCGGAGCGCCCTTTGGCAACGAGCTTCGCAATTCCAAAACCATCCTCGAAGTTCTTTTCAGCGGTTCCCTCGCTCCCCCAAACAAGATCAATATCTCCAACATCCTTGTGATGGAGGGCGCCTACGGCCTCACCTTCGCGATGTTCGATGAGTTTCTTAATTGCATCTTTGGCGTTTCTATAAAACCCCGTGAAAACTCTTCCGAATTTGCCTGATTGGGGCGCCCTACTGTTAGCACCCCGCTCCCCCATCGCCTCTTCAACCGGCCTGACTTCAACCGATCCATTCGGCCCCGCCACGGTAGCCGCTGCTTGCTGAACTGCCGGATTCCCATCGGTCGCCACATCCTGGATAACGGTTCCGTTTTTGTCGCGCGCGGTTACAACCTGATCTGCTTGCGCCGGCTTCTCATCGATGCCATAGCCCAACGCCGTGCCCATCTGGCCATTCATGGCCGCTTGCAGGGTAGCGTCATCGCGATATAGCAGCGTTCCCCGGCCAGGCACTTCAGCGGCTTTCACACCTGGGGGCAATGTATGCGGCATCGGCTCGCCAAGAGTCAGCAATACTCCCGGCTTACGGCCTTCGCCGAGCGCGTTTAGCTGTGCGTTGAGGGTTTGTATCGGCTCGGGAGTTGGTTTGTCGGGAACGTTAAAAAGCACTCTGTTTATCGCTGGCAACGCGGCTCTTGCCATGTCGCGACTCGCCTCCGTCATTACAGCCCCAGAGTCTGTCCAGTGATACTTATCTGCCGCAGCGTCATACGCTCTCTGTTCCTCCGGTGTGAGCGCAAGGGCGACATGATTTTTAGGATCATTGGTATAAGCAACGACTATACGATTGCCGTTTTCGTCCAGCACCGAATTTACAGATGGCGCTTTGCCAGATGCAACAAACGAACGGAGACTTTCTATTGCACCATGCGTTGCCTGAGATTGAGCCTCGGGGGCATCCTGAACCATTTTGTTGATGTCACCAATATGGTCAGATTCCTCATCCAGCACATTGCTCTGGATAGCATCGGGCGCTGTGCTCCGTATCTCGTCCGCCTTATCCCTGCCGGTTGCAATAATGCGGTCCACTGCCTCAGAAGTGGACTCAGGCGCGTTCGCTATTTCAGGATCAACGCCTTGAGTAGCGCGACGATCAAGTTCATTCTGGGCAGCGGCTTTAGCACGTTCGCCACCTCGAGCAGCGGTGTACTTCAGTACAGCATCCGAGTGCTCGGTTACGGGCTTGCCGGCTATCATCGGAACGCCCCCGCCCAGCACGCCGCCGCCGATCGCGCCCATGGCACCGCCAAACAGCGTATCCTTGATGTTCTCTTTCGTCGTCGGGTTGTCGAATGAGGCAAGCTGCTCGAGCGGGTTTTGAACAAGTTCTTCCGAGCCCTCGATTGCCGCACCCTTCCCAGCGCCTTTCGCCATCGCCCCCGGCAGTGTTGTTGCGGCAAACTTCTCAGCCAGCTTCACCCTGCCCTCTTTCGTCATGGCAGCCAACGCCCACTGCTGGGGACCAAAGGCTTGCTCTATCGCTCCAACAGCAGCAGCACCCATCGTCGCAATAGCGATCGCCTTGGCGTCTTTCTCGTTCTTGGGATCGTTCAGGATCTGCTTGTCCCGAATACCGCCGAACGATGGCAAAGCGGCAATAGCGGCAGGCCCGAGCCAGGAGACGACTTGCCCCACGCCAGCAACCAGAGGCGCAGCAGGACCGGCGAATGGCGATAGCGCGGTAATTCCCTGACCAAGTACCCTCGCCCCTACGATCCCGCCCATGGATGAGGCAGCGTTCCCAGTGGCTTCGGTTACAGCCTTTAGCGGTTTATCCGCAATGTCCGAAAGCTCGTTTACAGCGGTGGGGTTTGCATCTATAACACTCTGACCATACTTCTTGAGTGCGTTATCTTTCGAGATGCCAGGGATAAAGTCAGCGGCAGCCTGTCCAGCGCCTTTTATACCGGCGCCAGCCGCGCGCTTGGCGGAAGCGATGAACCCGCCTTCAACTTCTTTTTTGTCCAGGTCACCGTTGAACTCGACATAACCCGGCTCTTCGTCGTCCAGTTGGCCAGCAAACTCAGTGAATGCCATGCGCTTCCTCTAAAATAAAAAAGCCGCCAAAAGGCGGCTTTGTGGGATTAATCCTGCTGCTGTTAGAAAAACAGTTCGTATCTGCCGCCATTCTGATCTACCCCAGAACCATGGCCGGTTGGTCTTAGACCGGGACGTATTTCTAGATATACTCTGATCATGGTACCTTGATCACCCACCAGAACACCTTGCCCGTTAGCGCCAGTCGGGGGCTGGAATAAAGTAACATTTGAGCGGCCCACGTTTCCGAAAGTCATGCCTTGGCCTCGGTGCATCGCGGAATACTCGCCCGTGAATTTTTCACCAGTCTGATCATTAAAAGCGGTCATTTTCCCTTGACCGTAACTCGTCTCAATCTCGAACTTCAGTATTTGGCCGTTGGGCGAAGCGTACATGCGCCCTGGCAGCATAGTCCCCACGCACCCAGCCAAAACAACCGCCCCTATCAAGCAAACCAGTAAACGCCACATCTCAGTCTCCCCACTGTTGAGTCTGGGTAAGTGTACCAGACCCAACAGCGGCAAACTATTACCTTAATTGTGTTTCGACGCTCCCGCTGATTTTGGCTTCTTCAGGACAGCAGCACTGACTTCAGGCACATCATCTTTTCCGTATTTCTCTGCAAGCCATGCTATTCCCTTTGGCGTTACCCTTGTCTGGCGGAATCCGAAACCATCGTTTTCTCCGGTTTTTACTTCAAACCTGCCGTTATCAATGTGTTCTTGATAAGGCAACCAGACTCCGCGCCTGAAGATCACGCCATCCTCTTTCAGTTGATCAAAGAACGCATGAGGATTCCAGCCAATAATCTTTGCAACATCCGATATGCACTGACTCGTCCTTGCCTCAACGTATCGATTACAAACTCGACGGCAGGCTTTGCGGCTTCAAGCTGAACAAGTGCCGCCTGCTTGGCTTCGTACTGTTCCGCCCATGCTCTCGCTGCTACAGCAGGGTTGGCAAAGTCAGGAAGCGAAAGAACTGGAGTCTTGGCGCGCTTCTCGCATTCAATGAAATATTGCCGGGCCTGCTTGCCCTTCTCGTTGCGCTCCACCATGGCAAGTTCTTTGCCCATATCCAAGGTAACGACGTATTCAACGGCCGGGCGACCCCCTTGGGGTTTTTTGGTGTTTTCCGAAAAACTCACGAAGTCATGATTTTCGATAAACCCGTACTGTTGGATACGATCTTTAATCCAAGTGGTGAAGTTTTCCCCGTTTCCAAGGAACGCATGCAGATCACGGGCATTAATTGTCTGCACTTGGTCACCACCTATAGCGCGGCCTTCGACTTTAATGAGTTCGTTCATTATTGCTTTGCTCCTTCGGACAAACGCTCGTCGGTTTCGGTTTCTTGGAGATCACTGGGGCGGATCGGTAGCAGATACTTGTCTTCTTTAAAGTAAACGACGTTAGGCTCGTCGCTTGGATGCCGAATACGCCATGCATCGAACACAAGTTCGCCGTTGCTCATCGGCATAACGCTGCGATACTGCACAACATCCACTATAAGTCCGGTGTTCGGCCCTTCTAGAATCATTGCCAAATCACCTGCTCTGCATTTCAAAAATGGGGAAACTGTTTGCGCGGACGCGCTCTTAGGCTTGCTCATGGTCAATCTCCAGTCAAAGCGGTTTTATTTTTCCGCTTCCCCGCTGTCAAACGGGTGGGCGGCATCGTGCGGGTTGACAGACCGGGACTGGGCCGGCAGGGATTTCTCCCTCCCACACGAGCCACCCATAAAGGTGACCACCATGTTACGGACGTAAAAAAACCGCTTGAGGGCGGTTGTCCGCCAGTCTTCCGAGCTGTCAAACTCGGCCTCTGAATTTGCAGAGGTGAAGTAAGCCTAAATCAGAATCTCATCCGCGTCAACAAGTCTTTTTTTTGAATGCACAAAAAACAAAACCCGCCGAAGCGGGTTATGAAGGCTTGGGAAGTTGCTTTTTCTTCTTCCCATCAATCTTTCTCATTTCCTTGTTGGCTGACTTGAGCCTCTTCTTTACGTCCCCGATATGTTCTTCTATGGGCAGATTTTCTGGCTTCTCCCCACTCGACCTCATCATCACATCCCGAACCTCGCGCCCAACATCCTGCGCAGTCTGTGAAGCTTGATTCAATCCTCGCGGCTGCGTACGCTTTAACCTCTCTTCAGTTTGTGTTACCCGGAAGAGGTTGGCTGCCAACTCGGTTTTGCCCATGTAATCGTATAATGTCTTGTCCGCCGGCGCGCCCTTGTATTGGATCAGCTGCTTTAAGGACATGTTATACATGCCCATGAAACCGGCATTTTTAAAAACACCGTATTGATGTACCTCAAGCCCTGCCGCTTTTGCCGCACCAGCCATTATCGTTTCACCGGCCTTCAGCTCTTCACGAATTTCGATTCGTTCTAGCGAACCTTCCTGTATCCGTTCCTGAATCAGCTCATCGGCCAACGCGGCAAGAACTACTTTAGCCTGTGCTACTTGTGGTTTTTTCGCATCGGCATGCAGTGAGACCAAAAAACATGCGAACCTGGTCAGTTTATAGCTATTGATTACCCCCTTCCCTTCAATTATCTGTACGGGAATAAACACATCATGAATACTGATTCCTAATTGCGCACACGATGCGATAGCTTTAATGATGACTTTGTTAAAGGCGGTCCACGTCTCGTAACCAAGGGTAGACATGAACTCGTGCGCATCCCAATAGCGCACGCCATTTTCTTTTGCTGCGTCCTCAAACTTCTGCATTTCAAAGGTTGTCATGGGAAGAATTATACTTGATCATCGCTCGTTCTAAACTTTAAAAAGAGGATGTTTGCTCGTTCTATTACTCTGCAATAAACTTCCGCCCGTTGACCTCGTAAACCGGCTTGCCCTTAGATGTGCCGATCTGCTTTGCTCCATCGGGAAGCGCATTGATCCGCGCGGGCGCCTGCGGCCTTCCGCCTTGAAGCTGCCCGGCAAGGGAGTTGACCTTGCCCGCTATATCCCCGTTATCTCCATACTGATTAAGCGTTTTCCCGATCAGGCCGGCGGCTGTCTTCTGCCCTGATGTGCCATACAGAGGCTTGCCAGCATCATCTGCCAGAATGCGCCGAGTACCATCGGACATGACAGCGACAAATCCTTGATCCGTTTCAAGCGTTTTGCGGACTGTCGGCCCGAGAGCGCCCGCTCCACCGGCGCGCCGACCGGCCGCAAGTCCGCCGCTACCATACGCCTTTGCCATCGCCGTATTTTTCTCAGCGCTTGCGTTGTAATTTCCGATCTGCGCATCGGCAACTCGTCCTTTAGTCGCTGTGTCCTGCTTATCAAGCAGATACTTTGCATATTTCTCAGGATCAAGGGTGGATGTCGCCCAATGATCCAGGTCGATTGTCTGCTCTCCGGTTCCGGAAATATTTACCTTCCATTTGCCATCATTTGGATCATCCGGGTTAACCTTGACTGGACGATCTTCCAACTGAATCCCGCCGCGCTTCAGGTTATCCATGGCCCCGTCTATATTCCCGCGCTTTAGGTCCATCGCGGCATCGAAAATACCGCCTTTTTTTGCTGCTACCAGAGAGTCTAGCCACGGACTGATCTCCTTATCCATGCCATGCATTGCAGCCGCGGCACGGATGGCATTGAGCTTAGCCGGTTGGTTTGCCAGATCGCCGAAAACCGACCTGTTTCACGATTTCATGTATTGGATTGAAATCTCCGTCCGGTTGAGCTGGCTCCGCTTGTTTTTGAGCTGCTGGAAGGCTGGCAAGGCTACCCGCTTGATAAGCGGCTGGCGCGCTCCCAGAAAATGCCGCATCAGGGATCATGCCGTTCGCTTGTTTGAACGACGCCAATCCGCAAGGGTTCTCCATTACAAGTCGCTGTTGCGGCGCGGCACTGGTCGGCTTGATGCTTTCGCCCTTAAAAACGGGGATCAAAGAGCTAATGAACCCTTCCCGGTCTGGACCTTTTTCACCCTTGGCAGCGGCTTTCGCATCGGCTTGCTGCTGGCGGAGAGCATCCATATTCTCCCAGTGTTCATTGCGGTTGTTGTAATATTGATTTTGCAAACCGAATTGGATACCATTTTGAATACCATCCGCCAGTCCTGCCGCTAATCCACTAGCCATCGTTGCCTCCTATCTACTTCTCTATAAATGAAAAAGCCGCCCGAAGGCGGCTCGTCTGCAATATAAAGCTCTACTGCACGCAATCAAAAACATATTCACGTAGCCAGTATGTGGGACGAGCCGTCACTCTGGCATATCTCTGATGCTTTGCGCATTCTTTATCGGCAAGCAATTGCGATTCCGCGGAGTCCATACCTTGGGACTCCACCACTACAGTTCTTGAGTTGGAACTTATGACCTTGGCCGCACAGCCAGATAAAATCACTCCAGCAATCAAGCAAACCATCAAAAGCCGCATAATCGTATCCTCCTGTTCAGTTTGATTCTATCAGAGCCTGATTCAAAAGGTTGATTCTATCTAGATACTCCTTATACATTTCTGGATGTCTTGCTCTTGTAAATTCAACCCTGTCGCGAGAATCTTTCCGGTAAGCGGTGCAGTCGTAGCAATCCAGCGATGAGTGCTTGATTGAGTAGTGCGCCGGGATTTCCATTCTCGTTGCTAGATAGGCCATCACCTGGTCGCTCGTCCAATCCTCAATGGGTTGAAGCCGTATCATTCCCTCGATTACATCCCCATTCCGGGAAGTGGACTTATGATTTTCATCATTGCGCTGACCGTAAACTATCTCGGTTGCGCCAATTTCCTTTGCTTTAGCGAGCAATGGCAAACTGATATTTTCCCAGCAACAGCTTAGGTAATTTTGTATCATGACCGGTTTCCTGCCGGCTACCATCTGACCTATGCGCGTCCAGTCTACAGGCACAACATCTGCCGGTATCCCTTCGCGCTTGTTTTGCTCGACACGAGCGCAAGTGGCCGAGGAAGACCATCGCGGATAAGATAGGTGTGTCTAGGAATACCCTTTACAGGTGGCAATCAGGGGAGTTCGAGCCGCTGTATTCGCAAGGGGCGGAGCTTTTGAGATTGGCGGGGATGGTTGACGGATGAAGTCTTCTTGCTTGACAATAACCAGCGTTGGAACGCCAGACGTTCAACTTGCCGCAGAGCTTGCGGTTCCTTTGCTACTTAAATTCATTCATGACAAAGCTGAGCGCAATAAGGTGCGCGTTTTACCTTCGGAGCTCGAAAGATCGCAGCGACATTTCGATAGACGCGCAGCGTCGGGAGCTCCAGCAACTAGCGAAGTCACGCAGTTATCTGACCGTCGCTGAATTTGTTGATGCCGTCGAAAGCGGAAAAGATGACAACCGCCCCGGTTTCCAGCAGCTTATCCGCGAAATAAAGAATAAGGATCGGGCGTGGTCTGTAGTGATCATGCTCGATACTTCCCGCCTTTCCAGAAATCAATACATCGCCCACACATTCAAGCACGATTGCGCCAAGCGTGGCGTAACAATACTTTTCTCAAAAACCCCTGAGCTTGACGGTGTAACCGGAATCATCCTGCCCGCCGTTCTTCACGCAATGGACGAGGTTCATAGCTTCATGTCCAAAGAAAAAGGGCTGGCGGGAATGGCTGAGAACGTGCGCCAGGGATTCAGAGCGGGAGGCCGGGCCCCAGTAGGGTACAGGCTCGAGACAATCGCAACCGGAGCAATTCGGGACGGTTCACCTGTCACCAAGTCAAAACTTGCGCCCTCAGAAATGGCGCCCAAAATAGCCGCCTATCTGAAAGGTCGCGCAACCGGCCAAAGCGGAACAAAGTTAATTGTAAGTCTTGGGTTAGAGCTCTCTCGTAACACTATGAACGGGGTTGAATGGAATGCCCTGACCTATGCCGGGCATACTGTCTGGAACGTACACAACGAAACGACGAAGGAGGGTTATGTCGGCGGGGTCAAGCGCAGGCCCAGGGAAGAATGGGTGATTCAACGCGATACTCATCCGGCTCTGATTACCGATGCTGAAGCAGAGGAAATATTAGCTCAGCTAAACCGAGGCAGACTGAAGAACAACCGCACGAAGGCAGTTCACCTGCTAACGGGTATCCTCGTTACTCCTGATGGCGTTGCTTGGCACGGCAACGGCGATCTTTATCGGGCCGGGAAGAAGAACATCAAAGCAGAGCGGGTAGACTCCACTGTGATCACTCAAGTTGCCTCAGACTTGCAATCACCAGCATTCATCAAGTCGCTTACCGAGTCCGCGCACAAGTCTGTAAAACTGACCGACGATGACGCAGAGGGCGCATCGATCAGGAACGAAATAAAAAGGCTGGACGCCAAAATAAATCGATTGTCGAATTTATTATCCGAGACAACGGCAGTAGATACGCTACTTAAAAAAATTGAAGAGTTTGAGAGTAATAAAGCATCGCTGATTGAACAGCTCTCTCAAATTGAAACGGCTCGCAAGCAGTCCAAGGCAATGCTGCAAATTACCGAAGCAGACGTGAAAGCAATGCTTGAGACAATGGCAACTAGCCTGCCTGATCTCGACCGCGAGTCGCTAAAAGACTTTCTGCGCGGCCTTATAGACCACATTACTTTGGACGCTTCTAGTCTAGCCTGTTGTATTCATTACAAAATCAGGCTATCAACTGGGGATTTCAGGGCGTCCCCAAGGGGATTCGAACCCCTGTACTCACCGTGAAAGGGTGATGTCCTAGGCCACTAGACGATGGGGACTGAGGGGCTTTTGACCGGTCTTCAGTCTGTTTCTTAGCAGATTACTGGTGGAGGTAAGCGGGATCGAACCGCTGACCTCTTGCATGCCATGCAAGCGCTCTCCCAGCTGAGCTATACCCCCGGCAAAATGAACGCGAATTATACTGAGCCGTCCTGTTGCAGTCAATGTAAAGCAGCACGACGGTATTAAGGCCCTACTCGGCTCCGTTTGGGAAGTTTTCCAGCTGTTGATCCATGCGTTTGAGGGTTTCCTCCCGGCCTAGCAGTTCCAGCACCGCGTTGATCGAGGGAGTCTGGGTTTCACCCGTTATCATTACCCGTAGCGGCATTGCCACCTTGGGCAGCTTGATTCCGTGTTCCTTGGCGCAATTTTTGATGGCTTCATGGATGGCGTGGCTCTCCCATTCAACCTCCGCAAGCTGCTGCCGAAGGTCGAAAATGGCACCCTTCGCCTCGGCTGTGAAATGCTGCGCCTTGAGCTCGGGGGAAGGATCCAGCGAGCGATAGAAATATACCGCCGCATCGGCCAGCTCAGCCACTGTATTGACGCGCTCCTTGAGCAGATTTGTCACGCTGGTTAAATCCGGCAGACCCGGGGCGGCGGCGGGGTCGCAACCATCCGCCTCAAGAAACGGCCGCGCCAGCGCTGCCAGCCGCCCGTCGTCGGCATTTTTCAGATACTGCTGATTGAGCCATTGGAGTTTTTCGGGATTGAATTTGGCCGGCGAACGGTTAATGGCTGAAAGGTCGAACCACTCGACCAGTTGCTCCCGGCTGAAAATTTCTTCATCGCCATGCGACCAGCCCAGTCGCGCCAGATAATTTATCAGCGCCTCGGGCAGGTAGCCATCTTCGCGGTACTGCATCACCGAAACCGCCCCATGGCGCTTGGATAGCCGCTCGCCATCCGCGCCGAGGATCATCGGCACGTGCGCATACTGCGGCAATGGCGCGCCCAGCGCCTTCAGGATGTTGATCTGGCGCGGGGTGTTGTTGACGTGATCATCGCCGCGAATCACATGTGTAATGTTCATGTCCAGGTCGTCGATCACCACGCCAAAATTGTAGGTCGGTACGCCGTCGCCTCGCAGCAGCACGAGGTCGTCCAGCTCGGTGTTGGCAACGGCTATCTCGCCCTTGACCAGATCGTTGAAGGCAACAACGCCCTCCTGGGGATTTTTGAGGCGCACCACGGGCTTTACCCCTGGGGGCGGCGTTTCCTTAAAATCACGCCAGCGCCCGTCGTACCTGGGCTTGAGCCCGGCGGCGCGTTGCTGCTCGCGCATTGCATCCAGCTCTTCCTTGGTGCAATAGCAGTAATATGCATCACCCGAGCGCAGCAACTGCTCCGCAACCTCATGATAACGCTCCAGCCGCTGCATCTGGTAAAACGGCCCCTCGTCGTAATCGAGCCCCAGCCAGGCCATCCCGTCCAGAATTGCCTGGGTGGATTGCGCGGTGGAGCGTTCGAGATCGGTATCCTCTATTCGCAAAACAAACTTGCCGCCATGCCTGCGGGCAAAGGCCCAGGAAAACAGTGCGGTGCGCGCCCCACCAATATGAAGATAACCGGTGGGACTTGGAGCAAAACGGGTGCGTACCATGGTGAGGAACAAGTTTTTGAAGGGGATGCGTTAGAAAAGAACGGCTATTTTACGCGAGGCTGCCAAATGATGCTGACTCATCTGTTCGACTACATGGCTTGGCGATAGCCTTCCCAGCCCAAGCATGTTGAATAGGGTTCACCTTTTAACATCACCTTATAAGCTACGGGCAGATTTTGAAATATCCATCGAACCTCCAGCTCATCCTGGGGCGTAATCACCGTTGGACCCATAAATGGGGTTGTGTTTCTGTGTAAATCCATGCTGAAACGGGGCTTATGGCGTAAATTAAAAAAATCGAGCAATTGTCTTAATACTGCTTCCTCTTTTAATTGCGTATCCACATCTATAAAAAACACACGATCTTGCCACCGGTTCTGCTGAATCAGTCGCATTGCCCGATATTCAATTTCTATCCATTGCAGCAGATAAAATTGGAATCGGCTTAAGGTGTGCCCGGCATAATACCGAAAGATCTCTTCGTTGCCGGTTAATGCCCAGCGAAAATAACGCTCCCCGGTGTCACCCGTGTAATTCGCAAACGGCAGGTGGATCTTGCGTATCAACCGCTCACGCAGCAGTTCACTTTTGGCTACCTTGGCGGGGTGACGTACAAGGTGAATAAAGCCGGCATTATTCAGCAATACCCCGGCATGACGATTGAATGATTTGAGAAATGCATGATTCGATTCGAAGTAAACTGGCGCTTTACAGTTGGCGATAAAACGGCATTTTCGCTCCAGCACCGGCAATAATGCCTTGTCGTTCTGACGTGTATTCCAGTCTATGGGCTTGCCGAATAGGACAGGATTTCCAGGAACGAAATAGGGTTCGTGCGTGCTATAACACTGTTGCACGTTCTTGACAAAAAAATCAGCCAGGTAACTTGTGCCGGAACGGCCGCTCGCCAACGTAAAAATCGTCAGTTTGGTGCTGTTTGCGAGCATGTCATGTTCGAGGCCAGTTGTTCCGGAGTTAGCTAATATTCAGGCAGTTCGCTATTATGCTTCGAACGGAAAAGTTCTGGTCTCCGCTGTGCTTGAGATCCTTGGTAATACCTCATGGCCATCATATTGCCGCAACCATTCTGCCGGCAGACAATATCCGTTATAGGTGGGTTCGACTACCTCAAACAGCTCGCTCCCTGTGAGCTACGCATGCGTTGACCGAAAACACGGATTCATGCTCTAATTGCGCTCCCTCGGCAGTTACCCATCTGGTAGCGTAGCGGGCGGTTAACTCAGCGGTAGAGTGCCACCTTCACACGGTGGAAGTCACTGGTTCGATTCCAGTACCGCCCACCAATATTCCAGAGCGTCCACCAGGACCGAAAAACCCGCCTTCTTTTCTCTTGGCATTCGCGGAAGCGCGGCTTCACGCCGAGCCACTCGTTTCTGAATCGCTACCCAAGCCATATGAAGCAACCGGCCAGGGCGGAAATCGACCCTCCAAATCTCAATGCATGCCTATGATAATTGCAGCGTGATTTATTCGTGTTTCTTTGCCCTGCTTCATAGTAAATCTGACCCGGGAGACCTCTCGATTCAGCTTGTTCTGCCCATGGGGATAGGCAATACGCTTGCTCCAGTTTGTGGCGTTATTTCTGCTAAAACGATTTACGTATTTTCAGGCGAGCTTCTTGCGGAGCCGTGATGTAACCACCTTCATGCTCATTGCCTCGGGTTCGATGCGGGTACGATGACAGGCGGCGTCACTTCACTTTACGTTGGCGAAAAATTGGCGCCCGGCTCGGTTCTTCAAGCTAGTTCGGCTGGTGGCTCGGCGATACCGTTGGGGGGCTGGTTTTCGCTCCCCTGTTACTGCTCTGGGCGAGCCAATGACTCGATTCGTTAGGCTGCATTGTTCGCATACCGACATCAGCAAACAGAAACGCGCAGAGGAAGAAATGCTCAAAATGAGGAAGGAATTGAAAGTTGGTAACATTACAAATAATATCCAGAATATGAACATCTATAGAGTTCTGCAATATCCTGTTCTCATGCTCAGCGGCATGTTTGCCTATGCATTCCCGCTTGGACCCGCATTAGCCCAAGGCGCAAGCGATATCGAATTTAAAGCCGATGGCAGAACCGTTAAGAGCCTCTCCCTGGAAGAACTTCGCGCAATCGCGCCAGTCGTCTCAGTAAAGGTTTTTGAGGCACATGAAAACAAAGAACGCGTTTATCGCGCCATCGCGGCTCGGCCTGTTTTTGACAAAATATTTGGCAAAAATTGGGAAAAAGCGCAGGAGATCATATTTACCTCCATCGACGGATATCAGCCCAGCATTCCCGCTGCAAAGTTTCTTTCCCATGACGCGTATCTCGCTTTCGCGCATGACGAGGGCGGGCCGTTCACAATGGTCAATACGCTCCAGAACAACGAGAACGTTTCGCTTGGGCCGCTCTACCTGATCTGGGATAATCTTCGTTCAAAAGCGCTGCTTGAATCGGGCGCGTCGGATATGCCCTACCAGATCAAGACTATCGCTCTGAGTTTGGAAACGCCTTATCCCAATACTTTGCCGCCGCCAGGATCATCGGCGCGGGTTCAGCGCGGGTTCGCACACTTTCACAAATATTGCATATCTTGCCACACCATCAACGGCGAAGGCGGCGGCAAGGCGCCGGAACTTAATTACCCGGCAAGCGTGGTCGAATACATCAAACCCGAATACCTGAAACGCTGGATTGAGCATCCCCAAAGCATTCGGTACAACACTGCCATGCCCGCGCTCGGGCAAGAGATTCCTGATCGGGATAAAGTCGCGGATGAGATTATTGTTTATCTCAAGGTGATGAGTATGGGAAAGCGGGCGCCAGCAAAGCAATAGGCAAAAAAATGGCTTGGGATATGCCGAGGCAGGGTTAATCTACCCCGGCGATCGAGCACCCCCCCGTCTGAGGGATGTGACAGTGCAAGTAAAGGCTAAGCATTAAAACCGACCGAATTTTACCGTAACTGATATTCGATCACGATTGTCGAGCTTTCCCCCTTCCCAGAATCATGTCTTTGAGCGCGATCGCATTATTGTGCGCTTCATCATGCGCTGAATACACGAGGGTGATCGGACCTTTGCGCGCCAATTCGCGCAATTTCTGGAGTTGGTCCGGCTGCTGACTTACCTCTTTGGCATAGCGTTCATAAAATTCGTCCCAGCGCTCGGGGTCATGGCCAAACCACTTTCGTAAATCGGCACTCGGTGCTACCTCTTTCATCCATTGGTCGATCGCCGCATTGTCCTTTTTAACTCCGCGTGGCCATAACCTGTCAACCAATATCCTGACGCCATCGGCGGACTCAGGCGGATCATACGCACGCTTCAATTTGACGTTAGCGGCTTTAATCGTTGTACTCACAATCAGGCTTCTTTATAAAAAAAGCTGTGGCTGCTGGCAATATCGTTGAGGTGCAAGTGGCCAGACTGGCAATATAAGGCGAATGTCTAACCGTATTGTTCGCGCCAGGCTTTTCTCCGAATGGCATATTCCGGATGAGCTTCTGCCTGCTTCCACTTCTCATAAAAAATCGCAGCACTTTCCGCCTTTGATGGGTCACCGGTGCCTTTTTCTTTCAGAGCATAGTCATTGTTTCTATCATATTTTATACCCGCCTTGTAATTCGCATATCTCCGTGCGCGGGTGTAGCCCATCTGCAGGAATTTGCGCGCCATGTCAGCGCCAACAAAATCTCCTGCTTTCAAATAAGCTTCAAACATACTGTAAAGAACAGCGCTGCTGTTCCGTGCCATGTCTGGCGTTTTAAAACGCCAGTGTGGCGCCAATTTGCTTTTATAGGGTTCGCAGATCAGTACGCCCTGCTCGCCTTTACCGACGCGATATTTTTCCTGCTCCTTGTGATAGTCGATGTCAGGTTTCCAGGCATAACTATCTTTGTCGAAAGTCAGATAAGAGGGCTCTCGCTTTTTTTCCACAACCAGCGCCTTACCCTCACTGTTGCCCTTTTGTCAGTTCCATGAGCTGACTGAGAACAGCTCTCTTCTGTTCCTCCAATTCGGAATAGCGCGCGTAAAGCTCGTTGAGGTTGCGGGTATATTGCTGGACACGTTCCTGCTGCTCCCGTTGCAACCTGACGAGGTCGTCGTAGTTTAACGGCGGATTGCTGGTCATACCCCCCATGGAATACGGCGCTTGAGCTGGGTAGGGGTTAAGCACGGCCTGCGGCAAATTTCCCTGCGTCTCGTTGCGGCGCAGCTCCTGCACCATCTGAAATTGTTGGTAAACTGACTGCTGCGCCTGGTTCAGCTGGTTCAATGTTATTTCCAATTGGATCACGCGAGGATCTGGCGGCGGATACGGGATTTTTGGATAGGAGTTGGGAGGAGCTTGCGCCAGGACCAGGCCCGGCAGGCTGAACAGAACAAAGATAAAAATGACAGCCTTCATGACTCTCCCTTTCATATATAGCCGCGATGAGTCCTATGGTTGCGCTACGCTAACCTCACCCGCCCGGCGGATGTATGAACAAAATCATTTGTGGTGAACCAAATAGAGTACCCCCATTCGAAACAGGAGTCAGGTGGCTCATTGGTCCGAATTCCGTTTCTGCAATCTCCATGCTAACCTTAATCAGGTAGTATTGATTTCCCTATTTGTAGTATATCCGAGTAAGCCATGCCAGATCCCGATCCCTACGCTGAAGCTGAATTGCCATTTGTCCATAGACCTTTAAAAGCGAGAAAAGGACGCGGGGCGGTGTCGAATCTGCAAGGCCGTCATGAGATATTGATACGGGAAGAGATCGACGATGGCTGGAACAGGAATCCGGGCGATGCTGCGACTGAAGCTGATTCCCGGATTGATACCGATGCTGAATCCGACCATGGAAAGGCATGGAAGACGCAGATCATCGAGGAGCAGGCCAAGACCATTCTGAGCCGCAACCAGTCGCCCGATGTGCCATTCAGCGTCTCCCTCAATCCTTATCGCGGCTGTGAACACGGTTGCATTTATTGTTTTGCGCGTCCCACGCACAGCTACCTTGGCCTGTCGCCGGGGCTGGATTTCGAGAGTAAAATTTTTGCCAAGGTCAACGCCCCTGAGTTATTGAGGCGCGAACTGGCAAAAGCTTCTTATACGCCGGAACCGCTCGCGCTCGGCGTCAACACAGATGCCTACCAACCTTGCGAGCGCGAGCTGCGGCTGACGCGGCGCGTGCTGGAAGTGCTCCGCGAATGCGAACACCCCGTCGCGCTGATCACCAAATCCTCGCTGATCGAACGCGACATCGATCTGTTGGCGGAGATGGCATCCAGACACCAGGCGATGGCGGCCGTAACAATCACCACACTCGACCCGGCAGTGGCGCGCACCCTGGAACCGCGCGCGACGGCTCCGGCCCGCCGCCTGCGCACGATCCGGACATTGACAGATGCCGGGATTCCGGTAGGCGTAAGCGTTGCGCCAGTCATTCCGTTCGTGACTGACTCCGACCTGGAGCACATACTGGAGGCAGCCGCTGAAGCCGGGGCTATCAATGCCGGGTATGTGGTGCTGCGTCTGCCGTGGGAGGTTAGCCCGCTCTTCCGGCAATGGCTGGAAGCGCATTTTCCAGACCGGGCCGCGCGGGTGATGAGCAGGGTGCAGGACATGCGCGGTGGTAAGGACTACGACTCCACTTTTGGCAAGCGCATGCACGGGGAAGGCATATGGGCAGACCTGATTCGCCAGCGTTTCGAGAAAGCCGTTTTGCGCCTGGGCATAGGTATCCGCTCAGGCCGCTTCAAAGGGCTGGATGTTTCGCGTTTTCGTCCGCCCTCAGTTGCTTCAGCCGTTGCTTCGAGCGATGGGTCCATGGCGAGGGGCGGCAACGAGGCCCCAAAGACGAAGGATTTGAAGGTAAAGGCGGGAAGGGATAATCCAGGCGGCCAGTTCGAACTGTTTTAATTGAACCATTACGTCCCTTCTCGCCATGTCAGCGACGGTGTCCATTATTCCAACCGCTTTCAGTCTGATCCACGGACCTGATGTGCCGTATTGCATGCGAATTTGATGGGTTACGCTACACTTTACCCATCCTACTAAACAGTCAGATCCCCGATACGCTCAGTTCCGGGATATTCAGAATGGAGGACACCTGTCCATGGATCAGTTTCTTTCTTCGCAAAGAATGCCATCTTAAACCCCATGCATCCGCCTTTTGCGATTGCCCATCTCAGCGATGAAACCACCTGTGTTGACGCCCTGCTTTCCGCCCTTGAATGGGATAGCGACCGTCGCCGCCGGGTAGGGCTTCAGGCCGAAGGGTTCATTCGCCGCATTCGCGACCGCAAGAGGGACCTGAGCGAGATGGAAACCGTCCTCGAACATTATCCGCTGGACAGTCCGGAAGGGCTCGCGCTGCTGACGCTGGCCGAGGCCTTGCTGCGGATTCCCGACGCTGCCACAGCCGATGTCCTGATTGCAGAAAAAATGGCAGCAGGGATATGGAAAACGTCTCGGAGAGGCAGAGGCGTAATGAAGCTGGCGGGTATCGGCATGAATCTGGCCGGGAAAGCGCTGGGGTCTTTTTTGAGCGATCTCGAGCGCCCCTTTATTCGCAAAACCGTAGAAGAAGCGATAAGGCGGATCGGACGGCAATTCGTGGTAGGCGAAAATATCGCTGCCGCCCTTTCTGCTGCGAAAAAGCTGGAGGACCAGGGATACCGCATGTCCTACGACATGCTGGGGGAAGGCGCCCGCACTGCTGCGGATGCGGACCGGTATTTCGAAACCTATGCGATGGCGGCCGATATCATCGGCAAAGCGGAAAGTTCGAGGCAGAAACCCGGGATGTCGGTCAAGCTGTCGGCGCTTCATCCACGCTATGGCTGGACCCAGAAAGATCGATGCGTTCCGGAAATCATTGACCGGTTGAGCCAGCTTTGCCGAAGGGCTGCAGAAAGCAATATATCCCTCACCGTTGACGCCGAAGAAGCGGACCGGCTGGAAATGTCATGGGAGATTATTTCCGCGGTTGCCAAATTGCCGGGTCTGCGCGGTTGGGATGGGTTCGGGCTTGCCATACAGGCCTACGATAAACGGTGCTTCCGGCTGATCGATGCGATTAGCGATCTGGCTGCCGAAGGGGCGCGAAAGATCCAGGTTCGTCTGGTAAAAGGTGCTTATTGGGATACCGAAATCAAGCATGCCCAGGTTGCGGGGCTGCCCGATTATCCCGTCTTTACGCGTAAAGCCAATACAGACCTGTGCTATTTGGTAGGCGTTCAGAAACTTCTGGCGCTGCGCGAACGTATCTATCCAATGTTCGGCACCCATAATGCCCATACGGTTGCGGCAGTTCTGGACATGGCAGGCAACTCGGGGGGATTCGAATTCCAGCGGCTCTACGGCATGGGTGGAGCGCTGTATGACGTGGTATTGGCCGAATATCCGGTTCCCGTCACTATTTATGCGCCCGTGGGCAGCCATGAAGATCTGCTGCCCTATCTGATCCGGCGGCTGGTGGAAAACGGCGCGAACACGTCTTTTGTCCAACAGATCCGGGGGACCGGTAATGGCGCGGCTCTCAAGGATCCGGTTGAAAAAGCTGCTGAAGCACATCCCAAACGTCATCCCCGGATTCCATTGCCACGGGATTTATACGGACCGGGGCGCAAAAATTCAGCCGGAATGGATCTGTCCGCCGAAATGGTGAGAATCGCGTTTCTGAAGCAGATTCCGCCTTCCCAGGCATGGCGCGGCGTAGCGGTCACGCCCATCATCAATGGTAACTGGGAGATCAAAAGCGGGCCAATTAAAAGTGGATCAAGCAAAAGCAACAGCGACCGACCGCATCATCCCCATGTGAGCCCGGCCAATACCGGTGAAATCATCGCCGATGTCTGGGACACCACCGCGGACCATGTTGAGGCGGCGTTCGCGGCGGCCCGCCAAAGTTCCAAAGACTGGTCCAAAACCCCTGCTGTGCAGCGCGCCGAAACACTGCGCCGCGCTGCGGATCTGATTGAACTCAATGCGCCAAAACTGGTGGGATTGTTGCAGCATGAAGGTGGAAAGACCATCCTCGATTCTGTCAGCGAAGTACGCGAAGCCGCCGATTTCTGCCGCTATTATGCTGCGGAAGGCGAGCGCCTGTTCGCAGAAACCGGAATAACGCTGCCCGGCCCAACAGGAGAGGAAAATCGCCTAGTCCTGGATGCTCGCGGCGTATTTGTATGCATCAGCCCGTGGAATTTCCCGCTGGCTATTTTCATGGGCCAGATCGCGGGTGCTCTGATGGCTGGCAACAGTGTCATTGCGAAACCCGCGGAACAGACGCCCGTGATTGCGTTCGAAGCGGTGCGCCTGCTGCTCGATGCCGGTGTTCCGCCTGGCACTATCACTCTGCTGCCGGGAGACGGGCGGATCGGCGCGGCTCTGGTCGCACATGCAGCTGTGGATGGTGTGGCGTTTACCGGATCGGTCGAGGTGGCTCGCCTCATCAATCGGACTCTTGCTGCTAAGGACGGACCCATTGTGCCCTTCATTGCCGAAACAGGCGGCCAAAACGCGATGCTAGTGGATTCGACCGCCCTGCCTGAACAGGTCATAGACGACGTGGTGCTCAGTGCGTTCGGCTCCGCGGGACAGCGCTGTTCGGCCTTGCGGGTGCTTTGTGTGCAGGATGAAATTGCCGGTGAGATCATCAGATTGCTGCGAGGCGCACTGCAGGAGTTGCGCATCGGTGATCCGCGCTTGGTTTCAACCGACGTAGGTCCGGTCATCGACGCCGACGCGCTCAAATCACTTACCGGCCATGTGGAGAAGCTGCGGAGTTTTGGCAAGCTGATCGGGGAAGCTCCTCTGCCAGAAGGGTTGGCTGGATGGTATCTCGCACCAGTCGCCTATGAGATCGACAGCATTTCCCGCCTGCCCGGCGAGGTATTCGGACCCATCCTGCACGTCATCCGTTATGCAGCCAAAAATCGCACAAGGATCATCCAGGATATCAACGCAACCGAATACGGCCTGACGTTCGGAATGCACAGCCGCCTGCAGCACGTAACCGCTGAAACCGCGCGGCAGATAGAAGCCGGGAATGTCTATATCAACCGCAGCATGATCGGCGCGGTTGTCGGCGTCCAGCCGTTCGGAGGCCGTGGCTTATCGGGCACGGGGCCGAAAGCCGGAGGACCCTATTACCTGCCCCGCTTCGCGAACGAAAAGACGGTGACGGTCAATACCACCGTCACCGGGGGTAATGTTGCCCTTTTAAATGCGGTGGCGGAATAAATCATATACTGGTAGCAGGAATAGAAATGGGAATACCTTTAGCGAAAATTAGCAGCAGGAGGCAATCATGCAGCTTTTGTTGATACTTGGCATTGTTGTCGCCATCGCAGCCGTGGCGTTTGCTCTGCAGAACAATGCCCCGGTAACAGTAGCTCTGGGGATATGGAGCTTCGATAGCTCACTGGCTATGGTGCTGTTGCTCGCACTGGGCATAGGTGCAATGATTGCCGTATCGCTGTCATGGCCAAGCATGATCAAGAATGTGTGGGCAGGCTCGCGCCTCCGCCGCCAGGTCAACCAGTTGCAGGATGATAAGGCCATGTTGGAGCAGCGTGTTGTCCAGCTTGAAGAAGAGCTGAAAAGGGTAAGCCCAGCGCCCGTTCCGGAAGAGCCCCCGCGTTATCTGGGGTTGAAGTCGATACTCATCGGCGGCAAAGCCGAAAATACGAAGGAATAAGCCCTTCTTCTACTTTGTATGTACACCTCTTCGTATGTATGCGGCATAGCCATTCGCCCCATTCTCCCCCCTTTGGGCCACTCTATGAAGTAAATCTCTGCCTCATCCTGGCTGTGGTTGTACAACCATGCCCGCAATCTCGCCGGCTTCCAGCTTTTTCCACAAACACTTGCCCTTGCTCTCGCGCTCGATGCTATCCAATTGCTGCGCGTGCGCTTCCAGTTCTTCCGGGCTGGCAACCAAAACGATCAATTGCAGATCGTGCAGGTTGATGGCAATGTCAAGCTCGGACGGCGCCTCAAGGTCCATCAGCAGGCTATCCTGCCCGCGCGTCATCGCCAGGTAGACTTCGGCCAGCAACTCGGCATCGAGCAGAGCACCATGCAACGCCCGCCGCGAATTATCGACCTCATAGCGTTCGCACAGCGCGTCCAGATTGTTTTTTTTGCCGGGATACAGCTCCTTGGCCATCTTCAAGGTATCAACGATTGAATGGCAACATTCGCTCAATGGCCGAAGCTCCGCCAGGCCCAGTTCATGATCGAGAAACCCGACGTCGAACGAGGCGTTATGCATGATGAGCTCGGCGCCGCGGATGAATTCAAGCAGTTCGTGGACAATATCGCGGAATTTTTGCTTATCCTGAAGAAACTCGTTGGTCAGTCCATGGACTTGCAGTGCACCCTCCTCTATATCGCGCTGGGGATTCAAATAATAATGAACGCGCCGCCCCGTCAGTCTGCGGCTGTGCATTTCCACCGCGGCGATTTCGATAATTCGATGGCCTAGCCTGGGTTCCAGTCCGGTCGTTTCAGTGTCGATAAAGATCTGGCGCATGGGGTACTCAGTCGCATTCCATTCGTAATAGTGCCTTCAATTACTCACTTTGGGGGGTGAAATCGAAAATTTTGCAAAATTCCTATTTCAAACCTGAGATCCATTGGGCGCGGTTTCCCGCACCGACTGAACTCCAAGATTAGCCAGAGTATCCGCCCGTTCATTGCCGTCGTGGCCGGAATGGCCGCGAACCCATAGCCATTCGATTCGGTGGCGCTGGGTCAGCAGGTCAAGCTCTTTCCATAAGTCGTCATTCTTGACCGGTTTCTTATCGGCGGTGCGCCAATTGCGGTTTTTCCATGAATGTATCCATTCGCTGATGCCCTTCTGCACGTATGTCGAATCGGTATGCAGGCGCACATTACACGGCTGTTTCAGCGCTTCCAGCGCGCGGATCACCGCAAGCAGTTCCATACGGTTATTGGTGGTCAGCTTTTCACCACCGAACAGCTCGCGCGTGTGCCCATTGTATCGCAGCAAAGCACCCCAGCCGCCGACCCCCGGATTACCTTTGCAAGCTCCGTCTGTGAATATCTCCACTACGCAGGCGCCTTTCGTATTCAATCTCCGCCTTGCCCTATCCTGCTGCGCGCCGCCCTGCGCGGTTCATTTCCGCACGTGTCCCCGGTAAACTTCTGAGGTTTCGGCGCCTTCTGAGAAATGGGAGACATGCCCCTCCTGGCAGCCCGCACCTCTTTCCACTCGGGCTTGATTACGCGCATACCATGAACGCGCTTGACAGCCGTCAGAAAATATACCCCGCCGGAAAACGGCCACCATCGGTCGCCTGCCGTCTCCATAAAGCTGAAACGCTTCAACCATTTTTCCTGGCTGAACGGAGGCGCATAGCAGCATAAACGATCTTCGGTAATTTCAAAATCGAGCAAGGCTAACCAATCCTTGAGTCTCGGCCGCGCGATGAAATTGCCGCGCCAAGGGAAATTGTCTTCTATAGAACCGAAGAGTCCTCGCAAACCCCAAAGGCTGCGAGGATTAAAACCACCGATAATAGCGTGGCCCTCGGGCATCAGCACCCGCTGCACCTCGCGCAGGATCTGGTGCGGGTTGAAACTGAATTCGAGTATGTGTGGCAGCAGTACCAGATCGATACTGTTCGTCTCGATCGGCAGGAAATCAGGAGCCCCCCGCACCCCAGCACCCTCTTCCATTGCGACACAGAATTGCAGCGGCATGCGATTGGTCCGCAGAAAAGGGTATTGCGGAAATCCGATCTGCATGGCATGGTAGCCGAACACATTCGCCACGGCCTGATCGTAATAGTTCTGTTCCCGCTCCAGCAAATATTGGCCGAGACAGGTTTCAAACCATGCAAGCTTATTTCGTGTTGGCATATATAATGTCAGAGACGGGACAATCGAACCAGGCCGCGAGCCCGGCCGCGCTGAGCACGCGACCCCGATTCAACCGGGACCAGGGCGAATGTTCATTAACCGATTTTCCCACTATCTTCATGCAATCCTCTACTTAACTCAACCGCGCCATTATCATGACTATGCCGCATATTGTTGCGATTCGCGCATTTACCGATAATTATATATGGGTTATCCGTGATCATTACCATGCCGCCGTGGTTGACCCGGGCGATGCCGCGCCCGTATTGGATTACCTGCGGCAGGAAAGTCTAAAGCTCGTCGCCATTCTCAACACTCATCACCATAACGACCATGTGGGCGGAAATGCCGCGCTGCTGCGAGACTATGCAGTGCCGGTCTATGGGCCTGCGGGCGAACCGATTCCAACGCTCACCCATCGCCTCAAGGAGTCCAACGACAGGGAGAGCGAGGAAGGCTGCGCTTATATTTCAGAATTCGCGCTCAGCCTCCGAGTGCTGGATATCCCCGGCCATACCGCCGGGCACATTGCGTATTATGGCGCAAACATGCTGTTTTGTGGCGACACCCTCTTTGCCTGCGGCTGCGGGAAATTATTCGAGGGTACCGCAAAGGAAATGGCCGACTCATTGCAGAAGCTGGCTGATCTGCCTAATGAAACCCTGGTCTATTGCGGACACGAATACACACTGAACAATATCCGCTTCGCCAGAGTGGTCGAGCCGAGCAACCAGGCGTTGATCGAACGGGAAGCGGCCGTGGAAAAGCTGCGCAAGCAGAGCCTGCCTACCCTTCCCTCCACCATTGGATTGGAAAAAGCCACCAATCCATTCCTGCGCTGCCAACAGCCGGAAATCATCAAAAATGCCAGCAATTACGCAGGTGAACCCTTACCCGACCCGGTGAGTGTATTTGCCGCAATTCGGAACTGGAAAAATCATTTCTGATCCTCGTACAGAACCTTTGTTATAGACTCGGCGGATCGTAGCGAGCATCGCTCCTCTGCAACGAGGAGCTGCTGAGTCTATGTCATCCTCCATAAAAGCGGAATCCGGGGTCCTCGTTCATGTCCAGAGGGCACGAAAGGGCATGAAAAGCGGCCCACGCTTAACGGGTGGAATATTCTTTTCCTCCCCACCTCGGATAGGCCAGAATCTTATTGATAAAGTCCTTGAATGATCGACCGCTTGAATTGTCTCAGGATTATGCTTTACTTCGATAAGCGCTAGAATGGCCGTAGCCCCCAAAAGGGTTACATAGTCACATCAACTCAACCGCAATCAGGAGGATGAAACGACATGAACCCTTTGAAACAGTTACAGCAATACGGCCAATCGATATGGCTGGATTATATTAGCCGCGATCTCATTAAAAGCGGCGAATTGCAGCGCCTGATTACCGAAGACGGCCTGCGCGGGTTGACCAGTAATCCCACGATTTTCGAGCAGGCTATCGGGCACGGTAGCGAATACGATGATGCGCTGTGCCAACTGCTGAAAACCAACGAGAAGCAATCAGAAAAAGCGCTGTTCGAGGCTCTGGCTGTCGAGGATATTCGCATGGCGGCCGATGTGCTTCGACCGGTCTATGATGGAACAAGCGGCGGCGATGGCTACGCCAGCCTTGAAGTCTCGCCTCATCTTGCCCGCGATACCCAGGGGAGCATCGCGGAAGCGCGGCGACTATGGCGAGCTGTGCAACGTCCCAACCTGATGATCAAGATTCCTTCCACCCCCGAGGGCATCCCTGCTATCGAACAATTGACCAGCGAAGGCATCAATGTCAATGTCACCCTGATGTTCTCGTTGCGCCACTATGAAGCTGTGGCGCGCGCCTATATCGCCGGGTTGGGCCGCTGGGCGGATTCTTCGCCAGGTGGCGTGAAAGAGGCATGGCCGCATTCAGTTGCATCGTTCTTCGTAAGCCGGGTCGATGTCATGGTCGATCCCATGCTGGAAAAAATCGGCGCTCCGGAAGGGCTCGCGCTGCGCGGCAAAATCGCCGTTGCCAATGCCAAGCTCGCTTATCAGCGCTTCCGCGAGGTATTTTATGGTGAACCATTCGCTGCGCTCCGCCGCAAGGGGGCGCGCGTGCAGCGGCCGCTGTGGGGCAGCACGGGCACAAAAAACCCTGCGTATTCGGATGTGCTATATGTGGAAGAATTGATAGGCCCCGATACCGTCAATACCGTACCGCCCAAGACCCTTGCGGCATTCCGCGACCACGGCCGGGTGCGTAATACACTTCAGGAAGGCGTCGAGCAGGCCAAGGCGGATATTGCACAGCTGGGAAATCTGGGGATCGATCTCAATGCGATTACTGAACAATTGCAAAACGACGGCGTGGATGCTTTCGCCGCGTCGTATGACAAGCTGCTCGTCACGCTGCAAACCAAGCGGCAGGATATTCTTGCCACCTGCCATCACGCGGCCTGAATCCCTGACGTATCGTTTTTAATTGTTAAAGCAACTGCGGAGAATTCGATGGAACTTGGGATGATCGGCATGGGGCGCATGGGCGGTCCCATGTCCCAGCGCTTGCTGCGCGGCGGCCATCGCGTGATCGGCTACGCTCGCCACCTGGATGCGCTCAGGCAGTTGGAGGAAAAAGGCGTCATCCCCGCATCATCGCTTGAAGACCTTATCGCCAGGCTGAAAGCCCCGCGCGCGGTTTGGCTGATGATCCCGGCAGGTGGAGCGGTGGACGAGACGATTGCCGCGCTGCGGCCGCTGCTCCAGTCCGATGATGTGATTATCGACGGTGGAAACTCGAATTACAAGGATACTCAACGCCGCGCGCAAATGCTGAAGGCGAGCCGGATTCACTACGTGGATGCGGGTACCAGCGGTGGAGTGTGGGGCCTTGAAAATGGGTACAGCATTATGGTGGGTGGCGAAGAAGAAGTAGTCACCCGGCTTCGGCCCATCTTCGAAACCCTGGCTCCTGCCCCCGACAAAGGCTGGGGACGCGTCGGCCCCAGCGGCGCCGGGCACTTCACCAAAATGGTTCATAACGGCATCGAGTACGGCATGATGCAGGCCTACGGTGAAGGCTTCGCGCTCATGCGCCATAAAACGGAATTCAATCTCGATCTGCATCAGGTAGCCGAGATCTGGCGCGACGGCAGCGTGGTGCAATCCTGGCTGCTCGACCTCGCGGCTTCCGCGCTGGCGGAAAATCCTCATCTGGACGGAATCGCCCCTTATGTGGCCGATTCCGGCGAAGGACGCTGGACGGTAGCCGAGGCGATCGATCTCAACGTTGCCGCACCGGTCATCACGTTGGCCTTATTGCAGCGGCTGCAGTCGCGTGATTCTGAATCGTTCTCGAACAAACTGCTGTCCGCGCTACGCAACCAGTTTGGCGGGCATGAGATGAAGAAGAAGTAGGAGAGCTGCGTAGGGCGTGGAGAAGCAAAGCGCAACCCGTCAGGCTTTTAGATCAGGCTCCGTATAATCGGACGCGTCTAATTTTTCGCATCTCTCAGGGCCTGACTGGTATAGATAAGCCGCGCCACTAGGATTCGCATGCGAGTTACCGACAGAAGAAACAAGGTTTCCTCTATGGCGAGCAACCCAAGCCCGTTCCGCCCGGAAACAGCTCTATTTAGCTCTATTTATGCTGCCTGACGTAAGCAATGGGTGACGAAGAACCCGCTCTCGATGAGCCGTGTGGGTTGGCCCGGGCTTCCTGACCGTAATTTTGTCGCCCAAACCGATCGATACTCATTTCCTGCTAATATCCCGTTACAACCTCCAAGTTTTCGCTCAGACTGATCCATCGTTTGTTTGATCAACTCCTCCTATCTACCTCGGCCAAAAGGAAGTAGCGATCGCGAAAACTATTCCAGAGCAGGTCTTTTTACCTAAACTGGAATTTGGGAGAATTTGATATGAATGACAACGTCAAACCAAGCCAACGGACATGCTCGAGTCTAAAATACGGCCAGCAAGCAGGAGGAATTTTCAATGCACAACCCCTTCCGAAATGATAACGTGGGTAAACTGATTCTGCGCCTCACCGCGGGGGGGCTGATACTGTTCCATGGGATATTCAAGTTACTCCATCCGGAGTCTCTGGGTTCCATCAGTAAAATGCTCGCGGGTATCAATTTACCCCCGTCCCTCGCCTACGGCGTTTTTCTTGGTGAGGTTGTCGCACCCCTGATGGTTATTCTGGGGTTTTATGCCCGCCTCGGCGGTTTGCTCATCTTCGGTAACATGGTTTTCGCGCTTATGCTGGCTCACCGCACCCAATTATTCACCTTGACCCCCAACGGTGGCTGGGCACTGGAACTGCAAGCGTTTTACTTATTTTCCGGTCTTGCGGTATTATTCCTCGGCAGCGGCCGCCTGGCGCTTAAACCAGACTAGAGATGCTTGAACCAGACTCACCACTTGTAGAGAAATTCGCACCGATAGCACAACAAAAGAAAAAGGATAAACCTCTATGTATATCATTGTCACTCTATGAACGCGCCTGATCCCACACAGTGCCGTTGGCACGTATATGCCGATAAAGCCGCTTTGCAGGATGCCGCAGTCAGCGCCATCCTCGACAGCGCGGCGCTTTCAATTCGAGAACGGGATCGTTTCAATCTGGTGCTCGCGGGCGGCGAGACGCCTCGGGAAATCTACCAGAGGTTGCGCTCGGCCCCGACGGATTGGTCCCTCTGGCACATCTATTTCAGTGACGAGCGCTGCGTGCCGCCAACCGAAGCAGAATTGAACTCGCACATGGCTGGCGAAGCCTGGCTCGACCACGTGCCCATCCCCCGGACACAGATTCATATTATTCCGAGCGGGCCACGCGCGGATAAGGCAGCAGAGGAATATGCGCAAACCCTGCGCGGCGTTGACCCCTTCGATTTGACCTTGCTCGGACTCGGAAAAGATGGCCACACCGCCAGCCTGTTCCCCGGCAATGAATGGGGCGTCGCGCCTGATTCACCTGATACACTCGCTGTGTTCAATTCACCCGTACGCCCACCTCAGCGCGTAACGCTCAGCGTTGCGCGACTCAACCGCTCGCGCCAGATAATCTTCCTTGTGAGCGGCGAATCGAAGCGTAGAGCAGTGGCAAGATGGCGTGCCGGCGAGCACATTCCGGCGCGAGCAATCATGGGTGAAAACGGTGTCGATGTGCTGGTCGAGTCGTCCCTGTTATCATAATTGCCCGCCCGAGCTGTGGTAACCCGGCGAAGTTTTATGCCGGGTATAAGATTCTCGCAGAGAAGACGGCATGCAACGCTTCATTGAATTGAAGCCAGGTTGAGATATTATCCATACACCCATGCTGTAAATATATGCATTATGCATGAGAAAACCTGCGCGGGAAGAAGCCGGACGACCCTACTTTGGCGGGTCATAACCGAAGCAACGTTTCGGAGAATGTTTTGAAGTGTTTCTGGTTGACGATATCGCTCGGGACGCTCAGGGCCAGCCTGTTTCAATATACTCTACTTTAAACAGCAGCCGATATGCTAATTAAATAATCTCGGCATCTGCAGTTCCGGATGCGGCTCATCGAAATGAGCCAGCGTCCAGGCGATAATCAAATCTGCGGTGTAAAGATCCCCGGAACCATCCGCAGCGCGGCAGGCAGATTCAGGGGATAAGATGGTGGGACAAGCTGATTACTACTATTCTCTACTACTATTCTCCTTTAGGCAGAAATCGGAACCTGCATACGTTTCCGCCACGGGCCATGCATTCTTCCTGCTCAATCTTGCTGTCGGTAAAAGTTTCCATCAGGCCCCGATCCAAGTGACAGATCTCGGTATCTTTTACCGCCATTCGGTGAAACACACAGTTATCGGCTTCAATTATGGGCTCACCACCGGGTAGTGTGATATCTTTTGCGTTGTAACCGAGCTGATCCATTACTTCGGCAAGCTTCTCGACCTTCTCCTCGTGCGTAGACAGATTCGGATATTGGCTGCGCAACTGTTGCGCCACGCCTGCACCAATTTCATTTAAACGTTTACCCATGTTAGCGGCACCTTCTTCACGCTGAACCGATGCCACCACCAACTGCGCAAGCCATGAGTATTGACGCGGAAAACTTTCTGAGCCAAGCTCCGTAAGAACATAAAGTTGTTGCGGGCGCCCTCCTCCCGACGGACGTGTGGGACCGGTAGTTACCAGTCCCGCTGCTTCCAACGAGGCAAGATGTTGCCGTACCGCATTGCGCGTAATCTCAAGCCCTTTAGAAAGCTCATCCACACTTAGGCCGGACTTAGTTCCGCGCAACAGTTTCAGCAGTTGTTTCTGCCTTTCACCCATTGTATTTAGCATCTAGATTTTCCTCTCGCTCCTCCCGTCCCGTAATTCCAAGAAATACATAGTTTCGTTATTAGAAATATTATAGAACCTCTTGGAACACCCCTTTCATTATAGAACCCTCTAGGAATCCTTATAAAAAAAACCCTTCCTAAAAACCTTCCTTACTTAAGACACTTTAAACATAAAATAGTTGACAAATTGCCACATGTTTTTTATACTTTCCTCACTATCGCTTCACAACGCTTCAGCTTCAGTTTTATCCACTTGCCTCCACCACGTTGTTGATTCTAGTGAGGATTCGGCATGAAAACAAGGTCATCTTTCGTTGCAGTGTCTCTCGGTTTACTGGCCTCGGGCGCATCGATCGCCATTCTGGCTGTCCTTTTCGGGTTCTGATTGGCTGATTTTAAAGGAGGGCGCAGTATGAATACAAGGATATTTTTTGCGGTACTGTCAATAGGTTTATTGGCTGCCTGCGCTCAGATGAGCCCGCACGACGCGGTTCAAAATCCCACCATTCGTAAAGCTGCCCAGAACGCCCGAACACGTAGCGACCACGATGCCCTGTCGAGGTACTTTGAGAACGCAGCAAGAGAAATGCAAACAAAAGCCGCAGAGCAGAAAGAGCTACTTGAGCATTATGAAGAAAAAGGCTACCTGTATGGCCGGCAGGCCCAGGATTTGAAATCGCATACCGCGGCACTGGTACGCAAATATGAGGAATCGGCAGAGGAAAACGTCAAAGAAGCCGCGCTCCACCGGCAAATGGCATCCGAAATGGCGAAACGCGAGTTTGCAGGTCGCGAAGGTAAAGTAGTCGATGTTTCCAAACCGAGCAAGATACGTAACTGAACATCATCGAGTCATCAGACTTCGTCGGGACCCCACCTCGACTTTTAGTCATTACGTCATCATATTAATTAGCCGCTAATTCAATCTCAATCCCGCCACGCGGGAAAGCTCGGCAGGCACTTGAAAAAATGGATGTCATGGTTGGGCCAGAGCTGAGCGCGTTCCTTGCAGGCAAGCTCCTTGAGCTTGCGAATACTCGTCAAGGCCAGGGCGTCATTATCTTGCCAGCAGGATCCCGGCGCGATTTCCTCGGATAAATTTTCACTCAGATCAGCGGCATCTCCGCAAAGGATGACAGGCCGTCCTTTTTTTAGCTCGATAAAAAGCGACATATGCCCAGCCGTATGGCCAGGGCTGGCAATGGCATGGACACCTGGGGCTACAGGATATTCGCCTGCTTGAATCCGCCACTGGTCCGCCTCCCGCAACTCATCGGCAAATACGCTGCCGTCCGATCCCGTACGCGCCGCAATCAATTCGTCCCGCTGAATGTGCACCTCACAGCCCGGCAAATCCGCCAGGCCACCCACGTGGTCGAAATGCAAATGACCGATGAATACGGCATCAATATCGCAAGGCGTAAGCCCCAATTGTGCAAGATACCGGGGAATACGCTGCTCTTCCCGCATGGCAGGCGGTTCCACGGTAGGACGCATGGGGTCGAAATATTTTGCGCGCAACGCAGGATCGACCAGCTTTTGGTAATCGCATCCCACATCGTAGAGGATACGGCCGTTTGGTGTTTCGATCAGATAAGCGAGAATCGGCGCATCGATGAATTGGCCATAACCGCGGTTGCGTGTTGAAAGGCTCTTCTCATAGCGAATCGTGCCTGTGAGCAGGGGCCAGATCTTCGGGTTGCCCGGCATGTTGGGCTCCTGATGAGTGCTGCATCGCGTTGGAGAGCAGATGAGCGGAAAAATTCATTGCAAAAGGCACGACCAGGATAGCCACAAGCAATGCCAGCAGGGCAGTATGGAAACCGATGACAATTTCTCCGCGCCTGATTTTCTTGAAAATCCAGGCACCCAGCCATACCAGACCGATTAAAATTGCAGAGCCGGCGATTAGGAGCTTGCTATCAACCATCATTCCCCCGATTTAGCTTTGCTATGTTACCTTAATCGGGAAATACCGACCCAAACTATAAGATCGAACAGTACCGAGCTGTATTCCACCGCGCCAACAGGAAGCCGGTGCACCGGGCACGCACAAGCGTTCCCAGAGCACCGGCCGATTGAATGATTAATTCTAAGTTGCGTGTATTTTAGTCAGAAGATATCTTGCCAATAGCTCTACTCAAGGTTTTAAGGAATGATCCTTGTCTGATGGTTTATCCTTTGTCAGAAAAAACCAAAGAGCCGCGGCGCCTACACCTATTACGAGAATTGCCATTTCCATGATTACCTCCGTAAGGAGTGAATGTTCAAGAAAACTGCCTGACTGATCCAAGTATCCCACCCCTCGCACTTGCTCAGTCAGGTCAGCAAACACCTTCAAAAACATCTCTTCATCCAAAGAACGTGGTCTATGAACGGAGTCCACGCTAACCTTTGACGCTAGCCAAGTTAAAAAATTCCCCAAATGATTAAATTTTTTTCCAGTGAAATAACGGTCTCAGAACTCGGAGCTGGGGAATGATAACGGCTGGACCTGGTGCTCTACGATGGCGAATGCGCTGACACTCGAACTGATAAATTCGAAGAAATGAGGAAGAAAGTTTGAGCCCGCTTGAGCGGGTTTTTATTGCCCTTGCTATTGCCCTTGCCTAATCTACCCACTGGGCTACTAAAGTTTCGCCTAACTCTTCAGCCAACACCTCGCAGCGGCGCTGGGCGCTTACCAGATCCCCGTGAACCTCTTGCGGTTCCCCTTTCGGGAAGGGCTGCCATAATCTCTTACCTTCAAATTCCGGCGAAAGCGTTCCACGAAAGAATAAGCTTCTGTTTGTAGCGATGCATAACAAGTGATTGTCTTTTAGATCATCCTTAAGCCACTGGAACTTCATAGCCAAACCCTTTCCTGAAGTTAAAGAGGAGCACACGTTCCAGTGTACTCCAAATGGCCATGCTTTCTTTATGGTTTTGCTGATTAGTTTTGCTCCCCTACCCGTCCCAAGCGGCTCTTGTTTATAAATGGTATGACAAGATAGCGGTATGACCGGTAGCGCGCCAATTCCGCCTCGGCGTATTGTTTTATCTCAGCTCTAAATTTGCTCTAACTTACTCCCGGTAAGCCAAAACCCGCGATGAGTGCAAAAATGTATGTAACCCAAAATACCAGCCAGCGGATATTCATGGTGATCTCCTCGTGGTTATCTACAACTGCCTCGTCCGTCCTCTTCCCTTTGAATCGGTGCGATAAGCCGCAGGAGCTTCTTCCCCGGCCTTTTAAAAAAATCGCCTTCGTGTGGACATTTACTGTCGCTTTCCACCCGCCTCGGGGAGTTGATCTTTCATGAGGCAACAACACCTAACCCAACAATAAGGATAAAAATAAATGTTCCCCAGGTAATGATGCGGTCCATGGCAGATCCTTTCGGATAATTAAATGGTCGAGACCACATCATGCTTGAGAGTTGTTACATTTTTTCGTTTCCTGCCATGCCCTGTCACGAACCCGACACACTCTTGTGAGATCGTGTTTATGACGCCTACCCCTTGGGCGTCACTGGTGTCTAACCCATGTAGATACCATAGCCCGGCAGAGACCGTTCTCGCCGGGCTTTTTTATTGCCGAATCCTCCCCGCTCTCGGGGCCATTTTTTATATGCTCTTCTCGGCAATACCAAGGACTAACGCGGTAATAGCTGGACCACAAGCATTCCATTTGTCCAATAAAAAACCCGCCTGAGGGCGGGTTGTCCGAGAAAGATAATCTCAAATTGGCTCTGCCTTGCCGAGCCTTTAAGCTTGTTCTTACGATGGGCGATAAAACCGACCGACCGAGGTCCGCCAGAAGAATTGCGTAGCGCTCAGGCTCCGAAACGGCAGTGGCAGGCTTCACTGTTTCATCTATCTCAATCCCAATAAGAAAACCCGCCTTTCAGCGGGTTTCCAAGGAGTATTCCTGACTCTATAAAATACTTCTTTCAGCGCTTCCCGAGAAATGCAAGTAATCAGAAATATTTCCTCGCCGATGAGCTAGGAACATTAGCTCATAGTCCGCGTTTCACGAAACCGCCGGCGGGGAAGCTTGCGGGCCTCATTTTC
Source organism: Nitrosovibrio tenuis (assembly GCF_900109785.1). Classification (GTDB taxonomy): domain Bacteria; phylum Pseudomonadota; class Gammaproteobacteria; order Burkholderiales; family Nitrosomonadaceae; genus Nitrosospira; species Nitrosospira tenuis_A. The sequence goes on from NZ_FOBH01000007.1 coordinate 147,918, forward strand.
ATAAGCCGTAAAGACCGTTTGCATGTCTAACTCATTCACGGGTTTCCCGGTAGAGCGGAGTATTTTGTTGGTACTACGTTCCAACAAATCATCAAACTCTTCTGGCGTATAACCGAACAGATCAACATACCGACGTTTTTTTAACAAGATTGATTTCCTTTAAATTGAGAAAAACGGACAGTTAGAGAAAGAAACCAGTCCGGCGCTTAAGAATGAGCGGCATTGTGATGATGTTTACGCGGGGAATATGTTCGGTACCGCACATAAGATCGGTGCTGCTTCGTAAATACGGAGGTCGTTAAAACTAGCGCCGGCCAGATTTTTCCCTGGTTTTCACGGTCAGTAGAAGATTGCCCACCGACTTTTTCCTCTTGATCCTTTTCTTACCTGGCGTTCCTTGGACATGTACCAGATCCGGCGTGGAAAAGGGCACTTATCAAACAGACGGCGCTGAATATCAGCCCAACAGAAATTGATAAGAAATATGGCATGTCTTTCTGAATACTGAGGAATAGTTCATTAAACGTCTCGCGTTTAACAATCCAATCCAGCACATGCTATGCGGTAACAATACGCCTATCCTTCGATGTTATCGGTACGCCAACGTACAGTACCGGATTGCAGCGGCACAATTCCGATGACTTTTCCGCTATAGCAAAACAGGTCGTACGCAGGAGAAGATGACAGGGGTTCCCCCCGTTATGGATAGCGGCGGGAAGGTTAATGATATTCGCTACCTGAGGGCTTACGCAGACAACGATAGCAATTGGGGGTTAAAGGGCACGAGCCGCTGTTAGGGTCGCATAAAAGAAGTACGCCGTAAATCACGAGCCGACTACTTAAGGGTTTGTGGCGCCTCTGTAGCGATTGCTCGATTGCGGATACGTTTTGTTGTCCACAATTGCTGTGGATAAGTTTGTTGATAAGCTATGAACACAGCCGGTAAGTCACCTTTTTGTAACAATATTTTCATTTTTGGCTATTTTTTGAACTATATAAATATCTTTTAATATCAGTAACATATGTGTAAAGCCAGAGTTCATGCGGGTTTGCGTGATGCAATTTTGAAGGAGTAGGTCATTCTTGTCACGGATGTGGATTACTGTGAAATGTCAAGGAAAATTTTCCCCTGGATTTGTAAGCATTCCTCCGATAGCTCATAAACCACCCCAGGAATAACCTTTAAACTGCTGGCGGAATTAAACATCCACAGGCGGCGTCCGGAATGTTATCAAAGTGTTCGAGGACTTGGATTGATATTTGAGAACTTCGATTGCATCGTTGACTGCCTTCTCCGGAGCACCTGCACAATACTGTTGCCTTACTTTCCGCTGCCGTCGACTACAGCCTTCAACGCTAAGCGTCTACTGATCATCCGTAATGATGTAGCGAAAGAACTATGGCCAAGAGGACAAGGTCCCCGCTGGCGACATGCCGCCGATCCTTTAAAAGCATTATTTCAGCGAACGCCTAGATCGAGCCTTGTACATTCAATACCCGATCAGTAGGACTGAACACCTTGTAAAAAGACTGAAAGCCAAATGGACGGCGCCTACATTGAATCTGCGGGGAACGGTAAATCATATTCCCACCAGAGGGTGCGAAGCACCCGGCCTCCATATAAATTAAGCAGGAATAGCTTTACCCGCCGCAAGCCGAGCATGAACCTGCACGACTACGCTGGCGCCTTCTCCGACCGCGGCGGCGACACGTTTGGTAGAGCTGGCACGCACATCGCCGATTGCGAACACTCCCCGTATCGAAGTCTCGAGCGACAGGGGACGATAGTCGTTTTGGGAATGCGCCGTCCGCTCGAAGTCGATCGACGGCAGGTCGCTACCGGTACAAACGAACCCCTTGTCATTGACTTTCACGCCGCAGTTTTCAAGCCAGTCCGTGTTGGGATCGGCACCCACGAACAGAAAAATGCGCTGGAGAGATTTAGTCTGTTTGCTGCCGTCTTTGCGATTGTGCCACTGAACGCCACCCACACCTTCTTCGCAGCCTTCGATTGACACAATCTCTGACTCTGGATACAGCGTCACATTCGTCAGCGACCCGATACGGTCGATGAGATATTTCGACATGCTTTTTGTAAGATCGGGACCGCGAATCAAATGATGCACGTGCGCCGCGTGGCTCGCCAGAAATACTATTGCCTGCCCGGCCGAATTTCCCCCACCAACCAACACGACTTCTTCCTGCCTGCATAGTGCTGCCTCGATCGGCGACACCCAGTAATAGACTCCACGACCCTCGTATTTTTCTAGTTCGGGTATGGCGGGACGTCGATATCTTGCGCCCGTCGCAATAATCACGGTTTTTGCCGAAATACGTACGCCACAATCGAGCTGGAGCGCGTAGGGAAAGCCCGAGCAATCAAGCGCCATTGCTTTGACGGGCACCACCATTTTGGCACCAAATTTCTGAGCCTGTACATAGGCGCGTCCGGCGAGCGCCTGGCCAGAGATACCGGTCGGGAAACCGAGGTAATTTTCGATTCTCGAACTTGCGCCCGCCTGACCGCCGAATGAATGGGTGTCGAGCACAAGTACGGAAAGCCCTTCCGATGCAGCATATACCGCAGCAGCAAGGCCCGCGGGGCCGGCGCCGACGATCGCCACGTCATAGACATCTTCGGCGTTTAACTCGATATACAAGCCGAGGCGATGCGCAAGTTCCCTTTCGGTGGGGCATTTAAGCACCGTTCCATCGGGACAAACAACGAGCGGCAATTCATTTGGATGCGGTTGGTGAAGCTTCATCACATCTTCCGCAACACTATCCAGCGCCGGATCCAGCACCAGATGAGGATGACCGTTCCTTGAAAGAAATCCCTGCAACCGCACCATGCCCGCCGTGCCGGGGGGACCAATTAGTAGCGGGCCACCTCCGCCGGTTTCGATCAATCCCATGCGCCGCAGGATCAGAGCTCTCATAATGCGTTCCCCGAGCTCGGCCTCGGCCACGACCACAGCGCGCAAGGAAGGAGGATCTATCACCAGTGCTTCGACTACCCCAAGGGCGCGTCCGTAAGCAAGCGCAGGCCGACCCGAAAGCTGGCCGACCTCTCCCGTAAAGTTACCCGGCCCGCTTTCAACCACGGGAATCTCAATCCCGAGGCCATTTTTACGGGTAGTCAGTATGCGCCCCTGCAGCAAAACGAACATGCCAGCTCCGGGACTGCTGGGATCGAATATTATTTCGCCAGGCTGCCAGACATGCACCGTGCCAAAACGCCGTAGCCGATTAATTTCTGTGGTGGCAAGCGTTGGGAATATCTGCTCGCGGCGCGATGCCAGACTTGGTGGCAACGGTATATCCGCTGCATTGGCTGAAATGTCATCCACTTTTATAACGGATCTTCAGAGCCTTTCCATTTATTGACACCTATCATGCGGAATTCCATTGGGGAACTGAAATTTCCCAAACGCCGGATACTTGCATGCAATCCATTCTGTGAAACGAGCAAAGTCTGCGCCACCCCAGGTCACGATCGTTCGCTTGTGCGTTTTGCTCGCAGACGACTGGCTTCATCTCTCACCTGGGTAAGTGTTAGTTTTCCAGGTTCAGGGGTACGAGCAGACTGGCCTAAAGGGCAGGCAGAGGTACACCTGCGGGAGTTGTATAGCGAAAAATCCGTTGCACCCGACAGCAAAATGCGGGCATACAAGCACCCTGTTCCTCTACCTCGCGCAATATCGGAGGGCCATTTCATTCATTTGAGCGGCCGCTTCGCGCGTGCTATTCCCTCAATGGTTGGTTGAACAACCTCATCCCATATATTCCTTATCCCTTCGTTATCCGTCATCAAATCAAGAACTAGCCGGACGGTCATGCTAATACTGCGTATAGGATTAGCGTTTGTCAACGATAGAAAAGGAGATTTACCGATTTACCACACGTTATTGCACGACTCGAGACGTCAAATCATAGGAGGAGTTCTAGCCCGCCTTGCGGATGAGTATTGGTGGCGGCGGGCATTACGCAAAGTTCATATACGCCGTTTTGAACAGGTGCTATACAGTTGGGGCTGGTTCACAGCCGCAAGGGGAAATATGTCAGCGATGACCCTCGCGAATCGGCGTGGCAACAATGGTGATTGCGGACCCTACGGACAACGGGCTTTGCGAGTCATTCAATGGCAGGCTGCGCGACGAATGTCTGAATACGCACGAATTTGAATCCCTGGAGCAGGCACAACGTATCATCGAAGCGTGGCGACGCGACTATAATGATCACAGACCCCACGGTTCGCTTGGAAAACTGACCCCAAGCGAATACGTTAAAACCAAGCAGGTCAGACTGCCAGAAGCGGCCAGATTCTAGTTTTGAATCCCAGCAGAATTGGGGGGACGTCACATTTGCTCTTGCCATACTTAAACGTTGCCTTAGCGTAAATTTCATGACAATTAGGGCAAGCTTAGCAAAGCTCGAAGTAGTTGGATAAATGATAGGAGAATAAATGGTGAAGACTTGCTGGAAAAATCTTATATCAGAGGCAATGGAACAAAGAAATGAGTCTTGTGAGGATGTCGTTCGTTGCACTCTGTCTGAAGATGACCTATTGGCGGAATTCGACGACAGTTACGGCACTATAGAAGATAAACCTTTCACGCTGTGGACAAAGGAACGGGTTTACTTTCCGGCTGTATATGAAATCGGGTAACTGTCAGATGAGATCGCGACTACTACACTTAATGGCTCCGCTCATGCGGATCGTTCGTTTCTCGCCGGACCATTGAGTCTTTGATGAAATGACCCTCCCTATCGAACAAGAATGTGTAGTTACCGTTACGAACGTGTTCTTCTATCTGCTCCTTGTTTTCATTTTCCATGAAAGCCAAGATCTGACTCGTAGCGTAATAGAATATTTGCCCGAACTCCTCGTTCCTCGGATCAAGCAATGCAACATGTGAATGACGCGTCCCAATTATTCGATAACCTGCCGGATGGTTAAAGTCCGAGAAAAACTGAGGTCGATTCTTAAGCTTTAAATTGATGTATGACAGGCGTGCAAACACTTCTCTCGTTTGTAGCGGCGATAATGGCCCATTAATTTTCTGTAGCGTGCTATCTAAGCTGCATAATGCTCCGTTGGCATCATTTAGAACGGAAATAAAACACATGTCATCTAATTGAAGCAATGAACTGCCGGTTATGTAAAGGTCACCGTAATCAAATCCCTCGAAATGCTCGTGAACCTTCGCGGGGATAAGAAGAAAAGAACCAAGGATTTCTGGGGACAATTTCGCTCCGGTATATATGGAGCGCGCAACGGAATGAATGTGATGAAGAAGCTTCCATTCATAAATTTCGCCGATCATTTCGTTGCCACTTCTTCTGTCACGATTTAGCGGAAGATTCTTATCTTTTAAATGCGTCTTGAGAAAAATCAGGCACTGCCAGAGAAAGATTAGCCAAGGTCCTTCTTTTCTAACGTATTCGTTTACGGCGGCAGATCCTTCACTGACTAGTTTTCTGAGCGGCTCCTCAATTTTCCTACCCAACAATGCATTACAGTTTTGACAACATGGAATGACGTACTGTCCGTAGTTATATCCTGTGAGATTGGGAAGAGTAATTTGTCTGGAGTACAAGTTGTAACGTTTAAGAAGCCATCTAGGTAGAATGTGTTCGTTATTGAACTTCGTGCTATCGGGCGAAGCGCCACAGATAAAACAACAATTACCCATGCAGATGTCGTGGACAAATCTCGCTACACTGAAGTAAAGAACCTTTCCGGTCTCATCAAGGACAGAACCATCGTCCGTCGTCTTGTACATAGAAGCACTATGAGGGGCAAAGCTGATATTAGGGTTCATCAGTATGGTTGTTTAGTCTATACGGTTGCCCCCCTGAGATCGGCTGCAGCGGCTGATGCTCCTCCAACTCTGTAAGTTTTATATTGCGCGCAATTCCGTCCAAATCTGGGAAAAGAAGTCTGTATTGAACGCCCAGTACTGCTAGCTCCCGACGCATATTCCTTTTAGCCGCAGCAGGAACGACGAGTTTAAATAGCCGTAATTCATTTTTCGCAAGCCCGTCCACAGGTATTAACGGGTCGCAATTGTTTGGTAGCGGGTAAGATAGAAATGCCCCTTCCTGTGCCATAAGCCGCGGATTGGGTATCTGTGGGGGAAGGAATGGAATAAGCTCGGTATCCCAAGAGTAACGAGTTGTGGCATCTAGATCCTCTCGCCAACTATCGTATGAAAAGGCCCAGAGAACTCCGTCGCTTGAGTCATCGGCAGGATTATTAACCGCAAAAAATAAAGCCTTAAGCGGATTTGAGGTCGCATCCAGTAAACGTGTGGGCAGGCCGTGGTGTTGGGCTAAGACCCAGGCTTCGGAGTCGTTCCTTGGGTATTCGGAGAAGAACGGGCGGCCGAGACGCAGGAAGCGCTCTATGATATGTTCATGAAGCCCACCCCAGTTATCATACCCATCGACAACCTGCGGGTATCGTCCGATGCCGGGCAAAAGTGGCCAATCCCGCGCTTGACCCCTAAACAGCTCCGCTTCGGGACAAACGGTGTCCAAAATCCTCAATAGGGTCCGCACAGAATCGATTTGCGTCATCCTGCGGGAACCGAATAGTCAGTAAACAAATAACAGTCGGCGCGCGGCTCGCAGGCAACTTGAAACGCGAGCACTTGCCGCTCCAATTGGTCTGGCAAAAGTTTTGTCACTCCGATAGGTTTAGGGTGCCAGGATATTTCGTTTGTATGCGCTTGATCAAAAGATTTCTAACGAGTTCTTGGTAGTCCATTAGCTCATAATAAGTATTTCGGCGGTTCTCATGGATCCTTCCATGAGCGGCTCGATCATCCCTGGCATGCTTTAAGCGTTTAATCTTCTCAAGTATCGGTTCACGTCGAAAAATACCATGCATGGTATATCCAGCGAGTTCAGCGGTATCTATGCCTTGCTCCGCCAAGCAACGTGCAACCTTACGCCAGTCTGAAGGCAGCGTTCCGCCGTATATCGCTTCAACTATCTTATAAGCATTATGAATGCCATTTTCTACATCAATCGCCTTCAGTATTCGACTGGGTACTTCCTCGTGACGCAGTATGACATCCTCCACCTCATCGCCTGAGAATGAGTACTTCTCTACGGCAACCCGGAGAAAAAGAGAAGCATAAACCAATTCTTCATCACCGATAACGTTTGCCACCAACTGCCACAGAGCAGCATCAAAATCTGGAGTTCGACCCCACCTGCCGCGAAATATAGAGTCATTATCATCACGGGCAGCGGACGCATGCGGCAACATGTCTCTATAGAATTTAACAGCCTCATCGAGACTTATAATTCGTGACGGAGGAATGCTATTTTCCGCTACAGGAATGACAAACAACTCCTCCGAAGGTGGTCCACCCAGTACTGCCATCATGCCGTGCAGCGCATCAGTGAGATTCGATGCATCAAAATCGGGATCCCGAAGTCGTATTTCATACAGCCCCTGGTAGCTGGCAACCAGCGAATAGCCGATGCGAGGGCTAAAAATCCAGCCACGCTCTAAGGATTCTTCTGTTTCTTCTGTCTGGATTATGAGCGGCTGAATCTCAATCCTTTCATATTTGCGACAGCTCGCGAGATATTCACCAATTGAGTTCAACTCTATCGGGTATTTTTCGCTATTGATGCGGCCAAACGCAAACAAGCTTGGTAGGATAAAACTCACTTTATCTTCTTTTGTTGAATACATTCCCTATTAAACGCCCACAGATGCTATCGCCCTCTATCTCTTGCGCCCAAATGAACTGGATTTTCAGAACGACGATGGGCGGGCGAAAAAGCCCACACCTGAATGAGGCCCTCGGCAGAGCTATGTTATTTCTTTTTGACACGACCTGCCGCGGGTGGAGAAAGCTGTAGTCAAGTTCATCTATACGATTTGAGTTTGAGGGTAATAACCAGTTATTCCCGAGATGAAGGGGTTTGGGAACGATGATCGGAAGGATTTTACCGAAATTCATATAACGACCTCCTCAAATCCACCGTAGCGCAAATTTGACGTGGCAATGTAAGGGGACTTGTTTGAACGAGCCGGACAGGGAGCTTATGATCGTGCATCTGGTCCCAAACATCCCAAAGGTAAATTGGCCAGCGCCTGTGAGAAGAAAACTTGTTTTCTAGTTTTCTTGTTGGGATCAATTACTGCTCACAAGAGCGACATCATGCAAAAACCCGTCTTTGCCCCCGGCGATTTCGTTGTTACCCCAAGCCAGAGAGTTGCCCGTGTCGTTCACTACTACTGCGAAAACAACGCCGAGAATTTCCAAAAAGCCGAGCTTGAATACTCCGACAATCGGGAGCGGGTCATGCTGCGCGCGTCCCACCTGAATTTCTACAGCGGCAAGTACCCGACTGAGGTTCCCTTGGTTTTTCGTCTTCCAACAGGTGTGATTTACGCTGACAGTTGTTTCTTCCGCTGAGCAGCCAGCCAGTCATCAAGGAACTGCA
>NZ_FOBH01000024.1 GCF_900109785.1 Nitrosovibrio tenuis
AATTACTACGGAACAGAGGAGAAGAAGAGATGTTATTGAAGCCGTGGCTGAGTGGGGTACTGCTTGGGGTAGGCGTGATGATTGCGGCGTCGGCGCAGGCGAACTTTCCCAGCGTGCCCAAGGAGACATACAAGGCACTGAATCTGGAGCAATCGGCCTCGCCCAAGCAGTTGCATGAAGCGCTGGTAAAGCGGTACAAGGATCCGGCGCAAGGAGCGGGACGAGGGACACTGGCGAAGTACTGGGAACCTGTTCCCTACAGCATGTACATGGACCCTGCCTCGTTTTACAAGCCGCCGACCTCGATGAAGGAAGTAGCGGATCGGCAGGAGTGCGTCAAATGCCACACGGACGAATCGCCGGTATGGGTGAACGCCTGGAAGAAGAGCAGCCACGCCAACCTGGACAAGGTACGCAACCTGAAGCCCGAGGACCCGACCTACTACAAGAAAGGCAAGCTGGAAGACGTCGAGAAGAACCTGCGCTCGATGGGACGGCTGGGGGCCAACGAAAAGCTCAAGGAAGTGGGATGTATCGACTGCCACGTTGACATCAACGCCAAGGGCAAGGCTGACCACATGAAAGACCTGCGCATGCCCACGGCGGACGTATGCGGCACCTGCCACCTGCAGGAATTTGCCGAACGCGAATCCGAGCGCGACACCCTCATCTGGCCGAACAAGCAATGGCCGCAGGGAAGGCCCTCGCACGCGCTGGACTGGAAAGCCAACGTAGAAGTTGCCGTATTTGCCGCCATGCCGCAGCGCGAGATAGCCGAAGGCTGCAGCATGTGCCACACCAACCAGAACAAATGCGACTCCTGCCACACGCGGCACGAATTCTCCGCCGCCGAATCGCGCAAACCGGAAGCGTGCGCCACCTGTCACAGTGGAGTAGACCACAACAACTGGGAAGCCTACTCCATGAGCAAGCACGGCAAGGTCGTATCGATGATGGGCGACAAGTGGAACTGGAACGCCCCGCTGAAGGACGCCTACACCAAGGGCGGGCAGACAGCCCCGACCTGTGCGGGCTGCCACTTCGAGTATGAAGGCAAATACAGCCACAACGTCGTGAGGAAGATACGCTGGGCCAACTACCCTGCGGTGCCCGGCATAGCCGAGAACATCAGCAGCGAATGGTCGGAAGCGCGCCTTGACTCCTGGGTCAAGACCTGCACCTCCTGCCACAGCGAGCGTTTTGCCCGCTCCTACCTGGAATTCATGGACAAGGGCACCCTGCACGGCATCGCCAAGTACAAGGAAGCGCATGCGGTCGCCGAGAAACTCTACAAGGAAGGGCTCCTGACCGGCCAGAAGACCAACCGTCCGCTGCCGCTGCCGCCTGACAAGGAAATGTTTGCCGGCTTCACCCAGCTCTACTGGTCCAAGGACAACAACCCTGCCGCCATCGAGCTCAAGGTACTGGAAATGGGAGAGAACGACCTGCCCAAGCTGCACGTAGGCTTAGCCCACGTCAATCCGGGTGGCTGGACCTATACCGAAGGCTGGGGCCCGATGAACCGCGCCTACGTCGAAGTCATGGACGAGAACACCAAGATCCGCGAAATGGCGGCCTTGCAGGAACGCGTGGCCAAGATGGAAAAGGGTCGCACCAGCCTGCTCGATCTCAACAGCAAGGATGAGAAACTCTCGCTGGGCGGATTGGGCGGAGGCATGCTGCTGGCGGGCACCCTGGCCCTGGCGGGCTGGCGCCGGCGCGAAAAGAGCGAGCGCTCCTAAGGTTTGATCGCCTCATCTGCCACCTCACCTTCTCCTGACCGCGCCGACAGGGCGCGGCGGAGAACGGGAACCAAACTCCTCCCGTCACTGGGCATCCTCCTGGTGACGGGAGGAATTCTTTTGCTCGCCTGGTTTGCCTGGCTGTGGTTCAGCCCCGGGTCCCCCCCCTACCGCTACCAGCTGGCGGAAGAAGGACCTGCCTCCAAATTTCCCCAACTGGGACTGGAAGCCTGGCCGGATCTCATCCTGGCACGCTACGAAGTGTATACGGAAGGCGTGGACCAACCCCTGGCCACAGGACACGTGGCCCGGCGCGGCCAGAGCGCTCCGGTCCTGCTTGACTGGGAAAACCGCACCAGCGAACTGCTCACCTCGCTCGACAGCAAACTCCCGGAGCTTGCCGCGCTATCGGCCGCCATAGCCAAACATGCGCCCCAAGACGCCCTGATCCTCGCCTGGTGGGATACCTCGCGCCAGATCAACCTGCTCTCCGCACGCGACACCCTGTTCAAATCCCATGTGGGCGAACCCCTGATCGCGCCCGCCATGTGGCGCGAACGCACCGATGCCATCCGCGCCTATGAAAACAAATTCTGGGGCGCCGTACCCGGCGATGACGAGCGCCGCAAATTCCAGCGCTTTGCCGATGCGCTGCTGGCCGAACCGCAACAGGGTGCGGCCATATTGCGCGAACTGGCAGGAACGCGCGAAGCCTACATCGCCATCCATGTCACCGACCTCTACAAACTGGGGCTCATGCGTCCCAGCCAGTTCGACATCACTTACAAGAACTTCCCCATGGAAGGCAACATGCACGGCCTCATCGGCTACCTCAAACAGTGGATGCAGGACAACACCTTCATCACCTACACCCTGCAATCCCTGAACGACAAAATGGTGCGCGGCTACTTCCTGCGCGACCCCAAGAGCAGCCAGACCCTGGTGGCGCAGATGCTGCCCTTCACCCAATCCCAGCCGCTGGACCTGCAGGCCCTGCAACTCATCTACCAGCAGGGCGGCTACTGGGTCTACAAGATCCCGGGCGGCAAGGACGCCCAGGCAGACGCCCCCGTACAATCCACCCCGCAATCCGCTCCACCCTCCACTCCGCGGGAACCCGCTCCCGCCGCCCCGGCCGGGGGCTGATCTGTCCGGTATCTGTCCGGTACCGCTGGACTGATCCAGCAACCATCCCAAGCGGTACCAGTGGTACCAGAAAGAGACATGGTACTGGTGCTACCCGTTTGAGGAAACCGGAGATACAGTATGGGCAAAAGGGTTTAGCCCCAGGAAACGCAAAAAGCTTGACCTGCAGAAAGCCAACGAAAGAGCGCCACCCCAAGCAGGCCAACGAAGGAAGGCCACCGGACACGGCGCAAGCAAACGCAACCTATAATACAACCGGACACACCGGGACAGCATAACAAAGACAACACCACAACGGATACGTTGCCTCACCAGAAAAAAGGAGAAACCATGAGCCATCGCATGACAGTAGTGATTGCCGCAGCAGCAGCCCTGTTTGCGGTATATGCAGGAAGCGCGAGCGCCCAATCGTTTGAAGGGCGCAAGAAATGCAGTTCGTGTCACAAGAGCCAGGCCGAATCATGGGGAGACACGGCGCACGCCAAAGCCATGGAATCGCTCAAGCCCAACACCAAGGCCGAGGCCAAGAAGAAAGCCAAGCTCGACCCCAAGAAAGACTACACCAAGGACAAGGACTGCGTAGGCTGCCACGTGGACGGCTGGGGCAAGGAAGGCGGCTACACCGTGGAAGATCCCAACAAATTCTTATCCGGCGTAGGCTGCGAATCCTGCCATGGACCGGGCTCCAAGTATCGCGGCATCCACCGCAAGGCGGGGGCGGCGTACGAGAAATCCAAGAAGACCACCCCGCGGCAGGTACTGGCCGATGCCGGACAGGACTTCAGCTTTGAAGAAAGCTGCAACGCCTGCCACCTGAACTACAAAGGCTCACCCTGGAAGGGCGCGAAGGAACCCTACACCCCGTTCACCCCGGAAGTGGACAAGAAATACACCTTCAACTTCGACAAATACGTCAAGGATGCCAAGGCCATGCACGAGCATTACAAACTGGACGGCACCTTCACGGGCGAGCCGAAGTTCAAATATCATGACGAATTCCAGGCCAGCGCCAAGGTTGGAAAGAAGGCTGAGGTAGAAGACTGATGGCAGGTAAGCATGCGGCAGGCAGCCTGCTACTGGGGCTAACCCTCGGAATAGTACTGGTCGTGGTGGTGCTCGGCGGCGAGGCCGCCGTCTCCACCAATGAATTCTGCACCAGCTGTCATTCCATGACCTATCCTGCGGAAGAGTTGAAGACCTCCTCGCACTATGGCGCACTGGGGGCCAACCCCGGCTGCAAGGACTGCCACATCCCCCAGGGACTGCAGAACTTCCACCTGGCGGTGGCCACCCACGTGGTCGATGGTGCGCGTGAATTGTACCTGGAGGCGGTCAACGACTATTCCACGCTGGAGAAATTCAACGAGCGGCGGCTGATCATGGCGCACGATGCGCGCCTGAACCTGAAGAAATGGGACAGCCGCACCTGCCGGACCTGCCACAGGAACCCGCAGCCACCGGGAGCCGATGCCAAGGCTGCGCACAAGAAGATGGAGACCGAAGGGGCCACCTGCATCGACTGCCATCAGAACCTGGTACACAAGGAAGTGGCCGAAACCGACCTCAACGAGAGCCGCAAACAGGGCAAGATGGTC
>NZ_FOBH01000018.1 GCF_900109785.1 Nitrosovibrio tenuis
CGGGATCTCTTCATCGCTTCAAACTCCTTCAATAGGGGAGCCAGATGCGACTTTACTCTAATTTAGAATTGCCCAGGTTTTTGGGGATGACGTCAAATTCTTCAAGTCTTGGAGTTATCGGAATGGTTCTGTCAGTGTGGTTTTTCGTATCCTTGAACGTTAGCGTTTTGGCTCTTGGATGAACGTCCTTCCATTTTAAAGAAGCGGCTTCGCTTCGTCTTGCTCCAGTTAGCAACATGAACTCCAGGTAAGCTCCCATTACTTTATTGGGCAGTAGGCGCAATGTTTCAATAAACGGCTTAATCTCATGCATATGCAGATGATTTGTGCGAGGCGCTTCTCTTATCCATGTGCGTTTAGCTGTAAGCGTGGCCACTGGATTAGCTGGCAAAATTTCCGTGCCGTAATGGGCTTGAGCGTAATTTAGTATTGAGCGCAAAAACCGCATAACGGAAGATGCTTGCGATGAACCGCTACTGCTCTCGGCTATTTCCGCATAGCGCTTCGAAATCATGTCAGCAGTAATACGGGTGACAGACGGGGGAGGAGATTTGAAGACGCTCAATAAGGTTCACGCCATGATCGAGCGTCAAGCCCGGCTTATTCAGACCTTTGCCACAAAGCTGAGACTTACTCAGCAATCACGTTATACGGCCGCGGCTGCCGCGGTAGCGAGCAGCAAGGCATCCGGGCCCAGGCCGTGGGATGAACAGAAATGACAAATGACAGCCCTCTTTTGATTATGGATATGTCACGAGCAGCTGACAAGCAACCAACGCGATGCCGCCCTGAAGACCAACCATGCGGGGCTCAGTCGCCATCTTCATTCTCCTGCGCAAGTTGCGACTTGAGATGATAGGCATCGATGTCAAAGTCTCTGCTGTCCGAGACCGCGGCCAGTACCAAGGGCGTAACGCGCTCCCGCTCCTCCTCGGTCTCGAAGTTTGTGAAGTTGGCCGCAGCTGCCTCGGCGAACAGTTTCTCCGACAGCCGCTTTGCCTTTACTTCATAACTCTCTATGTCGGGATTGGCGCCGGGAGAGATGTTTTCCTCGATCCATGTTTTGGCCCACATCCGGAAGCGATTGCTCATGACTGCCCACCCATCTTCTGTGTTGAGTTCGGCGCCGGTCGCCCCTCATGGAAGCATTTTACCAATGAGAAAATAGGTTATCAAGGGTAAAAGCTAGCTGCTCTGTTTTCGGCCATGCCGCACGGGACGGGAGCACAATCTATATCCGACACATCCTGATTTCGAGGGGCGTTATAATGGCCGTTCACGCAGTTGCCGGAGGCCTTATTGGCGTGGCAGTACCTATGCGAATTGCGTACTGGATCGACGAAAGAATAGTCACGGTGGGTCGACCCCGGCTCAACGGTTCGAGCGGGACAAGGGTATTAAGCGGTAGAGGGCGCAGCCGTTCCACCCTTAGTTTTCCTAAATACTATTCAGCTGGGGGTATATCTGGGGGTATATATCAAACTGTGCTTGTTGAAACTCGCTTCTATGTTAGCTTTTGAGCCTTTGTTCGATCCTCCTCGTCCCAAATAATTTGATAAAAAAGGCTTACATAGAGTAAGCCTTTTTTATTTATTCGATATACATGTAACTGTCATATACTGAAAATAGGGATACTATTGAGTGTAGTTTTTTTACAGAATTGCCCAAAGCAGCCGTTCATTATACTGTGGAGGTATGTTCATTTCCCGCCCCGTATGGCTGGTTTGCCAAGTTAGGAGCAGCCGAGCGGTTCGGGATCGCAAAACCGTCTCTCGGTAACAAAATCGGGGGATTAAAGGTCTAGGAATTTTCGCGCTGGCGAATAGTTATGCTCCAGCCTCTTTCGTCGTGCAATTACCATGGAGGGGCATCGATGAACAATGGAAAAGCTTACAAAGGCAGCTGTTTTTGCGGCGCGGTTCAGTTCACGGTCAGCGGTGAGCCACAAGGAATGGGTTATTGCCATTGTGAGTCATGTCGAAGCTGGTCGGCAGGGCCTGTCAACGCCTTCACTTTGTGGAAGCCGGAAGCGGTGCAGATCACGCAGGGAGCAGAAAATATTGGCACGTACAACAAGACGCCGCGCAGTTATCGCAAATGGTGCAAAATATGCGGAGGTCATCTCTTCACCGAGCATCCAGGCATGGGACTCACGGATGTGTATGCGGCAGTCATTCCGGACTTTCCGTACCATGCCGGCGTTCATGTGAACTATCAGGAGACGGTGTTGCCCATCAAGGATGGGTTGCCGAAGATGAAGGATCTCCCGAAGGAAATGGGCGGCTCGGGTGTCAGCATGGCGGAATAACGCGGCAGGCTCTTCAAATTCATCGCCCAACGAGGCGCTCCAGCCGATCAGTCACTCGCTGCGCTCATGACCAGCGTCTGAGCTTTGGCATTAAGAATATAATTTGCGGGAAGACCGGCCGCCCGCTAGTGTCGACACTTATCTCGCCGTGGGCAAACTTCTGACTGTAGCGTGCCTGACCCTGATTCTAGTTTTCCTTGATTCTACTTCCACTGAATTTCCTTTCCTTACGTCTTCAATATAAGTCGTGCCGTTGAAACGGCCCGTCAGCTCGGCTGGTGACATATTTCACCAAACCGCTCCTCCACGATACTCGAGTCGATATAGCGAACGTCGGTAGAGGCCCCAGCATGTTCAGCGTACCGAATTTATCACGTGAAGAGTCAGAAGCCATCGAAGAATCTACCTGTCAAAAGCATGAGTCACCAATAGACCACGTCATTTTTCCTTTTGGTTTTGTGCTATAAAAAATCATCTATCTCTTTTTTAGAAATTAGCCAAGGGAAGTGAAGTTGTTTCTGTGTAAAGACGGGGATGTGTACTGTCCCCATCCTGTTTTAAAAATTGCGTTGTCATAGGGAGGGATTGTGTCATGAGACATATACGGGCAACTTTTGCGACGAGCAGCCTGGCATTTTTTCTGAATGCTCCAGTTATCGCTGGCGAGGATCCCACGGCTTATGCGCTCGAGCATGCTGCAAAGGCGCAGGCACACGGAGACGACGGCCGCACGAAAGAGATGCTTGAGCACGCCGAGGAAAGTCTAAGGCATGCCAGAGCATCCGAAAAGCGGCATGCGGAACAGCGCGAGCACATGGCGGAAGCGGTCAAGCACCTTGAGAAGTCAATTGACCATGGTAAAGCAGGACAGGGCCGCGTCGCCAATAAACATGTCTATGACGCGCTGGTGGAAATCCGCAAGTCCACGTCATCAGATTAGACTGTGCAGTGGAGATAAGGCACGGATTGCTCGTGGCTCTGCCTCAGAGCTTACATTAGCTGAGTACTGAATACTCGGCACTGAGAAAGCTTGCTGACTCGCGCCGGCTAGCTTCTGACCGCTGTCAACTCCTGGAACAGCTTAACCCACAGTGCCATCATGGAAGAATTGCGGTCAGAGCCCTGTTTCCCCCTCCGCATAGCTCGCTTGGCAACATCATACCAGTCGAATTGCGGCCCAACATCAATTTGTAAACCAGGATTCCACCCCTATGTGGCTAATTCTTGAGAGCAGGTCAAAATCAGCCAAATCCACTTTTTTTGATCCGGGTTGAAATAATACTCTCTCCACGAAATTAAGAGCTTCATCCTCACGTATGCGAGCATTACCGATGACTTGAAGCATGAGGTGGGCCGTATCAAGGCTGGTTATGCTTTTAATTGTGTACTACTCCAACCAGTCTGTTGGCGGTGGACGGCACATGGGTACTCCAGTTGGTCTGTTGAAGCCCATAGATACAGACGTCTAAATATTGTCCATCCAAGAAATAGTCATTAGCTTTGGTACCTTCTTTACTGAATCCAAGCTTCTCGAAGAGAGCGATGGCACTATAGTTCGCAGCAAGAACCTCAAGCCCTATTTTCCTTATATCCAATCCTTTGAACGCGTAATCAATGATCAAGGCAGATGATATGAAACCGACGCCGCTGTTTCGTTTCTTGGATTCGGCAATATATATGCCTAACAGCGCCTTTCGCTGATAGTGGTCTATGTTGTTGAGTTGAACAGTTCCGATAAGGCCTTCTTCTTGCCTTATGGCAAAGACAACTCGTGATTTCCCGTTTTTTTCTCGCTGGTGCTTTATCCAATCCTTAACGGTTTCTTTTTGAATGGGAAATCGAAAACCCATGGTCAAATCTCTGAGGTCTGGAGCGTTTTGCCAGATGTAGAGTAGATCAATATCAGACTCTTCTAATGGTGTAAGCTTAATGCTCGTCCAATCAATAGCTTGTTTATACGGTTGGGTAGGGTCAGAGGCAAGATCGGTAGTCATTATTAACTTTAGTACTTGGGTGGATTGAAGGGATTCACATATATAATCTCGATACTTGCGCGAGGTCAAGTATTAAAAATGTCGTCCCTCTTTGGCGCGTTATTTTATCTCTACTCATGCTTAACCTTACCTATCTAAACGGCTCCATGTGCTTACCTTCAAGCTTTATTCCCAACAAGGCGCTTCAGTCGGCCAGCCACTCGCTGCGCTCATGAACCAGCGGCTGAGCTTCGGCGCGAGAATTTGGTTTGGAGGACCGGCCGGGCGCTTAGGTTGACACTTCACTCGCCGCTGGCAATCTTCTGACTGTAACGTGCCGGACCCTGCTTATAGTTTCCCTCGATTCTACTTCCCTGATTCTACTTTCCCTTAGTTCTTCAAAATAAGGCCTGCCGTTGAAACGGCTCGTCAGCTCGGCTGGTGAATATATTTCACCCAACAGTTGCCTAGGCGAACGTTGGTGCGACAACACGTTTTTGAAGTGCTTCGCCTTATTACAACCGCAAGAAATATACATGACATGGAACATTCTGCCGGGGATTTGCCGTTAAGTCGGGAATCATCGACAGAGTCGAACTCTTCCCACGTGGAGGGACGTTGTAGGCAGAAAAAACATGGAAATCAGTCGGGCTTGAGCCGGGATGGTATGCATAGGCAGCTCAGCAAATAGCTTGGGGTCAGACCCAATTTCCCGTAAAGCACCGTTGTTATTTCGCTGTAACGCTGCGGTGACAAATAGTTGTTATTTGGCCCTTACATAATTTTGTAACACGCAAACGGTATCGTGGAGCCTAAAAATGCAAAAAGAGCGGGACAGGACAACGAACACAATTAGTTCGATCGCTCAGTATCTTGAATGTAAAGGTTCAGAAGAGCAACGCATGTCGATGGCCCTCAGTAAAATTCTTCAGGAAGAATCGCTGACGCCGCTCTATCAACCGATAGTGAATCTTCAATCAGGAAAATTTGTTGGTTACGAGGGATTGATTCGCGGCCCGTCTAATTCGCCGCTGCATTCCCCCACCGCGCTTTTCCGGTTGGCTAAGACGCACGGTCTTACGATTCAGCTTGAGGGGGCGAGCCGCAAAGTCCTTTTGAAACAGTTCGCCGCGCAGGAACTGAAAGGAAAACTATTCCTTAATGTAAGTCCCGATGTTTTAATGATGTCCCATATCGACGTCACTGCGACATCACAGGCAATTAAAAGTAGCGATGTGGGTCCTGAGAACCTCGTCATCGAATTGACTGAAGCCGACGCTGTTTATGACTATACGCGACTTCGTGATGCCGCAGCAGAGTACCGGGATCTTGGACTGAAACTTGCGATCGATGACTTGGGAGAGGGGTTTTCGAGCCTTCGGCTGTGGTCGGAGTTGCGCCCGGAATACGTAAAGATCGATATGCACTTCATTCAAGGGATCGATCTTGATCCGGTGAAACTGCAATTTGTTCGCTCCGTTCTCGAAATTGCGCTGGAATCCAATTCGATTGTTATTGCTGAGGGCATTGAAACAGAAGCGGAATTGATGACGGTAAGAGACTTGGGAATCCATTATGGCCAAGGCTATTTCCTTGGGCGTCCGATAGCCTCTCCGTTACCAGCACTTCCACCTCAAATTCTTGCCTTGTTTCGAAATGCGCCTAATACACAATATTTACGGGGTAACTGTTGTCAAAAGCAAGCACCGACTGTGCGCAAAATAATGCGCGAGGTAGCCCCTGTGACAAGCGCAACATCGGCAAACGATGTGTATGACTTATTCTTGAGGCAGTCTGATTTACAGGTTATCCCGGTTCTTGAAGGTGGCGCTCCCATTGGGCTTGTCAATCGGTTCAGGATGATTGACCGTTTTGCACGGCTCTATCAAAGAGAATTATATGGAAAAAAGTGTTGCGTACACTTTATCGACTCCCAGCCTTTGATAGTGGACCATCAAACCAGCCTGCAGGATCTGAGACACTTGATTGTGGAATCCGATCCACAGCATTTGTCTAACGGGTTCATCATCACCGATGCGGGTCAGTATGTCGGCATCGGAACAGGTCATGATTTATTCTGCGAACTAACGCAGATGCAAATGCGGGCCGCCCGCTATGCCAATCCGCTGACTCAACTGCCGGGTAACGTCCCCATCAATGAGCATATCGACTTCCTGCTTTCAACCGGAGAAGATTTTGTTATTTGTTACTGCGATCTGGATCACTTCAAGTCATTTAATGACTTGTACGGATATCGCAAAGGAGATGAAATTATCCAGGTAACGGTCGATGTATTGAAAAGCCATACCGACCAGGATATCGACTTTATCGGCCATGTTGGGGGTGATGATTTCATTGTTGTGTTCAAAAGCAGCGACTGGGAAACCCGCTGTCAGCAAATGCTGCGCTCATTTACATCTGCCACCCGGCGTTTTTATAGCGACGAGCATCTGGCGCTGGGCGGGTATATGTCCGAGAATCGACAGGGTTCCCAGTCTTTTACCGAATTGGTCAGTATGTCCTTGGGAGTGGTGCAGATCGATGCCGCGGCCGCTCTTACAAGTCATCAGGTTGCGGAAGCCGCGGCGTGTGCAAAATCGGAAGCAAAAAAAATGCGGGGGAGTTCGCTCTTTATCGAACGCAGGCAATTAATTGCGGATACGGTCGAGGTCTGAACCGCGAAAACGCAATCGACCCGATATATAGACAGTCATACCGTCCGGGCACGTGGCAATCTGCGCACGTGGCGGAAAATCTGAAGAACCAGTCAATTCGGTTACGCCTAATTCCTAGTCTTTACGCTTGCGTGCCAAACCGCGCAGCCCCAGTTCGCAGCATATGGACTGCGGATGGATATAACAGGCGGGCAAGATGCCCAACTTTAGCGGCTGGCCCAGATGCGCATCATGCGCATCACCGTTGTGCTTAATACGATACAGTAGTGTTTGAGTCACCTGCTTTTATCCGTGACGACTTCGATCGCCACAGCACCGCCAGCACGCTCCCCAGCAGGGAGTGCATAACCGCCGAGACTGCGCCCACGATGGGCGCCAGCGGCAGCAATGGAAAGGCCTGCTTGGCCAGCACGATGGCAAGCCCTGAATTCTGCATGCCTACCTCGATGGAGATCGTGCGCGCGCTCTGATATCGATAACCGAAGAGCCAGGCGAAGTAGTAGCCCAGCAGGAAACCGCCCCCGTGCAGCAGCGCAACTGCAAGAATTAATTCCAGACCATGAGTCACAATGGCTTCGGCATGGGCCGCAAACATTACGGCACAGATGAAGCATACCCCGATTACAGACAGCAGCGGCGCCACTGGCATCACACTCATGACCAGCCGTGGCGCCCAGCGGTTGAGCAGTACCCCTAGAGCGACCGGAAGGATGACGACTTGCAGGGTTTGCGTGAACAGCATCCACGTATCCACTGGAACCATGGCCCCGGCATAGAGCTGAATCAGCAACGGGGTTAAAATTACAGCCGCCAGTGTGGAGCAGACCGTCATCACCACCGAAAGCGCCACATCCGCACCCGCGATATAGGTCACCAGGTTGGAAGCCGTGCCACCGGGGCAGCAACCAACCAGGATTAGGCCCACGGCAAAGTGCGGCGGCAGATCCAGCGCCTGCGCCACTCCCCAGCCCAGCAGCGGCATGATCGAATACTGGGCGACAAAGCCAATCGTTACCGCTCTGGGCATGCGAGCGATCCTGCGAAAATCCTCAAGCGTCAGCGTCAATCCCATGCACAGCATGATGAAGGCCAACAACAGCACCACCAGTGATCCCTGATTCATGGGCATCAGCCATTCTGGCCAGCTTAAGGCGATGGCGCCGGAGAGAATCATCCAGAGTGGAAACAGAAGGGATAATCTATGAAGCATCGGGTGAGCAGATCGATATCAGCCTTCTGCCAAAGCAGAACGCGAGAACAGAAGCGTATGATGCTGTGCCTGTCGGCTGATCATGTGGGCGGAGCGCAGGCCCGCCTCTTCCGCCATTTTCCGCAGGGTGGAGAAGCATTCGGGATAGTCATAGTCCCGGACATGCGCGCAGGCTTGCTCCAACTGATCCCGCGGCACCTGCGTCCATTTCTCGCGCATGCATTTCAGATAGTCGTTCAGAAAACTTTCCCGATCCTGGTTTTCCTCCCGCACCACATCAACCATGATCAGCCAGCCTTTTTCAGAAAGGCACCGCCCTGCCGCCCGAAAAAAACGCGCCTTTTCATCGGTCGCCAGGTGATGAATTGCAAATCCCGAAAAGAGAACATCCCAAGTCTTATCGGTCGA
Source organism: Nitrosovibrio tenuis (assembly GCF_900109785.1). Taxonomy (GTDB): domain Bacteria; phylum Pseudomonadota; class Gammaproteobacteria; order Burkholderiales; family Nitrosomonadaceae; genus Nitrosospira; species Nitrosospira tenuis_A. The sequence goes on from NZ_FOBH01000018.1 coordinate 8,575, forward strand.
CTCGACAGCCTTCAGAAGATCCCCATGGGTCAGAATGACCTGGCAGGGTAATTCAACCAGATACCCACGCGCTTCTGCCAGCGCCACTTCGGATAAATCCACGCCTTCATATGCTTCAGGAGGCCGCCGCTTCAAGCAGGGCGCCAGGTAGCGGGCATTGCCGCAGCCCAGATCGAGCAGGCGGTAATTTTCGTGATGACCGCGTCGCTTCAGGAGGTCCTCAACACCGCTATAGATTTCCCGATGAAACATATAGTTGTGTTCGGTAATCAGGTCGTAGAGCGACCACGAGCGGGTGAAGATCGCGGTAGGTTCTGCGTGAGTCATGACGAAAGCCCGGCAATATCATTGTCGCTTCAAAACATATGGGGCGCAAAGATATCCTCTTTACGATCCAATGGCAAAGAGAAAGAGCGCAACGTGCAAAATTTAGATGCGGGAAGCGGTTAGCTTGGCAATCAGCACCGCATATTTATATTAATCCTTTAAACATGCCGCTACGATCAGGAAGCCATGCTTGACGCTCGGACCAGAATGGCCTACAAATCTATCGTATGAAACGAAAGGCAAATTCGTTGGATTCCAGCCGTCACGACGCTGATTCAGAAAGAACAATAATTATTTTCATAAAAATGAGGAAAGCATGCTGGATCACATCTATTATCACATCGGAATAGTTGTCTCAAATTACGACGAAGCCGTTGAGCATTACTCCAACTTGCTAGACATAAAGTTTACCGAACCTGCCGAAGCCATCGTGTGCTTCGAGAACCCTGAAACGCAACAGACCGAGACTACCAGGCTTATCGCCGTATATTCAAGAACCAGGGCGCCCTACGTGGAGTTGCTTCAGGCCACCGGCAATGGGATATTTTCCGAGAAAAATACTGGGCAGATTCTCTATTTTGGCATTTGGGAACCCGATATCGAAGGCAGGATCAGCAAGTTAAAGAAGCAAGGGATTGGGATCGATGCTTTGTTGCGCTCGGCATGCGACAAGCCAGCTTACGCCATTATCACCGCGCCTGACAAAATGGGTGTTCGCATCGAATACGTAAGTGAGCTATTGCGGCCTGTTACCGAGGCATGGGTCCTCACCGGCAAGTATCCGCTTCGGTCGCGTTGAACTGAAGCAAGGAATACGCTGGTAAATGCAGTCAGGACTAGCGCACCGTTCTCACCGGGCATAATAAATTACCAGTGGACAGGATCTTTCCTTGCCTGGTGAACTGCGAGGGAAGATAAGGGCGAGGCGTGCATGAGTTGGAGTTGCCGCTTTCCCCTGGGCTATTGATGAGTGTGAATCGCACAACTTACGCTCGAAGCCGGTTTCATGGATCTTTGCTTCGCGTGGGATGTCCGCTTCTGGCGCGCTTGCGATTCCCGAGCCATCTATAATAATCTTAGGTATCGCCGCATTCATTGCTTCCTTCCAGACCAGAGCTATCTGACACTACATGGACTTTTACAGCTGGATTGCTTCCGAAAACTCACATGGGAGCTATAACCATAAATCAGCTATATCAAACCCGTTCTTCTTGTTGCGTTCAGAATTATGGCTGCTTTATCGGTAGTTTCTGCTACGTACTTTTGCCCCGAAAGATGGTAGTGCTTCATGGTCACCGCAACGTTTCGCTTCTACGAAGAACTGAACGATTTTCTTGCACCTGAGCGTCGTAAGCGCGAATTTGCGAGCACCTGCGCGCGCGCGGCGACAACCAAGCATATGATCGAGGCTCTGGGTGTGCCTCATACCGAGGTCGAATTGATTCTGGTCAATGGGGAATCGGTAGGGTTTGACCGGCTGTTGCAAGGGGGCGACCGCGTGGCCGTCTTTCCAAAATTCGAGATGCTCGACGTCACGCCTGTGCTGCGTGTGCGCGAGCATCCTTTGCGCTTAATTCGCTTTGTTGCGGATGCCCACATGGGCGGTTTGGCGCACTTGCTGCGTATGGCTGGCTTCGACACGCTTTACGATAATAACTTTCATGACAAGGAAATCGAGGCTATCGTTGTGCGTGACGGGCGCATCGTGCTCACCCGCGACCGCGAACTACTCAAGCGCCGCGCCATCACACATGGCTGCTACGTGCATGCCTTGAAGCCGCCACAACAATTTTGTGAAATATTCGAGCGACTCGACCTGGGGCGTGGTGCGCACCCGTTCACGTTGTGCCTGGAGTGCAATGTGCCGTTACATCCCATCGGCAAGGCAGAAGTGCTGACGCGCCTCCCACCCTCGGTGCGTGAACGTTTTGAAACATTCAGCACGTGCGATAACTGCCACCGCGTATTCTGGGAGGGCTCGCACTGGCGGCGCATGCGCGATTTGCTGAATGAGTGCATGGGGATCGAACCCATCCCTAAAATAGCCAGCGGTATCTGATCGGCTAGCTTTTTGGGCAAAGCAATATAGTCGAACCTTTTACTTCGATATTGCCGTACCGATTTTGAGCATGGGTATCGGCATAGCGGTTCCTGCGTTTAATCGTTCCGTTCGAATTTTTACCTGGATATGGTAGGATATGACTTGGGACTTGGAGCTTGGCCTCTCGCAGTGAGATAACATTGCCGTATTCACTTGGCGCCAGGTGGCCATCTCCTTGCTTCAATCAGTTACTCCGGTTTATTCAAATCGGGTCGTTAGCTCAGTTGGTAGAGCAGCGGACTCTTAATCCGTAGGTCGAGCGTTCGAGCCGCTCACGACCCACCAATCAATCAAGGACTTAGAGCCATTTGACCAAATGGCCTCTGTTCTGTGGGACATAGGTGGGACAGTTCATCTCAACTGTCTGCTTCGTTATCTTCAAAGCGGCCACACACTTCAGTGAGCAGACCTCTTGTCCAGTCCTTGCAAGAGATGTACTAAAATTCCCCTCAGAATTTCCATCCCGTTGATCACGACCATTTGTTGCTGATCATTAAGCGTATCTGTGCCGGTCATGGCCAACCGGTCCGCAAGCCGCATCTCTCCGTATAGAAGTTCATAATGAGCAATGTTTAAAGCGAGTAACCTGGCGCAGTCCGCCAATTCATTCTTATCGGCAAGTTCGACAAGCCGATCAACGAGAGCGATATACTCCTCGAGTTTTGACAGGTCGGCCATAGCGCATCAACCGCGCAGAATGACGTCTTGTTTTTTGCCTGTCCGCGGGCGGGTAAGGGGAGCGATAGCATATTTCATGGCTGATCTCCTTTTTGTTATTTCGTTGCCTATTTGACCGTATTTCATGTGAACTGTTCAGTTCAAAAGCTCCGGTCCGGGCATGAGGTTGGTCGAGGCGTGTATTTACCCTGCATTAACTAAGGCGTATTGATGCCTCACCCAGGGACGCACAGCCCGACAATGCCTCTTTCTCGCCGCATTTTTATCGACCCAAATGTGCCAAGAACAGACTCTCAGGCGCAAAAAGGGAAAAACCACGAAGGGACGATGACCCTAAAGGAAGTGTTGTCCCTACAGCAAGTCTTTTTTAGTTTGAGCGTTCGACCGCTCATGACGCGCCAATAAAACCAGTACTTGCAAAAGGCGAGTCGTGGTCGTTTAGATTTAGTAGCCGTATAGTAGGAATTTTTGAGCCTTACTTAACCACTCCCCTTTCATGTTATCAATTCCAACTTACTGGAATCCAATTTATATTCAGGAGGTTCCGAGTTCGACTCTTCGTGCCGACATTTCTGGGAAAGATATTTGATTTTTGAATAATTGCAAGCGGCCAAGCACACCACTAGATCTTGGAAGAGCCTTTCTGAAAGCATCTGGTGGTCAATGTACCAATCCGGTTTCAAAGTATTGATGATACTTTTGATGACATCAAGAAGGCTAGATGTACAGGTTGGCCCATCAAGGTCGCTGATTATCAAAGATAAAAAGTTGTTTTGGTATTCCGAGAACGAATCTAGGTCTGTCATTTTATTTAACTTAGGTTTGAGTTAAGGACAACACTTAGTAGTCTTGCTTCTAACAATGATTGACTCTGTATTACAGACGGCCAGGCTCATCTTGTTGCTTCCTTAAACGTCAAAGACGACCACCTCGCATCCATATTACTGAGTTACGATATGTAGTAACCATAGCTGACCTGCTCCCAAGATTTAGCCTCATCAACCCGGTAATTGCAAAACGTTGCAGTTCAGATGTGATGACAGACAGTATCCGACGAATTCTGGTCTAACATCTCCTTGGAGATTCAAATGTGCCAGGAAGAGACCGTCAGGCGATAAAAACGGAAGGACCACCAAAGGACATCCTCCCTCTGTGGCTTATCAGGTTCTATGCCCAAGCGGCATTCTTGCAACGACGCCATATGGTGCCGATCAGGCATAAGCCAGCCAGCACCATGGTATGGGTTTCAGGTTCGGGTACCGGCAAAGCCTGCAGAACACCCCCGTAGCTACCACCAAGATTACCCGTTACATCGCCTGCCACAACAAATTTGTAACCCAAAGCGGCGGGCAGTGTGGCGGAGACGGCGAGCGTGTAATCCGCAGCGTTACTCTGATTATCAGTATCATAAATCGTAGCACCCGTTGCGTCGGTAAATTTAATTGACATATTTAACAGTTCAAACTGGGGTCTGGGAAAGAACGGCATATCGAGATTGATGGTGACAGTCGTACCGACCGTAACAGATTGAGGTGCTATATCGAAAATGTAAGTGTCAACAAATGGCGAGTCGTGGGCTAATGCTGAGAAAGTATGACCGATGCTGTAAGTATTGCCGCTCAAATTACCCAAGTAACCCGGTCCCACCGCAGATGCAGAGCTCATATACCCGACCAGCATAGGTACCAGAAGTAATAATTTCGTACGGTGCATTTTATTCTCCAAAATAACGTAAACGAATTTTTCTATGTGGTTGTAAATGACGTCCCGGGATTACGGCTATCTGCACGCAGGCAGGCTCTTCTTCTCGTAGGCTTGCAGTTCAGGATTTTCCAGTCCCGGTTCAAGGTTTGACTTTAACGAAAAAATATGACAGCGAATATCTTGCGAGGAGCTATATACATGAGCCCTTAAGCTCATCCGTACGCCGCATGCTCCAACAAGGCGCTTAGCCGATCAGCCACATACTGCACCACAACCAGCGGCTGAGCTTAGGCGTTGTGCATCTGCTTTGAGGAAGATCGGCCGTCCGGTCAGTACCGGTTGCGACTTTCGCTACGACCGGCAGAAATATGTCGCTTGCAACTTTCGTCACAGGCAGAAGCCTGCCAAAATCGAACCACCAAATGCGCAGCCTTTCCCTCTCTACAACTTCGTGGGCTTTCCACAATGATGTCCTTTGCCGCCAGTTGCCGGCGACAGCCTGATTGCCTTAGGAAAATCAGGCATACAATCCTTTCCATAACAGATAGTCGGTCCCGCTTGAAATATGCGGCTAATTCATCGCCGGACTATAGGTCAATCTCAAGTGGACTAGCTGCGTCCAGCTTATGGCAATACGTTCCCAAACTCTAACAAGTATTTCTTCATAAAGCGTGTTCATAGTGCGGAGAGCCAATGATCCACGTGCCCCTGAAGAATGTTTTGCCGATAATGCAGTTGTAAAGGATGAAGGCAAGATATTAAAAGTCGTGCCGCCATTCTGTGGTGAGCAGCCAAGAACAAGTACCAGCACACGACTGAGCCGCTGGGCATCTCACAACGGGACGGAAAGACCGAGTGATTGCTCCAGTCTCCGGCAGTTTTTTTACCAGCCCCTACTACACTTAAATATGCGTTCAGACTCGCGAGCAACAAAATCATATCTCTTGAGATTCACTGATGACATTTAACCTGGAACTCCAAGGGCGCCGTGCGCTGATTACCGGGGGAACGAAAGGCATCGGCGAAGCAGTCGTCGCACGGCTGAGGGAGGAAGGAGCCGAGATACTCACTACGGCGCGCTCGCGCCCCGGCAACCTTGCGCCGGATGTGCTGTTCGTTGCTGCGGACATCACTACGGCGGAAGGCTGCGCTACAGTCGTCGAGGCAGTGCGTGATCAGTTGGGCGGAGTGGACATCATTGTCCATGTCGTTGGCGGCTCCTCCGCGCCTGCCGGGGGTTTCGCTGTGCTGGATGACAATGAATGGCAGCGTGCGCTCGATCTGAACCTTTTTCCCGCTGTCCGACTCGACCGGGCCCTGGTGCCTGGAATGCTTGCGCAGGGAACGGGCGTGATCGTCCATATCACTTCAATACAACGTCAATTGCCGCTTCCTGAGGCAACGATGGCTTATGCCGCGGCAAAAGCGGCGCTGAGCAATTACAGCAAGGGCCTGTCCAAGGAAATCAGTCCCAAAGGAGTGCGCGTGGTTCGGGTTTCCCCTGGTTGGGTTGAGACGGAAGCGGCCGCAGGACTGGTCAACGAGATAGCAGTCAAAACAGGCACGGACTATGAAGGCGCCCGCAAGACATTGATGAAGTCGCTTGGCGGCATCCCGCTGGGGCGCCCGGCAAAGCCGGTGGAAGTCGCAGATCTGGTTGCTTTCCTGGTGTCGCCGCGCGCTGCTTCCATCACTGGAACGGAATACGTTATTGATGGCGGAACGGTACCTACCATATGAGTAATTCTTCGGCGAGCGACCGCATCTGCGATGTAGCCTCCGCAAGCGGGGAGATTTAACTTTTAGCGTTGGAGCCCGGCGGGGAAATAATTGGGAGTTTATGCCAGTGGACAAAAAGCCAGACAACTTGGAGCGTATCAGCTGCGCATTGCGAACCTTGAGCGCCGGCAATCGTACCTTGCTGCGGGCCTCGGACGAGCAGGAGCTTTTGCGCGAGATGTGCCGCGTAATCGTTGAGCAGGGCGGCTACCCCGTCGCGTGTGTCGGGTACACCCGAAATGATGAAAACAAGGATATCCAGTGGAGGGAGTGCGTTGGGATGGACAAAGAACATCTCCAGACGCTTTATCCCTCCTGGGGTGGTACAGATATTGCCAGGAAGCCGTTCGCTGCCGCCGTTAGCACGGGCAAACGCAGCGTGGCGAAGCACATCTTGACTGACCCCGCCTATGCTACCCCCGCTGACGCCAAGTTAATGGAATTTGCAACAGCCAGAGGCTATGCCTCGGCTGCGGCATTTCCACTTCAGGTTGAGGGAGAAATACTGGGGGCGCTCTTAATGGCAGCGGCCGACCCCGAGGGATTCGACGACGAAGAACTCGCGCTGCTTAACGAGCTGGCGGATGATCTTGCCTTTGGGATTACAAACTTGCGGATGCGAATCGAACACCACAAAGCTCAAGATGCGATTGCTCACCTCGCTTACCATGACCGTCTGACCGATCTGCCGAACCGAGTCCACTTGCATGAGCGCCTGGAAGAAGCGATAGAGCTTGCGAAGCGCCGACATCAACCCTTGGCATTGCTCTACCTTGAGGTCGGACAATTCCATGAAATCAACGAAATCCTCGGCCACCGCGCGGGAGACCAATTGGTGCAAGAACTGGCGCGACGTCTTGCGGGAGCTGCGAAGCCCGACGCCCTTTTGGCACATATAGGCGAAGCAGCATTTGCTCTGCTAGTCCAGAATGCCGGAGCCGATGATGCAGCGGAGGAAGCCCAGCGGCTTATAGACGTTGTGAATGATCCGGTGGAGATATCGGAGCTGACAATAGACCCGCCGATATCCGCTGGAATTGCGCTGTTTCCGGGGCACGGTATCGAGGCTGAAACCCTGCTGAGGAGGGCGAACGCGGCGGTGCGCAAGGCGAAGCCCACAAGAAGCGGCTATGCCTTCAGCGGCTATGCCTTCTACAGCGGGCAGGAACAGGAAAACACGCGACGGCTTAGCCTGATGGGTGAGTTGCGGCGAGCAATCGAAAGGAACGAATTGCGCCTCTATTGCCAGCCTAAGGCAACCATCCCCTCGCGCCAACCGTGCGGCGCGGAGGCGCTGGTGCGCTGGGAGCACCCTACGCACGGCTCGATCGACACCGGCGAATTCATCAAGCTCGCGGAACAAGCCGCGCTCATCAGCCCGCTTACAAACTGGATGTTGAAAGCCGCATTCAGCCAGGTCTATGCCTGGCATGAAGCCGGGCTGGCAAGGCCGTTATCAGTAAACCTGTCGATGCACGATCTGCGTGATCCAACGCTGATCGAACGTATCCGAGGCCTATTTTCTACCTGGGGCCTTCCGCCAGAGCTCGTTCAGTTTGAAATTACCGAGAGCGCATTGATGGAGGACCCGATACGTGCACTCGATACACTGGCTCGCCTTAAGGGACTTGGTGTCGAGCTCTACATTGACGACTTCGGCACAGGGTATTCCAGCCTCAGCTACTTGCAAAAACTGCCGGTCGACTGGATCAAGATCGACCAATCTTTCGTAATGCCGATGGTGGCGAGCAGCGATTCTGCACTGATTGTGCGATCAACTATCGAGCTGGGTCATAATCTCGGTCTGCGAGTGGTCGCGGAAGGTGTAGAGAGCCAGGCACTTTGGGATCAGCTTGGTACCTGGGGATGCGATGTAGCACAAGGCTTTTTTGTCGGCATGCCGATGCCCACGGACAGATTTAATGATTGGGAAACCCATTGGTCCCGGGTTCCGACCTAAGCTCGTTGGATTTCCATCTTCTCTTCGCGCTATCGAAGAAGAAGCGAAGCGCTACATTATGATTTCCCCATCGAAAGAGTTCCCTTTTGAAAGCCGGATTTCTTTGAGCCGTTTTTAATTCCGCTTATGGCCCCCTCTGCCACTGGGAGCACCTTCTTCCTATCCTCCGGGGAGAGGTTCGCGGGTGAGGGTATTTTCTGTCGGTAGGCCTCTTCTATTGCGCTTTTAAGCGCACGCTTTTAACCGTATTTAGACAGTTTGTTTGTGCCACCTTCCCAATGTTTCGTTATTGACCTACTTGGCGTTGCGGCTGTGGACCAGGAATCTCATGGTCATTGCCTTCCTCACACTGTACCTCAGTCCAATGGGTGAGCGGCGCTATAACTCGTAACATACGCCTTGGTGTTTGGAGAGTGATGAGCGCATGTTTGCGGTCGCCTCGCTGTGTGTTTAATGCAGCGACGACTTACCTGCCCAGACCAAAACCATTCAGTTTACCTATGGGCACGCACGATCAGGCGGGGTCGTGTTAATGCGCCCGATAGTCTTAAATGCTGAGCTAGGGGTTCAAATGACCGAATTAGAAAAGATAGAGTTTAATCGGCGCATCGATATCGCTTACTCAGTAATTGAGGCGGCGGCGCGATGTTTTGGCTTAATGTCTGATTTGGACGAGCGGATCAAGAGTGCGGCAAAAGCAGCAAGCAGTTATTGGTACTGGTTCTTCATTATTGTAGGAATAGTTATGCACTACTCACCGTCGTATGCCGGCTCCGGGCTAAACACCGGAATATGGGTGATTTTTGCAACTCTGGGCGTGTGGTGCGCCAAGCAATTTGAACTTAGGCAACTCAAGACCCAGCGAGACGGATATGAAGAGAGGCTATACGAGCTGGAAATGATTTGGCGTAGTGTGGTCGGGACTGGGGCATTCTTCTGGGACATCGATAAGTTCACTAATGACGGCCTTGACCACGAGGATGACGCATTTTCGGCCTGGTGGGCGGAACAGAGAAGGTGGATTCTTGAACGTGTGTGTGGGTATAAGAATCGGTCCTTTTAAGATGAGCTAGACAAATGCTTGGCAGCGGTCCCTTAATCCGACGATCCCTTAATCTGACCTCAACCAAAGAATGCGCTCTTTGAAGCGGGGTTTTTACTCAATTGCCAGGGCGGCTTGTTGTCTAAATTCTGCCGCTGACGCATTTCGAGCTTTCGGCGTTTTTTAATGTCTCCGCAAGAGCGGTAAAACCCTTCTAAGACTGCACATTGTTATAGCGGATGAGGGATGCAAAGGGTGGGCGCAAACCTCCATCCCGCCTCAAGATGTCTCGCCTATTCCTCGCTTCGAACTACGCACCATCTCCTTCTTGCGGAAGAGACTGAAAAACCGGTTTCTTTTCGCTGCATTGAAATCGCCGCGTTTTGTCTATATTCGGCGCATGCACTTCGGGAAACTCATTCCCAGCCTCTGCAGGTCACCGGCGCAACACGAAGTTGGAAGCCACATTTTTCACCGTCAACGCGTTGCAAGGGCCACAACATCTTCAGCTACGGCGGGCATGAGGTTGACAACCTGCCGGTAACATAGGTTGCACCGTAACTTACTTCCCCAAAAGACGAATAAGCCCAAAAGGAGCGCTCATCGCCTGATCGTGGCGCAGCGACTCTGGTAGGCGCGGATGAATAAAAATTTTGTTTGAGATCAATCAGGAGATAACCAATGAAGAATAAATATATCCCTATCGCCGCGACGGCTTTTCTGCTCTTTAGTCTGAATGGAAATCTCGCCGCACAGACGACCTGTAATGCGCCGCTTGGTTGGTGGGAGTCCAAGAACCTCCAACCGCTTTTTATCAGTCCCACGGGTCCCGAACCGACCACTGACTGTGATTTTCATGTTTGGTCATGGACTGCCTTCGTCCATTGGATGCAGAACGATCGAACTGGACAGCCGCTCTTCCTCAGTCTTCCCACTGTCGACGACCTAAAGTCTGGCAGCGCTTTGCGAGCCAAAGTAGGGCCGCGCCCGTTGGCGCTCAAGCCGCGCGTTCAGAAACCGGCAGAAATGAGTAGCATCGAGCAGGCTGGATCGAACGGCGTGCTCGTCGACCAGAATGGGCGCGCCGTCTATTATTCCACTCATATGGATCCGATCTATTTTGCATTTACGCAGAAATACCATGGGCCGGACAACTATAAAAATGCCGCGCCCGCGCTGCCCTATCCCATCGCTGCCACGGTCTTCAAGGCATCGTGGCGCATCGTACAACCTGGCGAAAATACCAATGACACTTTCACCACCACTGCCACCATCGACCTGCTTGAGAGTGATGGCCACGGCGGAATCAAGCCGAACGGCCAGACCCAGCCCGGCGTCACCGTTGCCCTCGTCGGCGTGCATGTGGTCGGCATAATCAAGGATCAACCTGAGTTTGCCTGGGCCACCTTCGAGCAGATCGGCAACGCCCCTGACCTGCCCCCCGGCATGAAGCCGAATTCATCCAGCCCCATCAACACGCAAAACTATACGTTCTACAAGGGCGGCACGCCGGCCAATGCCTCCAATCAAATGCCGGACAGTCTTGCGATCAACCCGGCCACGCAGGTGATCACCCCGATCACTAATGTCTTCCGTCAATTTGCCTATGGCGGCGCCACCCCCGCTACGCGCGTGGCGGATATCAAGTCCGCCAATCAGAATTTCCAGACGGCAATCAAGGAAAAGACAAGTAATACGGTTAACCCTGTCTTTGCCAATTATCGTCTGGTCGGCACTGTCTGGATACTTGCCAACACGCTCCAGCCCGGTAACGGAAATCTCGAGTCCGAAGCCATCGGCTCTATCAATCTCGCCAACTCCACCATGGAGACCTTCGTGCAGGGTAGCGGCACCAATTGCTTCAGCTGCCACAACACCAGCGGCGGCGCCACCTATCCCGGCAAGGACATCAATCTTAGCCACATCATTCTGGATGCCCTGCCTAAAAAGCCGGCAAGGCTCAAGGCCAACCCCTGACATTCCGATATTACAAAGTCAAATGTTCGGAAGAACTTCGTGCGCGGTAGTTGAGCCGCCTTACCGCAATGGAATGGAGACTTCACCGGGGCGATCGTTGGGAAACGATGCGGTGAGTCTCTTTTTTATACGCGACAAGCTCAACAAGATTTTCGAAACTTGGGTATGGAAGGCGTCGCATCCCTGGAACTGATTTTTTTCGATTAAAGTTGTTGGTTATCGATGCTTACGGATAAGCAGTGTATTAGTCGTCATCGTGATGACGACCGCGATATCTGCGCCAGCCACGATCATCACCATCATGATGCCGGCGATAATGCCGCCCATTATATTGGCCGCCTGGTACTAAATATCCCTGGTATACCGGCAACGGCTGGTAATAAACCCGAGGCGGAGCGTAATACACAGGAGGAGGGGGAGTGTAGTACACAGGAGGTGGAGGGTAGTAGCCTCCGCCACCTAGATTAAAGCTGAAGCTCATCGAATTATGAGCATAAGCGCTAGTTATTCCAGCTGTTACAAGGAACAGCGGGAACAGCGCAAATATTACAAAACGAATTTTTCTCATGGCTAGCACCCTTATCTGCTTGACTACAGTGCAAATAACGCATCAGTTTGCAATTGGTTTACTTTTGTAACGAGCTCTCATCTGGCTGTTCAAGACCTGAAACGGGTTAAAATCATCAGTAATCCGCTGCCGCAGCAGAGAATCGAAGCAAAGGCTAAACTTGGATCATGAGACAACGTTGTCCAGAGTCTTGCCATTTGCAATACCCATCACATGAATCGCTTCCTGTTCAGTACAGGTATCGAAAATAGTTACCCCACAATTCGTCTTTCTGACGGCGCGACAGCTCGCGTCGACGAGATGGAAAAGTGCGGTCACTATCAGAGGTGGGGCGAGGACTTTCAACTCGTGCGTGAAATGGGTATCGAGTACTTGCGTTATGGGCCGCCCTACTATCGTACTCACCTTGGACCCGGACGTTATGATTGGTCGTTTTCGGACGAGACCTTCAATGAGTTGCAGAAGCTGAACATCAATCCAATAGTAGACCTCTGCCACTTTGGCGTACCGGACTGGGTCGGTAATTTTCAAAATCCGGAATGGCCTCCGCTTTTTGCCGAGTATGCACGTGCATTTGCGGCCCGTTTCCCATGGGTACGCTTCTACACCCCGGTGAACGAAATCTACGTTTGCGCGATTTTTTCCGCTCAGTGGGGATTGTGGAACGAGCGCCTGTCCTCGGATCGAGCGTTTGTGACCGCGCTGCAGAACCTGTGCAACGCAACCCTGCTAGCAGAAAGAGCCATCTTGCAGGTCCGGCCTGATGCACGTTTCATCCAGAGCGAATCGAGCGAATACTTTCATCCGGAGGACCCCGCAGTCAGGGAAAAGGCTGATCTATTCAACGAAAAAAGGTTTCTTTCGCTCGATCTCTGCTATGGCAAGGATGTGAGTGCCCGGATGTATCAGTATCTGACCGATAACGGCATGTCCCGCGAGGATTATGCCTGGTTTCAGCACGAGGGACGCGCATTAAAACCCCACTGCATCATGGGCAATGACTACTACATCACAAATGAACGGCTTGTCTCTAAGGATGGCCATCTGAGCCGTGCGGGCGAGGTTTTCGGGTTTTATGTCATTGCAAAGCAATATTTTGACCGCTACCATATGCCTGTGATGCACACGGAAACGAACCTCCCGGATTCATTAAAATCACCGGCATGGCTATGGAAAGAGTGGGCTAATATCATCCGGTTGAAACAGGATGGGGTGCCAATCATCGGCTTCACATGGTACAGCCTTACCGATCAGGTAGACTGGGACACCGCCCTTTGCGAAAATAACGGCCATGTGAACGCGCTGGGACTATACGACCTGGACCGTAAAATACGACCCGTTGGGGAGCAGTACCGGCGTCTGATTGCACAGTGGGGAGAAGCTCTGCCAGCCGAGAGCATTTGCCTCCACGCAGACCGTCCCACACCCGATATGTTCTAGCCGGGCAGTGTCCTATCACGGCATTTCAGTTGCAGTCGTTAAAAAAACACTTGTGTCCGTCAGGAACAAGTTGGCGCCGCAGCCCGGCTGGGCTGCAGGATGCAATACTATTCTCGCGAGCGCCCTAAAGATCTTTTCTTCGATCCTTTTTTCGCAGAATTCGACCGGTGGCCGCATCGGATCGTTCTAGCCCGGTAACAGCAATGTTTTCCTGCCTGCACAACTGCGTCATCCTGGATCTCGAGACTACCGGGGGAACTCCCCTGTACGACCGTATCACCGAGATTGCCCTCATCCGTTTCGAGGACGGAATAGAAACCGAGCGCTGGGAAACACTGGTTAACCCGGGCATCAGTATTCCTCCTTTCATTTCACGCTTGACCGGTATCACCAATGACATGGTCAGGGATGCGCCGTTTTTTGAGGACATCGCTGACAAGCTGTACGGCTATATTGAAGGCGCGGTGCTGGCGGCGCATAACGTCCGGTTCGACCATGGTTTCCTCAAGGCTGAATTCAAGCGTTTGGGCGCGGTCCTTCGTCAGAGGGTCATGTGCACGGTCAAGCTGTCCCGCACGCTCTATCCCCAGCACAGGGGGCATGGTCTGGACGCAATCATGCATCGCCACGGACTTATTAGCCGTGCCCGGCATAGGGCAATGGGCGATGTCGAGCTTGTGGTGGCTTATTTTGAGCTGGTCAAACGCGAACTGGGGGAAGATGGGGTTCTGAAAGCGGTTGCTTCATTACTGAAAGGGCCAAGCTTGCCAGCCGGTCTGGATGCCGCTTTTCTGGATGAGATTCCTGACGGCCCCGGGGTATATCTTTTTTATGGCGAGAACGATTTGCCGCTCTATATCGGCAAAAGCATAGCACTACGATCCCGTGTGATGTCGCATTTCAACAGCGATCATGCATCCAGCAAGGATATGCGGATCGGGCAGCAGCTCACTCGCGTCGATTGGATAGAAACCGCCGGAGAACTGGGCGCGCTCCTGCTCGAATCGATGCTGATCAAAGAGCGCCAGCCCATCCATAACCGCCGGCTGCGTTCTTCCAGAGATTTGTTTTCATTGAGCCTTGCAGATGGGCTCAACCAGGTTCCACTGGTCAATATAGTTACCGGGGATTACATTGATCCGGCGCTGTTCGAATATCTGTATGGCCTCTTCCGTTCAAAAAAAGCGGCTACCGAAGCGCTTCGCAGGATGGCTATAGATAACAGGCTGTGCCCCCGCATGATAGGAATCGAAAGTGGGAAGGGCGCATGCTTTGCCCAGCAGCTTAAGCGCTGTGATGGCGTATGTGCGGGCAGGGAATCTCCAGAGCTTCATTATCTGCGCCTCAAGCAGGCACTGGTTCCTTACCTGCTGAAGGGCTGGCCTTATTCCGGCAAGATCGGCATTCGCGAACTCAACGAGGATACCGATCGCAGCGAGCTTCACATTTTCGAAAACTGGTGTCACATCGGAACCGTGGAAGATGAAGCGGAACTCGATGAAATCTTGCGGACCCGCACATTCGACAGATCTTTTAGCTTCGATCTGGATATCTACAATTTGCTGCAAAGAAGCTTGAACAAATACTCAGAAATAATCTCGCTGGAGTCTCATCCTGCGCGCCGCCGGGTTAAATTTTGTGAGCTGCCCGGTCTGGATGAACAGGCCCACCTAAGTGAGTCTTCCTGAGTGAATCCTCCTGAGCGAGTCCTCCTAACCCTGTCCTCTTAAGGCAGCGGCAGCGGCCGTATAGATCAGGACAGCCAGCAGAATCACCGCGGCAAATCCCAGATGAATAGCCAGCAATGTAGCGAGGACCGCGCCTATTACCGACGCGAAACCATTGATGGCCCATGCCCAGGGTATTGCATCATCGGCCGTGCTTGCCAGCCGCGCCATGCCGGTGGGGAAGGGTATCCCCATGCACAAAGCCAACGGCGCGATCAGTGCAATGGAAATCGGTATTTTTGCCGCATCCGGTAAATGGATGAGGAACCGGAACAGGTAGGGCAGAAGCGCCAGATAGAGCAGCGAAAAGGCCGCGATCCCGGCTACCGCAAGGATTAAATACCTGCCAGCGTCCGCATTTCCGTGCCATCGGCCGGCGAGCCGGCTTCCCGCAGCGGCAAACACCAGAAACGCGCACAGCACAACGGCAATGGCATATAAGGGATGCGCCAGAAACAGCACGAATTTCTGAATGAAGGCGATTTCCATGAACATGAAAGCCAAGCCGATGGCAAGAAAATAGAAAGCCATTCTGCCAGGAGGAAGGCTGCGCCGGGCACGCGATACCGCAAGCGGGGCCAGGATCAGAAGAATGCTGGCGATAAACGCCTGCACCAGCGTCGCCGCCAGCAGCGGATAACTCCAATCGAGAAGCGGCATGCCTCCCTGCTTACGCAACGCAAATAATTCCGCGGCCGCGCTCCATTTAAAGAAGCGAAAAAAATAGGGCCGGTTGTCCGTTGCAGGCTCGATATAGAATTTATACCGGTCGATAAAGGACTGGCGCTGGGTGCTGAGCAATGCCGTTGCTCCTTCAAAGAAGTACGGTTTATCCAGCAGGTTGTAATGGTTGGCCTCATCCGCGCGCATGCCTGGATAATATGCCACGTCGAACGAGCGCTCGCGGCTGAACTGCTTGATCGCATCGATTTCCGGCCCCGTGAAGTCGCCATTCTTCACGAGAAGTGTCACGGTCTTCCAGCCCCGTATCATTACCAGCCGCGCAGCCGGATTGGCTATGCCTTCGCGCTCCAAAGCAACCGCTGCGGTAGCGAACAGCTTCAGCGTATCGCGGGGCGGCAGGGAGAGCCAGCGCGTAATGGCCAGCACGCCGCCTGGCGTAAGGCGGCTCAGGTAGGTCTGGAGCGCCTCCACGGTATACAGATAGCTCTCGCTCAGCCCATATAGTCCTGCCGAGGCGATCCCGAACGAATCCAACAGTGCAACCTGAATCAGATCAAAGCGCTTATGAGTTGCATTGACGAAGCCGCGCGCTTCCGCCTCGTGCACATGCACATCCGGCCGAATATAAAGATCGCCGGCAAATTCATGGAAGCGTTTCTTGACCAGATCGATGATGTTGCGGTCAAGCTCTACCGCATCGACCTCTCCCGCCCCCCGATAAAGCGCCTGCAATACATCGCTGCCGGCGCCCGCGCCCAGTACCAGGACGTGCGGCCCCGCATGCCGCCGTACATGCGGCTCTGCGTGCGGCGTTTCCAGCACATGATAAGGCAACGCCGAGGTTAGCTGATCGAGGTAATCCAGCGGCGCAAGCTCTCCATCGAATCGCGTCAGTACCGATGGGCCATCACCGTCGACAAAAATCGCCAACTGGGGTGCTGGTTCGTCGGTGGAATTGAGGCTCATCCCTGGCGCATGGCGAAAGGGAATACGGGTGTTCTCGACGACTGTGATCTGACCCAGCGGGCTGGAACGCTCCGCGACTACGTGCGCCCCGGCAACATGCAGGGTTTGGCTCAGATCCTTGTAGGGAGAGGGCCTTACTTCCAGCCAGTTACCGGATGGCACCACAGCCACGAGCAAAGCCAGGCCGATAAATGCCTTCATCAGCGATCTTTGCTTCATCTGCAGCTCGATTACGGCAATTGCGGCGGCCAGCAAGGCTAATGCCGTCAGCATGATCAGAAACCTCTCGGGCGGAAGGAGAAACAGCACACCGATAACGCCCAGGCTGCCCGCCCCTGCGCCAAGCATGTCATAGGCATAGATGCGGCCCGCTTCGCGGCCGAAGCGCCACCAGACCAGCCCGATGCTCAGCCCGCCGCAAAAGAAAGGCAACATCATCAGCAAATAAATCGCAAGCAATTTGGCTGGCTGGGTTGTGTCCCACAGCAATTCGAGCGGATTGTAGGGAACCTGCTGCGCCAGCAGAAACGCCGCAGGCATCAAAAACGCCATCGCTGCGGCAGCAGTGAGGTACACTGCGCCAAAATGCGGAGCGATTTTTTCTTTCAGCAATGCAAGCGCCGTGCCGCTTGCTCCATATCCGAGCATTGCGGCGCTGATAATCATGTAAGCAAAGTGATGCCACAGCACCATGCTGAACAGGCGCGTCAGCACCACCTCATACGCCAGCATGCAGGCGGACAGCAAGGAGATCGCGATAAGCGGCGGGCGCGACATCGGCATCTTTGAATTCATCCTTGGGGCGCGGGCCGCACCTGTTGAGATTCGTTAATGCCCACCCGTAAGCGGAACGAAGGCGACCGGTACGATCTGTCGAGTCGTCACCGATCCGTCCGCCCGTTTCTCCACCAGCATCAAATACTGTGTCACGAATTGCATACCCAGCGGGATCACCATGCGTCCGCCCGGTTTTAGCTGTTTGAGCAGAGGGGGTGGTATTTGGCTTGCCGCAGCGGTAACGACAATGGCGTCGAACGGAGCTGCTTCCGGCCAGCCATAATAACCATCGCCCATTTTCACGGTGACGTTGCCATAGCCAAGGGACTTTAATCGCTCGGCAGCCTGTTTTTCCAGGGGCTCGATGACTTCGATGCTGTAGACCGATTTGGCTATTTCCGCCAGGACGGCCGCTTGATAACCTGAACCTGTGCCGATCTCAAGCACCTTGTCACCATTCTTGACGTTCAGCAATTCGGTCATCACTGCGACGACCACAGGCTGCGAAATGGTTTGCCCGTGGCCAATGGGGAGGGGGTGGTTGAGATAGGCAAAGGGAACCAGCCAGGCGGGCACAAAGCGATGGCGCTCGACCTTTTCCATCGCGGCAATAACGCGGGGACTCAGGGGGAAGCCGTCGTCGCGTGCCGAGGCGGCAACCTCCTCCACCAATTTGTGGCGCAATTCACCGAACTCCGCGCCTTGTGATGAAACGGCGGAGCAGAAATAGATCAGCACACCTAAAGCGGAAGGGCATTTCATAACCTCATTAAAGCAAATCCCCGGCAGGTTGCTGGCCTGGATACTGCTTGCCCTTCCGTTTACTGCCCGTTCGCCTGGTGTCCGTGCGTGCGCTTATGCTTTGTTTACCGCTTCACGTATCAGGTGGGCTTGGGCCTATAAGCAACCTCGTACTACCGTGGCGAGACCAACGCGGCCCGGTTACGGCATTAGAGCCGCGGGGCCGTCAACACAAGCACAGCCCCATCAATACGTGGCCATCGCCCAGTCGTGGACATACCTGTTACGGCCGGCGCACAAAACCCGAGCTGACCAGGAGTCTTAACGGGGCGGGGGTGGCGGTGGAGTCCCTGGAGGAGGTGGTGGCGGAGCCCCCGGAGGAGGTGGCGGAACGCCTTGAGGCATTGATCTTGAGGGACTTCCCTGCGTAGACGGGTAAGGAGTGGCCGGACTGTACTGGACCTGTCCGGATACCGGCACACGATGACCTTTGGCATACATGCATTGAGTGTAGGCCATGTCATAGCGTTGCTGGCTGATAGATCCTGAGGCTCTGGCGGTATTTGCTCCTGCCAGGCCGCCCGCCAGCATGCCGGTGCCAGCGCCGATCGCGGCGCCGCGTCCGCCTCCTAAAGCCGCGCCTGCCGCTGCCCCAAGCCCGGCACCGACGGCGGCGCTCCCTACTCCACTGGCAATAGAGGCTCGGCGAGGTGTTCCGCCAGCCTGTTCGTAAGCAAACTGCCGACAGACATAATCATCATAACGAAACTCGTCAAAACTTCTGCCATTGCCTGGCAAGGCCATCATACTGGGGCCGGTCGGAATGCTTACACATCCGGCCAGGAAACATACTGCCAATAGCGGAAATAATTTAAGTAGTCTTTCTTGCATAATCTTTTTGGCTTATTGACTTGGCTGGGGCGCGACTTGCAGCCAGCCGCCGGGGCAACTTTTGACGTAAGGATAATATCCCTCAGGCTTACGGCAATAGTGCCAGTAGTTGACTGCTGGAGCCGGGGCTGAGGCCGCTGGCGGGGCCTGCATGACCTGCGGTTGCTGCTGGATGATAACCGGCGCAGAAGGAACTGCCACGACCGGCGGATAAGCGGGCGCGTACCCATATCCGTAAGGCGCATATCCATAGCCATAAGCAGGCGGGCCGTAACCATAGGCAGGCGGATACCCATAGTAGGGAGGGTAGTAGGGGAACCTACCATAATACCCGAGGCCATAACCTCCCAATAATCCCAACCCCAGCCCTAGCGCCAGACCTCCACCATGATGATGACCGCCCCCCGCCCATGCCGAATTCAGGGGAACCGATCCCAGCAGCGTAAGTATGACGCATATCAATCCGGCTTTTCTCATGCCAATCTCCACTTCGCAGTTTTGGGTGATCTGAGGTTGATCTCGATTGCCATTTGAAGTTGATTTCAATTGCCATTTGACATTCGATTATGAAGCACTTATCCAAATCGTCAGAAAATATTTTGCGCCGTATCAATATAACGCGTGACCGACACATCGGTTGTCATTGGCTGAGTGCATTCGCTGAGCGGTTGGCGATAATTTTACGCACGGAATCTGTCAAGCTTAACTGTCACATTTAACTGTCACCGTTTAATTGAGTCTTCGACTTGATCTTGCGCAGCGTATTGGCCGCCGACATGTCTACGCACCCATCCTCGGCATTCGTAAACGGCATTCAAGCGGCACTCACGATTGCAGACCACACGCCTGGCCAAGCAACCGGTTAAGAGAATGTAAAACCGGTAAAGATCAAGCTCAAAAATATTATTGCGTTCGCAGTAACTGTACGACAACCGATTCCGGCGCTGATGCGTTATGTCAGCAAAGGCTGCAATAAAGGATTCCTGGTTTTGATCAGCTCTTCCTGCAACTAAACATTGCCATAACCACGAGTTGGAGATTGAAATGAGAAAAGCAAAATTGATGTGCGTGACGCTTATGCTGCTGGGATCGGTTCCCCTGAATTCTGCATGGGCAAGGGGCGGCCATCATCACCATGGACATCATCACCACGGACATCATCACCATGGAGGAGGTTATGGCGGATATGGACTGGGGTTGGGATTAGGCATGGGATTGCTGGGATATGGCCTGGGCAGTTATTTCGGCGGGAGGACAGCCTACTATGGATACTCATCCGCAGGCTACGCACCCGGCTATGGGTATGGGGTTGGCTACGGGTATGCGCCTGGCTATGGGTATGCGCCTGGCTATGCGCCCGGATATGCGCCTGTGGTGGCGGCCCCCGCTGCGCCGCCTGTGTATATTCAACGGCAAGAGGTCGTGCAAGTCCAGCCTCAGGCCCAGGCGTCGAACTACTGGCACTATTGCCGCAACCCGGAAGGATATTATCCTTACGTCAAAAGTTGCCCCGGCGGCTGGCTGCAAGTAGCGCCCCAGCCCAGCCAGTAGCAATAGGTGATGCGATAATGGAGAGATGCGCAAGCGTAGCGGGGCGGGGAATGTCCCAGCGTTTCAAGCCCAAGTTCCTTGAGCGTGGATGTATGTTGGTCCAATGGTGCTGGACCTCAAAATCTGCAAGATGGTCCGTGCCCAATTGACCCCAGCGATAGAGAAATCTGCAGGCTGGGGTATAGCAACTTAATATGGCAGTTTTTAATAACATAATAATTGGAAAGGAGATGCACATGTATAGGAGGAGCGTTATCATCTTATTGGCAGGCATTGCGTTCGGGTGCTATGGCAGCGTGACCGTGGCGCGCGGGGGCGGCGGACAGCCTGATGGCACGAGTCCCGGCGGGGCGGGTCAGCTAGGAAATCCTAGCGGGATGGTATCCGGGCACATGAGTGAGCAAGGAAGCGATAATACGAATGCCCAGTGGGCTAGCGGCGCAACAAAGGCCCAGAATCGTTCCGATGTCAGGAGTGACCACAACCAGGGACGCCAGGACCAGGGAAAAGATATGGGTCACGGTCATGGTCACGAAAAACATAAGGCCAAAGGCGGATCGAGTGGCGGTTCATACTGACTCGCTCGTTAGTCGTTAATAAATGGGATCGGTTGAAAATAGAGTCATGTTTTAGAAGTAGAGGGAGAGGCAATGTCAAACGAATCGGTTAACTATTGGAAGTTCGCAACAATTGGAATACTGCTGGTCGGAGCGACTGTTGCCGCCACGTTGCTCGTAGTAGGACGGGACTCCAAGATTGGTTCACCAGATGGGCAAACAGCCCAGGTCGGCCAGCAAGCGCCCGCAGCAGAGGAGAAGGGCGCTGCGGCGCCGCCAGCTGAGAAAGCCGCACCGGCTCAATCTCAACGGAATAGCCGCGGAGCCCAGTCTAACAGGAGCACTTCGGGCGCCGTGCCTCCTCCGCCGCCCTATCCGCCGCAAGGCGCACATCCTCCTCACCCAGCGTATCCTCCACAGTCCGTCATGGACGCATGCAACAGATACGCCAATGAGCGAGTAAACAGCAAAACCGAGGAAGTGCTCAAGAATGCCGCGCTGGGCGCCGCTATTGGTGCAGCGGTGGGCGCAGCAGGTGGCGCCATCGCAGGGGGTGGGAGCGGCGCGGGCAAGGGCGCCGCCATAGGTGGCGTGACCGGCGCGGCGGGCGGAAGTCTTTACGGACTTAACGAAACCAAATCGCATGATGCGCAATACCAAGGAGCTTATGCTTCCTGCATGCGCTCGAAGGGCTTCTAGGCTTTATGGGGTTACCAAGCTGCCTATACCTGGCCGATACCTTGCCTATACCTTATCTATATTTATAATTCGAGGGTCTGAGCACGCCCCGCTCCATTTCATAGATGAACACTACCGCCTAGGTTAACACTACCGTTTTCCCGTGAACCTCATAAAACGCTGATGGACTCCCGCCATCAGTGGCCGTCCGGCCGGGTTCACGGCGGCGGTTTCTTCCAAATTACCGAACCTGGGCAAACCGGTTTTTCACTCCCTCCCATTCTGCACAGAATCCGCTATCCTGGAGCCGAAGCTAATTCGGGCTCCGAGAATTGCGAAGATTTTCACGATGTCGCAGAGCGCTCATTCAGGTTTGTAACAAATCAGTCAACAACATGAAATTGTATCGTCACAGGTTGTGCATAAAGTAACTGCGAAAGTAACTGCGCTTTGCTCATATTCAACAATGTTCACAACTGGGGAGATTACTTCATGTCACCTGTCACGGAAAAAATTCTCGCTGCCTCTGCGATTATGTTGGTTTTAGGAGCGACCCATACTCAGGCACAGCCGACGGCTCAACTGACGCATATTGCCGCAGCTAATCCAAAGGTCGCCGGCTTTGTGGCCCCGAATATTCTTTCCAAGGAATTAGAGCAGATCGTTTGGGCGAGCGGTGCGATGAAACTCGAAAATCCGACGGTTCTGATCGGTTTCTACGGCTATAACAACGACGGGCCGCTCGTGCCTGTGCCGGGCGCGGTCCAGGTCCCGGGAAGTATTATAGAAGCCAGCAAGACCGAGCCGGATAAAAATACCTATCTGATTTTACATGGACAAACCGGACCGGACAGCAATTACGATTACGGTTCACATTTCCTGTTTCAAGGGCATGAAGGCGGCAAGCAGGGCTATATCACCCGCATTAACCTGGAAGCGGATGGGGCGCACCGCGTGACACTCATGGCGGATAAAGATATCAACGACAAACCGTTGCCGACTTTTGATGGCTCAACCTGGTACCCTTGGGCACAAATCCTCCTGTTCACCGCCGAAGCGGGTAAAAATGGGGGTGTATGGCAAGCCACTGCGAATTATCCCTCAGTAGTGGAAGATATTTCCGGCATCCTCGGACGCGGAGGTTACGAGGGTATTCAAGCCGATTCGGACGGAAATCTCTGGATCGTCGAAGATGTGGGCGGCAAAGCCGGTACTGTAAATAAAAACGCTAAACAGCCCAACAGTTTTATTTACCGTTTTATCCCCAAGAACAAGCACGACTTGAGAGCGGGCGGTAAACTGCAAGCGCTCCAGGTAGCTTCCAAACGTCATGCCGGCCCCATCGTTTTCAACCCGGCTGATCCGGATGGCGATATTCTCTCGCTGGACGTAAAGGATCTGCATTCCTATGGCGTGACATTCGATACCCGGTGGGTCATTATTCATGACACGGATGTGGATGGCTTCGTTCCTTTTGATGCCAATGCCGCAGCCAAGGTAAAAAAAGCCACGCCGTTCAAGCGTCCCGAGAATGGCGTCTTTCGCCCTGGCACAGCGTTCGGTGAGTTTTACTTCACTGAAACCGGTGACACGAACAAAAATACAGAAGCGGGTGCGGATTTTGGAGGATTTGGCGGTATATTCAAAATTTCTCAGAAGGAGCCATCCGCCGACTCCGGGCGCCTCGCGATTTTCTATAAATCTGATGTTGCGCATACTGGCTTCGACAACATAGCCTTCTGGAGCAAAAACAAACTGGTTGTGGTCGAGGACGCTGGTGACAGCTTGCATACGCAACGAAACGCGTTGGACTCGGGTTATCTTTTTGATATCAACACCGACTATGCGAAACAGGTTAATCAGCCGATTCGCATACTGGCGCAAGGGCGCGATCCCTCGGCCACCATCGACTCACCCTTGACTGACGGTCGTCCCGCCAATGGGTTCCAGAATGATGGGGACAACGAAATCACTGGAGTTCATATCTCCGACGGCGACCCAACGGTTCATGGCATCCTGGGCGCAAAAAATCCACGCCCGTTCCGGGACGGTTGGCGGGTGTTTTATACGCAACAGCATGGCGATAACGTAACGTATGAGATTATCCCGGCCAAGCAGTTGCATGCATCCAATCGCCACGAATGGAACGACCAGGATGCCGACTAAAGAAGGGGATTTGTAACGCTCTCTTGGGGATAACGGTATTGCGTTATCGGCTATGGCGGTGGAAGGAGAGATGGATTCATTCCGTATCACTCCATCACCGCCGGCAACTGCGCCGCAAGCGTGTTTCTTTCTTTGGTCGACGCGCCGAGAAGGGCATAACCCAGCAGTTTGCCGTCCATACTTTTAAACAGGGCCTTGACTCCATTTTCGTCTTCCTCGACCAGCCATTCGCCTTGCGCAGTGGTGTCGGGCGGCGACACGACGGTGGGGCAGGCAGGTGTCTTGACCAGCACAGGCATGGCAGGGTACCTTATCGGGGTTGGAGTCTGGGCCAGCGTGGCCGCCAGGCCGCGCGCAGCATGCATGATAGGCATGACGAATGGCAATACCCTGCCCTCCACCTCAGCGCAATCACCGAGTGCGTAAATGTCGGGATGGTGGGTTTGCAGTGAGCGGTTTACCACTATGCCACGATTTACCGCAATACCGGCTGCCTGCGCCATTGCAGTGCGGGGCCGTAGCCCGACGGCTGAGAGTACGACATCTGTCTGTATAATTTCGCCGTTGGCAAGAGTCAGGCGAACGCTTTCATGAATCCGCTCGACGCGTTGGGTAGCGGCGCCCAGGTGGAAGGTCACGCCGGCCGCTTCCAGTCTGCGCTGCAGAAAGGCGCCGCCGGGCTGGGGCAGAAGCCTCCCAAGAGGCTGCGGGCTGATATCGATGATGCTTACCCGGTAGCCCGCCACAGCGAGATCATTCGCAAATTCGCATCCGATCAGGCCGGCGCCCAGGATGGTAACATGCTTTTTTCCTTCCAACGTGTCACGCAAGCGCTGGTAATCATCGAGATCATTCACTGACAGGATATCTTCCACGTCTTCGCCTTCCAATGGCAGCCGGATCGGGTCGGCACCTATTGCCAGGACGAGCTGGCTGTATGACAGGTTTTCCCCGTTTTCCAACTTCACCGTCTTACTGGACGGGTCTATGGCAGTTACCCGGCTACGAGAGCGGACCACCATCTTGAGCTGCTCGGCCATTTTCTCAGCGCTGGAAGTCACGATGGACGCCGGGGTTTTCCCCGTGGCCAGCGCATTTGACAGCGTGGGCTTGGAATAGAAACCGCCGTGATCCGCGGAGATGATCAGGATGGGTGTCTCGGCATCCAGCTTGCGAAATTCCCGGGCCACGGTATAGCCTGCGAGGCCGCTGCCGATAATGACGATAGGCTGCTGGCTCATGCCCGGGCTCCCGCTATTTCCGATTCGACGTTTGAGCCGCCTATATCCCCTTTGTCCCCGGTGCCTACTCCTTGGGTTTTATCGTAAACAAGTTTATTCACGTGAAATGTTTTCCCATTGAAATCCGATCATTCCGGTTTCCTTCAGATCCAGTCAAGCTGTAAATTATCGCGTGTGAATCAAATACTCCTGAAAGCGGCAGAGCTTGCGAAACCTAGCTGTATTAGTCAGCGCGGCGGCGGCAAAGTTTACAGTAAAGCTTCCATGCATGCGAAAATCAGGAAATCTCGGCGGAAACCGGTGAATCGGTGGCAGCTTCGATTCCCGGAATTGCCAGAAGCTGCGCGACGGCGCGATCCAAATTTATGGGCATACTATGGCGAAAATTGGTTTCATTGGACTGGGCATTATGGGGAACCCAATGGCCGGGCATCTTATCAAAGGCGGGCATACATTATTTCTTTATTCCCGCCGCGGCGTGCCCGATGGATTGCTCAGTCAGGGAGCAACGGCCTGTTCTTCACCCAGCCAGGTGGCCCGCAGCGCGGACCTTATCGTTACCATGCTTCCTGATACCAAGGATGTGGAACAGGTACTGTTCGGGGAGAACGGGGTCGCACAGGGCCTTGAGGACGCGGGCGTGGGAGCCGGTCTGTCGGACCGTAAAATCGTAATGGACATGAGTTCGATTTCGCCCATCGAAACCAGAATGTTTGCCGCCAGAATCGCGCATTTCGGGTGTGACTATGTAGATGCGCCCGTGTCCGGCGGCGATATCGGTGCAAGGAACGCGACCCTTACCATCATGGTGGGCGCATCAGAAACGGTATTTGAGAAAGTAAAGCCTTTTCTCGAACTAATGGGGAAAACCATCACGCTGGTAGGCGCCAATGGCGCTGGACAGATTTGCAAGATCGCCAACCAGATTATCGTCGCGCTGACCATTGAAGCGGTGGGGGAGGGATTGCTGTTCGCATCCAAGGCTGGAGCAGATCCTCTCAAGGTACGCGAAGCCTTGCTGGGCGGTTTCGCTGCCTCGCGCGTGCTGGAGGTTCATGGCGAGCGCATGATCAGGCATGCATTCGAGCCTGGGTTTCGCGTTGAATTGCATCAGAAGGATCTGAACCTTGCTCTTTCCAATGCACGCGCATTGGGCATAAGTTTGCCCACTACCGCAGTGGTTCAGGAATTGTTCAACGCATGTGTCGCCCATGGCGGTGCCAAATCGGATAGTTCGGCAGTGGTACAGGTATTGGAAAAGTTGGCGAACCATCAAATTCAGCATAGCGATCAGGCGTGAGGCCATGAATTCTTTCGAGCTCGCCGCCAGGCTGCGCACTGTCCTGCCATCCAACTCGGTACTTCATGATACCGAGGACTTGAAACCGTATGAGTGCGATGGTTTGTCGGCATACCGACAACTGCCAATGATCGTAGCGCTGCCCCAAACCGAAGAGGAAGTTGTCGAGGTATTGCGGATTTGCCATGCGTCGAAAACCCCGGTGGTTGCGCGCGGCGCGGGCACCGGCCTGTCTGGCGGTGCGCTGCCTCACCCGAAAGGGGTCCTGCTATCGCTCGCCAAGCTGAAACGCATACTGAAAATTGACCCATTCGCACGCACCGCCCAGGTCCAGCCAGGGGTGCGCAATCTGGCCATTAGCGAGGCGGCGGCGCCTTATGGTCTGTATTATGCCCCCGATCCTTCCTCGCAAATTGCCTGTTCCATTGGCGGAAATGTGGCGGAAAATTCCGGGGGCGTGCACTGCCTGAAGTATGGGCTCACCGTGCACAATATCCTCAAGCTGCGCGTCATAACAATAGACGGCGAAATTCTTGAAGTTGGGGGTGAGGGACTGGATGCGCCAGGCTATGACCTGCTCGCACTCATGACGGGTAGCGAAGGCATGCTGGGTGTTGTGACCGAGGTGACTGTAAAGCTCACGCCCAGGCCGGAAAAGGCTCAGGTTGTCATGGCGGCCTTTAACGATATCCGCAAGGCGGGCAACGCGGTGGCGAATGTCATCGCTGCCGGCATCATCCCGGCCGGGATGGAAATGATGGACAAGATCACCACCCAAGCCGTCGAAGAGTACGTTCATGCGGGCTACAACCTTGACGCAGCCGCCATCCTGTTATGTGAGTCCGACGGCACGACGGAAGAAGTGGCGGAAGAGATCGAGCGCATCGGTGCGATCATGAACCGGAGCGGTGCGACCGAGATTAAAGCGTCGCGCGACGAAGCGGAGCGGTTGCGATTCTGGGCAGGGCGCAAGGCGGCATTTCCCGCGGCGGGCCGCGTGTCACCGGATTATTACTGCATGGACGGTACCATCCCCCGCAAGAGGCTTGCGGACGTGTTGTCCGGTATCGAAGCGCTTTCCAGTAAATATGGTCTACGATGCATGAATGTTTTTCATGCCGGTGACGGGAATTTGCACCCCCTGATTCTGTATGATGCCAACCGGCCTGGAGAACTCGCACTGGCCGAGGAATTTGGCGCCCAGATACTACAGATGTGCATAAAGGCCGGAGGCACGATCACCGGCGAGCATGGGGTAGGCATCGAGAAAATCGATCAGATGTGTTCGCAATTCGAAGCGTCAGAACTTGAAATATTTCACGCGATAAAAGCTGCCTTCGACCCCGAAGAATTGCTGAATCCGGGAAAAGCAGTACCCGCGTTGCGCCGTTGCGCCGAGCATGGCGCCATGCATGTGCATCGGGGTGAGGAAAAATTCCCCGAACTGCCGAGATTTTGAAACCCCTTTTTTAGAGCCCGGTAATAATACTATCCTTCCTGGCAACCAAGCTCATGCAATACCTTATTGACCAATTTGCCGACGCGATCCGCATGGCTGCCGGACGTAATGCGGCGTTACACATACGCGGCGGAGGTACTAAGGATTTTTACGGCAATCGCATGATCAAATGTGGCAAACCTGCCAGCGTCACACATGGTAGTCATGATGAATCAGAGGTAAATATTCTCGATGTGGCATCATACGCGGGTGTGGTGGATTACGAGCCGACAGAACTTGTGATCACCGCTTGCAGTGGCACGCGCCTTGCCGATCTTGAAGCCGAGTTGTTCAAGCATGGCCAGATGCTTGCTTTCGAACCGCCGCGCTTCGGTTCGGGCGCTACGCTCGGCGGCTGTATCGCCACGGGTTTATCCGGCCCACGCCGCGCATCGGCCGGTGCTGCGCGGGATTTCGTGCTGGGTGTTCGCATGCTCGATGGGAAGGGGGATGACTTGAGTTTTGGCGGGCAGGTCATGAAAAACGTAGCAGGCTATGATGTATCGCGGCTGATGACCGGTTCAATGGGGACACTCGGCGTATTGCTGGAGGTTTCGCTCAAAGTGCTGCCCACACCGGCGACGGAGCTTACCCTACGCTTCCGAATGCGCGAGGCTGAAGCGATCGAGGCCATGAATAAGTGGGCAGGCAAGCCGCTGCCCATTTCGGCCACCTGCTTCTGCGATGGGGAACTGACCGTAAGGCTGTCCGGTGCACAACCCGCCGTACGTGCGGCTCACGCCAGATTGGGCGGTGACGAAATTACCGGGGGCGGCGCTTTCTGGGAGTCCATACGGGAACAGACACATCTTTTTTTTCAAGGAGAAAAGGGGGGCAGGGAAGACAAGGGACACAACGGGGATAAAGGCGACAAGGGCGACAAGGAGACGAAGGGAAACACGCCGAACAAGGACCTGTGGCGCTTGTCGATAAAATCGACCACCTCTCCGCTGGTATTGCCGGGAAAACAATTGATCGAGTGGGGCGGAGCATTGCGCTGGCTGATAATCGACGCCGCAGATACCGATGCGGAAGCGGTGCGTAGCGCTGTACGTCAGGCGGCGAGCGATGCGGGCGGCCACGCCATGCTATTCAGAAGCGATGGACCGCGCACTGATGTATTTCACCCGCTCGCTCCCGCCATGATGAAAATTAGCCGGCATCTGAAGGAAAAATTCGACCCGAAGGGTATATTCAATCCCGGCCGGATGTATCCGCAAATATAAAAAATGCAAACCAACCTCGCATAAAAAATGCAAACCAACCTCGCCGATTTCATAAAGGACACCCCCGAAGGGCAGGAGGCGGAGGAAATACTCCGCACCTGCGTTCATTGCGGTTTTTGCCTTGCCGCTTGCCCGACCTATCAGTTGCTGGGCGATGAACTGGATAGCCCGCGCGGGCGTATCTACCTCATGAAGCAGGTTATGGAAGGGGCGCCGGTCACGGAAAAGACACAACTGCATCTCGATCGTTGCCTGACTTGCCGTGCCTGTGAGACGGTTTGTCCATCCGGCGTGCGTTATGGGCGGCTGGTGGATATCGGCCGGAGCATCGTCGAAAAGAAGGTCGGACGCAATCTGGGCGCCGGTACCATGCGCTACGCACTCCGCCGGGTCTTGCCCAATTCAGGCATGTTCAGCTCGTTGCTGAAGTTGGGGCAGGCTGTGCGCCCCTTATTGCCGGGTCATCTTCTCGATTCCATACCCCCTGCACAGACTGCGCAATCGGGTGCGTCTTCCTGGCCTGCGGCGCGTCACGCCCGCAAAATGCTGATACTCGAAGGCTGCGTGCAACCGGGTCTGGCGCCCAATATCAATGCCGCCACAGCGCGCGTGCTCGACAGGCTCGGCATTTCCCTCATCAAAGCCGCCAACGCAGGGTGCTGTGGCGCGGTGTCCTATCACCTCAATGCTCAGCAGGAGGGGCTGGATTACATGCGCCGCAACGTCGATGCCTGGTGGCCGTATATCGCCAGCGGGCCAGGCATTCGCGCTGCACGAGGAACGAAAGGTGCGGAAGCAGCAGAAAACTTCGACAGCGCAGAAGCCATTGTCATAACTGCCAGCGGCTGCGGTGTCACTGTGAAAGACTACGGCCATTTATTGAGGCATGATCCGGTCTATGCGGGCAAGGCGGCGCGCGTCTCCGCAATGGCGAAAGACATCAGCGAGATTGTTGATGCTGAAACCCGAACGCTAATGTCGCTTCTCGACAGGGCTCCCGATAATAGTGGCAAGCGTAGCAACAAGCCGAAGCTGGCTTTTCATTCGCCGTGTACCCTGCAGCACGGGATGAATATTCGCGGCGTTGCCGAGAAGATTCTCATAGCGGCTGGATTCGAACTGACCTATGTTCCCGATGCTCATCTTTGCTGCGGATCGGCTGGGACGTACTCCATTCTCCAGCCGGAGCTGTCGCAACGGTTGCTGGTAAATAAAGTCGCTGCGCTGGAATCGGGCGCTCCGGCGCGTATTGCCACCGCCAATATAGGGTGCCTCATGCACGTGCGCGGCGGGACATCGCTCCCCGTCGATCATTGGATCGAAATACTCGATGAAAAAATTCGGCAGGACGATGAGCAGACCCATGCAGAGCCGGTTCCGGCCAAGGCTCCACTATAAAGCGGCGATCTGGCAAAGCCGTGGGGAAAAGCAGCGATTGCATGTGCCGAAGCTTGCATGTGGGGTGGGCAATTCGCAGACAGGAAAGCTGTCCTTTGTTACGGCCTCGATTGCTAGCTGTGCGGTTAGCGGGAAGATAGCAGAAAGATGCTTTCATGGAGACGGCTCAGGCCGCGTTCCCTGAAGCGCGGGTTTTGCTCCAGCACGTCCAGTTGCGCCAGCAGCCGTATCTCGGCACGTCCACGGTAGAGTGCCTCCACCTCTTCTGTAGAAACCGCAAACGGCGGCCCCGGCATTTCCCGCTGCGGATAGTCGAACGTGATGAGCAGGATTTGCGTGCCCGGCGGCAGGATGCTCAACAGGTGAAATGTATATAGTGCCCGTATGTCCGGGGGAAGCGCGACCAGGGATGCTCGGTCATACACTGCACTCGTTTTTGCCAGGTCATCTTTGCTCAAGTCAAAAAAATCGCCACAAAGGATGCGGATGCCGTCAGCTTTCCAGCGATTGAATGGGTCGAGCTGATCGGATTTTTCGCGTATAAGACGTCGGGTGTAACCGTTTTCCTCAAAAAAAGCACATACCGCGATAGGGCTCAGCTCCACGCCCAGCACGGAATACCCCTGGTTGCGAAGCCATAGCATGTCACGGCTTTTGCCGCACAGGGGAACGAACACTTCGCTGCCGCGAGCGAGATGCAGTTCTTGCCAATATCGGCGCAGATAGGGGTTAATTTCGTTCTGATGAAAACCGATATCCTCCCGCTTCCATCGCTCATTCCAGTAATCTTTCATTTATAATCAATCAGCATTATTCACAAATTCAGGTTAATCGATAACGAATCGATTATATTGGGCTCCTATCAAAGCGGAATCGGCTATCCTGCTTCGATCCCATGATGACGTTAACTTTGATGGATAACATACACGAGCCGAAGCGCGCGCCGACTTAAGGAATAGTTTAAGGTCGTCCTGGTCTATAATCTGCCTTGTTCCCTTTTCATTTATAGTTGCCCACATATATCCATGAGCTTTGCCAGCAAGCCAATGGCGAAGAAGTCGAGTTCCAGCCCTTTGCCGCCCAGGCTCGTCAGATTGCTGCGTGAATCTGCCGGGCTTGCGTTGCTGGGCGTGGTGCTTTATCTGGCGCTGATATTATATGGCTATGACCGCCTTGACCCCGGATGGTCGCATAGCGGGGACGGGCCATTGCAAAACCCCGGCGGAGTCGCGGGCGCCTGGCTGGCGGACCTGCTGCTGTATTTATTCGGCATTTCCGCGTGGTGGTGGGTCCTGCTTTTTCTCTATGTAATGTTCGGGACGTTCCGTCGTATGGAATCCACAGGCGTATTCGATCGCCGGCCACTGTTCGTTTCGGCCGTTGGCTTCCTGTCCTTGCTAATGGCCAGCAGCGGCCTTGAAGCACTGCGGTTTTACACGCTCAAGATGGTATTGCCGCAGGCGCCGGGCGGAGTGCTGGGCCTGGTCATCAGCAAGAATCTATCTGAAGCGCTGGGATTTACCGGCGCAACCCTGGCGCTGTTGATTCTGGCTGCGATCGGTTTCAGCTTATTTACCGGCCTGTCATGGCTGCGCTTTGTCGAAAAACTGGGAGCCATGATCGAAGCGGCGTGCTTATTGATCAGGCGGCGCTGGGAGAATTGGCAGGACCGGCGCGCGGGCGCGATCTCTGCAGTCAGACGCGATGCGTTGGTCGAGGTGGAAAAAAAACGTTTGCACGAGCACCCGCCGTTGCATATCGAACAACCGGCCGCCACTATTCCGAAGTCACCGCGGGTAATCAAGGAGAAACAGGCTCCGCTCTTCATCGATCTTCCCGATTCGCCCCTGCCCCCCCTGCATTTGCTGGATGAACCGGCAAAAAAGGATGTAGAGATCCTATCACCTGACACCCTGGAATTCACCTCCCGGTTGATCGAACGGAAACTGATCGATTTTGGTGTCGAGGTTAAAGTAGTGGCGGCGTACCCCGGCCCGGTCATTACCCGGTATGAGATCGAGCCCGCGGTAGGCGTGAAGGGCAACCAGATTCTCAATCTGGTAAAAGATCTGGCGAGATCGCTATCGGTGGTGAGTATACGCGTGGTCGAAACCATTCCCGGGAAGACCAGTATGGGCCTGGAAATTCCCAATCCCAAGCGGCAGGTGGTGCGGTTGTCGGAAATTCTCAGTTCGCAGGCTTATGCCGATATGGCATCGCCTCTGACGATCGCGCTGGGCAAGGATATCGGCGGCCACCCGGTGGTCGCGGACCTTGCCCGAATGCCTCATGTACTGGTAGCGGGTACCACGGGATCGGGCAAATCGGTCGCAATCAACGCGATGATCCTGAGCCTCATATACAAAGCGACGCCTGAGCAGGTGAGGCTGATTCTGGTGGACCCGAAAATGCTCGAGTTGTCGGTGTACGAGGGCATTCCGCATCTGCTGGCGCCCGTGGTGACCGACATGCGCCAGGCGGCGAGCGCGCTGCGCTGGGGCGTCGCGGAAATGGAACGGCGCTACAAATTGATGTCGGCTTTAGGCGTGCGCAATCTCGGCGGGTACAACCAGAAAATTCGCGAGGCGATCAAAAGTGAAGAGCCGCTCACCAACCCATTCAGCCTGACCCCGGATACACCGGAGCCGCTGGAAGAAATGCCGCTGATCGTGGTAGTCATAGACGAACTGGCGGATTTAATGATGGTGGTAGGCAAGAAAGTTGAAGAATTGATCGCTCGGCTTGCGCAGAAAGCCCGTGCCGCCGGTGTTCACCTGCTGCTGGCGACCCAACGGCCGTCTGTGGATGTGATTACCGGCCTCATCAAGGCGAACATACCCACCCGGGTCGCGTTTCAGGTATCCAGCAAAGTGGACTCGCGCACCATTCTCGATCAGATGGGCGCCGAGGCATTGCTGGGGCAGGGAGACATGCTTTATTTGCCGCCCGGCACGGGTTTCCCGCTGCGTGTGCACGGCGCCTTCGTTGCCGATCAGGAGGTCCATCGCGTGGTCGAGTACCTCAAGGAGCACGGCGAACCGCGTTACGTGGACGGTGTCCTGAATGTCCTGGAAGACGAAAACGGTGCGGGTGAAAACGGCAGCATTCCCGGTATTGCAATGCAGGAAGGCGGGGAAGCCGATCCGCTTTACGACGAAGCAGTCGCCATGGTGCTCAAATCCCGCCGTGCTTCCATCTCACTGGTACAGCGCCATTTGCGTATTGGTTATAACCGCGCTGCACGCCTGATCGAAGAAATGGAACGTGCAGGTCTTGTTTCGGCGATGCAAACGAATGGCAACCGGGAGGTCCTGGTTCCTGCGCGGAACGAATAATCGAGAATACTTCCTGGAAATTGCAGGCGAACTGCCCGTTAATCAATTGCCGGTTTATCTTGTGAGCTGAGAATTCGACTATGAGCGGAAACGATGCGTGGGAACAGGTGGGGATGATGATCGGGCACACGCCATAATCTGGTGCGTCCGGGGACTGAACAACAAACCGCCCGCTTCCCCCAGGGAGCGGGCGGTCGGGGTTTGATGCAGAATTGCCGAAAGCCGCCTCAGCCGCTTAATTCAATCAGGGCACGATGCGGTTGTTGAGGATGACTTTGCTCTGTCCGTTCCAGACTACGTCCGTGAGGTTGGAGTAGCGGGTGATGATCTGGGCAGCAATGCCGCC
>NZ_FOBH01000021.1 GCF_900109785.1 Nitrosovibrio tenuis
TGCAGTTCCTTGATGACTGGCTGGCTGCTCAGCGGAAGAAACAACTGTCAGCGTAAATCACACCTGTTGGAAGACGAAAAACCAAGGGAACCTCACCTTGAGGCCCTTATATATCGTCGCTGCATCCGTAGCACCAGCAGCAATCTGCAAGCCGGTACCAATAAGGCTAGGCCGTGTTACTTGGCTCATTTGGGTCTGGGTACCAGCACGGATACTCTTGGCTTCCTGAATAAGTTGCTTCTGCTGGGCTGCACGGTTGGACTCAATAGAGGAAATATCCGTACCCAGGTTGAAGTAGCTCTCCCCCAGGATTCGGTCATTGCTGTTTCCGAATAGTCCAGACTCGCCGTTCACCACTCGCAACCTAGCTGCCTCTATCTGGTTCTCTCTTGCCCTTGCTGACATCTCATCAGTGGCCTGCTTGTTCACTTGGGCTTGTTGGGTCTGGAAGGTTTCCATCTGTTGGGAGTAGTTGGCTTTGATGGCTTTGTCTCGTGCTGAAGCTTGTTGGCTCTGCTGCATGAAGCTCATACCAGCAGAGGCGGTGCCAATAGCCAGGGAGGCCACACCGATTGTAACGGGGTCACACATGGGGATTCCTTACGGGTTCCCCAGGCTTACGGGATTGATAGGTGAATTGGAACATCTGTATTCTCGTGGTTAGATTAAGGGATAGGAAGGGGTCAGGCAGTAGGAGGAATTACTCCTTCCTTGAATAAGGTGGGAGCCAATACGCGGCACACTGCCTCCTCGATATGGCGCACCAATTCGTGGCCTCTGGATGTTAGCTTGAGAACTCTCTTCCTGCGGTCCCTGGGGTCAGCAGTCACGCTGATGAGACCATAACCCCCCTGTCCCTTTGGGGGTTCACACATCTTTCTCAGGTTCCTGCTTACGGAAGGCTGAGTGAGTCCGATCTGTCGAGCCATCTCTGTCATTCCGGGGGAATCCTGGGTTGCGACAATCAGGAAGGTCTCCACGGTCTGGATTTGGACATCAGGTTCTTTTGTGAAGGATTTGAATGATTCAAGTGCTGTGGTTATGATGTTTAAGGTAATGAGCATAGTATAAGGTTGGAGAAATAGCAATGTAAGTTATTATTACTAAAAGACTTCTCTAGAGAATCGACTTCGGGTTAGAGCCATACACTTCCTTACCGAATTGAATTCTTTTGCTTCGGCATAGGCAAGAGTGGGGAGGCAAGCTGCTTAGTGAACGCATGGGGTTTCCACTGGAGCACCTTAGCCACATCAGACAACCCCTTACTGGACTCAGCCTCAGCATACTGCTTGACAAACTCCACGGCTGGCTTCTGTTGCTCCAGTAGTTGCGCTTGCTGTGCATTCTGTTCGGCTAGATCGGCTGCTAGACGGAGGGCTTCGGGGAGGGTCTGGGGGACCTGAGGTACAACCTTCTTCCCCCCACTCTCCAGTTCTGTCATCCTGTCAAAGACCTTGGCCTGTAGCTCATAGCTATAGGACATTGCCATCAGACAGGCTTCACGCTTGGGGAAGTGGTAGCAGGGGTAAGTCTGGTCGTTCTGGGGGTGGATGTAGGTGTGCTTAAACTTAAGCGCCCCCTCCTCACCAAGAACCACGGACACCTTAGCCATGAAATTCTTATGGCGAAGAGGCGGCTCCTCCTGCTTCCTCTGGCTATTAATGAACTCCACCATTTCCAGGGAGGACATGGTGGCTACGGTTGGAGCAACTACAGGTATGAGTTCATTCACTCCCGGCCTCCTGGTTTCCACCTTCCAGTTGCCGCTGGAGTTCCAGTTGCTTCTGGAGTTTCTTGAGGAACCTGCGGAAAGCCTTGATATCCTCTACACCAAAAATTGCTGCATGCGCCTTGGCACCACGAAGATGTAACAGTACGCCTCCGACTTCAAAATCCCCAACATCCACCTTCCCTAAACTCGGAGTTTTAAACACATCACCGGCCTTAATCATTTGGCAACACCTCTCTTTTGTTTATGGTTATTCATCTTCCTGTGGCTCTCATTCCGTAGCATCGTCTGGTAAATCACTCGTCCCAATGGGGTCCCCAGGACGGCACTAGGGAGTCTCTCGAAGGCATGGCGCACCACTTGGTTACGCATAGCAGCGCGCTCCTTGCGGTGTACTAGGGAGGTAGTGATTGATATTCTTACCCATGAGGTCAGCAGGAATGTGATACCGAGCATAGCTACGGCCAGTGGCATCCTTGTTCATGGTGGTTACAATGAACATCCCACGGCTACGGAGGACCTCAATGTGGGCAGCTAGGCGGTACGCACCGAATAACGAGAGGGCTTCCAGGGGGGTGATGCTATTACCTTCCAACAGGAAGGACTTGATGGAATCACGTTGGGTCCATCTGAGGGACGTAGGGTGGTGCTGAGGGAGTTGGCGGATATCGGAGGCAGTGAACCGGATTAGTTTGAAACCTTAAGGATTGACCTAAGAAGACTCCCGAACACCTGGGACATATCCAGGTCGGCTAGAGTTTGGTCCTGATTTGTCCATTGCATTACATATGCCGGAACAAGTTTTGCCAATGAGCCTTGCCATTCCACCAGCTTAGGGTGATTTGTTTCTGTCAATCTTTTGAAAGTATTTAGCACTGCCGTTGCATACTGGACTCTTTCATCAATAGGTTTGACCAAAAACGGCTGACCAGCGACCTCGCGCCCTATTCTGTTGAAATCACAATTAATGCCGTCATCCCTCAAATGACCTGTAAGTATCGCAGCTACGAACAATGAATAAGCACCAACAAGGGTGAAATGTGATCGAACTGGAGCATCCGGTAGATATACAATTGTTTGCTCTATCGCTCTTCCACTCAACTCTGTGATTCCGAAAGCTACAGTGATAGCTGCGGTTTCCGCAAAAGACTTAATCTGTGTACCTTCAAAGGAGGGAAGCTGAATCTCAGTTTCTACTGCCGAGCTATCAATAAGGAACGCTGTCCTGAGAAATAACGCCTTGGTAAAGGGACAGTTCTCAAGATTGTGGTTTCTCACGTAATCCATTGCATTCAATGGCCTTCGCTTTCCCAAAATTGACTTCACTTTATCAAACATTGGTGCGAAATCTTTGCATTGAGAATTGATCTATTTTTCCACCACCGATTGAGCCGCGCGGCTCACTCGCTTTCATGCAGCACCTACCCAAGGACCCATAGCTTATCTTATCACTTGGGCACCTAGGTATTTCTTGTGATGATTACTCGGTTGACTGGGGCATAGCGGTGTACTATGCACAGCAGCAGTTACGGGAGTCGGGTTGATAATCTTACGCAAAAAGGAATGAAATGAGCAAAGACAGAGACAGAACAATATCGAAGCGCTCGGATGGCAATTGGGAAAATAAACGTAATGATGCCGACAGAGCGTCTAGCCTGCATAAGACACAGCGGGAAGCCGTACAAACGGCAAAGGAAATGCTTAAAAATCAAGGTGGGGGAGAGCTTACAACTAAGGGAGTCCATGGGGAAATCCGCAGCAAGGACACCATAGCTCCAGGAAATGACCCGAATCCTCCAAGGGATAAAGAGCATTAAAACCAATTGAGGGGGAAGCCTTAGGGAGAGCCTGGAGGGAAGCCTAAGGGGGAAACCTAAAGGGGAAAACTAGAGGGAGCGTAAAGGGCCTGCGGAGAGGGGAATGACGGCACCAATACGCCCCTGGACGTGGGGGAGAGGCGGAGGGGATTAGTGCGAAGGTGAACCGTCTCTATCGTAGAACCGTTCAAAGGAGCCGATGCGAATATAGACTGCTTCCCAGCGGAAGAACTCTACGGTGAAGTGGAATCTGTTGATGGTGAGATTGAACATGGTGTTTCTCCTTTAATGTTATCTGGCGCAAGATAGCGTCCAAGGTGGTTCAATAATCGGTGGAGCTTCACTAGCATGCGCTTACGACTTACTGCTACAACTTCTTGGGTATTCAGTAGGTGACTAATCGATCACCATGGGGAGTCATCATACACACCCTGTGTCCATATTGTCAACTCTTTTATACACTGAGTGTGCATCAAGTTTGATTAATAATAGCTCCCATGTAGCAACAGGCATAGGACGATAGTTTGTGCTGCCGATGGGAGAAACCCAGCTATGAAACGTGCGGAGACCAACATGCACTAATCCAGCGGCTTTCTCCCTTGTTACATCCCTGCTCTTCAATAATTCACGAATCTCATCAGGAGTAGGTTTAGTTATTTTTTCCATTTTGTGTACCAGTATTTAGTGAACAATGCATCTGGGCTATTTCAAATAATGAGTGCTCTTCCTTATTGGTTACAACCCGCTCCCATAATGGTGGGACATCAGTAACCGCAAGAATCTGTCCACTCCCTACATTTCCATTAAAATGTTTTATAAGCACAAGTGTCTGCAATTGATCCTTGCATCGATACGCTAACTTCAATGTTCGTGACCTAATTTCGCCAACAGCCGAAGTTTCAGCATCTTTATAATCCCACAACGTCCAGAAGTGCACGATATCATCTACTTTTCGGAAGCTATTTACTGCTAAAAACATCGTTACCTTGGGATTGTTGTTCACATATCGCCACTCTTCCGTATCTCTACCGCTACCCCAAACACTACCCGTTAGCCCAATAATCACCAGGGCTGATATTAATCTAGCCACGTTTCTCCCCTAATGTCTGCCATCATTTAATCAGTACCCCGACCCTTACCTTAATTAACAACTCATCCACGGCAACCACTAGCCCTTCTTAAGGGTTCACTGGTTTTGCCGTTGTGGGAAGGGGAGGATTACCAGGAGATATCTTACTGTTGGTCATCGGTTACCCCGCGAAAACCCCTGGTTAAAGACAGACAAAAAGTCTATCAGTTACCAGGGGCCTAATTCGAGGAACACCTTGTGAGGTCCTCTAGTTACGCTTATGGCCTTGTGAGCCATCTTTATGGTGGTCATACCGCATCGGGTAATGAGCCACTCTCCTTGTGGGAGCCTTAATATTGACCACCCCTGGTTGCATGGGTAAACGCAGAGCCAGGGGGGACTCTCTCTAGGTCCCTTTAGGGGAACAGCTAGGCCCTCAAAGGGGACGGAGTAGACAGAGGACACTGAGGAAGGAGGATGTCTCCCATGCCCTCGGTATCCATTGATGGATCCCTGTGGTTCACCTCTCGCCAACCACTAGCAGCATGGAAGGTGTACGAGAGGGAATCTCACAGAGGTAAACAGTGTGGGGTTTCACTGTGTAAGGTGTACGGTACGGGAGCACTGCCTCAGCCCATAGGGCAATCCTCTAGAGCACCTACCGTAGACCACCCTTCCAGAGGGATAGCGGTAGGAATGCTAGAGGTCAGCTATGGAGGACAGGCAAGTGGTCACAGTGAGCAGCACGCTACACACAGACCTTCCATCCCAATTCTTAGCACAACCCCAGGCACATCTAGAGGTGCACTATAGGATACCTATTAGTACACCTATAGTTACCTAATAAGGAATGAATACTTCATCCCTGGGGGTGGATCTTCTTTCCTTCTGCAAGGGTGGGGGTTTAGATGGCTAAAAGTGACCTAAGTGCATGACTCCACTACCGAATAGCCCATCTTAATGTCTCCTGATCGTCATACTTTTGTAGGCGGTATCCACTCCTTTCTCAGTCTAGGGATTTACCACCTCAAACAGAAACGCATCAGGAAGCCCTGTGATGCACGATCAGGTTCAGCCATAGGGGTCAGTATGGGCAAGAGGCAGATAGTCGATTGCAGGGCCTGTGGTAGCATTCTAGGGGCAATTGGGGATAATGGAAGCTGAGCTATTGTCTCCTTGGGCTACCTATCGTACATCGGTCCATATCCAGGAGGAGTTCCCATGCCAGGAGGGACAAAGCCAGGGGAGGGTCTCCCAGTGCTATGCGGGACTATCACAGTTGCCCCCCCTTGGTAACGGTGGATGCTGGCTGAGTTTCCCCTGTTGTCCTCGTAGATCGACACACCTCCGTTATAGTTGTGCTGGACTGAGGAGAAGTTATCGGGACCTGTGCAGACGGTGACACCGCTTTCAAAGTTATTGCAGGAGGAGGCGAAGGTGAGGCTACTGGAGAGCATCAGGGGGACTAGGAGGTAGAGAAGGGGTTTCATGGTGGAGTTCCCTTTATTGTTGTGTTGTGTTGTGATAGGAGAGCTTCATTCCGATTTGTGATTACTCGACCGTTATGGCCTCCCCCACGCATACCCACGATTCCCAGCAATTGTTACCCCAATCCACAGAAGCATCATGAGAGCATGTGGGATACAAAATTCCGTTAGCTCGAACTTTAACCGCCTTAATTTTTAGCTGTGTCATAGCCGAATCTTCCCTTGAGTATCCGCTCCAACCTGACCCCTTGCAGGAAAGACCTTTTATTCGACCATGAGACCTGAAATTTAGTCCCTTGTCGCTGTCATACAATTGGATGTCGCGCATCTGCTTAAGTTGCTCTCCTGATAAATCAGAAATCCGCTCAACTTGTCCCAGTCCCGCACATCCAGTCAGGAGTAGCACAACTATTAACGCGTAATGGCGAATCACTTAGAGTCTCCTTGTTGTGATTGAGCTGCCCTTAATGGGACTGTGCCCGAGTATATTGATAAAGCGTTTCCCTACTTATCCCGAACTCTTCAGCCAGCT
This sequence comes from Nitrosovibrio tenuis, assembly GCF_900109785.1. Taxonomy (GTDB): domain Bacteria; phylum Pseudomonadota; class Gammaproteobacteria; order Burkholderiales; family Nitrosomonadaceae; genus Nitrosospira; species Nitrosospira tenuis_A. Next base: position 6,635 of record NZ_FOBH01000021.1, read on the forward strand.
TGGTTTTATTAACCCCTGCTGCTGCCTGTTCACGAAGCTGTTTGACTCTCTCTTCGCTCAATTTAGGCTTCCTGCCCTTGTACACATTTCCCTTCGCCTTAGCCAGGGCTATCCCCTCCCTCTGCCTTTCCTTGAGGAGGGCACGCTCAAACTGTGCAAAAGAACTCAGCATGGTAAACATGAGGGTTGCCCTCGGGTCATCCTTCCCCGCAGTGAATGCCATGCTCTCCTTTACAAACTCCACAGAGACACCTTTATCGTTTAGCTCCCTGACAAGCCTGAGCATGTCCTCTACGTTCCGGGCTAGACGGTCCATGCTGTGAACAACAAGGGTATCCCCAGCCCGAACATGATTCAATGCTGCCTGAAGCTGTGGCCGGTGAGTATCCTTACCTGAGGCTTTATCTATGAACACCCTATCCAGGGCAACCTCATCAAGTTGTCTTTGTGTGTTCTGCTCGAAAGTGCTGACTCTGATGTAACCGACTTTGTGACCTTTCATGATACACCTCTCCTGGTTGTGACTGTCAGGATAGACTTTATAGCTTATCTAGGTTACTGTCAAGTATTCCTTGGTAAAACCCTATTCTGACGCTTAGGAGGACTTAAAGTGTCAGGCTCAAGGTGTAAGGATAAGGTATACCCTAACACCACACCCTGCATCCTAGTACCTCAGTCCAATAGCAAGGTTCTCTAGACTATTTAATGATTGCAAGCCTTAGGCGCACATCGCTATCTACCCTAGGTAATTAAGACATGCCATTTCTCAACAGGCTGACACTTCCCATCGCGTTAATTATCAGTTCCTTAATCATCGGCTACGCTCTTTTAGAGAATGGTCGAAACAATCGATTTAAACTGAGTGCTTATGCGGGTGGTGGATTTGCTTTTAAAATTGATTCATATACTGGTAAAGCCGAACTCTGCAAAATATCACCTGCCCCGCAAAACACTTATCAAGTGACCTGCGGAGAGAACATATCCGATTGAGCTTGCGATGTAACCCTCTCCTCCCTTTCAGAGGAATTGGCTGGCCTTGTTGCTAAGCTGATATAGAAGAAGACCAAAAGAAAGTCATGGGCTGGTTTCCTGGACAATCAGGAGACCCCTAGGGCACCAGGGGGGAAACGCCTACCGTTGCGTTAAGGGGTACCCTAAGACAAATTTTTGGGGAAATATTTTAGGCTCGGTTAGATTACAATCTTATCCAACCACCCCTTCAACTGCCCCAGGCCATACCCCAATCCGTACTTATCCCCGATATCCTCCTTGCCCCATCCTCCCACTGCATCCTGAATATCCTTGGGTGCCCCTACATTACGCAAGCGGTCTCTGATGGTATGGCGGAATTCATGAGTTGTCTTGCCAACACCTAGTCGAGATTCAATCCATTGATTAATCGTATTGGAAGCATGAGTCGCCTTACATTGTTCCTTATCGGTGTAACGGGAAAAAGCAAAGGTTTGTCCAGGCTGTGCTGATTGGATAATTCTCTGTGCCGCCCACAGCGAAACACCCACGAGGGGCACATTTCGCTTACTGGATTTGGTCTTGAGGGTTCGCCACGGATGAGGGCGAATGGAGACATAGGGAATGGGCGTTTCCAGGTGTAAGTCCTCCAAGAGCAACCCCGCTGCTTCTGCTATGCGGCATCCAAGGTCTATCTGTAGGGCAAGCAACCAGCGCACATCATCATCGCTCTTCCTGCACTCTTGGATGAGAGTGGTTAACTGGTCATTATCGTAAGACTCCCTGACTTTGGCATCTTCCCCCAATCCAGGGATTCTCAAGCGTAAAAAGGGGTTCTGTTTAGCTATCTCCCTTTCCACAATTGCCACATTGAACACCGCCCTTAGGATACTTACGTGCCGTCCAATCGTTGTAGTCCTGACACCTTCCGCAAGCCCTCTGGAGACAAATTCGTTTGCATCAGCACGAGAGACTTGTTCAATTTCCTTGTCCCCAATTATCTCTATTAGCCTCCCCCATGCTCTCTGGGTGTCCGTCCTGAACTTCTTCTTGTTTTTATTCTTGTGTCCGTCAAGGTAAACCTGAAGGGCATTACTGAGGCGAAACTTTGGCTCCTCATTCAGCAGTCGTAAGGCTTCTATCTCGGTTGACTCTAGGTAGTCCTCCGGTTCGGCACTATGGTAAATCTCGGAGTCGCTCTCCGCATGGCTTTCTTCCTTCCTCCTAAGAACCTCAATGAAGTTGTCTAAGAGATGCTCATCGTTATCGAAGGGTTTAGGCTGGAGGCCGTAGCGTGCAAGTAGCTTAATGGCTGATTCCCGAACACTCAGCGGCTGTAGATCGGGATTGCCTCTCATCGCGGCCCAGGTTGACTCATAGTGCCTGTTGAGTTCGCGTACCTTCTTGGCAACTGATGCAGGGTCGCTAGTTTTTAGGTTGACCTTGATATGGGTGGAACCGGGGTAGCGCGAGAGTAAATCCGTGGGGATTTTGCGCTGGTAGTAATGGGTCTTGCCCCGTAGGTAAACGTAGCGGATATCCAAGCTGAAAATGCGACCGAGCAATAGTTTCATTAAATGGTACCACAAAAGTACCACCACAAGAAACCTGTATTCAGCTCAAGGTATTGATAATTAAGAAGATAATTACGTGTACTTGGCTCCCCGACCAGGGCTCGAACCTGGGACCTGCGGATTAACAGTTCTAATCTTTTTATTTTAATACGTTTTAAGGGATATCAATGATCTATTAATATTATTAATTAACAGTTACTTATTGTTTGATATCGTTTGAAGCGGCTTGACGCCATTTGATAAATCGCGTCTACTATGCGGCTACTAAATCTCATCAGTAGCCCACATGCCCAAACTCACCAAATCCGTTGTCGATGCCATTTGCTATCCCGAAACCGGTCAAACCTTTTACCGCGATACGGAGATTAAAGGCTTCGGCCTTCGGGTAGGTACTGGCAGCAAGGTCTATATCGCCGAAGGCAAGCTCAACGGTAAGACGGTACGCGTCAGTATTGGCCATCACGGTATTTTTACCGCAGAGCAAGCCCGTCAGGAAGCCAAGAATATTCTTGGAATGATTGCACGCGGCATTAATCCAAATGACGTCACCAAAGCCAAGCGCGCGCTGAGCGTAACGATGTCCGAGGTGTTTGAAGCCTACATTAAAGCGCGCGGTAGTTTGAAGCCTCGAACGGTGTACGACTACAAGCGCTTGATGAAAACCTATCTTGCCGACTGGCAGAATAAAGCTCTAGTCGAAATCACCAAGGACCAGATAGAGCGCAAGCACAGGGAGATTGGAGAACGCAGCCCTGCTCAAGCCAACCTTACCATGCGGTTCGTCCGAGCCCTTCTAAACTTTGCCATGGGGAAGTACGAAGACTCGTCGGGCAATCCCATTATTGCCAATAACCCGACTAAGAGACTATCGCAAACACGCTCATGGTACCGGGTCGACAGGCGCAATACAGTTGTCAAGGCGCATGACCTGCCCCAATGGTTCAAGGCGGTCAATAACCTGAAGGATGACGCGCTAGGCCGTAATAGAGTCAAGGATTATCTGTTACTACTGCTCTTTACGGGACTGAGACGTGAGGAGGGGCTTAGCCTCGCATGGAGCCAAGTCGATTTGCGAGCTAAGATACTGACCATTCCCGATCCCAAGAACCGGCAGCCTCATGTATTGCCCTTAAGCGATTTCCTACATGATTTGCTTACACAGCGCAATTTAGAAAGGACAGACAGCGCTTTCGTGTTTCCGGGTGATGGCGTTAAGGGGTATCTCAACGAACCGAGGAAGCAGATGCAAAAGGTTATCGAGGAATCTGGCGTCACATTCACACCGCACGACTTGCGACGCACCTTCATCACAGTGGCGGAAAGCCTCGACATTTCGGCATATGCCCTCAAGCGTCTGGCAAACCATAAGATGGCAAACGATGTGACGGCAGGCTACATCATCAGCGATGTACAGCGGCTAAGAGAGCCCATGCGGAGGATTACTGATTTCATGCTTGCAAGCATGAATGCGGTTACCAATACAGATACGGATACAGATACCGTTACCGTAACAGTTACCGATACAGATACGGTTACAGTTACCGATACCGTTACGGATACAGGCAAGCCCACCAGCGCTATTTGATACCGTACTGTTACCGTAACGGATACGGTTACTGTTACCGTTACAGACGGGTTACGGATACCCGTGCAGTTCGAGTTCGGAAAAAACAATCATGATTCTCGGCTTCCAAAATTTTCATCCGCTGAAGGGAGAGCTGACTTCCGAATTCACAGAATTTTGTGGCGATATTGTATTTCGAGCCCGAGCGCTTCTTATCCATAGATCAGAAAAAGAGATATTTGCGGCAATAGAAATTATTAACTGGATGAACGATCAGTCACCAGCACCGGCTCGTGAAAAAGACGAGGTATATCTCGAAATTAACAAGGTGTTTGAAAAAGATGAGCATGGGAAACCGCTAAAGCTTGAGGGAAATATCCACAATTGGCTCACTAGGCGCAACGTATACAGCATTACTTATGCGTTGAAAGAACGGCAATCCAAGTACGACATTACCGAGGATGAGAGCTTTCCCAATGGAACCTGGGCGGATTTTTTTTCCGTAATGGCGTTAGCCCTCATAGATCAAGCGAGTTTTTCGTATACGTCCACCCCCCGTGGCCCCTACAAAAATTCGGAGGCAAACTGCCTTTTCCGTGATCTTGCTAATTGCGCACGTTCAGCGCAGTACCTAATCGAGGCTATGGATGCCGTAGCGACCGCTGAAGGTATTCAACATTTCGAGGCAGGCATGGCTGATGCCAAACGGAAAATAAAAATTCGTAACAAGAGCGCAGCCATCCGACGACACGCAAAAACCAATGAAGCCATAGTCGCGCTAAAGAACTTTTATGGCGAAGAAAAACACAAGTCCATGCGAAACGCCGCCCAAATCTTTTGCGAGAAGTTTCCGAAAATGGTTGAGCATCTGGCTCCCTATAACCGGGTGCGCACACTTAGCGAAGGACTTTCAAAGCTTCTCAAAGGCCAGCGCCTTTCCCTCCAGCAATAATCTTATCTATTACACGTCTGCGACGCATGCGTATAACGTATGCGATGGCTACGTACACGTCTGCATCGGACAGGTATAACGCTCTAAGTCCCTAAAAGGAAATCATAGGCCCTTCATCAATCAGGAGGGCTTATGCAAACCACAACACTACTTAATACCACCCAGGCCGCTCGCTATCTCGGTCTCAGCAAGGCATTTCTGGAACGGGACCGTTGGGCTGGTGCAAAGGTGCCATTCATCAAGATTGGTTCCCGAGCGGTTCGCTACCGCTTGCAAGACTTAGAGAAATACATCGAGTCTTGCATTCGTAAATCCACCAGCGATACAGGACGCAAATGAGCGCGTCTGTATGGCCCCCAGTGCACGTGATAGACACATCCGTTGTTGACGGCATTGTTTTCTGTCGCGAGAAGGAGATATTCCCTGACCTTCTCAGCCGTTATCCCGACTGCTTAGTCTCAGCCATGCGTGAAGAATATGTCGGCGTGTACGAGGCGCACGGCGAAGAAAAAGCCACAACTTTTCTTCATGAGATTAGTAACCAACTCACCAGTAAAACATTAAAACTCGGTGCAAGCGATGAAGAAATCAACCCCTTTGCCCGCAAGACGGCCGATCGATTTGTCCGCCTGCAACGCTGGTTTAAGAATCCTGCTATTGCAGCCGCAGTTCTCTCTTACATTGCTCACACGCAATATGGCGTTACCCCGTCTGGAATGAGCAAAGCCAATGCAAAGGTATCTCGGTCTGCAAACGTAATGGCGCATCCTGTATCGCTAACCGCAGCCGTAGCAAATCCAACTGCCTCAGTGATTCCCGTAACCGTAGCCGATACAGAAGAATCAGCTTCTGTAACAGAATCATTCGCAGCGAAGCCTGTAACGGTAACAGGAAAATCCGATCCCTCGCTTCCTGTAACGGTAATAGGAAAATCCTATCCTTTTCCTGTAACGGTAACGGGAAAGCTCGGCTCCGCCTCCCCTTTAACCGGCACCGGTTCAGGAGTTACCGATACAGGAATTCTTGCGCGTCTTGCAGATGAGTATTGGTGGCGTCGGGCTCTACGAACGATCCACGTCCGGCAGTTCGAACATGCTGCGATTCGGTTGGGACTCGTCCATAAACGCAGGGGCAAATATGTAAGTGATGAAACTCTACGCAGACGGCAGAAGCAAAACCGCCGTAACCGGACCATTCTTGAGCACTGCCTCGCAACCAATGAGCTGGGCCAAACATTTACCCTACAAGAATTAGCCGATCTCTCCGTATCCAATCCGGAGATACGGCGGGCTGAACTAATGAAACGGATTGCGGGATTTGATGCAGTTGCTCTGTCTCTGGGGCATGTTGGCGTTTTCTATACTGTTACCTGCCCCTCCCGCATGCATGCCCGGTCATCGAAAACGGGAAGAGAAAATCCAAAATATGATCGAACTACCCCAAGCGAAGCACAACGCTACTTAACAAGGATATGGGCGAGAATGCGCGCCAAGCTGCACCGCATGGGTATGCATGTCTATGGCTTCCGAGTTGCAGAACCTCAACACGACGGCACACCGCATTGGCACCTATTGCTGTTCATGCCGAAGAAGAACGTTAAACAGGTCGGCAGCATCATTAGAGATTACGCAATGCGCGAGGATGGCGATGAATCCGGCGCGATTAAGCACCGCTACAAAGAAGAACGGATAGACAGGTCAAAGGGCACAGCTGTTGGCTACGTTGTGAAGTACATCTCCAAAAACATCGACGGCTTTGGCTTGGATAGCGATATCGATGGTGGGGACCCCAAGAGCGCAGCAGAACGGGTAAGAGCATGGGCCAGCACCTGGGGCATACGTCAGTTCCAGCAGATTGGCGGGCCTCCAGTGACCTATGGCGTGAGCTGCGCCGTTTGGATGGGGTAGGAGCAGCTGGAGAATTACAGGAGCTACAGGAGGCAGCAGATAAAGGCGAATGGGACCGCTTTGTTACGTTGATGGGCGGACCTGAAGCGAAGCGAAAGGATTTTCCAATCGCAGTGGCTAAGCAGCGAAGCAATGAGCTTAACCGTTACAGGGAACCAAAAGGGGAGAAAATCGTTGGCATAACATGGGCAAATGTTGTTTTCGCTACCCGGATTCATACATGGACGATACAGCACAGATGTGAGCCCGATAGGTTAGAAAGACCAGTTGAGCTTAAAGCGCCAGCAAGTGAAAGCGCCGAAATTATTCTCTTACATGAGGTCGATCCTTCACCCTTGGAGTACTGTCAATAACTGTACGGAGACTTTTCTGTGGAACCATCGAAATGTCGAGGAAGCGGGAAGCAGTTATTCTTGTGCACTTCCAAAGTTCGTTACACTACTAATCTGACATTACTAATCCTCAATTAAAATGGAAGCTTCAACACTGGCTTTCGCCTCCATCTCTAGATTACTATTACCGATACGGTAGAGCCAATAGCTAATCCGGTAATTAGATGTGCCTCGAAGGCCGTTTCGGATTAAAAAAATATCACTTCTGCTTGATAAAGCTTTGCTCCCCTTAAAAAGAGTCGCTGTCAATAACAATAAAAATATTTGGGGTAATAACAATGTCAAAAAAAGTGTTCATCAGTTACTCCCATAAGGATGAGTCTTATAAAGATGCGCTTGATGAGCATCTTTCTATGCTGAAACGGAACAATATCATCGAGGCATGGCACGACAGAAAAATTGTTCCCGGACAAGACTGGTCTAAGGAAATTTCTGAGAACCTAGAACAATCGGAACTGATTTTATTTTTAATAAGCCCAAGTTTTTTAGGGTCCGAATATTGTTTTAATGTGGAGATGAAGCGTGCCATCGAAATGCATAAGGAAGGTAGAACGCAGCTCATTCCTATAGTGATCCGTCCCTGCGACTGGGCATTAGAAGGACTTTCTGGCCTTCAGGCTGTACCTAAAGACGCCAAGCCGATTACAACTTGGCAAAATTCAGATGAGGCATGGCTCGATGCTATCAACGGCATTAAGCGCAATCTCGCTAGCTTTAAACCCCCTATGTCCACTACGTCTACTGAAGCAAAAAACAAACATATCCAAGTTTCTGAAGCCATGCTTGAATGGATGGAAGATACAGAAGTGGTGTTGACTCACCGGAAGGTCAGCGAAATAAAGCTCAGCGATATTTACATATCGCCTGATCTGGAGACTGAAGAATTAGCGGAATCCAAAGGTAGTACTGACAGATTATATTCTTCCTCGGATATTGTTTTTGCTAAACCCAAACGGTATCTAATCTATGGGGAAGAGCAACAAGGAAAGACAAGTTTATTGAAACAAGCTTTTAAGCAATTTTTGAAATCGGGAAATATTCCGATCTATCTGGAAGCGAAGGATATCAATCGGTCAGATATCACGAAATCTTTAACTGCTGCGTTGAAAATTCAATATGTTGAACTTGGGCTCGAGCAATTTTTGGCAATGCCCAATAAGGTATTGCTCATAGACGACCTCGACGGGATTGGGTTAAATACGAAATACAGGGCAATTTTTCTCGATTCCGTAAACGCTGTGTTTACTAAGGTTGTGATGTCTAGCCACTTATCTTTCAGTTACATTGCCCCGGAAATACAAGAACTCAACGACTATGAAAAACATGAGCTGCTAGGATTGGGGCATATTAAGAGAGCGGAAATTGTCGAAAAGTGGGTTTCGCTGGGGAATGAAGAATCTATTGATGAACGTACCCTTTATGATCAGTGCGACGAGTCGAAAGCTAGATTAGATACCATAATTAGAAGAAATATTGTTCCTCCCAAGCCCATCTATATACTTATGCTTCTTCAGATGTTTGAAGCATATGCACAACAAAATCTTGAATTGTCGTCCCATGGACACTGCTATCAACAGCTAATTTATCAGGCGTTTGACAACGCTAAGATTCCGAAGGACGAAATCGATAAGTATCTTAACGTACTTTCAGAATTGTCATGGGTGCTTCATAAAAATGGGGGCGCAATAAACCAACATCAGCTGGAGGCATTTTTTAGAGAATACGAAAAGACTTATCTTCCCGTTGACGGTCTCAAGGTGATTAATAAATTGAAATCCAACTCAATCCTGACGGAGAAGGATTTCAAAGTCCAATTCAAATATCCGTATCTCTTCTATTTTTTTACTGCAAAAAAAATCGCTGACTCATTTTCTACAAATTCAGATGTTCAGGAAGAAGTAAGCAAATTAATCGCCAATCTCCATCGTGAAGATTATGCAAATATCCTAGTATTTGTTACTCATCATACAAAGGAGGCATGGGTTCTTCAGGAGATACAAAAAGCCCTAAGCTTACTATTTTCTGATCAACAGCCAGCCACTCTATCGAAAGGACAACTGGCATTCATGGATGAGTTTATCGCTCAAATTCCGGAACTCGTCATGGAAAAGCGTGTTATTAGTGACGAAAGGCGAAAACACAATAAACGTCTGGATGATATTGATAACGGGGATATCGATACAGAAGGTACTGAAGGTACTGAAGGTACTGAGTGTACTAATGATGTGCCGGCCAATATCAACAAAGCCTTTAAAGGGATGGAGATATCGGGCCAAATTATTCGAAATAGGCATGCAACCCTTACCCGAGACACGATGTTTGGCCTAGCTAGCAACGGAGCTTTTACCGGCCTTAGGTTTTTGAATTTTTTCATCCACTTGTCCGAAACTGCGAAGCTAGAGGTTATCAAATATATCGAGCAGAAGCTTAAAGCACAGCCCAAACTATCTAATGAAGAAGTGCAAGATTACGCAAAGAATGTATTCCTATTAATGACCTACGGAGTGATTAAGGACGTTATACGAAAAATTGCATCTTCCATTGGGTCCAAAGAAGCTAAGGAAATCTACGCTAGTATTCAAAAAAACGATCAATCTCCAGCCCTGTTACTATTAAACCAAGCGATTGAGCTTCATTTCAATAGAAACCTAGAGATTTGAGCTTCCCCCGAAAAATCGTCTTCCAAGGGTGATGTAAAATCGAAGTCACATTGGAGAGGAAGATGATGAAGATACCGAAGCAGGAATATAC
>NZ_FOBH01000002.1 GCF_900109785.1 Nitrosovibrio tenuis
GGACAGACGAAGGCTGGTTGTATCTGGCCATCGTGCTCGACCTGTTCAACCGTGAAGTGGTCGGCTGGTCACTTAAAGCACGCATGACAGCAGACATCGTAACCGATGCGCTGACCATGGCGTGGTTTCGCAGGAAACCGGCGGCGGGGCTGATCCACCACTCGGATCGGGGCAGTCAGTATGCCAGTCTTGCCTTCCAGGACAAGCTGAGGGAATACGGTATGGTTTGCTCGATGAGCCGCAAGGGGAATTGTTGGGATAACGCCCCGACTGAAAGCTGGTTCAATAGTCTCAAGAACGAGCGCGTGCATGGACTACGCTATAAAACACGAGCGGAGATGACAGCGGCAAGCTTCGAGTACATCGAGGTATTCTACAATCGGAGACGGCGACATTCGACCCTGGGCTACAAGTCACCGATGCAGTTCCTTGATGACTGGCTGGCTGCTCAGCGGAAGAAACAACTGTCAGCGTAAATCACACCTGTTGGAAGACGAAAAACCAAGGGAACCTCATTCGTTGCTAAGAAACACGATCACTGGATCGCCTTCCTTAAGCAAATTATCAGTCTGTTGATATAAGCACTTTAATTTGTCTTTCGCAATAAGATAAGTTTTCTGGGGATCGTCCGCGCCATATCCAATAATTGGCAAAAAAATCAGACAAAATAATAATGCATAGTTAATACGAAACATTTAAATGCCCTTAACAATAAATACATAAACATCAGCTGGTAAACCGATTCTTAAGCTACAGTTCGAGGAATTAATTTTAGCTGAACTTTGCTGAGACACTTGTTTAAGTAATACCGAAACATGATTATGTTTACACTAGAAAAAAAGAGCCTATTTTTACAGCAATCAAATCACAACCCGCTCAACCTCATCAAGCGACACCTGATCATTTCTCCGATCATAGAGTCCAGTCGTGCGCACACTTTCATGAGCTGCCATTTGCTGTGCTATTTCAAGTTTTCCACCATTGCGCAAATATTCTGTAATGCCGGTAGCCCGGAAGGAGTGATTGCCAATCTTGGTAAAAATGGCCGCTTCAGCCGACCGACGGCGAATCATGCGAAGGCGTCAGCTTGGCTCATCGGGCGATCTGAAAGCTGGCCGGAGCGACGTGGCGCAGTACGAAACAGAATGCTCTGGCTTCCGTCAACTTGGCACCGTTGATATAAGCATGCAAGTATTCATCAAGATTATGGTGACAGGGCATTTCATGCCGCTTTTCGCCTTTCTCGTATAACCGTATCCAGGTGCGACGGCCCTGCACATAAACATCTTCCACTTTTATCTGAAGTGCAGCCCCAACTCTTGCAAAAGTGTAGACCATCAAACCAATTAAGGCGCGGTCGCGTAGTCCGACAAGAGTGCTAGTATCAATAGAATCGAGCAGAGCACGTGCTTCGTCTGCGGCTAGAACAGGCGTTTTTCCTTTTCTGACTGAATGCTTGGGACCGCGCACCGAACTCGCTGGATTGGTAGCGAGAACTTGGCCTACCACGAGCCAATCGAACAGCATACGGATTGCGGCCAAGTGTTGTTTAACGGAAGGGGCGGACAATCGCTGCCACAGAATTTCGATATAAGCTGCTACATGCACCGGCTCGATATCGCTGAGTTCAGTTAACCCGTTAGCTTCGCACCAGGTCGCAAATTCTCCTACAGCCCAGGCTTACGCCTTACGCGTGTTGGGATTGCGGATATTGGCAGTAAAGAACTCGACGAAGCGTTTGCTGGCATCTGCAGTCGGCGAGAACAACGCCGGCAACGATACCGAGCTTTGAAGCGAAGAGTTCACGATCTGGGACATTAACGATCCTCCCGGACATGCCAAAGCCGAAGGATATAAATCAGGTTTTCAGTAACTTCATAACGCAGTTCGTAATCACCCACAATGACACGGCGTACACCGCGCGGGGCAAACTCTTCAAGTAACACCCCAAGCTGAGGATAGGTCAAAAGCTGCTCTGCGCCTACCACTAATTGCTTGATCACTTTCGCTGCTGCGGCTCGGTTTACTGTTGCAAGAAAAGCATGAATGCGAACAAGGTCGCGCTCAGCACTAGCTGTCCATTTCAGGGCCACGGATCAGGCCGACTTGTCGAGGCTTGTAGCCCAAGCATCAATTGAAGTGTGATCAACGATGCGACCAGCATCGACATCGGCCAAACCTTCCAATGTGAGCTGATGGCGTTTTGCTTCGAGTGCGACCCATGACGTCAAGGCCTGTTTGACGATCCACCCCTTGGGACGATCCAGACGAACAGCAAGTTGATCGATTTGTTCAGCAAGCTCATTGGGAATGTGAGCAGTGACGACGCGTGTATTCATACTAAACCTCTGTAGTCAACATAAATCATCTTTAATCAATAGTAATCAGAAATACTCGTGTTGTCTAGTCTCTGATTGGGTAAACCTAATTTAGATTCTACTAATTTATTATGAATGATAACGTCCTTTATCATTCCCAAAAGGAAGGCCTGCACGAAATCGCCCAGACTCAGACTGCAGCCGAAGCGATCTTCTCACTGCAAATGGTGCGGCCGCGCGGCGGGATGCAGACGTCCACCATGCGGTCGGGCATTAGCTCCACTCCCCAATCCTCGTTGCACGAGGGGCGTTCCCTTTACCAGCACGCGCGCTGCGGAAGACCGTTTAGGAATTCCCCGGCAGGAATAAGTCCTGATTCCTGGTCACCGGTGCGCCGACACCAGGTACTCAGCCCTGCGTTACTGTATTATTTTCCAGCAATTCCGGATGGGGTTGTATACTTGAAAAAAGTGGCGTGATCGGGGCGGTAATCAGGGCAGGCGATAATGAGGACAGGCGGTCTCGTCATAGTGGACGGATCGTTATCTATGTTGGCTTTCTTCTTCTTATCCCATAGCGCAAGAAGGATTCCGCTCCGCTGATAACAATCAGGAACAATAATGCTGATCGGATTACCAAAAGAAACCAAGGATCATGAAACCCGGGTCGGGATGACCCCCAGTACTGTCAAAACCCTGACCCGGCATGGGCATCAGGTACTCGTACAGAGCGGCGCCGGAGAAGGCAGTTTTTTGGCGGATGCTGAATATCAGTCCGCCGGGGCCACGATCGTACCTCACGCTGAAGATGCCTGGGCGGCGCAAATGGTAGTGAAAGTCAAAGAGCCGACACCCGCTGAATATCATTATCTGCATCAGGACATGATCCTGTTCACTTATCTTCATCTGGCTTCGGACAAGGCGCTTACCCATGCCCTGCTGGAAAGCGGCGCTACAGCCATAGCGTACGAAACAGTCCAGACGGAAGGAGGTAAATTACCGCTTTTGACGCCCATGAGCGAAGTAGCGGGACGCATGGCCGTACTGGTTGGGGCGACCTACCTGCAAAGAACGCATGGCGGCCGTGGAGTCCTGATGGGTGGTGTTCCTGGCGTCGAACCGGCGAACGTCGTAATCCTGGGCGGTGGTATCGTTGGCACGAACGCGGCTCGCATCGCGGTTGGGTTCGGCGCGCAGGTCACTGTTCTCGATGTGAACCATGATCGCCTGAAATATCTGGATGATATTTATCGCGGTCAACTGCAGACGCGCTTCAGTGATGAATATAATATTGAAGAGGCGATTTACCATGCGGACCTGATCATCGGCGCCGTACTCATTCCCGGCGGACGGGCGCCATGGCTGGTTACCTCTGCAATGCTGCCTAATATGCGGAAGGGTTCCGTAATCGTTGATGTGGCGGTTGATCAGGGGGGCTGTATAGAAACAACCCGGCCTACGACCCACAGCAATCCAACCTATGAGGTTGAGGGCGTGGTGCATTATTGTGTCGCGAACATGCCCAGCGCGGTGCCGCGCACGAGCACTTTTGCACTCAACATCCAGACGGCCATATATACGCTGCGCCTGGCCGATGAAGGGCTGGAGGCCATACGAAATAATCCAGCATTACAATATGGGCTAAACATACACAGAGGGGCAGTGACTTACCCGGCTATCGCCAAGGAGTTTGATATGAAATATACTGATCCTTTGCAGGCCCTTAAGCATGTTCAATAAATATTTATACATCCGGAGGCAAGTAAAATGAACTTTAAACATCCTCTAGTTTTCGGTGGGTTGCTTGCCTCATTTCTCACCATCAGTCAGACCGCTTCAGCCAATGTAAACATCGTTTTCGATTATCGGTATGACAGCTCCGGTTTTTTTACCGGCGCGAACAGCTCACGGCAAAATTTGCTGAATGATGCCGCCTCAGTATTTGAAAACCGTTTTCAGGACAACCTGACCGCGATCACTTCCGCCGGATCAAACCACTTTAATGCAAGTTTTTTCGAACCGGATAATGGGAACAACATCACTATTCCCAACTTCAGCGTTGCCGCAGATCAGATCGTTGTTTTTGTTGGAGCACATAATCTCGGCAACACCCTTGCAGAGGGCGGCTCGGGCGGGTTCTCCAGCGGCGGCTCCGGCAGTTTCCTCGACAATGCTGCCAGCAGGGGACAGGCGGGAGCACTGTTGCCGGTTCAGACGGATTTTGGTCCATGGGGCGGCGCAATATCTTTTAACAGTACTTCAAACTGGTATTTCGACCCCGATACCAGGACCGATGAATCCTTTGCCAACCAATATGATTTTTATTCCGTAGCAACACATGAGCTCGGTCATGTGCTCGGTTTTGGTACTTCTCAATCTTTTACCAACCTGAATTCCGGCGGCCTGTTTACAGGTACTGCCGTTCACGACCTGCTTGGGTACAATCCGCCTTTATCCTCCGACGGGGGCCATTGGCAACAGGGCCTGACCTATCTGGGGCAGGAAGTCGCGATGGACCCGTCGATCTTGGCTGGGCAGCGCAAGCATTTTACTGAGCTTGATTATGCCGCCATGAAAGATATCGGCTGGCAAGTCGCTCCCATACCCGAGGCTGAAGTATGGGCCATGATGATAGCCGGGTTGGGCTTGCTTGGCTGGCGCCTGCGCTCGCAACGCAGGGATAGTAGCTGTGAACTGTGAATAGATTCTTGACGCTGGGTTGATAATTTTATTGCCAGACGTGCATTTCACGGGGAGCTTGCTCACGGGGTCGACGAATATCCTGCATAGGCGAAAACTCGCCCTTTTCATTGATTTATTGATTTTCCTGGATTATTGTTAATCCGCGGAAATTCTCTTTCATATCGGCAAGCGCCGAAATCAGAAGCAATTACATTCACGCATCCGGGGTTCTTACACCGCGCTGCACATTCCGCAGTAGGCTGTCAGTGCGTCGTTGATCCCTTGCCTACTTGGCAAGTTACCGGCAGCAACTTACCGGCAAAAACACATGCCCCATAGTGTTACCCTGATCACTACCATTGCCGTCAGTTTCGGTCTCGCGCTGCTTATGGGGCTGATCGCCCACCGGCTGAAGCTACCGGTATTGGTTGGGTATCTGACCGCAGGCGTCATTCTCGGCTCCAATACGCCTGGCTTCGTGGCCGATATCGAACTGTCGGGGCAATTGGCGGAAATTGGCGTTATCCTGCTGATGTTCGGGGTGGGCCTGCACTTTTCCTTGAACGATCTGTTGGCCGTCCGGCGTATCGCCGTGCCTGGCGCAATCGTGCAGATTGCGGCGGCAACCGCATTCGGCGCCATAGTCGCTCATGCCTGGGGTTGGAACATGGGCGTCGCGATTGTCTTTGGCGTGGCGCTTTCCACAGCCAGCACAGTCGTATTGTTGCGGGCACTGGAGCAGCGGGGTTTGCTCAAGTCGGTCAACGGGTCGATTGCACTTGGCTGGCTGGTGGTCGAGGATCTTGCGATGGTCCTGGTTCTCGTTCTATTGCCACCGCTCTCGGGGTGGTTGGGTGGAAATGCCGACACTGCCGCAGAGATATCCGGTTCAGGTCTGTTCATGACGCTTTTGGTCACATTCGGCAAGGTGGCAATCTTTATTGCGCTCATGCTTATTGTCGGGAAGCGGGTTTTCCCCTGGTTGCTTTGGCATGTCGCCAGCACTAACTCGACCGAGCTTTTTATTCTAAGCGTCATTGCAGTGGCGATCGGAATCGCGTACGGCTCCGCTATGCTCTTCGGGGTCTCCTTCGCGCTCGGTGCTTTTTTCGCCGGCATGGTAATGAGAGAGTCCGACTTGAGCCATCGGGCCGCTCAGGAATCCTTGCCGCTTCGTGATGCTTTTTCTGTTTTGTTCTTCGTGTCGGTAGGGATGCTGTTCGATCCGAAGGTGCTTGTAGAACAACCCTTCCGTGTTGTTGCGACGCTTGCCATCATCATCATCGGAAAATCGCTGGCTGCCTTTTTTCTGGTGCTTCTTTTCCGTTACCCCTTGAATACGGCACTCACGGTCTCGGCCAGTCTTGCACAGATCGGTGAATTCTCATTTATACTGGCAGCGCTTGGCGTATCGCTCGGGCTTCTGCCGGTTGAGGCTCAAAGCCTTATCGTGGCAGGGGCTTTCATCTCGATTACGTTAAATCCGCTGGTGTTCCGTGTGATTGAACCGGCTCAAGCCTGGATACGCTCCCGTTCCAGCCTGGCCCGCATCCTGGAGCGTTCCGACGATCCGCTGGCGGAATTGCCAACAACGGTTGCGTCGAGCTATGTTACCAACCATGTGGTGCTTGTGGGATATGGCCGTGTTGGGCGGCGCATTGGTGAAGCTCTGGCCGAACAGGGACTGCCGCTGGTTGTCGCGGAGCAAAACCGGGATATGGTCGAGGCATTGCGCAAGCGTGGAACTCATGCCGTGGCGGGCGACGCTGCCGAACCGGCTGTGCTGATACAGGCCCATGTCGCTCGAGCCGCTATGCTGGTGATTGCGGTTCCCGACACGCTACGTGCCCGCCGGATGATAGAAATTGCGCGCATGCTCAACCCCCCGATCGAGATTATGGTGCGCACGCATAACGAAGAAGAGGCGGCTCTGCTACGCAAGGAAAGCGATGCGACAGTATTTTTGGGTGAGCACGAGCTCGCCCTCAGCATGACACGCCTGGTGATGGAAAAAATACGCCCCGCCCCCAGCGAAAAAAGACGCGAGGCCGGTTGAGATTAAAATAGTGTGAAATGACCGCCAGTTCGAGCCTGCTATAAGGCTCCCTCGAACTGAACATGGTCTGGTGAGCGATTGAAGGGCATAGGAGATACCAGCATGAGTGACAGGATCACCATTTACCAGAAACCCACTTGCAGTAAATGCAGGGCAACGCTCACTCTGCTCAAGGAGAGCGGGGAAGAGTTCGATGCCGTCAATTATTATGAAACGCCCCTGAATGCCGGACAACTACGTGAACTGATCGACAAGCTTGGGATCCCCGCACGGGCCATATTGCGGAGCGATGAACCCCTGTTCCGCAGCCTCAAGCTCGCCGAGCGGCAGCTTTCGGATGATGAATTGATCAGGATCATGGTGGAAAATCCGGACCTGATTCAACGTCCAATTGTCGTGCGCGGTGAACAGGCTGTATTATGCCGTCCTCCGGAGAATGTCACGAAATTGTTGTAAAGGGCAATGATGAGATAGTGGTATAAAGCAGATTTGCACAGTTCAGTTTTTCGCAAGTTATATGCGGTCGATGGTAGTTGCGCCTGGAAATGCATGGTCGGGCGTACAGACCTGTCCAGATCTTCCAAGAGACGAGATGATAATGAATAGCAGATCAATCGGTATAACCAGTATAGCCGGCTTCACGGGAGCCGTGGAACTGTTTGCCTCGCTTGTTCTAGCGGTTCTCCTGGGATTACCAGCCAGCGCAGCGCAAGCCGAATGCGCTGGATGTCTGTGTCCGGGCAACCCGTGTAACTTATGTCCTTTACCGCCGGTAAAAAACAATACCCCGGTTTCGGGCGAATCAGACACATGCCTAAAAATTCGGGAAAAAGTGGCCCCGGTTTCAAAAAATACCGAGCCGAATGAGCATTATGCAAGCCTGCACAATTCGATCAGGGAGTGCGTCAGAAACGGTGGCGATGTCCTTATGAATTCGCGCCGGAGCCAGGAATTTCCCTCCAAGCATTATTGCAAGCCCTACGTTTCGTCCGCCAAGACAAATCCAAAACAAGCTACTGACCCGTCAGGACAAAATCAGGAAAGAAAATGATTGTTCGCGCGGAGGCAAGGCACGAGAGTGGGGGGGATGCCACCTCTTCGTCATGGCTGCGGCGCAATCCCAGCTCATTCCTGAAATTGATTCTGCTCGGTTTCGCTTTGGTCGGCTTGCCTCTCATCATCGCGCTCATCAACAGCGCTTTATCGATAGATCGCCTGGCGGACCATAGTCGTAAGGCCGTGTATCAGGCAGCTCAAATTGCGCATAGCAGCCGCGCCCTGGCTGATGAAATTGCCGCCATGGAGCGTGCCATACGGCAAACACATATTCTGGGCGACACCTCTCTACTCGAGGGTTATTTTAGGGCGCACCATAAATTCGAGACCACTGCAGCGGCCCTTTTTGAACTTTCACTTCATGCGGAACAGAAAGAGCTGTTGACCCAACTTCAAGCCCTGGAAGCTTCCATTTTCCAAAAATTATCCATCATAAAGCAATCTCCTGAAGCATTGCGCGATCTGATCGGCAACTTTGCAACACTGCGGGATTCAGCACGGACCTTTTCTTCGCTCGGTTATACATTGATAGAGCGTGAGGTCGGTGAATTGCAGGATATGGCGGGCTATGCCCGTTTTACCGTCGGCTGGCAGCTTCTCGCCCTGATCCCGTTTGCCATCCTGTTGGCATTCATGTTCTCCCTGCGTATTGCGCGCCCCATAAAACAAATTGATGAGGCTATTCGCAACATGGGGCAGGGTAAACTGTCCAAATCCATACGCGTGGATGGGCCTCAGGATTTGGTATATTTCGGTGAACGCCTCGATTGGATGCGCCGGCGCCTGCTGAAACTTGAAGAGCAGAAAACGCGGTTCTTACAGCATGTTTCTCATGAGCTCAAGACGCCGCTCACCGCAATGCGTGAGGGTGCGGATTTGCTTGCGGAGGGAGTGACAGGTGAATTAAACGAAGGACAACAGCGGATCGCAAGCATCCTCCATAGTAACAGTGTGCAACTGCAGAGGCGTATCGAAGATTTGCTGAGCTATAGCGCGCTTCAGACTGAGAAAGCCGCACTGGTAAAACATAAGGCAAATGTGAGAACCATAGTGGAGGCCGTGTTACAAGATCAGAACCTGATCATCATGAGCAAAAGTTTGCAAATCGAGCTATCCTGCCCGGAACTGATGATTGATTGCGATGAACAAAAAATAAAAACTATTGTGGATAATCTGTTATCGAACGCTGTGAAATTTTCTCCGCCGCGCGGCTGCATCAGCATGTGGGCGAAGAGGGTAGAGGAAATGATTGAACTACATGTTGTGGATACCGGGGCGGGTATTGATGAGGGAGACCGTGAGAAAGTGTTCGAGCCTTTTTACCAGGGCCGGCGGATGCTCGACAGCCCGATCCGCGGAACGGGCTTGGGCCTGTCCATTGCACGCGAGTACGCCTTGGCGCATGGCGGCAATATCGAGCTGGTGCCGCAGGTTGGCAGCGGGGCTCATTTCCGCCTCGTCCTGCCGATTCACGACCCGGAAGGATCATTATGATCCGACTGCGCCAGGCACTGCAAATCCTGCCAATAGTAATTCTTTTGACGGGCTGCTCAACCGTTCCTACCCTTTCAACCCTTCCTGAAAATCAGCCGTCACCATGCCCACCCTCTGAAGTGGTCGTGAGCGGGCAAATGGATGACATGATGCAATATTATGACTCCTTGCGAAAACAATCCTCACCTGAACTCATCAAGGTTTATGACAGGGTAAAACAGAATTTCGGGCAGAATAAAAGCGACGCAAACCGGATCAGGCTGGTATTACTGCTCATCCTGCCAAACACGTCTTTTCGTGATGTCCCGTCAGCACTTCATCTACTCAACGAATGGCCGCGGGACCCGAAGCCGGCAAACAATAATCATAATAATAATTTGCAGAGTTTCAGGAATTTGCTGGCAGCGCTTTTGGCTGAGCAACAACGGCTAAGCAATAGCATGGACGAGTCGTCTCATAAGTTGAAAGAGGAGCAAAAACGCGCGGACACGCTGCAACATCAGATTGACGCCATAAAAAGCATGGAAAAAAATCTCATTCTCATAGAACCATAAATCATCCTTCGATACAAAACCATGCCCGACTCCAATCCTAAAATTCTCATCGTCGATGATGACGCCGATCTGCTCGAATTACTCTCAATCCGACTGACAGCAGCCGGCTACAAGGTCGAGGCCGTGCAAAGCGCCGAGGCGGCGCTGAACTACCTGGACGTAGCGCGCCCGCAACTGGTCATCAGCGACATGCAGATGAGCGGCATGGATGGGATGGCATTATTCGAACATATCCACCGTAATTTACCTACCTTGCCGGTGATCATTCTTACGGCTCACGGCACCATCCCGGATGCAGTGGCAGCGGTTCAGCGAGGCGTATTCGGCTATTTGGCAAAGCCGTTCGACAGCAAGACTCTGCTGGCCAACATTAGCCAGGCTTTAAGGTTCGTCCCGGGTGGCGTACCTCAGAACGAAGTGTCGCAGGCTTCCTGGCGCAGGGACATTATTACGCAAAGTGCAATTATGGAGGACCTTCTTACCAGAGCAGGGCTTGTTGCGGAAGGCGATGCGAGCGTACTGATCTATGGCGAGAGCGGGGTGGGAAAGGAATTATTCGCCCACGCCATACATGAGGCATCCAAACGCCGCCATAATCCCTTCGTGGCGATAAATTGTGCGGCAATTCCGGAACAATTGCTGGAATCCGAGCTGTTCGGACACGTCAGGGGCGCATTTACCGGCGCTGTGCGGGACCATAAGGGATTGTTTCAACTGGCCGAAGGTGGAACGCTGTTTCTTGATGAGATCGGCGATATGCCGGTTCTGCTCCAGGTCAAGCTATTGCGTGTTTTACAGGAGAGGAAAGTACGCCCTGTCGGTTCCGCGCAAGCAATCCCCGTTGATGTGCGTATTATTTCCGCGACCCACCGCGATCTCAAGGCGGAAATTGCCGCGGGCGGCTTCCGTGAGGATCTTTACTACAGGCTGGACGTCGTCGCATTGACGATTCCAGTCTTATCGCAGAGGCGCGAGGACATTCCCTTGCTGACAAATTATTTCCTCAGCATGTTTTCGGAAAAATACCAGAAAAACATCAACGGATTTTCGCCGGAAGCGATGGAAATGCTATTAAGCGCCTCTTGGCCGGGTAATGTAAGGCAACTGATGAACGTCGTGGAACGTTGCATAGTTTTGAGTACAGCTCCGCTGATCTCACCTGTGCTGGTGTATGACGCCATGCACCGGGAAGAGGAGCAGCTCGTCTCCTTCGAAGAAGCGCGCAAGAGCTTTGAAAGGGATTATCTGGTACGCGTGCTGAAAATTTCGGGAGGGAATGTGGCGCAGGCTGCGCGCTTGGCCAAACGCAATCGTACCGAATTTTATAAGCTGCTACAGAGATATCAGCTCGACCCTTCCGTTTTTAAACAATCGCAGGGCTGACTTCTACGCTGTAGCCTCAAGACACGCCATCTATGGGATTTCGCTCGTCTTCAACGAATTTCGCGCCTTTTCTCATGATAAAACCCAGCTCCGACCACCAGTGGACCATATCAGCATAGTCTTGTATGCCTCGTGAAAAAGGCTGGATCTCTCCCGTGGCCGTCACAACATCGACCGGGCGCTGAGCCGGCCACCACAGTTCGCCGCAGGCGTAAAAATCAGCCTGCCATGGCACTGCCATATACTCGGTCAGAAAACCAGGCGGAAGAGTCTGCTTGATGCGGAATGACGCTTCATACGTGGCGGCTTGGGCAATCACATAGGTCACTTCGATGCCGGGAAAAAATGGCGCGCCGATGCACCCTTCCAGCGCCGCCCGCGTCAGTGAATCAGGCCTTTGTCCCAAGGGTAGCTTTTCGAACGGAACAGGTACCGGCTCGCTCGTCCAGTCTGCATGGAATTCACCGCGTGACCATTTTCCCATCATTGCATACTGATACTCCGTCAGCGCGGTGTATTCGCCTCGCTCGGGGTTGTCGGGGTCCAGTCCACTGTTTACTTTTGGCATGGCTGGTGGGAGATCAGGCGGGGGCGTATTAGGGTCTACGCGGGTATTCGGTTTCATCAACCACTTGAACACACCTTCGCGCGACGGTCTGGCTTCCTCGGATTTGTCCGCCAGTTTGCTCAAGCGCGCCTCGCTCAGGAAATTACCCGCACTACCGTGGTAGCGGTTTTTCTGCTCAACCACCCAATGGATCAGTACTGCCCGCTTCAGTATCGGGTAGATATCTTGCGTGAACGAGGGCACTTTCTTTATCAGGCGCGGAGAGAAATTCCTGACAGCGACGTTCAAAGCCTGGTCATACCATGTGGTGACATTTTCGATCCCGGGCGCATAGGATGGCGGAGCAACGACGACCCATGCACCGCCTTCCGCACTGACCGCCGCTTCGCCCTCGATTTCTATCACAGCGCTGACGGGACCATCGGAGACGCCATCATACCAGCCATCGTTATTGGCAAAACTGTCGAGGCCCCGGCCAATCGGGGAACCCGATTTACCGGGGCCTCCAACGACGATCAGGTGCCCTTGTGCATCAGTCAGCATTCGTCCAAGTGCGACCTTCGCACTCCCTTCAATATTGCCGTTCTTGATGAAGTTGATTTCTCCACTCAGAGGAACAGCTGTTTTGTTCTTTCCGGATATCGATTGCAATGAGGCATCGATGACCAGTCCAGCGCGGTCATACTCGGCATTTCGTGGCGGAGCAGAAAGGCCGCCCGGCGGGAACTGTCCGCCTGCTGATTTTCTATTGGCGAGGTGCGCACTCCATGTAATGTTCGTTTTCTCGTCCGGAAGCACTTCATTATCGAGCGTTTCTTTGCCAAAGTCATCGCGGTTAAATTTATAAATCCGGAATCGCACACCTTGCGGCTTAATCTTTCCCTTTATTTGTCCGTTTGACGAGGTGTCACGATATGGCCCTTTAGGAACAAGTCCAGGAGACTCGGGCCCCAGGAAATAAGCCGTCTCGCTGTTACCTATCCGCGCGATTCCTATCGCCGGGTAAATCCGGTAGATCGTTTTCATCGGTATTCCTCTTTTCCCGGTTGCTTGGTTCACTTAAATATAGCAAAAACACAGCAAAAAACTCATGCATATTTAGTCGCGTCGCTCAATTTAGCTTGCTCCCGCAATCAGGGAAAAGAAGTGTCGCGGTCCTCCATCTCGGCTGGAGCTTATCGGCACCACGCTTGCAGCTATGTTGGAAATCGCACGGAACAAACATTGTTTTTTTATATATTTGTGGTCTTCAGATTCCTGGTGGTGATAGAGGATTACAAAATCATGGCTGATTCCCCGCTTCTTAAAACGACGGCCGTCCGCATCCCGGCGCACGGCGTGTTTCTGAATGCAGACCTGGCAATACCGGCAGAGGCGAAGGCTATAGTCGCGTTTGCTCATGGCAGCGGCAGCGGCCGTCATAGCCCCCGGAACCGTTACGTCGCGGAAACGCTGAACGAATACAAGTTTGCGACCCTGCTTGCCGATCTCCTTACGGAAGAAGAAGAGATCGTTGATATGCGGACGCGCCACCTGCGATTCGATATACCCATGCTGGCGGACAGGCTGATCGATATTGCGGCATGGTTGCAACGTGAACCGCAAACAAAACATTTAAAAATAGGCTGGTTCGGGGCGAGTACAGGAGCGGGCGCCGCATTGATTGCTGCCGCGCGCCACCCGGAAAACCTCATAGCTGTGGTTTCGCGAGGCGGAAGGCCGGATCTGGCAGGGGACTATCTGCCAAAGGTTAGCGTACCCGTGCTTCTCATCGTCGGAGAGAACGACCCTCAGGTTATCGATCTCAATGAAGAGGCTCTCTCGCGCCTCAATGCCCAGTCAAAGCTGGAAATTGTGCCGGGCGCCACACATCTATTCGAAGAGCCCGGTACGCTGGAAGCAGCGGCCCTCCTGGCGGCCAAATGGTTTCAGAAACATTCGAGTACGTGATCAAGTGGTCCAACAAACCGTCCCAATAAGCCCTCCCGATAAGTCTTGCCAAGAAGTCGCTCAAACAGGTCGCCCCAATAAAACCGCCTATTCATGAGCGAATTTTCTCAGCGTCAGCGCCACAACTCAGTGAAAATCTTTCCAGCATGAAGCAGAGCCCAGGAGATTATTGATATGCCCAGCCTTTATTCAGATCATAAAATCATTGATGTGTTGGAAGGATATGCACAGCCACTGCGGGGAATTGTCAACGATTACGATTCTTTAATACAGGCGAGCCGCGGGAAGAAATTCGTTCTGCTTGGCGAAGCCAGCCATGGGACGGCGGAATTCTACCGGATTCGCGCGGAGATCACCCGCCGCCTTATTGAAGAAGAAGGTTTCGACGCTGTAGCCGTTGAGGCCGACTGGCCAGACGCGTACAGAGTAAATCGGTTCGTCTCATGCGTTTCCGACGACGCGGATGCTGACGAAGCGCTATCGAGTTTTGAACGGTTTCCGACATGGATGTGGCGTAATGCAGAGGTCCTGGCCTTTATTAACTGGCTGGTTGACTATAACGCAAGAACCAGGAGGCATGAGGATGTCGGGGGCCTCGGAACTGCCAGCGAATCCGCCGGGTTCTACGGTCTGGACCTATACAGTATGACGTCATCGATCGAGGCGGTGCTTGCGTATCTCGACAAGATCGATCCGGCAGAAGCTGCGGCTGCGCGCAGGCGCTATGCCTGCTTCGGACAGTTTATCAACGATCCGCAGGCGTATGGCTACGCTATTGCCTCGGGCAGATGGGATTCTTGCGAACAGGAAGTCATCACCCAGCTCATACAGCTGCAGAGGAAAGCGCGCCTGTATATCGAAAGGGATGGTGCGTTTGCCGGAAATGAATATTTTTCGGCACAACAGAATGCCGAGCTGGTAAAGAATGCGGAAGAATATTACCGTGCCATATTCAGAGGACGGCCTAACACATGGAATCTGCGTGATCGGCATATGTTCGAGACGTTGGAAAAATTGGCTGATCATCTGGAAATATCGCGGGGGCGGGAGGCTCGAATAGCCGTTTGGGCCCACAATTCTCATCTGGGCAATGCGGCGGCTACCGAGATGGGGCAGCGTGGCGAACTCAATATCGGGCAATTGGTCCACGAGCACTACGCGGATAAAGCGCTTCACATCGGGTTTTCAACCAGTCGCGGCAGGGTGACGGCAGCGTCGGATTGGGACGGTCCGGCAGAAACTAAGATTGTCCGCGAGCCCTTGTCCGGTAGTTATGAGGAACTTTTTTCCGGGCTGGAAAAGAAACGTTTCTTTCTCGACCTACGGGGAAGAGGGGAAGCCGCCGATCTGCTGAGCGACAGAAGGCTCCAGCGGGCCATCGGCGTCATTTACCGTCCTGAAACCGAACGCATGAGTCATTACTTCTATGCATCTCTTCCACGCCAGTTCGATTTCATGATCCACATTGACGAAACAGAAGCCGTAAGGCCCCTCCCCTCGTTCATGCATAAGAGGCCGGGCGAAATGGACGAAACTTACCCGTCCGGTTTGTAGGCATCCTGCATCGCGGCGGGACATGTCGCCGGGCGGTTTTGCGTTCCGCGCAAACCTGTCCAGCTAAGCCTGTCTTAAGTCTGTTCCGCCTAAGCCGGTTCTAATCAATATCATAATAAGTAGGCTATCCCGCGCGCCTTGCCCGCTTGATCTTGCCTGCCTGCTTTTGTGAAGCGACTTTCTTACTCTCGCTCCAAACTTGATGTTTTGACGACTTCCAATTCTTGCTTTTTGAAAAGGGTGATCTATGTTGATTAAGGGTGGTCTCGTCCATTCATGCGGGAAATCTTGAATATCAACTTCACATTAGGTGTATATCAGGGAGATATCGATGAAAAATACGAAGAGGAATCGTCAAGACACCGAAATTGAACAGCCGTCAGTCAAAAATTTTCGAAAAGATTTTCGAGGCTTTCGAGGCTTTCGAGGCTTTCGAGGCTTTCGAGGCTTTCGAGGTTTCCGGGCGCTGCCCATCGTCGCGGCAATGGCGGCATCGGGCATCATCCAGCCCGTTTTTGCTGTCGACCATACCTGGTTTGGCGGTACGGGCGATTGGGGAGTCAACACCAACTGGTCGCCCGCCAGCGTGCCCGGCGCCACCGACAAGGCAATCATCAGCGGTGGTAACTCAACCTTGTCCTTCAATACGGCGATAGCTGCTCTTGATTTGTCCGGTGGTACCCTTGGCGGTCTTGGCAATCTCATACTCAGCGGTCCGAGTACCTGGACTGGGGGTGCAATTTCCGGCGCGGCGACGACCACGTTCAACAGCACGCTGGCGATGAGCGGCGATGCCGGCAGGACCATCTCGGGGGGGCGCATCGTGAATGCTGGCGACACCACCTGGAGCGGGAATACTGTTGCCAATGCGAACGATATCTTCTTCAGCAATGGCACCTTCAACAATACCGGCACCTTCACCGATACCAATGCCTTTGCCGACCAGATGACCGGCAGCGGCACCTTCAACAACAGCGGCACCTATAACAAGCTGAACAATACTGTTACCACCATCGGCGGCGGAGTTGGGTTCAACAATACCGGCACAGTCAATGTCAATGCCGGGATCCTGCGCCTGGACGCGAACGGCACCCACACCGGTACTTTTGCCATGGCTGCCGGCTCGACTCTGGATTTCAACTTTGGCACTCACAACCTGAACGCGGTCACCACCAGCGGAGCGGGCACCTTGCAGATAAGCGGCGGCACGATCAATCTCAATGGCGGTACCCATACCACGCACTTTCTGCTTTCCGGGGGCACCCTGGCCGGCACGAGCACCCCCATTGGCGGCGCGGCTGACTGGACTGGGGGTGCAATTTCCGGCGCGGCGACGACCACGTTCAACAGCACGCTGGCGATGAGCGGCGATGCCGGCAGGACCATCTCGGGGGGGCGCATCGTGAATGCTGGCGACACCACCTGGAGCGGGAATACTGTTGCCAATGCGAACGATATCTTCTTCAGCAATGGCACCTTCAACAATACCGGCACCTTCACCGATACCAATGCCTTTGCCGACCAGATGACCGGCACTGGCACCTTCAACAACAGCGGCACCTATAACAAGCAGAACAATACTGTTACCACCATCGGCGGCGGAGTTGGGTTCAACAATACCGGCACAGTCAATGTCCAGACAGGGGTGCTCAATGTCGCGCATGCATTTACCAACGCTGGTACGGTGAATGTCGGCGCTATTGGAACATTTCAATCCTCTTGTGTCGGTGCGGGATGTTTCAACAATACAGGGACCATGCAAGGCAGCGGCACGATTCTTACACAGGCGAACGGCGAATTGATTAATAGCGGAGTAATCAACCCCGGGGGTAAGGACTCCATCGGTCATCTTACCATCGATGGCAGTCTGCATCAGATGGCAAGCGGCGTGGTTAACTTCGATTTGGCCAGCTTGAACAGTTTTGACCAACTGACGATTACCCATAATGTAACGCTGGGCGGTGAGCTCGATATCTGGAATCTCGGTTATACCCCAGTCGTAGGAGATACCTTCGTGGTGGCGACTTTCGACCAACGGTTGGCCGATTCAAAGTTCTTACCCGTCCAATCGCATGGGTTCGGCTCGGGTGTGGAGTTCAATGTGATTTACCATGCGCACGATGCTACGCTGCTGGTAACCGCGGTGCCCGAGCCCGAGCAATACCTGATGCTGCTCGCAGGTCTGGGCCTTCTGGGCGCCATGGCGCGTCGGCGGCGGGTTTGATATTCGAGGGCGGTCACATCTGTCAATGCCCATTCAGGGGATAGAGCCAGCGTTGCTGTCTGCCCAAACATTATCGCGGCGCTCGGTACGGATGGGTAAATATGGATGGGTAAAGGTGGCATACGCTACAGCTTTGCATAGGGTTTCAACATCGGGAGAGGAAAAATGCGGACGTTGGCTCATGCTTTACTGATCGGCACGGCTCTGCTCCACAGCGTGCTGGCTATTGCCCAGGAAAACCCCGAGCACATGGACTCTGCAAACCGAGCCGTCAATATTACCCTGAGTAATTCCGGCGGTGGTCTTGATGACGCCGCATTGCGATCCGTCCGCAAATTGGTAGGGAAGGCCATTATCGCCAATACCGTCGACACTTTCGTCGTCTACAGCCCGAGAGCAGGAGGTCCAATACCGATTGAAGGCGGGTTGTCCGCATGCGCCGAAGCAGGTTTTAACGCGCCGGCAAAAAAGTTTAATGCATTCGTCAGCCAATTGCGTTTGATTCACCCGCGCCCCGGAACCTTCCTCAACGTCGAGCTTACCGATCGATGCAAGCCGGCCTACTCCACTGGTCCGCTGAGCTGCGGCGGGATCGCCGGAATAACCTGTCCCGGGGCGCAACAGTATTGCGATTTTGGTACCGGACAGTGCAAGGTGGCGGATGCGCAGGGCACCTGTAAAACCAAGCCTACTATTTGCACACGGGAATTCCGCCCAGTTTGCGGTTGCGACGGTAAAACGTACGGGAACGCATGCACTGCGGCAGCAGCGGGCGTATCGATCGAGCACGAGGGAGAGTGCAGGAAGCCTGGTCACCAGGCATGTGGGGGTATCGCCGGGATTCAATGCCCTCAGGGAAAAACATGCGTGGATGACCCAGCCGACGATTGCGACCCGAAACGCGGGGGAGCGGATTGTCCAGGAATTTGCGAGGGCAAATAGAGGCCGGCCCGGCCCAGTAAGAACATATTCCGACCTTTTGCTTATGTCGGGCAGCGCACAGAGGCACGCTTGACGAGGTGTTAAAAATCGGCAAATTCAGCCGTTAGATCCGGCTATGCAGCCGGGTTGAGGTTACGCCCATCTGCATATCCTTAACGATCAATTTCACTGAAAAGGTCTATATTTTGGCAAGCACACCATCAAGCAAGCCCATAACCGGGATTAAAAAAAACATAAGCAGCCGTAACGGCGTCAGTGATTCTGTTGAGGATTCCGAGAAACCAGTGCCCGATCTGCCAATGTCAGCAGAAGCACACCGATCAGCCGAGCGAGAACGGCGAAGAGGTCACCAAGCGATTTCCACCGCTGTCTATTATCAGGCTGAGCGACGAGGAGCCGGTGATGAGGAAACGCACCAATGGGAGGCTGATGGGGAAACAGGTGATGTATAGCATATCGGAGTCAGAGATCTAATCGCTGAGGTTCTCGTTCACGTATTCACGATCCACGAAGTGCAATATGGAAGGGAACGGAGAAAGCAACAAGCAGGGAACGAAGAAAGGAAAGAGGGAAGGGAAGGAAGGAGAAATTTCTACTATTTGAAAGGAGAAAATCATGGCAAATATTGCTCGTCGTTCACCTCTCGGTGAAATCGCCCGCTTTGACCCGTTTTACAATATTGATGACTGGTTCAAGGGTTTCGGAATGCGTCCATTTTCCATGGATGTGGAAACTCCCCACCAGATCAAGATTGATGTGTCCGAAACCGACACCGCCTACAAAGTGCGGGCGGAACTCCCCGGTGTGAAAAAAGAAGATGTCAAGGTGCAGGTAGAAGGTAATCGTGTCACGATCGGTTATGAAACCAAACAGGAAAAAGAGGAAAAGGAGGGAGAAAGAGTCATTTATCGCGAAAGCGGCCAAGGCGCGAGCTATAGGACTTTTACCCTGGGAAGCGAGGTGGATGAAACCAAAGCCGAGGCCAAGTATGAAAATGGCACACTGGAACTGACATTGCCCAAGAAAGAAGGTAAAACGGCCAAACGGATCGAGGTCAAATAGCGCGCGACCGTTTCTTTCGGGCCTGGGCGGCTGGTACGCGCTATTGCTTCAAAAGAAAGGCCAGCGTCCGGTTGCTTGGCAGCATGTTGCGCTCAGGCCTTACTCCTCCGTGCCTTGCGCCTATTCATTCTTGACTCAACGCCACCACGACACATAACAACAGAATGCCCGGAGGGCAATTCATTGTGCTTTTTGGGCGAGCCGGAAAGTTCACTCCAGGGCGGGTTGCGGGATTGCCTTGGGGGTGCGGTAATACCCGGCAGCTCCCGCCCAAATTCATTCTGGAGGGCCCATGCCGGCCAAACAGATTCTGTTCCGTGAAGCAGCCCGTGCCGGAATCATCAAGGGGGTAAATACCCTGGCGGATACGGTGAAAGTGACGCTCGGTCCGAAAGGACGGAACGTCATCCTCGAGCGCGCCTACGGTGCACCCTTGGTCGCCAACTCCGGCGTCGTTGTGGCGAAAGAGATCGAACTCGAGAATAAATTTGAAAATATGGGCGCTCAGATGGCAAAAGAAGTGGCCAGCAAAACATCCGATGTGGCGGGAGACGGCACCACCACCGCTACCGTTCTTGCGCAGGCGATTGTCCGCGAAGGGATGAAATATGTTGTCGCTGGAATGAATCCGATGGATCTCAAGCGCGGTATCGACACGGCGGTTGCCGCTACCGTCGAAGAACTCAAGAGGATATCCAAACCATGCATGACCAGCAAAGAAATTGCCCAGGTTGGAGCTGTTTCCGCCAATGCTGACACCGCGATTGGCGAGCTCATTGCAGAGGCTATGGAGAAAATCGGCAAGGAAGGGGCCATCACGCTGGAAGATGGCAAGAGTCTTCATAATGAGCTGGAAGTAGTGGAAGGAATGCAGTTTGATCGTGGCTACCTGTCGCCCTACTTCATCACCAGCGCAGACAAGCAGATCGTGGTGCTGGACGAACCATGCATTCTCTTATATGGCAAAAAAATCAGCAGCATCCAGAACCTGATTCCGCTACTGGAGCAAGTCGCCGATGCCGGACATCCCCTGCTTATCATCGCTGAGGATGTGGAAGGTGAAGCATTGGCGACCCTCGTTCTCAACAATATTCGTGGCACTTTGAAAGTAGCTGCAGTCAAGGCGCCGGGCTTCGGCGACCGTCGCAAGGCCATGCTGGAGGATATCGCCGTTCTTACTGGAGGCAAGGTCATTACCGAGGAGCTGGGCCTCACATTGGAGAAAACTACATTGGAGGAGCTTGGCCAAGCCAAGCGCGTCGAAGTGGGCAACGAATACACGACGCTGATTGGCGGTATGGGCGACCCCAAGGAGATCGAGAACCGGGTTAAACAAATCCGTCAGCAAATCGCGGACGCCGCCAGCGATTATGACAAGGAAAGGTTGCAGGAACGTGTTGCCAAACTGGCTGGCGGCGTGGCGGTGATCAGGGTTGGAGCCGCTACAGAGACTGGCATGAAAGAAAAAAAAGCACGAATTGAAGACGCATTGCACGCAACCCGTGCCGCAGTGCAGGAGGGAATCCTGCCAGGAGGCGGTGTGGCACTCCTTCGGGCGAGGGCAGCGATCGGCGCGCTCAAGGGCAGCAATAACGAACAGCAAGCAGGCATCGAGATCGTGCTTCGGGCCCTGGAAGAGCCCTCGCGGCAAATTGTCGCAAATGCCGGTGGTGAGTCTTCGGTGGTGCTTGCCAAGGTGCTGGAGGGAAAGGGCAACTTCGGCTACAACGCAGCCACCGAAGAATATGGCGATCTTATCGAAATGGGCATTCTCGACCCCACCAAGGTAACGCGCTCCGCCCTGCAGAATGCCGCTTCGATCGCAAGCCTGATTCTCGCTACTGACGTCATGATCGCGGAATTACCAGCAAAGAAACATACAGTGCCCGGGGATATGGCCGAGATGGATGAGACGGCAGCGTAGGGTCGAAGAGGTAATCGTGCCCAGGCAGATGGTTTTCCGGTTGAAGGGGAGAAACCAAAGAGATGAAGTTGTGCAAAACGCAAGTCGCCCAAAGAGTCCAGAACTGTTCATCGCAACAATAAACGGTGTAATTCAAAAGGAGTTTCACAATGGGAACGCGAACCACACCACCTCCCGCTTTTCGCCAGATTTTACGCCGCGACAGCATATTTGAAGAGCGTGTAGATGATGCATACAAATCAAGACATAAACTGCCGGAGCCGACTGTCTGCCCCCAATGCAAGGCGGTTTTTCACGATGGCCGCTGGGAGTGGCGGCAAGTTCCAACTGGCGCACACCAGGAAAAATGCCCCGCGTGTCATCGCATACACGACCAGTATCCCGCCGGTTTTGTAACTTTGCAGGGAGAATTTTTTGCTGCTCATCGTGAGGAAATACTGCACGTCGTGCAAAACGTAGAGAAGCGCGAACGCGCCGAGCATCCGCTTCAGCGCATCATGGCGATCGAAGAAAAAGACGGCGAGACGTTGATTACAACGACCGACATCCATCTTGCCCGTGGGCTCGGTGACGCGATTCACGACGCGTACCAGGGCGATCTGGAGTTTCATTACAACCAGGGGGAGAATCTGCTGCGCGTGCACTGGATGCGCTAAGCATAAACGGTTGACGAAGCTGAGCCGGTCTTCCGCCGATGCCGGCCATCTAACCGGAATGCTGCATTGCAGATCCGTAAAGCAGTATCCGATCGATCGACAAAATAGTGGAGCACATATGCCTATCGGAGAAATTTGCAGCCGTGATGTAGTGATCGTGAAGCGCAACGATACCATTCTGGAAGCAGCCAGACTCATGCGCCAACACCATGTAGGCGACGTAGTGATTGTTGAAGAGCGTGGTGGCTTACGGATTCCGGTCGGCATTGTCACCGATCGCGATATTGTTTTGGAAATCATGGCAACCGAACTCGACCCGACGGTCATCACGGTGGGCGATATTATGGAGCAGGATCTGGTTACGGTGAAAGAAAGCATGGGCATATTCGAAGCAATTCAGTATATGCGCAGCAAGACCGTCAGGCGGCTTCCGGTCGTGGATGAAAATGGCGCGTTGCTTGGCATTCTTGCGCTTGATGATTTGCTGGAACTCTTGTCGGAAGAGCTGCTTGCCATAGCCAGGCTGGTAAGGTATCAGCAACGGAAAGAAACGAGGCAGCGTCAATAGTCAAATTGAACGTTATGGCCGGCGACGGCTTCACTGGGTAGGAGGAATCATGCTGGATTCTTTGAAACAGGTAGGAAAACATATTGGGCGCGGCCTGAGCCGCACATGGGAGAATATTTCCGAAGGCTGGCGTGAACTGGTTCATCATAGCAGCGATGCGCTTACCCACTTTAACCGCAACAAGGATGAGGAGAGGGACGAAGGCGGGGCAGGCAGCATGTTGCCCGCTTTTCGAAACTGGGGGCTGCTATCGGGCGAAGTGGAAGAAACGGACAAGGAGATTGTGGTGCGTATAGAGGTACCGGGGATTGAAAAAAAAGACTGCCAAATTACGATAGATGGAAATATGCTCTATATAAAGGGCGAAAAGCGCTTCGAGCGCACTACGCACGACAGCACCTATCATGTAATGGAACGTGCTTACGGGACCTTCGAACGCGCAATACCGCTGCCCCATAATGTCGATCCAGACAGGGCCGAGGCCTCCTATACGAACGGCGTGCTGACCATACGTTTGCCGAAATCGAAAGGCGAGAAAGGCCGTACCGTGCCCGTGTCGTGACCACCGAACACCATATCACTTTTGGGGTTTACCTGAATGGCGTCCGTTGGCTGCGAATCGCGGTTCTGCTTGGCGTTGTCCTCAATAGCCAGGCGTTGCAACGGGTTGAGGCGGCTGAGACCGGTTCATCTGTCAGCCGGAACGAAAAAAAGGAGAAAGCCGTTATGTCCATGAGTATTACTTCGTCATCGTTTCCCAATCACGGAGCGATACCCGCTCGCCATACCTGTGATGGACACGACATTTCGCCAGAGCTTTTCTGGACAGAAGTACCTGAAGGCGCCAAGAGCCTGGTCTTGATTGTGGACGACCCGGATGCGCCCGATCCCGCCGCACCTAAAAGAACCTGGGTTCACTGGGTGTTATACAATATTCCACCCACCGCCGCCGGGTTGCCCGAGGGCATTGCCGCGGCGGAGCTTCCTCCAGGCACCCGGGAGGGCCTCAACGATTGGCACCATACGGACTATGGCGGACCATGCCCCCCAGTGGGAAATCATCGATATTTTTTTAAGCTCTATGCATTGGATACCGTTTTACCAGATTTGAAACAGCCTGACAAAGCAACCCTGGAAAAGGCGATGCAAGGCCATATCATCGCTTACGCCGAGCTGATCGGCCGATATCAGAAGCATTGATCCCATGGCTACATGGGAAAGAACAGGGAACTTCGTCGTCTGCGAGGACTTGCCCAGAGGCTCCCTTCGGTTGAATGAACCTGGTTCAATATTATGTCAAATACTTTGACCACCCACAATCCCTTCACAATCCCTTCACAATCCCTTCATGCAGCGAAAGGGTTTGGCGGTGGGCCGGGATCATTGCAAATTGCTTGTGGTTGATGGTCAGATCGTCTTCGTTATTTCGGCGATCAATAGCGCCGATACGTACGTATATATCACAAACGCATATTTTGTGCCCGACCCGCAATTGCTTTCTGCACTGTGAAATGCTGCCCGGCGCAAGGTTGACGTAAGATTGCTGTTGCCCGGCAAGACCGATTCAAATCTGGTTTTTTATGCTTCGCGCTCCTACTATGATGAGCTGCTGAGCGCCGGGGTGAAGATTTATGAGCGCCAGGACGCGCTGCTGCATGCCAAGACCGCGATAATCGATGGCGTCTGGTCCACAATAGGCTCAACCAACCTCGACTGGCTCAGTATTGAGCACAATCAGGAAATCAACGCTGTAATTCTCGGCCAGGACTTTGGTTCGCAGATGAAAAGCATGTTCGAGAAGGATATAGGCGACTCCAGGCTTGTCACGCTCGATGCGTGGCGCAAGCGGTCGATTGGCCCGCGAATAAAAGAATTTGCCGCCGATTATTTTCCCGGTGGTTTAACGGGAGAAAACACGCTTTCTGACGGGCCCAACGGTGCAAGTCTTTGCCTTCCTTTTTCACAGCCGGTTGATACGTAATAGCGGAGATGAGGCGTAGGTAGCTCATCCGTAATTTAATCGCCTCGTCTTCCCTGGAACCTGAATACCAATGCCTGCTTTCTCCGAACTCGGCTCGATTGTTTCCGTACGTGGCGGCATTGTAGACGTCCGTTTTGAAAATAGCGTGCCGCCTATTCATTCCTTGCTGCGCACCGGCGGCGAAGAGGAAATCGTTCTTGAGGTTTTATCCCAGCTCAGTGGTGAAGTCGTGCGCGCCATTGCATTGACGCCGACGCAAGGTCTTGCCAGGGGCATGCCGGTCAGGGATACTCACGGGCCGCTGAAAGTGCCGGTGGGCAACGCAACGCTCTCGCGCATGTTCAATGTTTTCGGCGATACCATAGACCGTCTGCCGGCCCCGGATGGGGTGGAATGGCGTTCCGTTCATCATTCATCGCCACCTCTGGCAAGGCGCTCCACTAAATCCGAAATTTTCGAGACAGGCATCAAAATCATTGATGTGCTGATGCCGCTGGAACGCGGCGGCAAAACTGGTCTGCTCGGTGGCGCGGGCGTGGGCAAGACAATCCTGCTCACCGAGATGATTCACAATGTGGCAGGGCAACATGAGGGCGTGAGCATTTTTTGTGGCATAGGTGAACG
The DNA here is from genome assembly GCF_900109785.1 of Nitrosovibrio tenuis. Classification (GTDB taxonomy): domain Bacteria; phylum Pseudomonadota; class Gammaproteobacteria; order Burkholderiales; family Nitrosomonadaceae; genus Nitrosospira; species Nitrosospira tenuis_A. The sequence goes on from NZ_FOBH01000002.1 coordinate 25,596, forward strand.
CTGCCGTGAAGGAGCCGAACTCTACCGTGACATGGTGGAGGCCGGGGTGCTGAAAAACATGGTGATGATTTTGGGCCAGATGAATGAGCCTCCCGGCGCCAGATTTCGTGCCGGTCATGCGGCGCTGACCATGGCTGAGTATTTCCGCGATGACGAGCATCGTGATGTACTATTATTAATTGACAATATCTTCCGTTTTATTCAGGCGGGTATGGAGGTTTCCGGCCTGATGGGCCAGATGCCATCGCGCCTGGGCTATCAGCCGACAATGAGCACGGAGCTGGCGGAGCTGGAAGAACGCATTGCAAATACCGATAGCGGCGCTATCACGTCGATTCAGGCAGTATATGTTCCGGCGGATGACTTTACCGATCCTGCTGCGATACACGCTTTTTCGCATCTTTCAGCTTCCATCGTGCTCTCGCGCAAGCGGGCCAGTGAAGGATTGTATCCAGCCATCGATCCGCTGCAATCCAGTTCCAAAATGGCCACGCCGACCGTTATCGGCCAAAGGCACTACCATATCGCCCAGGAAATCCGCCGCACGCTGGCGCAATACGCGGAACTCAAGGACATTATTGCCATGCTTGGACTTGAACAGCTATCACCGGAAGACCGTCATGTTGTGGCGCGCGCCAGGCGGCTGGAGCGTTTTCTCACTCAACCTTTTTTTACGACTGAACAGTTCACCGGCATCAAAGGGAAACTCGTGAGTCTTGAGGATGCGCTGGACGGTTGCGAGCGCATCCTGCAGGATGAATTCAAAGATATGCCGGAGAGATCGTTGTATATGATCGGGACGGCTGGCGAGGCAGAAAAGCCTCCGGTCCGCCAGGCGGCTGCACCGGGCTTTATGCAAGGCTTGGCCGGAAATTCTTCAAAGCCGGGTCGGGCAAACTTGTAGTGTATGAATCTGAAGATTCTTCTGCCTTTTGCAGTCTTTACCGAGAAAACCGGGATAGTGCGCATCATAGCCGAAACGGACGCCGGTTCATTTGGATTCTTGCCCAACCGGCTCGATTGCGTGGCTGTGCTTGTACCGGGAATTTTTGTTTTCGAGACTGAGGGCAAGGGGGAAACCTACCTGGCTGTCGATGAGGGCATTCTGATAAAAACGGGTACGGATGTGCTGGTCGCGGTACGCAAAGCCATAGAAGGTGTCGATCTCGCTACACTGCGCGAGGTCGTGTCGAAAGAATTTTCCAATATGGACGCACAGGAGCAGAGCGTGCGCCAGGCGGTGGCAAAAATGGAAAGCGGTTTTATACGCCGTTTCGCAGAATTCTTTCGTGAATGACGAACGGGAGAAGAAGCAGTCAATGAATGAGCCTGCATTAATCCGGCGGGTTGGCGTCAAGGCCGAGCGCAAGTTGAAGGGCCGGCGGACGCAGCGCGATGCCGCGCGGCTGGTGTGGTCCGGCTTATCCATGATCGGGCTTGTTGGCTGGTCGGTAGTATTGCCAACCGTGCTTGGCGCCGCGCTCGGCGCATGGCTGGATCAGCGCTACCCCATGAGCCATTCCTGGACGCTAACGCTCCTGTTTGCCGGTCTGTTCGTCGGTTGTTTGAATGCCTGGCATTGGGTAGCCAGGGAAGACAGGGAAACCGACGAGCGGGAGAAGGATCACCATGAATGAAATCCTGGATGAGATGCTGGCCTCGATGTTCCTGTTAACGCCGCCGCTAGCAACCGGCGTCCTGCTGGGAGCGATGTTTTTCATAGGCCTGTGGTGGACGGTTCGCCGCGGCCTTTCCTCCCGCCGGCCGGGGTCCTGGTTCATTTGCAGCATGGTGCTGCGGATGAGCCTTGCCGTGAGCGGGTTCCATTTTTTGTTGACCCTGCCGGGCAGTGGATGGAAAACGCTGGCCGCAGGCCTGCTTGGATTTATCATCGCCAGGCTGGCGGCAACGCGGCTTTTGCCAATTGCAGAGTCATTAGTAAAAAAACAGTTTTAGCCAGCAGCCCCGCAAGCCATGCACCTTAGTCCTGATGACCTTATATTTTGGCAGTATGGGTTTCTGAAACTGAACGCTACGATTTTATATACCTGGGGCCTCATGCTTATCCTGGCTGCCGGCTCAAAAATCGTGACCCGCAGACTCTCCATCGGGCTGGAACGCGCGCACGGGCAAAATTTGCTGGAAATTGTAATTATCGCAACTTACAAGCATATTGAAGACGTGGGTTTGCGCCAGCCACGGAGATATCTCAGCTTCGTCGGCACGCTGTTTCTGTTTATCGCGATAGCCAGCCTCTTTACGATCATTCCGGGTTATGCACCGCCGACCGGCTCGCTCTCTACGACGGCGGCACTCGCGCTTTGCGTATTTTTTGCCGTGCCGTTATACGGTATAAAAGAACAGGGGCTGGCCCGCTATCTTCGCTCTTACCTCGAGCCGATGCCTATCATGCTGCCGTTCAACATAATTGGTGAGTTCTCGCGCACCCTCGCTCTGGCTGTTCGCCTGTTCGGCAATATGATGAGCGGAACGATGATTCTTGCGATTCTGCTGGCGATCACTCCGTTCATCTTTCCTGTGATCCTGAGTGCGCTCGGCCTGCTGACAGGTATGGTTCAAGCCTATATTTTCAGCATTCTTGCCACGGTTTATATTGCCGCAGCTACGAATAGCGCTCGCCCGGATTCCATGAGGCCCAATCGTTCTTCTCTTCAGGAGAACGTGGCTAAAGCGGATAAGCCTGCTCTGGAAAGGGAAAAATAAAAGTGCCATCAGATGACTTCCAAAACATTGCTCCCGGAATGTTTCACCCATGCAAGAATACGAATCGAAGGAGAGATCATGGATAGCATCACGCTTATCGCAATCGTATCAATTATTACGGCAGGCCTGACAATCAGCATTGGCGTGATCGCCCCAGCGCTGGGGGAAGGGAGAGCGGTCTCCACGGCACTGAGTTCGCTGGCGCAGCAGCCCGACGCGGCCACGACCATTACCCGAACATTGTTTGTCGGGCTTGCGATAATAGAATCGACGGCAATCTATTGTTTTGTGGTCTCCATGATCCTGATCTTCGCCAATCCATTCTGGAATTACGCAATCACCGGGGCTGCGGGAAAATAATCTGTGCTGATCGACTGGTTCACCGTTATTGCACAGGCCGTCAACTTTCTCATTCTGGTATGGCTGCTGAAACGCCTTCTCTACCAACCCATACTCGAAGCCCTTGATGCGAGGGAAAGGCGCATTGCCGCCGAACTCGCCGATGCCAATGCAAAAAAAATGGAAGCGGAGAAGGAGCGCCATGTGTTCCAGCAGAAAAATGATGAGTTCGACTTGCAGCGGGCCGAGCTTTTGCGCAAGGCCGTGGATGAGGCGCGAGCCGAACGCGGGCGGCTGATCGCTGCGGCACGGCAGGATGCGCAAGAACTCCGAGCCAAGTGGGAGAGGGCGTTAAAACTTGAATACCATAACCTGAGCCAGGCCATTGCCCGCCAAACATGCGCGGAAGTATTTGCCATTGCTCGAAGGGTCCTGGCTGATCTGGCCAATACCACGCTTGAAGCGCATATGGTGGAAGCATTTATTAAACGGCTGCGCAAGCTTGGTCATGAGGAAAAGGTACAGCTGACTTCGGCCGTCAGGATGCCTGCGCTCGTGACCTCCGTTGCAGCCGGCGATGAAAAGCTTGTGCCGGGGATTATGGTTCGTAGCGTATTTGAGTTGTCTGCAGCGCAGCAAAGTATGATTGAGTCTGTGCTCAAGGAAATTCTTGGCGGGGAAGTTCCATTTGAGGTTCCCGTCCGGTTTGCGGCCAAGCCGGATCTGATCAGCGGCATTGAAGTCGTCATGAATGGGTATAAGTTGGCGTGGCACGTCGCGGACTATCTCGCTTCGATGGAAAAGGAGATAGAGGAAGTTCTTAAAACACATTTTCAACCCGAATCCGAATCGGAACTGAAATCCCAGGCCGAAGACAAAGCATAGTAATTTTCAAAAGGTTTCTCTGTCGCGTTGGGAAACACCTTTGTCGCTTCCAGACCCTTAAACCGAGCTGAAACCTTCTTGAAGGCTATAAACTGGTAATGCAAGAGATTTTCAATCAGGTGTTTGTACATATGGGGCGGGTACGGGAAGCGTGGGAGCCCCAACTCAAATTGCATGAGACAGGCACGATCACCAGCATTGCATCGGGGATTGCAAAGGTATCCGGTCTTCCCGGCGTTGGATTCGAGGAGGCGCTCAGGTTCCCCGGGAATTCGTATGGCATAGCATTCAATATCGAAGAGGATGAAATCGGGGTGGTGTTGCTTGACGATTATTTCCATCTTCATACCGGTGATGAAGTAGAGCGCCTGGGACACGTCATGGATGTGGCGGTGGATGACGAATTGATCGGGCGAGTCATCGATCCATTGGGGCGGCCCCTGGACGGCAAACCACGGATTACGTCCGCAAAACGGCTGCCGATAGAACGTCCGGCTCCGGGTATCATCGACCGGGCACCTGTCACAGTGCCCCTGCAAACTGGGATCAAGGCCATCGATGCGCTGATACCGATCGGTCGTGGCCAGCGGGAACTGATTCTGGGTGACCGGCAAACAGGCAAAACCGCAATTGCGCTCGACACCATTTTGAATCAACGCGACGAGAATATCGTCTGCATATACTGTGCAATCGGCGTACATGCATCCGGCATAGCCAGGGCAATCGCGACTTTGCGGGAAAAAGGCGCGATGGGTTACACCATTGTGGTTGTGGCGGAAGGCAACGCGCCCCCGGGACTCATTTATACCGCCCCTTACGCTGCCACGAGCATTGGTGAGCACTTTATGGAGAAGGGCCGCGATGTGCTGATCATATATGATGACCTTACGCACCACGCGCGTGCTTATCGAGAGCTGTCTTTGCTGCTGCGTCGGCCTCCGGGGCGGGAAGCCTATCCCGGCGACATCTTTTATATCCACTCGCGGCTACTGGAGCGAGCCACTCATCTGCGCACCGAGCTCGGCGGCGGTTCATTGACTGCGCTTCCAATTATCGAGACAGAGGCGCAGGATATTTCTGCCTATATTCCCACCAATCTCATCTCTATCACGGACGGTCAGATTTACCTTTCGCCTACATTGTTCGAATTGGGCATTTTGCCTGCTATTGATGTGGCCAAATCCGTGTCGCGTGTGGGCGGCAAAGCGCAGCGCGCCGTTTATCTCGCAGTGGCTGGGGACCTGAAGCTCGACTATGCGCAGTTTGAAGAGCTGGAAACTTTTGCGCGGTTTGGCGCCAGGATGGATGAAAATACTCGGAAGATTATCGAGCATGGACGGCGCATTCGTGCATGCCTCAAGCAACCCGAATCTTCGCCGGTTACTGTAATCGAACAAATCGCGGTACTTTTGGCGCTGACCGCCAGACTTTTCGACGATGTACCGCTCGATCGGATGGCTGATGCCGAGCTGGCGGTAAGGCAGGCAGCAGCAGGCCTGACTGCCGGGGGGCGAGAGGAGAGCAAGACAGTCGAGAATTTAAATGATGCAGAGCGTGAATCCATAATCCAGATCGCCAGTAAGGCGCTCATCGCTTTGGGATTCATCCCTGAACCTCGCAAGTCCGGCCCTCAGGAAAGCGAAAGCAGACCAGGCTGAAAGCGAACGGAAGCCGGCATTTTTAAAAAAATCGAGGATACTGTGCGTTGGTATGTTAAAGCGGTACGCGGGGAGTTGAGATACTTCTGGAATTTGACCAGTTCACGTTTAAGAAAGAAGAAGTCGTATGGCAAGCCTTTGGTGAGATATCGCCATAAAGGACTTGTAACGCCGAATTACGACCAGCCCGTTTGTTTCTTCTGTAGCTATGACAAACAGAATCTTGTCAGGAAGAATGTGTACTACTACCTTGATGCGCTTGCAGTGGCGGGATTCAACACCATATTCATCAGCTCGAGCGACGGCATTTCGGACATAGATTTGAAAAAACTGTCGGAATACTGTATCTGCATAATCAATCGGGAGAATAAAGGCTATGATTTTTATGGATGGAAAACAGGGCTCGAAGAATATCCCCAATACAAATCTCACGCCGCTCTTTTGTTAGCTAATGACAGTGTTCTCGGCCCCCTTTTCAGCATCGACGATTTGGTTCCAAATATGGAACGTTGCGATGCGGATATTATTGGAATGACAGATTCTCTGCGTTTTTATCCCCATCTACAATCGTATTTCCTCTATTGTAAAAAGTCTGTCATTGTCTCTGACGATTTCATCAATTTTTTTAACCAGGTGGATGTTCTGGAACTCAAGGAGGCAATAATCAGACGATACGAAGTAGGTTTTTCCCGGTTGCTGGGTCTTCGATTCAGTGCCGCAGCACTGTATGGCCTGAAACACGTCCTGGAGCGTGTCAGCTATGAGGAGAGGCCAAAAATGTGGATAGAGCCCACCTTCCATTTATGGAAAACGCTTATTACCGAGTTCAAATTTCCGTTTATAAAAAAAAGCCTGTTGGCGCGGAAGGGCGTAAGCATCAAGGAGATTTCCGAAGTGCTTGCAACAGCAAATTCGGATTATAACGTAGAGATTTTAAATGACTGGCTGCGTGGTGGATGATCGGCACTTGATGGAAATCGCCGTATATGCTCCCCTATGAGATACGTCTCGTCCCCGGTGGCGCTATGCGCCCGCCAATCCGTTAATCCTACAGGGAGCCCGATGCGCTCATCCGCGACCCGGACGATACAACTCCCGCATCGCTTTCCAACTTGGATAAGCGTTGCAGCCGCTCCGCTTTGCCTTTGGAAAGAGTAAATATATGGTCTGCGACATTGATAAGGGCGGGCTGATGGGATATTGCAACAACGGTAAGGCTTCGTGCCAGATCCCGCAAGGTTTCACAAACCAGTCGTTCGCTATCGGGATCGAGCGCGCTGGTGGGTTCGTCAAGCAGCAGAAAACGCGGTTGATGAGCCAATGCCCGGGCAATCGCAATGCGCTGGCGCTGCCCGCCAGATAGCAGGCCGCCGCGTTCCCCAACTACCGTATGCAGCCCTTCCGGAAGGGCGCTGACGAAATCCCAGGCGCCGGCTTGGCGCAGCGCCCTTTCTGCGTCGGCTTCAACCAGATCCGGTGCGCCGACAATGATGTTGCTGAGGATGGTATCGTGCAGCAAGACATTTTCCTGGGCAACATAGCCGATCATGTGCCGCCATTCACGTGGATTGATTTCACGCAGAGATACGCCATCTATAAGAATCTCTCCCGACTTGGGTTCGGCCAGCGCACAAAGCAGGTCCAGCAGGGTGCTTTTGCCCACTCCCGAAGGCCCTGCAATTGTGGTAAACGAGTTCACCGGAATTTCAAGGTTGAGATCCCGAAATATCGGCTTGGCGCCGTAATCGAAATGGATATGGCGCAAGCTGATCCCTTTTTGCAGCATGGGTGGCAGGGTCCCGCCGGTTCTTTCCGCCGCCGCGCGCGCTTCTTCAATCGCTGTTCGCAACGCCCAGTACGCGCTTTCCTGCGCAGTGAGGTTTTGATACTTCCGTTGTGTTTTGTTAAGCAAACCCAGGAGACGCGTGAGCAGGAAGGCAATTACCATTACCGATGGCAGTGAAAGCTCCCACATAACGAGGGCCAGATATAAACCCATCGCCATAATGGCCGCCAGTATCGGTTCCTGGAGGGCTGTTAACGCTTCCCGCGCCATGACCTCTCGTCTCGTGGCCTTCTCCAGCTGCCTGGTTTGATCGCGTAGAATGGCTTCAGCGACATTATCCCGCGCCATGGCCTTGAGCGATTTTACCGAGCCGAGCACATCGGAAAGGTACGTCAACAGGTGGCGCAACAGTTGAGTCTGCTTCGCTCCGGCACGGCCGGTGGCACGGATTAACCGATGCAGCAGGTGCAGTATCACCATGCCGATCAGGAAAGAGGTAAGCGTTGCCTGCCATGAAATAAACATGGCAACCGTTCCATAAACGATGACCTGCATTGCGAGCGCCAGAACTGTGGCGGCGTGCTCAAACCCATTGGCTGCGCGGTACGCCTCGGTAGCGACAGAGTTCGCCAGCGAACCCATGGGCTGCCGCAAATAGTATTGCCAGCGGCTGCCGAGCAATGCGTCAATAAGTTCCAGGCGCAGCGAAGTCGCGACATGGGCGACCGTATAACCAACCTGCCTGTTGGCTACCAGCAATATAAGGCTTTTCGTGATCATGCCGGCAACAATGATCAATAGCATCACGCCGATGGTTGGTTCGATACCAACCCTTTGCAGCAATTGCACGATTTGCCGTCCGATATCGGAATTGGTGGGATCGCCTACGGCAATCGAAAGCAAAGGGAGAAGGGCGGTCAGGCTTAGTCCTTCGGCGATACCTGCTGCAAGCAGCGCGACCAGGACGTAGGTGGTGCGGCGGGGAAACAGCATGCAGTAGGTGAAGAGAGTACGCATAACCTGGATTTACGGAGTATGGACTATCATATCGGATAGTCCTTTGTAAAACCCGAACAATAAACCTCGGACAAGAGCTGTGTAATAGCCAATTTGGCGGACGGTGGCGCGAATATCGCCAATTTTAATGCCGTAAAACTTTTTGAGAAGATGTGGGTTCGCTGATAAGTTTACCAAGCCTGGATGAGTTCAGCAGATGCTCGAGAATGCTCAATAGGCAGCTGAGCTGGAAACTGGGAACTTTGGGAACCAACACAACTTTAGGAACGAACAGTAACTTTAGGAGCTAACACAAACCGGAGCCTATTCAGAAACCCCCGCGGGCGAATTCTATCATTTTATAGAATATAAATCAGCATATGGAGATTTTAGAGGCAGCGTTTATTCTTCCTTCACTAGCGAAATACCACGCTATTTTTGGCGGTCCAGTTGAGGTTAACTAATCGGTTTTTCGTACCCCGCGAAAATTAAGGGTAGCCAGCGCAACCTGGAGGCCGAGCACTGCAAAGGCCTCAGCGTACCATCCCCACACCACCCATAAAGCATTGCTGAGGAGAGAAAGCAAAAATCCGGCATGGCGTTTATGCTTGGATTGGGAAGTCAGCAACCAGACTGCAAGTATGTTCACTACCATTGCAGGCCACTGAAGTAGCGACAGATCCATGTTTTACTCCCTAACGTCGCATATACGAAGCGCCAATTCATAAAGAGCCGCCTCACATCCTTTGGTTGCACCGTCAATCGAAGCCTTGCGGTTTCCCAACGCTGCTGCTCGAAGACTGGCGGTGGAAGGCGAGCTTTCAAGATCATTCCCGCTGCAGCTCAACACAAGAGACCGGCTTTCATGACAGCTGACGGGACATCAATCGCTGACATTAGCTGAAGCGGCTCTGGCTGAGGATCGGGCTATAAAATACCCTTCCGTTTTCCGTGGTCCGTTGCTGAATACAGGCTCGACAACTATTTCCAGCCCTGCCTTACGGCACATTGCGGAAAACGAGTGGAAAAACAAGCCCTCATTTTTGCCTGAGGGCAGGTTGAAGCAACTTAGCTCATCGAGTATAACCACGTAATCGGCTATTTGCGCGGCGTTAATTAAAATCTCCTGAACTTTGGGTGAATTTATATAATAAAAAACTCCCAGAGCTAAAAATACATCCTGACGGCCCAGTTGCGGTATCAGTTTGGGTAGCCCGATGTCATCGCATACGTAAAACGTATCGTTGGGAAATTGTTTGCGTGCAAAATCGATAGCGTTTTCATTAAGATCGACTCCACAATAAGTATGATGGGGAATATGCTTCTTGATGAGGCGTAAAACATTTGCGCCGCTACAGCCAAATTCAAGTATTTTCGGACTGTCGCAGTGTATGTCGTTCATCAGTTTTTTTAGTTCAAGTATGACCGGTTCCCGTCCAAGGTACTGTTCCTGATATTCCAAATGACTATGGTTATCTTTTCGCCATGTAGTGCGATGCTTCATGGAAAAAATGAAATCGGACATGTCCTTAGGCAAGGTCCGCACAATAGCTCTTCTTGTGATTTGTTTTATGGTTTTGAGTGGATTGTTCTGCATTGAAATTTATCCTTTCAGCAAGCAATTGAATTACCGCATTGCGCACATCCACATATACGGATTGTGGATATAGGTTGGGGCATCATTTCAATCTTTTGTTGAGTGTTTGACTGAGCTGATGGCTGTAAAACGAATTCATTATAGTATGGTATAAAGTAGTTAACGTTACAGCCTTCTTTGCAACAGAGTCGCCCACACCTAACGTGGCGACCAGAGCCCCGACCTGGCTCCCTTATGGGTTCCCTCACCCAGTTTCTCTCACCCGCGCTCTTCCGTTATTTTTCTAACCTGTGAATTCTGCCAGCTCAGCTTGTTGAGTTCTGTGTGCAATCGTACATACATGGAAGGTAACGTGAGGAATAATCTCCGGAGCTTGCTGCGCCTTCGGGTTCCAGGCTTCCCGTGACAGTCTGCCTATGACAGTTTGCAAGCAATTATTCCGTTTGTATTAGAGGATGATCATGGCTACGTCTGCCAGCCGGTCTTTATGGAAGGGCGCTATCAGCTTCGGTTTAGTCCATATACCTGTAGCGCTTCATTCAGCCACTTCGGAACAGGGGATTAATTTCGAGTGGCTCGATAAACGTACGATGGATCCGGTCGGTTATAAGCGGATCAATAAAAAATCCGGAAAAGAAGTGGATAAGGAAAATATCGTCAAAGGTGTCGAGTACGAGGATGGCCAGTATGTGGTTCTAAGCCAGGAGGAAATCTCTGCCGCTTATCCGAAAACCACGCAAACCATCGGAATTGAAATGTTTGTACCGGCTAACGATATTCCGATTATTTATTTCGAACGTCCCTATTACGTCGTACCGATCAATAAAGGCGAGAAGGTCTATGCGCTGCTGCGCGAGGCTCTTGTCAAGACACAACGCGTGGGTGTCGCCAGGGTAGTCATTCAGACCAAGCAGCACCTCGCCGCACTTGTGCCCTGGGGTCCTGCGCTTATACTGAATTTGTTGCGCTGGAGTGATGAAATTCGTAGCTGGAAAAATTTAAACTTTCCGGCTGAAGGAACCGAGGCCCTGGGTATTACCGAGAAAGAGCTAAAAATGGCTGAGCAGCTGATTATGGAGATGAGTTCAAAATGGGATCCTGAAGAATTTCGTGATTCATTCAGGGATGAGATCATGAGACTCGTGGAACAAAAAGCAGAAAAGGGCGAAATACAAGCTGTGGCCCAGCCGGAGGAAGCCGAATCAGTGCGTTCGGGCGCGCAAATTCTTGATCTCACGGAGTTGCTTCAGCGCAGCCTGAAGAGTGGCCACAAGAAAGATGGCGAAAAGACGGCCGGTCCACATACCGCGAAGGCACCTGCAAGGGGAACGCATAAGCGCCGGGCGGGGTAACATAAACAAACATGCCAAAATTGGACTCGCTTAAAACTTACCGCGAAAAGCGCGATTTTTCCATAACGTCAGAACCTGCTGGGCTGGAAAAAAAAGCCGGCGCAAAGAAAACAGCCCTGTCATTCGTCGTCCAGAAACACTGGGCGACCCGTTTACATTATGACCTCAGGCTGGAGCTTGAGGGCACAATGAAAAGTTGGGCTGTTCCCAAGGGGCCGAGTTTCGATCCCAATGACAAACGCATGGCGGTCCACGTCGAAGACCATCCCATATCCTACAATACTTTTGAAGGTGAAATTCCGCACGGACAGTATGGTGCGGGCAAAGTCATTGTCTGGGACAAGGGAATCTGGATCCCTCTTGAGGATCCGCACAAGGGTTATCGCGACGGCAAACTGAAATTCGAACTGCATGGCCATAAGCTAAAAGGCCACTGGACGTTGGTGCGCATGAAAAATACACAAGGGCAGAAGCAGGAGGCCTGGCTGCTTATCAAAGAAAAGGACGGGTATGCTCGTCCGGCAAGTGAGTACAGCGTGGTGGATGAAATGCCTGATAGCGTTTCACATCTTAACATACCGCAAATCCTGGCATCCGCTGAGTCGCCAACCTTCTCGGCAAGCCGCAAGGCATCGGGAACGGGAAAAAATATGGTTTTGCCCGTGAGCGCGGTTAAGGCCGATCCTCCGCGTATGCTTGAGCCTCAGCTCGCCACACTGGTGGATGGGCCGCCGGCCGATCCTGCGGAATGGATTTATGAGATCAAGCTCGATGGTTATAGGTTGTTGACCAGAATAGATGGCAAGGAGATTCGGCTTTTTACGCGAAACGGTAACGACTGGTCCCATAAATTGCCCGATCTGCTCAAGGCGATAAGCAAAATGAGGTTGAAACCGGGATGGCTGGATGGTGAAATCGTGGTGCTGAACGAGAAAGGCATACCGGATTTTCAAGCTTTACAGAATGCATTCGATACCGAGCGGACCCAAAGCATCTCCTACTTTCTTTTTGATCTCCCTTTTTATGATGGATATGACTTGAGACCTTGTTCAGTGATTGAACGCAGAGAACTGCTGAAAACCTTATTTGAAAAACCCGCACCGGAACAAATACGCTTCAGCGAAGTTTTTGACGCGCCGCCCGACGCCGTGCTCGGTTCGGCGTGCCGGCTGGGACTGGAAGGTATTATAGGTAAACGCAAGACCTCGACTTATGTTTCACGCCGCTCTCCCGATTGGATAAAGCTGAAGTGCGCCCGCCGCCAGGAATTCGTCATTGGTGGCTATACTGATCCCAAGGGGTCCCGCGAAGGAATAGGTTCGTTGCTGCTTGGTTATTACGATGAAGATCACCAGCTCCAATACGCCGGTAACGTGGGGACGGGCTTTAATGATAAAGCGCTTCGCGATCTGAAAGCGAAGTTGGAGAGAATTTCTTCCGAGAGCAGCCCCTTCGTCAGAGGGAGCGCAATTGATAAAAAAGCCCATTGGGTAAAACCGGTGCTCGTGGCTGAGGTTTCCTTCGGTGAATGGACCCGGGGCGGCCATATTCGGCATGCTGTGTTTCGCGGTTTGAGAACGGACAAGAAAGCGGAAGCCATTGTTCGCGAAAAACCGGTGCACGCCGACTCTGCAAGGGCTGACAGCTCAGCTTCGATTCCGCCATCATTGAGGATAACGAATCCTGACCGGGTGATTGACCCATCCAGCGGGTTCAAGAAGATCGACCTCATTCGCTACTATGCCCTGGTTGCCCCTTTGATGATGGAACATCTCAAAGGAAGACCCGTTTCCCTGGTACGCGCACCCGACGGGATATCGGGCCAGTTGTTTTTTCAAAAGCACTGGGACAAGGAAAACATGCGGGGTGTCAGCCAGCTTGATCCCGATCTCGATCCGGAGCATGAGCCCTTGCTTGAAGTTTCAACCGCTGAAGGTCTCCTGTCCGCCGTGCAGATGAATGTGATCGAGTTTCACACCTGGAACGCTACGAAAGACAAAATCGATAAACCGGACAGAATGGTATTTGATCTGGATCCCGGTGAAGGGGTGCAATGGCCGCACATTCGGGAATCGGCACAGCTTGTTTTCATATTCCTGAAGGAATTGGGATTGAAGTCTTTTCTGAAAACGAGTGGGGGCAAGGGGTTACACGTTATCGTGCCCATTAAAAGGTTCTACAATTGGGATACGGTAAAAGAATTCTCTCAAGCCATTGTTCAACATCTGGCGGCCACGATCCCCCGGCGTTTCGTCGCGAAAAGCGGGCCGCGAAACCGTGTTGGGAAGATTTTCATTGATTACCTTCGAAATGGCTTTGGGGCAACGACTGTGTCCGCCTGGTCAGTGCGGGCTCAGCCGGGCCTGAGCGTGTCCGTACCGTTGGCATGGGAAGAACTGGAATCACTTACAAGCGGTATGCGCTGGTCCGCCTCGAATATTCATGAACGCCTCGATAGAGGCAATGAGCCTTGGGCGGATTACCAAACTGTAAAGCAATCCATCACACCGGCCATGAAAAGGTTGGGATTCAAACCCAACCGAGAGAATACCAAGCAAAAAACCGCTTAATGACTCGTCCACCCGGGGGAGTGGCCGGCAAGACAACAGCATACGAACAGTCCGGATGGGCATGATATTTCATTTGTTCACTCCACCAGGCGGACTGAATAACGAGCATTCCCATCTTGGGGACTATGTCAGCTCACGTTGATGCTGGCGTAGAGGCAATGTCAATGCAAATGTCATGTCAGCGTGGAGCCCGGTGTCAGGGTTTGAGGGCGGTAACGATACTGTAGTATCCAAAAGTAGGATGCACTTCAATGTCATGAAATCCCGCTCCCTTCAGCATGCCTGATAACTCAAGTCCGGAGTACGATTTACCCTCCGTCCACCCCATCATGAGCATGCTATATGCTGCAGGGGCAAAAGGCCCGGTTTTGTCATCGTTATAGAGCACGTCATGGATAATGATGCGTCCGCCCGGCTCAAGGCACCTGAAACTCTTCTCAGTCAAAAAATGGCACTTTTCAGGCGGCCAATCATGGTATATGTTGGAATAAAAATGTAGATCAGCTTCGGGAAACGGATCGTTCCACATGTCCGCCACCTGCGTTCCAATACGGTCCTGCAAGCCGTAGCGGATAACGAACTCTTGAGCCACTTCGCATATGGGCTCCAAATCCAGAATTAATGCTTTTAAATCGTTCCATCTCAACGCAGCCCCGATTGAGTGGGCTCCCGAGCCCCCGCCGATGTCGAGCATCAGCTTGATCCCGCTTAAATCGACGGCGTTCGGCCATGCTGTGGCCAACGTCATGCTGATGCTGTGCATTCCGCGCGTGAACCGGCGTGCCAGCTCCGCTTGCTCTTCATGAGATTTATAGATATCGCCGCCCCCATAAGCCTGGGGGCAGTCGGTAAGCACTGCCTTTTCGAGGCTCGCATAGGAAAAAACCTCGGAATTATCAATCATCATATCCCAGAAGAAACCAAAGTAGCTGGGGCTTTTTTCGAGGAGATAATCTTCAGAAAGCGGGGTGAGAGCATAATGCCCATCATGCAGTGACAGAAAACCCAAAGCCGTGGCGGTCGTCAACATCGCTTCGGCTGGTCTTGTTTTGATATTAAGGGTATTGCATATGTCGGGCAGTGTACGTGCTCCTTGTCCCAGCAGCGTAAAAACCTTGAGGCGATGGGCTATAAGCAGCGCAGGATTCCCGAAAACTCCAAACATGACATCCCATAAGGGACGGTCGTCTATACGGGGCCGGGGTATATCTACAAACTTTTCCTGGTCCATGAAAACCTCTTCCTAGTATGTAAAGAATTCGATACGGCCTAATCGTCATTCCACGGCCTGTATATATGTATACGTATCTGACAACAACATATGTCCACCTGAACTTATATCATGGTCGTGGCAATAACGAAGACAGTAATCGCCGGGTATCCGCCTCCTGCTGCAGGCTGAACTTTGAGATCATCTCGCGGTTACGGTTTATATCGTATTGAATACCGAGATAGTAGATGAGTTTTCCCGCACCATTGAAAAGCGGGGTGAGCGTCAAATGGTTGAAGAAGAGTTCGCCATCCTTACGATAGTTGCGAATAGTGACTTCGATGGGTTGCTGGCTTTGGATGGCCCGCTTCATCGCGAAACGTGCATCCTGTTCCCGATCGCTCCCTTGCAAAAACCGGCAGTTGCGCCCCAGGATCTCCTGCTGGGAATATCCAGTCATCGCCTCGAATTGCATATTGGCGTAGACGATGGGCATATCTTCCAGATCCGGATCCACCAATACGATGCCATTAATAGAGCTGTCCAAAATTTGGGACAAGATATTCGGGATCAATCCGGGGTCTTTTTCAACTACAAAAGTCATTCTTTTCTCCTGGATATTAATGAGCCATGATCGATCAGCGCATCGTCTGTCTGGCAGCTTCAGTCAAACGTTTCAGATTTCTTACCGTGCGTTCGGCACCTTCCTGGATGACCACACGAATCAATTTCTCAAAAGGACGCATCATCATCTGAATCTCGGTCAGTTCGAATGTAAAAACCAGCTCAGCCGACTTGCCTGAATTCATATCCGCCAGCTCATAAATGCATCGAAAAGGATCGGAGATCCCGGCAAACCCCAAGCGTTTGTTCGGCTCATATATATCAATTTTAAAGCGGGTTTCCGTTTTGCGCCCTTGATCGATACGCACCTGACGGGCCATCGTCCCCAACTTAACGGGCCCATCGGTGATGCATTCAAGCTCAACAACTTCCGGCGACCATTTAGGATAATTCTCGAAGAACCCGTCTCCCAGATATCTGAATATATCTGCGGAGGAGCGCTCGATCAGAATGCGCGCCTTGCCTGTCACAGGTTCTTTTGAGCCAAGGGTGAACATATTTTGCGGCGCCTCTGTTGTTCGGGCTGAAGGCTAAGGATTTACTTCGAGCTGAACAAAAGTGAACTGCTGTCGGTTACTGGCTGATGCTGTATCGCTGGGGCCACGATACCCTGCTGGAAAAGGTAGATGCAAATAACTCCATTGCGACCAAGCTCCGGCTTATCCCCAAAGCGCAAACCCATAGCACCTCTACTTTTTGTCGTTCCCTGGCTTATGCCGGCGTACTCTTGCGGACTCCGCCCCCGAGATCCGGGAAGCTATTGCTAGCCGTTAACAATAGTGCCGCCATTTGGATGGAGCACCTGCCCGGCCATATATGAGCAATCCTGGGAAGCCAGAAAAACATAACAAGGGGCAACCTCACTAGGTTGCCCGGGTCTTTTCATGGGGACATTTTGGCCAAAATCGGCGACTTTATCGGGGGGAAAAGTGGAGGGGATCAATGGCGTCCATATGGGGCCGGGCGCCACGGCATTTACATATATTTCGCGTTCGATCAGTTGTAACGATAATGATCGCGTAAATGCAACGATTGCACCCTTGGTGGCCGAGTAGTCAAGCAGATGGGGGTTTCCCTTATATGCTGTCACCGAGGTTGTGTTAATGATGCGCGCTCCTTTTTTAAGATGCGGGAGCACGGCCTTTACCATATAAAACATGGAAAATATGTTTGTGCGAAATGTCTTTTCGAGCTGTGCTTTATCGATATCGAGAATGCTTTCCCGAAGGTGCTGCTCCGCCGCATTATTCACCAGGATCTCGACATGGCCGAACCTGGAAATGGTCTGTGCCGCCACCTCGGCACAAAATGTTTCGTCGCCCACGTCGCCGTCAATTAAAACGCATGTTTTCCCGCACTGTTCGATTTCCTTTTTTGTGTTATTTGCATCTTCATGTTCGTTGAGGTAGGTAATGACGATATCCGCTCCTTCTTTTGCAAAAGCGATCGCCACAGCGCGCCCGATGCCGCTATCTCCACCTGTGATAATTGCAACCTTGGAATTCAGCTTGCCGCTGGCTCTGTAATTTTCAGAAGACGATTCGGGTTGCGGTTTCATTTCGGATTGCAGCCCTGGTTGGCGGCTTTGTTGCTGCTTCGGAACTTTCCCTTCTTCCATAATGCTCCCTCGCTGGTTACAGTTTACGCATTGACAACCAATATCACGGCTGCGTTGCTTATGCCAATTTGTGCCATATGGTGGCACGGTTATAGCGCTTGAAATTCGCTTTCTGCTTTTTTTTATTTTCAGGCCTCCGAAGACGCGCCGTTAGCCGTCCTAGCTTTTTACGTTTTAGGGCCACATAAACACGTCGGTGCCAACGGCGGAGTTAACGAACCTGGATCTTCGCTCCCGTTTCCAAGGCCGACGGTTGATGCAAGAGTTTTGGAAAAGAAACGGAAGAGCCAGAGCGTCAACAGAAGAGTCAGGACTTTTTCGAACTTTTGCCTGAGCCTGGCTTCTTTCCTCCCCCTGATATCTTATTTTCGGTCGCCCAGGCGCGACGCTCGGCTTCTTGTTTCGAAACACCGTGTTTTTCATATCCCGCCTCGATATGATGCGCTTGTCGTTTCTGCTTGTCCGTGTATGAGGATTTGTCGCCGCGCGGCATGATTGCCTCCTATATCAAGATTTCGCTGGTCTACGCATGACTCGCATGACTCTAGGAGCCATATAATGTCTCAAGAAGCCATATATCCAATAAAAAAGAAATTTCCCTTAGCCAGTTTCTTTGTTCCGTTCGCTGGCGCACATAGGAGAGAGTGAATATAGAGAGTGAAGGGGGGAGCAAAAAGAGGAGTAAAAAGCATGCGGAATATTGCTCACCAAGAAAATATCAGGAGAACTGTTAGTTATTTGATTTCTTTTTGGTTTGAGTACGTGAAGGTTGTGCTGGCTGCGGCTGCTTGACCGAGGCGATCAACGCGCGGCAATTGGCATCTTCACCGGTACCCAACTCGATCAAGGGTATCAATGCCGCAGCAGGCGTCGCGAGAACGCCCAATGCTACCGCCGCGCCAATGCGTATGGCCAGCATTTTATCTGGATAAACCGTCGGCTTCTTGAGCGTGCCGGCAATATGTACGGGCGTGCGTAGGCTCGGAAAACCCCATTCTTTAGGTTGTGGAGACAGCTTCATCTTGATTGTCTCTTCAGCGAGGTTTATGTGTCCCTCTCCTAGAACAATTGTTTTTTCGGTATCGATAACGAACGCCTTGCTGTCCATGATGCCCTCTTTGACGTCATAATCTATGACAGCGCATCGCACCGGTACATTTTTATCTCCGGTGAACAGAAGCTTGATGAGCTTCGCGGCGTCGAGATCGAGGGCTGCCAGCAGCATCTCGCTAATTTCCCCACCCGACATCACCAAGCCGAATTTGCCATCGGCCGAGGCCAACAGTGCGCCAACGGATTCTCCGTGCCCCTTTAAGCGGGTGCTACCGCCGATCACGCCCGCCGCACCGTGGGTGAGTTCGACTTTCGGAAACAGTTTGGGTAACTGCAACCTTTTTACGTCAATCCTGGCTTCGGCAGCAGGGACATCCTTTCGTGCATTGATCGTCAGATTAGACACGATATTGCCTCCCGCAACCGCGAAGTTGGCGGGGTCAAGTGTCATAAGACCGTCATCGATTTTGAGATGGCTTACCAGATGCTCGACCGGCAGATCCTTGTTACGGATCGATGCACCGGTGAATTTGACGTCTGCATCCATGGCTCGTAGCCGCTCAACGCTAAACTTCTGGTCGGGTAGCAGGCGGTCCCGTTGGGCCTCTATGGACGCTTTTTTCTCCTGTTTTTCGGCCGGAGTGTCTTGCGGTTGGGGTGCGCGGCGGGCGCCGATAAAACCTTTTAAATCGTTCAGGTCCAGGACCTTCGAAACGACGTCGCCCCGCAACATGGGACGCTTCCCGCCTGTATCGAAAAGAATGCTGCCGCCCAGATCGCTCTCTCCTACGTGCCCTGAAAATCCCTCCATGGACCATTCGGATTTTTGATGCAGAACTCTTCCGGATATTTGATAAGGCGGGGATGGAAAAATAACAATCCCCACTATCGGGTAGAGCGCGGATAAATCCTCTCCGCTCATATCCAATTGCAAGTCCATTTCCGCCAACTTGGCCAGTCCGGTAATAGTGCCGTCAAGCGCCGCGCGGGTGGTGCCGATCTCAACCTTTGCCTTGATGGGATAGGGAAGCGTTTCGTCGGTCAAGGTAAGCACACCGCCGCCCTGGCCTTGAGCCGCAAAACTTAATCCGGCATATTTTCCTTCCGCCGATACGTTGATCGATGCCTCCCGCGCATCCGCCGCGCCATCAGTGGAAATTTTCGCTGTGATGTCAGTCTTGGTCTTCGGATCGCGAAAAAACACTATTCCCCGGTCCAGGGTGAGCTTGCCTATTTTTGGCAGCTCTGCTTCCTTTTCCTCCTTTTTAAGGTCCCAATTCCGCTTTCCATCAGCGCTTTTTTCCAGGAGGATTTTTGGCTGTGATACGGATACTTCGGGTAGAACGACATGCCCGGCAAGCAGATCCAAAAGACTGATCCGGAACTGGAGCCTGTCGACACCGAGCATTGGTTGCTGCGTGCCCCAATCAGCATTGGCGAGCGAAAGCCCTTCCGCGCTGACGAGGGGATTGAGCGATAACTTCACATCGAGGTCCCCACCGATTACGAATTCGCGGCCCGTCTTTTCGGTGACCTGCCGCTCGACATAGGGCTTTATCATATTCCAGTCAAACCAGATGGCGAATGCCACGACAAGTATCAGCAGGACACTGAGGACCGACAATACCGCCCTGGAACGGGCTGATCTGGTTCGAAGAATTCGCAATTTTCGTGAAATGAAACGCATGAGCGTCACCCAATTCATGCGAGAGTTGTGGACGGTTCCGCTTAATCGTGAACTCACTCAGCCCTGAATCAGCCCTGAAAATCCGGTACCCGATGAGCCGGGTATAAGAAAGAAAGAGAAAGAAAGAACCGGGAGCTTAAAGCGGAAGCTTATGCAATGGTTTGATGCTACTTCTATGGAGATGAATCTTCGGTACGTCACCACACATTTCATTCGCGCGGGCAAATAGGCTTTTGCAACAGGTTGAAGGGGTTTGAAAGGTTGAAAGGGGTTGGAAAGGTTGTACAGCAGATTTCCGAGATCATGGGAGGTGTCAGGGGGTATCAGGGTTGCCCGATATTGATATTCCGCTTTTAATATTTCTGCACATCGCGAAAAAGACGCTCGAATTCTTTTTTGACAACGTCATAACACTCGCAAACGTGCGCTGTAAGTCCCGCGCGGTCGAGTACGGTAATGTGGCCGCGGCGGTAGCGGATGATGCCTGCTTGTTGCAGCTTGCCGGCGGCTTCGGTAATACCCTCGCGCCGAACACCGAGCATGCTGGCAATCAATTCCTGGGTCATGATCAGTTCCTCGGAATTCAACCGGTCCAGCGTTAACAGCAGCCACCGGCACAACTGCTGTTCGATGGTATGGTGCCGGTTGCATACCGCCGTTTGCGAGATCTGTGTAATCAATGCCTGGGCGTATCGCAGCAATAAGCGTTGGACCGGTCCTCCGCTGTTGAACTCCTGCATCATGATCGCGGCCTTCATCCGATAGCTGTCGCCGCCGGTTTGTACCGTGGCCCAGCTAGGGGTGGTGTCTCCCCCCATGAAAAGGGATATTCCGAGCATACCCTCATTACCGACGCCCGCAATCTCGGACGATGCGCCATTTTCAAGGATATAGTGGAGGGAAATAATCGCCGAGGTAGGGAAATAGACATGAGAAAGACGACCCCCGGATTCACAAAGCACATCGCCGAGCGGCAAATGGACCAGTTCAAGGTGGGGTTTCAAGCGTTCGAATTCAGCCACCGGCAGAGCGGCGAGGAGGTGATTCTGATTGGGCTGATGGGAGAGGGGACTAAGCATCCGCTAGCGCTGTCTTCAGAGGTCTCGATAGAGTAAGCGCAGCCTGGAGACAATGGAAAGAACCGAAGATCGATTGAAATTCGCTGTGGAGTCCAACATCTATGGATTCCAACATCCTTCTGCCAGACTGCTTCCCATTCACCAACTTATAATAGCATTTAACTGAAAAAGCAATCCCGTCAGTGTGGCTTTCAGAGAAGAGTATTGTTCTTCTATTGCTCATGGTGAAGTATTCCATTTTATGGCGGGTATTTTCGTGCGCTACCGTACATACTATGGATGAGTAAAATCCCTATCATAACGTCGTCGGGTCAATTAAAAAGCTCTCTTCTCTAAAAGAGCATTCGATTGTTCAAGCAGGGACGCTACATGGGTTTCATCCAGTTTACCGTAATGATCGCTTACTTGATCGCTTGCTGCGTTAAGCTCCGTGGTACATAAACCAGTATTACAAATCCTCATCTGTGGCCTCATGGCGGTCGTGGTTATTGTCAGCTCAGTTGCTAACTCGCGCGGTCGCTAGCCAGGACTGCTAGCCAGGACTGCTAGCCAGGGGTTGCTAGCTAAGGCTTGCTAACTAGGTACAGGTGTTCCCGGTAGCAACAAGCTTCATGGATGACTTGCTCACAGTAGTCCTTAACAGCAGTTCCGGATTTTAATTCCGCATTTGAAAGAGCTGCCGCTCCGGGAAGTGTCTATTACATCAGTCTTGAATTCGGTCAGGACTTGGTGTAACCCATAATAAGCGGCCGCGACCTGGAGAATACTCGAATTGAAAGCTATCACGGTGGTTTCCGACCTTTTCCTTGCCGTCAAAGCCCGACTGCACGCAATCGGAAGACCACATGTCCCCATCAGTGAAGAATTGCCTCTACGTTCCGAGCTGTTCAGCGCCGATCAGATGGAGCTCTATGGGGGAATCCTTGCAGCGTCTCATGAGTTGTCATCAAGTCGGGGAACGGATCAGCTTCTCGCCCGGCTGGATGAAAATGAGCGAAAGCTTTACGACATCTGTAGCGTATTAACCGAAGCCGTTGCGGCGGATCAGTCCTTAACACCAGCCGGTGAATGGCTTTTCGACAATTTCTATTTGATCGAAGAGCAGATCCGCACGACCAGGCGCCATCTTCCCAAGAGTTATAGCCGTGAATTGCCTCTTCTTGCGCATGGACCATCGGCCGGTCTTCCGCGAGTCTATGATATCGCTCTGCAGGCGATTTCGCATGGCGATGGCAGAGTCGATACGGAAAGCCTCAGGCGCTTTGTCATGGCCTACCAGGCTGTTGTCAACCTGCAGCTCGGGGAGTTGTGGGCAATACCGATCATGCTCCGCCTGGCACTGATCGAAAATCTGCGCCGTGTCGGTGTACATGTGGCAGCTGGAAGAAAGGATCGGAACCTTGCCGATTCTTGGGCCGCCAAAATTACCACGATTGCTCAAGAGGATCCCAAGAGCCTCGTTCTTGTCATTGCTGATATGGCGCGATCGGATCCACCCATGACCACGCCTTTCATTTCCGAATTGGCAAGGCGATTGCAGGGGCAAGGACCGACACTGGCGCTTCCGTTAACCTGGATTGAACAGCGGCTGGCCGAATCAGGCCAGACAATCGATCAAATGGTTCAACTGGGGAATCAGCAACAGGCGGCCGACCAGGTTTCAATCTCCAATAGCATCAATAGCCTGCGCACGCTCGGCGCTATTGACTGGCGGGAATTTGTGGAAACTACCAGTACTGTCGAGCACACATTGAGGGAAGACCCGGCAGGTATCTACACTCGGATGGATTTTGCTACCAGGGATCGCTACCGGCATGTGGTGGAGCGAGTCGCAAGGATATGCCCGATGTCGGAAGTACAGGTGGCCCGGAAGGCGCTTCAGTTGGCTGGCAATGCCGGATCAAGTGACCAGGGAAATGGCAAGATCAGGGCGCACGTGGGATTTTATCTCATCGATAAAGGACTGCCTGAACTCGAGGAAGCGGTTCAGGTCCGCTTTTCACCCGGGGAGAAAATCCGGCAAGCCGGCCGCCGGCATCCGCTTTTATTTTATGTCGGTGCGATCGCACTGATTACGCTGAGCCTGGTCAGCGGTCTCTTGGCCAACGCGTACGCTGACGGCGCGGGCGTATGGTTGCTGGCCGCAGTGGGATTGCTGTCACTCTTTGTGATGAGCCAGTTGGCTGTGGCGCTGGTAAATTGGATCGCTCTTTTTCTGGTGCCGCCTCATTCACTGCCACGTGTGGACTTCTCCAACGGAATACCACCGGCTTTTCATACACTGGTAGTGATCCCGACCATGCTGACCAATAAGGCGGAAATCATGAGCCTTGTTGAAGCGCTGGAGGTCCGGTTTCTCGCAAACCGGGACAATCATCTCGACTTCGCATTGTTAACCGATTTTCCGGATGCGAATCAGGAAACACTTCCGGAAGATGAATCCCTGCTGCAGCTTGCGCGTGCGGGAATCGAAGAGCTCAACACCAAATATGCCAATGCAGCCGGCAGCATGGTTGAAGCGGGCAACTCGCCGTCGCCGGGCAAAGAAGGTCCTTTTTTTCTTTTCCATCGCCCGCGGCGGTGGAATCCGAATGAACGGATCTGGATGGGCTACGAGCGCAAGCGGGGAAAACTTGCGGCTCTCAATGCCCTGTTGCGCGGCGCCGGTGGTGATGCGTTCTCCTTGATTATGGGCAATACGCCTGTTCTGTCCCGAATCAAGTACGTCATCACGCTCGATACCGACACGCAATTACCACGAGATTCCGCCCATCAATTCGTTGGAACCATGGCTCATCCGTTGAATCAGCCGCGACTCTCGTCAGAGGCGGACGGTGACGGCGATATCGTGACAGAGGGATATGGAATTCTGCAACCGCGGGTCACGGTAAGCCTGTCGAGCACAAACCGGTCGGCTTATGCATGGCTTTTTGGCGGAGAGGCCGGGATCGATCCTTATACGCGAATCAGTTCCGACGTTTACCAGGATTTGTTCTATGAAGGCTCGTTCGTCGGAAAGGGTATTTACGATGTTGATGCCTTCGAGAAGGCGCTCTGCGCCCGTTTTCCTGAAAATCGGATTTTAAGCCATGATCTGCTTGAAGGGTGCTATGCCCGAGCCGGGCTGTTAAGCGATGTGGAACTATACGAGGAATTTCCGTCGGGATATCTCGCCGACGTAAGCCGTCGCCATCGGTGGATCCGGGGAGACTGGCAGCTTGCGAGCTGGTTATTGTGGCGCGTGCCTGCTGCTGGCGCCAACTATCAGCCAAACCCGCTGTCAGCGCTTTCGAAATGGAAATTGATGGACAATCTCCGGCGCAGCCTTGTGCCGACAATGTCGACGCTGCTTTTACTGTTGGGGTGGATTGCACTGCCCGATGCGTGGTTCTGGACGATGACTGTCATCGGTATGCTTGCGATTCCTGCGGCGATACCGGTATTTTCCGATTTATTGAGGAAGCCTCCCGAGGTGGCGTGGCGGGAACAACTCATGAGTTCGGCACGCTCGGCCAAACGTCACTTCGGACAAATGCTGTTCACGTTGGCTTGTCTCCCGTATGAGTCTTACTTCAGCCTGGATGCGATCATTCGGATCCACGTGCGGCTTTTGATCACGCGCCGCAAGCTTCTGGAATGGAACCCGTCCCGCGAGGTCGAGCGTACGTCCGGTTTTGCGGATGTTAAGAAAAGCCATATCGGGGCAGTCACTTTTTTCCCGTCAATGTGGAGCGCACCCGCGATCGCCATTGTCGCGCTCGTTGGAATAATTGTCGTGGCACCCTTTGCGTTGATTGTCGCCCTGCCGATCTTATTACTATGGGTCGCTTCCCCCGCCATCGCCTGGTGGATAAGTCGGCCGCGTCCTCCCCGAATCGCGGAGTTGACGAATGGGCAAATACAATTTTTGCGCCAGGCTGCGCGCAGGACCTGGCTCTTTTTCGAAACATTCATTGGATCGGAGGATCACTGGCTCCCACCTGATAATTTCCAGGAAACACCTATCCCGACGATCGCTCACCGGACTTCTCCGACCAATATGGGTTTGGCACTATTGGCCAATATTGCCGCCCACGACTTCGGTTACATTGGCATCCGACAACTCATCGATCGCACCTCCAATACGCTTCGGACCATGGAGACGCTGGAACGGCATGAGGGTCATTTTTACAATTGGTATGACACACAAACGATGGCGCCGCTCACGCGCTATATTTCCACGGTGGATAGCGGCAATCTCGCTGGCCACCTGCTGACATTGCGCGCTGGCCTATTGGAAGCAGCCAATGCCCCGGTTATCGGGAAACAAATATTTCTGGCATTGGCCGATACGCTACAGATTCTTGAAAAGAACGCCGGAAGCGTGGGGATACATTCACTGGCGCAATTTGAAAGGGCTCTCCTGGCCGCCACCGGGAATCACCCATTGACTATTGTGAGCGCAAGGGCCGATCTTGACTGGCTGGTTACTTGCTCGCGCGAAGTGGTTCGCGAAATTACGGAGGGACGAGCTGCTCTGCCTTCCAGCGAAGCTCATGAGTGGGCAAAGGCTTTGAACGTGCAATGCGAGCGCATGTTTAAGGAATTGGTTAGTCTGGTGCCGCCGCATCTATTAGCCGCTGCGGCGCAAGACGAGGATACCTCGAGCACGATCGCTATCCCTTCCTTGAGAGAACTTGCCAACCGAGGCGCGGACAATGCGCGCGAACAGTTGGGGATCCTTGAGCATCTGGCGCTTCAGGCAGCAGAAATGTCGCAAATGGAGTATGGCTTCCTGTTTAGCCCGGCGCAGCGTCAGCTTGCGATAGGCTATAACGCCGGTGAGCGCCGCCTCGACGCCAGCTATTATGATTTGCTTGCGTCAGAAGCAAGACTCTGCAATTTCATTGCGATCGCGCAGGAGCAATTGCCACAGGAAAGCTGGTTCGCTTTGGGACGGCTGCTTACAACCCATAATGGGGAATCGGCTTTGCTCTCCTGGAGCGGTTCAATGTTCGAATACCTCATGCCGCTCCTCGTAATGCCAACGTTCGACAATACGTTGCTCGATCAGACGTACAAGGCGGCGGTTGACCGGCAAATCGCGTATGGTAAGGAACGCAACGTCCCGTGGGGCATCTCGGAGTCCGGCTATAACGCCGTAGACGCTCAATTCAATTACCAGTATCGAGCATTCGGCGTTCCCGGACTAGGACTGAAGCGTGGTCTTGGCGAAGACCTCGTTATCGCACCGTATGCTTCCGTGCTGGCGTTGATGGTCGCCCCCGAGGCTGCCTGCCGCAACCTGCAAGAGCTGGCGGCTGAAGGTTTGGCGGGGAAATTCGGTTTTTATGAAGCGGTGGATTATACCCCCTCGCGGCTCCGGCGCGGCGAAAAGCGTGCCGTGGTACGCTCTTTTATGGCTCATCATCAAGGCATGAGCCTGCTTGCTCTGGCGTATGTGATGCTGGATCGGCCCATGCAAAGACGATTCCAGTCCGAGCCTTTGTTTCAGGCAACGATGCTGCTGCTTCAGGAGCGAATTCCCCCGCCGACAGTTTTGCGCTTGCAAGCCACCGAGCTTCCCGATGTGCGGATCACGAAAGAGCTCCCCGATATGCCAACTCGGGTTCTCTCAAGTGCGAACACGCCAATTCCAGAAGTACAGCTCCTTTCGAATGGACGCTACCACGTTATGATGACCAACAGCGGGGGCGGAAGCAGTCGCTGGAAGGATCTCGCCATTACGCGGTGGCGGGAGGATAGCACATGCGATAACTGGGGGAGTTTCTGTTATTTGCGCGACGGGGCGAGCGGCGAGTTCTGGTCGAATACCTATCAGCCTACACTGAAAGAAGCAAAGCGTTATGGCGTTGTCTTTTCCGAGGGCCGAGTGGAATTCCGGCGACGCGACCTGGATTTTGATACGCATACAGAGATTACGGTATCGCCCGAAGATGACATCGAGTTGCGTCGCGTTCGCATTACCAATCGCGCCTGGACTCGCCGGATGATCGAGATTACTTCTTATGCCGAGGTTGTCCTTGCAACGCCCATGGCGGACGCGCAGGCTCCGGCCTTCGGAAATCTTTTCGTGCAGACGGAAATATTACCGGAGCGGCATGCAATTCTATGCAGCAGGCGCCCGCGCTCGCAGAGCGACCCGGTGCCATGGATGCTGCATCTGATGACGGTGCACGGTATCGCTACCGAGGCAACCTCCTATGAAACGGATCGCATGGCATTTATCGGACGCGGAAACGACGTGTCCGCACCGAGAGCGATGACCGAACCGGGGCCGCTTTCCGGTAGCGCAGGTTCCGTTCTGGACCCGATCGTGGCGATTCGACACCGGATGACCATCGAGCCAGGAGAGTCCGCGATTATCGATATCGTTACCGGAGCTGCGGACTCGCGTCACGCCGCGATGAATCTGGTCGAGAAGTACCAGGATCAGCAATTGACGAACCGTGTTTTCGATCTGGCATGGACTCATAGTCTGGTTGTACTTCGACAGCTCAACGCGACCGAAACGGATGCACAATTGTTCGCCCGTCTGGCCGGTTCGGTGCTGTATCCCAGTGCTTATCTGCGCGCCGATGACGCCATATTAAGCAAGAATAAACGCAGCCAGTCGGGACTGTGGGGATATGCCATTTCCGGCGACCTGCCGATTGTGCTGCTGCAGATCACCGATGCGGCTAACCTCAATCTGGTGCGACAACTCGTGCAGGCGCATTCCTATTGGCGTGTCAAAGGACTGGCTGTCGATCTGATAATCTGGAATGAGGACCACTCGAGCTATCGTCAACTTCTTCATGACCATATCATGGGGCTGGTGGCGGGCAGCGCTGAAGTCCATCTGCTTGACCGGCCTGGCGGAATTTTCATCCGACGCGCGGAGCAGATTGCAGCCGAGGATCGTATTCTTCTACAGAGCGTTGCTCGGGTGATCATTCTCGACAGCAAAGGAACGCTAATGGAGCAGTTGGCGCGCCGTGTTCCTGAAGAGTTCCCTGTTCTGCCGGCCAGGCTGAAGCCGGTCCGGCCCTTTGCCCCAGGACAGGTCGTTGAACTTCCCCACCTCCAGCTTCTTTTCAACAATGGATTGGGAGGGTTCAGCCCTGACGCGCGCGAATACGTCATAACGACCGGGCAGGGCCAGGCGACTCCGGCGCCATGGTCAAATGTTCTGGCAAACCCCCAATTCGGAACCATTCTCTCCGAGAGCGGCCAGGCCTATACCTGGAGTGAAAATGCGCACGAGTTCCGCTTGACTCCGTGGAACAACGACCCGGTTTGTGACTCAGGTGGCGAGGCGTATTATTTACGCGATGAGGAAAGCGGCTATTTCTGGTCGCCGACCCCCCTGCCGAAGCGAGGTGCGACTCCCTATGTAACCCGGCACGGATTCGGTTATAGCGTGTTTGAGCATGTCGAAACCGGTATCCATTCCGAGCTCTGGGTTTTTGTCGCCCTGGATGCACCCGTGAAATTCGCAGTACTGAAAGTTCGTAACGGGTCTGGCCGGCTGCGTAGGCTTTCGGCAACGGGATGCGTCGAATGGGTGCTGGGAGATTTGCCTGAAAAAAGCAGAATGCATATTGTGACCGAGATTGATTCCACCCATGGTGTCCTGCTGGCGCGCAATCCTTATAACAATGAGTTCTCGGGCCGTGCCGCGTTCTATGATGTGGACGATACCGCGCGTGAAATAACGGGCGATCGAATGGAGTTTATCGGCCGCAACGGTAGATTGCAGAATCCGGCTGCAATGAGCTCTAAAGAGCTTTCGGGGCGGGTGGGGGCGGGGCTCGATCCCTGTGGCGCCATCCGGGCTTCATTTGAATTGCTGGACGGCCAGACACGTGAAATCGTTTTTCGCCTGGGAGCCGGAGTTCACTCGGACGATGCCCTCGAGCTCGCCCTGCGCGTTCGTGGAATCCCCACTGCACATGAGGCGTTGGAAAAGGTGCAAAATTATTGGCGGCATACGCTCGGCACTGTCCAGGTGGAAACGCCCGATCCTTCCATAAATGTGCTGGTTAATGGTTGGCTCGTTTATCAGGTTATGGCTTGCCGGCTGTGGGGGCGCAGCGGATATTATCAGTCGGGCGGGGCGTTCGGCTTTCGCGATCAGTTGCAGGATGTGATGGCGATCGTTCACGCTGAGCCCGCTCTCGTTCGTGAGCATCTGCTCCGGTCTGCGGCCCGCCAGTTTATTGAAGGGGATGTCCAGCATTGGTGGCATCCGCCCGGGGGACGAGGGGTCCGGACACGCTGCTCGGATGATTACCTCTGGCTGCCCGTGACGGTCTGCCGCTATGTTACGGCTACGGGCGATACGGGCGTATTGGATGAATCTGTTTCGTTCCTGGAGGGAAGGCTCGTCAGTCCGGACGAGGATTCCTATTACGATCTGCCCGCACGTTCTGAACAGGCTGCGAGCTTGTATGAGCATTGCGTGCGCGCGATCGTGCATGGCTTGAGATTTGGCGAACATGGCCTCCCGCTGATGGGTACCGGGGACTGGAACGATGGAATGAATCTGGTCGGATTTCATGGGCGCGGCGAAAGTGTCTGGCTTGCGTTCTTCCTCTATGACGTTCTCATACAATTTTCCAGCCTTGCCCGGGAATATGGCGATATTGCCTTTGCGGGACGCTGCCAGGACGAGGCCGATCTCCTGCGCAAGAATATCGAGCGTCATGGCTGGGACGGAAAATGGTATCTCCGCGCCTTCTTTGACGACGGTTCGCCGCTGGGCTCGTCCAGCAATCCGGAATGCCGGATCGACTCGATTTCGCAGAGTTGGTCAGTTCTCTCCGGAGCCGGTTCGATCGAGCGCCAGAAGCAGGGTATGGAAGCAGTGAATCAGTATCTCGTCCGGCGCGATGCCGGGATTATTCAACTTCTCGCTCCACCGTTCGATCAGTCGTCTTTGAATCCGGGGTACATCAAAGGCTACGTTCCCGGCGTGCGCGAAAATGGGGGCCAGTATACCCATGCCGCGATCTGGACAACCATGGCATTCGCGGTCATGGGCAACCATGAACGCGCCTGGGAATTGCTGGGGATGATAAATCCGGTGAATCATGGGCAAACGCCCGAGACAGTAGCGATCTACAAAAATGAGCCCTATGTGGTATCAGCCGACGTTTATGCGCTTTCTCCCCACGTCGGCCGTGGCGGATGGTCCTGGTACACGGGTTCCGCCGGCTGGTTGTATCGCCTGATATTGGAAACGCTGCTCGGCCTGAGATTGCGAAAGCACAAACTGTATTTCAAGCCTTGTTTACCTGAAAATTGGGAGTCGTTCACGGTGAACTACCGCTACGGAGAAACGACCTATCACATCAAAGTCTCGCAGACCGCCGGAGTGGAGAACGAAAACCTGATTATCGATGGTATTGAGCAGCGCGATCTGATCATTGCGCTCGTCGACGATCGCGTCCCTCATATCGCTGAAGTCCGGCTGGCTGCCCGTCCACCCTCTGGGTGAGTTTAGTCAGTTCAGCCTGTCAGCCTGGCGGCCAGTTCAACCGCCAAGCTGCGTCACAAATTGCCGCGCTCGCACAGGACCTGTTCATTTTCCCTTAAAAGCTGGGGTATGCCGTTGTCAGGTTGAGAAGGATGAAAACTACCTGCCCCTGACGAGTAAGGAGTATGCGGGGGAATATATGGGGCCGACGGGCGGGGCGACCCATTAACCGGAACATTGCTTCTCAAAGCTGGATGAATGTTGCGCAGCGTCGCCTGGGCGATTTTGCCAAGCAGGCTTTGAGTATAACGCTGGAGCGAATAACGCAGCGGACTGGCGAGCTCGAACTCTCTTCTCAGATTGGCTGCCTTAAGCCGGTAGCTATAACCTGCGCACTGCACCACTGCCCGGGTTGGGGTGGTTTTCCGTCCCATGAGCATGGAAATTCCAAATAGACCTTCATTCCCGATAACGGCGATTTTCGTTGCTTCTCCGCCATCCGTGAGAGTGAGCAGGGAAATAATACTGGTGGTGGGAAAATACACAAGGTCTAATTCGCCTCCGTTTTCATAGACAGCCCATCCTTCGGGCATAGCCACAAGTTCAAGGCAGGGTTTCAGGCGCTCATAATCCTCTTCGGGGAGTTCCGCCAAAAAAAGGTTTTGCTTGGGAGTGGGAAGGTGTGGCATGCGTTCCTCGCGATATGGTCTCAATATGGTCTCAATATGGTCTCGATAAAAAGCACTCTTGATCTGCTATAACGTTACTTAGTGGGTGGGCGAACAGCGCCGCAAAATATATAAATAGACAGACAAAACGGCAGAGCAGATATTGTGATCAGACAGTACATGGAAAGTTATGCCCGCGTATGTGCGTTGCCAGACAGACTGGATTTGCGCGCGGATGAACAATATCCAACAAGAAAGAAGAACCCAAACCGCTGAGCTCTCCACGATGCGCAGAGCGCTCCACGACGCATGGTAAATACACACACCTCGGCAGGAGCAAAAAAATTGTAAGTGAAGGCATGTGATCTGCTCAAGCCGGTCGAACACGATATCAACTTTATGGAGGATGGAATGGCTAAGACTGCCAAAGAAAAGCTTCTTGATGATTTTCACGCCGTTATTACGGACACCGAAGAATTAATGAAATCCGTCAGTAACGAGGGCGGGGGGAAAACCCAGGCCTTGCGAGCCAAGATCGAGGAAAACTTGAAGCAGGCCAGGGAATATCTTGAGGATTTCGAGGGCACCGTGGTCGACAAATCCAAAATTGCGGCGCGCATAACCGATGAATACGTACATGAAAATGCCTGGCGTACCATTGGTGCTGCAGTAGGCATTGGCATTTTGATCGGACTATTGATGAAGAATCGCGATTGAGCCGTTTTTTTTTGCGTCGGGTCACTCCTCAGGTAGATTCCGGCGCTGCGCGGGATTCTGCAATATTGGCCGATATCAAGAATGAGGGTGAGGGAGGAGTGGAGATAAGGGAATAAGACGGAATAATCGGGGTCGGCAAGAACATGTTGCAATCGTTTCAGCTATACGAATACTAATAATGCCTGCTGGCAATTTGTTTTGTCGTCAAATTGAATCGGGAGATGGATCATGAAAATACGGAATAGTTTTGCCGCTTTTTCTGCTTTGCTGCTGCTTTCCGGCAACGTCTGGGCTGCGTCTACTTTCAGCACGCTCTATGCATTCGGCGACAGCCTTTCGGATGCAGGCAGCAGTGATTCGGCTGTCATGAGTCTTTATAAAATCCTGGGCAATAATTGCGACCCTACCCATTTCTGCCCACCCTATTTTGATGGGCGCATCTCTAATGGCCCGGTTGCATCGGAACAACTGGCGGCTGCGCTTTTCCCCACCGGTGTCACCCCCACGAACTTTCACAGCTACGCCGTGGCGGGCGCCAACACCGGGGATTCGAACAGTGGTTTTAACATTGGTGGCTTGATCAAGTTGCCGGGCATGAAGCAGGAGGTGGATAATTACCTGTCCGATGCAAAAGGAGCAGCTGATCCCAACGGCCTGTATTTTTTATGGGGCGGCGCAAACGATTTCTTCACGGGCGACCCTGCCGCCACAGCCGCGCACAACATCGCCGGATATGTCAGCGCCCTGGCCAATGCGGGCGCAAAACATTTCCTGGTGCCTAACCTTTCGGACTTGAGTCAGACACCTGACCAGAATGGTGCGCCGGAAGCCCACGCTTATTCGCTTGCCTTCAACTCCGAACTGGCGACCCAACTGGGAAATTTGCACGCGCAATTTCCGGGAACGGATATTTCCAGTTTCGATACCTATTCTTTTTTCAATGGAGTTATCCAGGATCCGGCCAAATTCGGTTTTACGAATGTGCAGAGCCCATGTGTATCATTTCCGGATCTCTTTCCTTGCGGCAATCCCGATGGCCACGTGTTCTGGGATAGCATTCATCCTACGACCCGGGCGCATGGCGTTATCGCATCGGCTTTCGCGAGCGTTGTACCGGAGCCTGAAATGATTTCCATGTTCATCGCAGGCCTGATTGTTCTCGGTTTTGCCGGGCGTACCGGCAGGAAATTGCGCAGGCCCGAGTATGCACGCATGGGCAG
The DNA here is from genome assembly GCF_900109785.1 of Nitrosovibrio tenuis. GTDB lineage: Bacteria > Pseudomonadota > Gammaproteobacteria > Burkholderiales > Nitrosomonadaceae > Nitrosospira > Nitrosospira tenuis_A. The sequence goes on from NZ_FOBH01000002.1 coordinate 58,839, forward strand.
TGGTCCATGCCCCGGCATACGCTGACTTAATAGCAGAGCGTGGTCCGCCTGCCGCTTTCTGCTACCCGTCTTTCCTTTTCGTGCTGATAAGATTCAAGACCGATGCATATGCCGACATCATCATGTTTGGAGATGTTGCGCAGCGATTGCTTAAAATGATGGGGCACAGTGGTACGGTACCGAGTGCCATACTAGCCGAGGACGTGCCCGCTGCGCTCGATCGGTTGAAGCGGGCTATCGGGCCGGCAAAAACCGCAGCAAAGGGGCGAATTTCCGAGGAAAAATCGGACAATGGCGAGGATGAGCAATCGGTGAGCCTGGCTTACCGGGCGCTGCCATTGATCGAATTGCTCACCGCGGCAGCGAAAAAGAAGCGTGATGTGATGTGGGAAAAAGGGTAATTTTTCCAGTAAACGTTGCGATTAGCGGAGGGGTTATGACGCGATAAGCTGCATGATTCCGGCGCAGTCATTCGGCATTTTCTTTACATTCGCTGTGCTATAGTTCCGCTTGAGTATTTAATGCTGGGGCCGCCTGATGCGAGCAATGATCATCTCCAGGGCGCCAGGCTGGCCGTTATGGGTGTGTGTAAACGAGCCGGGTATCATGCCCGCGATCGGGATGAATTTGGTTCTATCCTCGCTTGCATCGCTATAACCGTACAGCTTGAAATTGCGCCCGATGGGGACCTACGATGGCGCGTCATATACTCTCCCAATCCTGTTAACGGCAGTTTATCAGGCAAGCCAAATAGTTAGGCGTTTACGGTCGAGGTGAGTTATATCCGTTTGGCAAGAGTACATCTGCCCTCTCCACGTTTGCGAACCTCAAACTTACGGTACAGTACATTCATTACTTCCAGTTCAACGGTGGCTTCCGCAATTACGACGGTTTCTCCCGCAATGCGCCCCGTAACGATACGGTCTATTTGAACGGCTGGCTGGCATTCCGAGAGAATTTCCTCAAGCATCCCGCACGGTATAGGTAGGGGCGCTATGCGACGGTTCCGCTGCGCCCCTTCTTACTATGGGTTCATCCCCGATCAACATGGATATGTGTTTATCATCAATATCGCTGTGTTCATGCCGATAAAGGAATCCAGCTGGAACTGGCGAACGAAGAGCTAGCCCGATATGCGCCGGCGCACCATTACTCCCATCAAGCTCAAGCCGGCCAGCAGCATGGCATAAGTTTCAGGTTCGGGCACCACACCCGCCGCCAAGGTGCCGGTTATGCCGTACTGCACATTAAGATCAGGGTTTTGCAGGCTCTGTGCGAGGTAATCCGCTCCGCCGACAAATACCGAATAGTCGCCCGCGGCCAGGTTTGAAAAGGTTTTCGAAACCATGTGATCGAGCGTTCCGTCGGAACCATAACCCGTACCATCATAGGCATTGCCGATGAATTTGAAAAAGCTCAGGCTGGCTGGAATGGTTACCCCGTTGAGATTACCTGGGTCGTTGCCAATTGACCAATCAGTCAATGCCCTGAAGGAACCCTCGGTATAGGCAGGGCGATTAGCCAGTGATAGCGCGCCAAAATCATGATCCGATGGCTCCGGGGCAAGGTGTGCAAGACCTTGGTAGAGCGAGAACCCCGGTATCAGGCCGAGCTGGGAAGTGAAAACATTGCCACGAAAGTCAGTGACTTGAGAGGTTGCTTCCTTGAACGAAAGCGTGACGGTCGTGGGCTCGGTCAATGTGAAACGATAAGCCCGCAACTTATGACTGTCACCATAATCGGAATCGGTTCCGTCGATCCAGCCGTAGTTGCCCGGTACGGCCTGGTCCGTCAACGTGGACGTGGCGTACGTGCTGTCGAAGGTGCCGAAATTACGGCCGGTGTACGTAACATGGGCCAGCGCTGGCAATGATGTGATGCTCGCTAGCAAGAGTGCATACCTGAGCGTTCTTTTCATACAGTCTCTCGATTAATGAAGTTAAAAATAAACTGCCTTTCATCGGATGCTCATCAGCAAAACCGATGTGGCCGAGTATTTATTATTCATATCGGGAAATCAATGCGGCATATTGCCGCATGCGACAATATGCCGCACTCATCGATTGTGACGGGAAAGGCTCGGATTTAACTCGCCGGACGGCGAGTAGGGAGGGCAGGGTTATGGTATTGGCATTTCTGCAGGAACGCGCGCTAAAAGTAGCCGTCTTGCCCGTGGCGGCCCGCTAAATCTTGCGCGCTAAATCAAGGCGCTAAATCAAGGCGCTAAATCGAGGCGCTAAATCGAGGCCAGGCGTTGAATTCGGGACTTGGGATGTCTGTCCTTGGTCTTGCCCGTCAATTAGCTGTCAGTTTTATACTGCCGTCCGGCCAGATCAGCGATTATCCTGATCAATTCAAACGAGTCGACAGGTTTGGAGAGATGTATCTGATAACCCGCCTCCAATGCCCTGGCCGTATCGTCCGCGCGCGCAAACGCCGTGAGCGCGATGGCGGGGGTATGGCCACCGTCTTTCGCCGGCAGGTTCCTGACGTCATGAATGAACTGATAGCCATTTTTTCCGGGCATTCCAATATCGCTTATAATCACGTCTGGCCTTTCGGTTTTTAGAAGCTCCAATCCTTCCGTGGCGCTCGTGGCAGTGCTTACGCTTGCTTCGCAGCGAATCAGTATCCGCTTGATAAGCTCACGCGCATCCGATTCATCATCAAGCACGAGTGCCTTCAAACCCGCGAAGGACGGGGCCCTTCCATTGAAAGGGTCCCGCTCAAGGGTGGCTGGGCTATTTCTCAGGTTGTCCTCTACAGTGGCGAGCGGCAGGCAAACGATAAACGAAGACCCCTTGCCAGTGCCGGCGCTTTCTGCTCGAACTATTCCACCATGAAGCTCCACAAGCTGCTTGACAATGGCCAGTCCTAGGCCCAGGCCGCCATATTGCCGGGTAAGCGAAGCATCGCCCTGCCTGAACCGATCGAATACGAAGGGCATGAATTCCGGTGTAATCCCCAAGCCCGAGTCATTGATCCGGATTTCGAGGAAAGAGCCCGATTGCTCAACGAGAACGTCAACGTTGCCGCCCCGGGGGGTGAATTTTATCGAGTTGGACAGCAGGTTCCAAAAGATCTGCTGGAGCCGGTTGGAATCGCCTGAAATCCGAGCGGCATGTGGATCAATGGTTTTTGTCAGAATAATTCCTTTGGCTTGCGCCGTGGGCTTGACCGACTCAACCGCTGTTTCAATCAGACTGACGGCATCCAATTGCTGCATGTCCAGCCTCACTTTACCTGAAATGATACTGCTCATTTCAAGAAGATCCTCAATCAGTTTATTTTGGGCACGGGCATTTCTTTCGATGGTTTCCAGACCTTTTTGGATGTCCTCCTTTTTCATGTTCCCGCTCAGGATGAGCTGCGACCAGCCCAGGATTGCATTCAGCGGAGTCCGAAGTTCATGGGATAGCGTAGCCAGAAACTCGTCCTTGAGCTGGCTGGCACGCTCGGCTTCTGTTCTCGCAATACGCTCATTTTCAAGAAGTTGCCTTTTGTCGGCGTCAGCCACCGCTAATGCTTCGCTCAGTTTGGCTACCTCATTGCGGGGGCCTGTACCGTAGCGGCTGGGATAGGTGCCGCGCGTAACTCCCGCCACCTGGCGGCCAAGCTCGGCCAGAGGCTGCAATATACCCATGCGGGTGTAAAAAAGAATGCCCATCGTAATGAGCAGCGCAGCAAAAATCAGCCCCATCGCGATAAGACTTTGACGTTCAAGCTGGGCCAGCCTTCTATTCAACTCATTTTGCATGCGTACATTATATAAATCCATGAATTTCTGGATCGGTTCCATGATGTCAGCTTTACGGGTAATGTAGCGCTCACCGTACAGCAAGCTAATGGCGCGTTCCCGGTCGGGCTTTACCTTTACTGTAAAACTACCCCTTCCGTCGTCTTTAAAACCTTCCGCGGCCGCGAATGCCTGTTTTTCAAGTTCGACTAACGCCTCGGAATTCTCCAGGGCTTTTCGCAGCAGCGCATATTCCTCGTCGCTAAATCCTGCGCGCTGGAGCATCTCCAGCATCGAAACGCGTTCACCTGGTTCGAAGGTGGGTGCTCTCCCCGCTGCCATGAGATGCCAGTAGGCAAGCGTATAGTTCAACGGGCGTGGCCGTTCGCCCCTGCGAATATCACATACCTCCATGAAATAGCGCTTGTAGTTGCGGTCCCCGGTGATCACATAAGTCCGAGCCATGCGCGTCAGGTCATCTGAGCTTTGCAGCAACTCATCCGCTAGCATAAGGGCGTGATAACGACGACGTTCGCCGCTGTTTATTTCCTCTCGAATGGACAGTTCATGGAAGAAGAGCGAGCCAATGATAACCAGCAGCAGGGCAAGGGCAACATTGGAAAATTTGGTAACGCTTTTAATGTTCACGAGAGTCCCCGTCCACTCTTAATATCAAGGTTCAGCATGAAATTGTATACATGCCGACCCTGAATGGCGACTTATTCCTAAGCTACTCAATCTCTTAATATTTACGCAACGTGGCTGAAATATACCAATGTTAAATTTTCGCGTGATTCATATCACAGGAGAAAATGAAATGCGCACATACCCTATTCGTTCCGTATTTGCCGGTCTTGCTATCCTGCTGAGTTTAAGCGCGGCATTTGCTGCCCTGCATGGCATCTCAACGAGCATCAGCGCTGATCCCTCCCTCGCTATGTACGACGATTTCAACAAGGCGTTTGTCAGGCACTGGAAGGCGCGATCAGGCGTGGATGTTGTGGTTAAGCCTGCCCGGAGTAAATCGGGTGAACCCATACGTGCCAAGGTGGACGGACTGGATGTCGTCACGCTTGCTTTGTCCTACGACGCGGACGCACTGAAAAAAAACAGGACATTCATGTTACCTGATCGACAGAAACCCTTACCGCAAAAGTCGCCTTATACTTCGACCATTGTATTTCTGGTGCGCGCAGGCAACCCGAAGAATTTGCGGGATTGGGGGGATCTCACCCGGCCCGATGTCCAGGTGATCACATCCAATCCGAAGACCACCCAAACCGGTCGCTGGAGTTATCTCGCAGCTTGGGGTTATGCGTTCAAGCAATCGGGCGGCAATGAAGCGCTCGCTTTCGAATTCGTCAGGAATCTTTTCACCAATGCCGAGCGGGCGGATTCGGAGCCAGGGGGGGCCATCACGGCTTTTATCGATCGCGGCGTGGGAGACATACTGCTGGCGTGGGAAAATGAGGCTCACCTGCTGGCGAGAGCGCGGGGAAGTGACAGGCTTGAGGTGGTTACGCCGACAATGTCAATCCTGGCGGAGCCGATAGTGAACGTGGTGAATGAGGTCTCCGATCAGAATGGGGCGCGTGATGTAGCCAATGCCTATATCGATTTTCTTTATACCGCGCAAGCTCAGGACATTGCCGGCAAGCACTACTACCGTCCCCGTGATGAAAAGGCGGCTGCAAAATTTGCAAGGCAATTTCCGCCGATGGATTTATTCAGCATTGATGAGGTCTTCGGAGGCTGGAAAGAAGCACAGAATACGCATTTTGACTATGGTGGCCTGTTAGACCAGATCCAGAGAAAGCAGCGCCTGTCTGCATCAAAGCCATGAGAAATGCAGAATGCATCACTCCCGACTGGGCGTTTACCCGGTCGCCCGCTGAGGCCCGCTGAGGCCCGCTGAGACGTCAACCCAGATCGATTTCGCCACGGTGCATTCGGCAACCGCGCCTTTGACTTAAGCTCCTGTAATCTTTCATTTTGTCCGGCCCGCAGGCCAGCGAGAAAACTGGTCAGTGGGGCCGCTGCGCTTTCTTCCCGCTACATCGCCAACTCGCCCGTCTTCAAGCGAAACTGTGTTTTTACAATTTATGTGCGCCAGCGCACTGAGCCATTGGCGTAGAAGCGGGATGATGGAACCGTAGAAAGGCTAATGTGGAAGCAGAGCGCGCATGCCTGTAGCAAGTCTCCGTATAGGTTCCACATTAATCAGCTCAGATGCGAGCCGCGTCGAACTCATAACAGGCACTTCCATTAGATTAGAGTTCCGCGGATGCAAGGCCTAGCTACCAACTTCGTCGTGGCTCGTCATCAATTAATTTGCCAGCTCAGGCGCCAACCCAGCGCTGCAGGGGAATACTCAGAAGTCGGTTAGCTGCAAGCACCTTTAATTCAATTCTACTATGGAGAAAAAAGCATGAATATCAAAAATAAATTCCTTGTTCTGACCATATCGCTCGTCGGCGCCCTGTCCCTAGCAGGCTGCGGAAAAAGCGAGGAAAAAGGACCTAAACCGGAAGGCCCCAAACCTGAAGCTAAAACTACGGTGGGGACCGAGGTTGATGACGCCGCCATTACCACAAAAGTGAAATCCGCATTGCTCGCCGATCCGGATGTCAAGAGTCTCGACATCAAAGTCGAGACACGCAAGGGTGAAGTTCAACTGAGCGGGTTTGTCGATAACCAGGGTCAAATTGATCGAGCCATAGCTGTTGCCAAGGGTGTGGAGGGCGTAAAGAAGGTAGATAACAAGATGAGCCTGAAAACGACCAGCACTTCGGTAGGCGAGAAAATCGACGATGCAGTTATCACAACGAAGGTCAAAGCCGCACTGCTCGCAGATCCGGGCGTAAAAAGCTCGGATATTGCCGTCGTAACACGCGATGGCGAAGTGCAGCTCAGCGGGTTCGTGGATAGTCAATCCCAAATTGACCGGGCTACCGAGGTTGCAAAGGGCGTCGAGGGTGTCAAGAGTGTCATCAATGAAATGAGCGTTAAGAAGTAATCAGGGTAATCGGCAAATGCGAGTAACCCGGAGCAACGCGAACCAGGGGCCTAGCGAGATATGCTGGCTGGTGATTGCTTAATCAACTGTACTGATAACGGAGTCTAAAATGAACTGGGATCAAATCGAAGGTAACTGGAAACAATTCAAGGGCAAGATCAAGGAACAGTGGGGCAAGCTGACGGACGATCACCTAGACATGATTGCTGGCAGGCGAGATCAGCTTTCCGGAAAAATCCAGGAATCATACGGTGTCACCAAGGAAGAGGCGGAAAAGCAAATTTCCGATTGGGAAACAAAACAGAAAGAGGGATATCCGCCGAAGTCATGCTAGAGCGAGCAGCATATCGTCATGCGATATGCTGAAAACATACAACTACTACATCAGGCACTCACATCACATGAGCAAATTCAGCATTATTCCAATAACAATTGGCCTTTCATTCAGCTTGGGTGCAATGGCGGAGCAGAATATGTCGCACGACGTTTACAAAGCTGAAAAGAGTCGCATTGAAAATGAGTATAAGGTCGATAAGGCGCGCTGCGACTCACTTGCCGGAAATGCCAAGGACATTTGCATGGCTGAAGTGAAGGGAAAGGAAGAAGTCGCAGAGGCCGAGCTCGAAGCCAGATATAAACCCTCAAAAGAAAACCATTACAAAGCACGGTTGGCCAAGGTAGAAGCTGACTATAAGGTGGCTAAGGAAAGGTGTGATGATCTGGCGGGTAATGCGAAAGAGGTATGTTTGAAAGAAGCGAAAGCTGCGGAAGCAGCTGCGAAAGCTGATGCGAAGAGAGAGAACTAGGAGCGGAGGGAACCAGGAGAGACTAGGCAGGCAGTGGAGCGACCGGAGGTACGGCGCGGCAGCCCATCTTCGCAACATTCCAGCCAACCTGCGACACTTGTCGATAACCTACCATAGAGAGGACTACCATGCTCTACACAATCGCTGTTGTCTTGATCATTTTATGGCTGCTCGGTTTGGTAAGTTCTTACACGTTAGGCGGCTTCATACACATTCTCCTGGTAATCGCTATTGTGATCATCCTTCTTAGAATCATCAGCGGCCAGAGACCATTGTGATCGTTGCACGTGCTGTCCCCCGGATTTGCAGGGAAGAAGGTGATATGCAGAAAATGAGTGAGTGATGAGCCCAGACATGCAAACCATCAGTTCATATGCCCACGATTGAAGAGGCCGCCCGATAAATGCTGGAGGGTGATGTTGGGCGAATGAAGATGACTCCAGGGAGGGTGCGGCCTGGACCATGAGCGATTCCTAGTCCGGAGTCTATCGTGGATTGGACCATCGATCAGGAATTTATTGCTTGGCGATTTTGCCATCGATAATTCGGATATCGGGCCAATAGTGAAAACACTTTGGATAGATCGAGTCCTTCCTGAGCGTTCCTGCCGGTGCACTCAAGCATCAGAGGAGCCTCCTGCGCCTGCGGCGCTTCACTCCCACTCAATCGTTGCGGGTGGTTTTCCGGAAATATCGTAGACTACCCGGTTGATACCGCGAACTTCGTTCACAATGCGGTTGGAAATCTTTGCCAACAGCGTGTAAGGAAGCTCTGCCCAGTGGGCAGTCATGAAATCCTCAGTGTGTACGGCCCTTAATGCTACAACGTAGTCATAAGTGCGTCCGTCTCCCATTACACCGACCGATTTTACGGGAAGGAATACCGCAAAGGCCTGGGAGGTTTTTTCGTACCAGCCGGAGATGCGCAGTTCTTCAGTAAAAATCGCATCGGCGCGCCGTAATAATTCTGCATATTCATGCCTGACCTCGCCAAGTATGCGGACTCCCAGGCCGGGACCAGGGAAGGGATGGCGAAAAACCATGTCATGCGGCAGACCCAGCGCCAATCCGAGTTCACGCACTTCATCCTTGAACAATTCGCGCAAGGGTTCGAGCAGCTTTAAATGCAGGGTATCGGGCAGGCCGCCGACATTATGGTGCGATTTGATCGTCTGCGCTTTCTTGGTCTTGCCCCCAGCGGATTCGATGACGTCGGGATAAATCGTCCCTTGGGCAAGCCAGCGGGCATTGGCAATTTTAGCTGCTTCACGCTGAAAGATTTCGATAAATTCACGCCCGATAATGCGGCGCTTTGTTTCCGGGTCTGCTACGCCTTGCAATTGATCGAGGAACGCTTTTCCGGCATCGATATGGATGACTTTGACGCCCAGATTTCTGCTGAACGTGTCCATGACCTGTTGCGCTTCGCCAAGCCGCAGCAGGCCATTGTCAACAAACACGCAGGTAAGCTGCTTTCCGATTGCGCGGTGAATAAGTGCTGCCGCCACCGATGAATCCACGCCACCGGAAAGGCCCAGAATCACCTCGTCTCTGCCCACTTCGGACCGGATTCTGCCTATTGACTCTTCCATATAATCAGGCATATTCCAGTCATAACCCGCGCCGCAAATTTCATGCACGAACCGCTCGAGAATGGCCTTGCCTTGCAGGGTATGAGTGACTTCCGGATGGAACTGTATCCCATAGAATTTTCGCTCCTCATCCGCCATGCCCGCTATGGGCGTGGCTGCATTGCCCAGCATGACCTGAAATTTTGGAGGAAGCACATTTACGGTGTCTCCGTGGCTCATCCATACATCGAGAATTCCTTCCCCCTTCTCGTCAGTGCGGTCGTGAATGTCGCGCAGCAGGCTGCTCTGGACTTTAGTTGCCACTTCGGCATAACCGAACTCGCGCGTTTTGGCGTTTTCAACGGAACCTCCGAGTTGCGCGGCCATAGTCTGCATGCCGTAACAGATTCCCAGTGTCGGGATGCCCAGTTCAAAAATGATTTGCGGTGCCCGCGGCGTTTCATCTTCTGCAACAGAGGCCGGTCCGCCCGAAAGGATAATTCCAATCGGCGCGAACTCTTCAATAAAGCGGCGACTTGCATCACACGGATGGACCTCGCAATAAACATTGGTTTCCCGGATACGCCGGGCAATTAGCTGCGTATATTGTGAGCCGAAGTCGAGGATGAGTATTTTTTGGTGCATAGGCTAGTGCCTTGGAGATACCGGAAGGTGAAAAATTAAGACCTTTAAAACCTCTAAAACAACTTTAACAGTTTTGAGTTCGATCGCAGGCTCGCCCGCCGGTTGAGCGCCCAACCTGGAGGATCTGGAGGATGTTATTCGGGAATTCTTATCTGGGCGAACTGCCGGGGACTATGCCAAACACCTATTCAACGTGGTAATTGGGTGCTTCCTTGGTTATCTGCACGTTATGGACGTGGGATTCGCGAATCCCGGCTGAGGTAATTTCGATAAACTCGGCTTTCGCGTGCATTTCGTCAATTGTCTCGCAGCCAACATAGCCCATGCCCGAGCGTAATCCCCCGATGAGTTGGTGGATGACCGCAATAACGCTTCCCTTGAAAGGAACCCGGCCTTCGACACCCTCGGGTACCAGCTTTTTGGTATCGGGCTCGGCCTGCTGAAAATAGCGGTCACTCGACCCTTGCTGCATGGCGGAGAGCGAGCCCATGCCCCGGTACGTTTTGTAGGAACGCCCCTGAAAAAGTTCGATATCGCCGGGCGATTCCTCGGTTCCTGCGAACAGCCCGCCCAGCATGACGGAGCTTGCCCCGGCGGCAATCGCCTTGGCAATATCGCCTGAATAGCGAATGCCGCCATCGGCAATCAGAGGCACACCCGTACCGGCCAATGCCGCGGATACATTCTTGATTGCAGTGATTTGCGGTACGCCCACCCCGGCGACCATGCGGGTGGTGCAGATTGAACCGGGGCCTATGCCCACCTTTACTGCATCAGCTCCGCGATCTACCAGAGCCCGGGCGGCCGCGGCGGTAGCGATATTGCCGCCGATAACCTGAATATCCGGAAATCGTTTCCGTACCCACTCTACACGGTCGAGTACACTCTGAGAATGACCATGCGCGGTATCCACCACCATTACGTCCACACCAGCTTCGGCCAGGGCTTCCGCCCGCTCGTCGCTGCCCTCGCCAACACCAATGGCTGCGCCTACTCGCAACCGGCCCTGCTCATCCTTGCAGGCATTGGGATGTTCCGAGGTCTTGATGATATCCTTAACCGTAATCAGACCGCGCAACTCAAAATCGCTGTTTACTACCAGAACCCTCTCCAGGCGATGTTTGTGAAGCAACGCCATGGCTTCTTCCCGGGTGGTGCCTTCGCTCACTGTCACCAGCCGTTCTTTCAGTGTCATGATATTCTTGATCGGTTGATCAAGATTCGTTTCGAAGCGAAGGTCACGATTGGTGACGATACCGACGACTTTCGAGCCTTCCACTACAGGTAGTCCGGATATCCTGTACTTGCGGATGAGATTGAGCACCTCGCGCACGGTCATTTCCGGCGGAATGGTAATCGGTTCTTTTACGACACCGCTTTCGAAGCGTTTTACACTGGCAACCTGAGCCGCCTGGGATTCCACCGGCATATTCTTGTGGATGATGCCGATGCCGCCTTCCTGAGCCAGGGCAATGGCAAGCCGCGCTTCGGTAACGGTATCCATGGCAGCCGATACGAGCGGAACATTGAGAGAAATGGCACGGGTGAGCCGCGTTGCCAAACTTACATTACGGGGTAAAACATCCGAGTGGGCGGGAAGCAGCAAAACATCGTCAAAGGTTAGAGCTTTCTCAACCAATCGCATGGTATTGTCCTTCGCAAACCGGCATTATAGCGAAACCGGGATATGTAGTGAATCCTGCAGTACTATGGAATCACTCAAGCCATGGCTACCTGGGATTATTAACGGCCATCCGGAACAGTCGTTGTAATCGATGCGCCACGCTGAAGTCTTGCGCGTTTTCTGCGGTTGTCTTTTGGATCAAGAATCAACGGACGGTATATCTCCACGCGATCTCCTTCACGCAGGGTTCGATCGGGTTTGACCAGCTTGCCGAATATGCCCAGCTTGTGTCGCGAAAGATCAATTTGCGGAAACAAATGGTTAATTCCCGAGAGGTTCACAGCCTGCTCCGCTGTTGCTCCGGGCGGGAGGCGCAACTGACGCATGACCTGATGGTCCGGCAGTGCGTAAACTACCTCGATTTGAATAGCTGGGTCACGAGTCTCCATAGACTTCTTCCGCCCGCTGAATGAATGCTTCCACAAAACTATTCGCAATCATAAAAAAAACTGGACCTACCAGTTTTTCCAGAAATATATGTGAGAATGTGTAGTGTAAACGAAATTCAATCTTGCAGGCGTTTTCCGCCAAGGGAATGAAACGCCAGTGTCCGTCGAGATTCTGAAAGGGCCCATTCAGCAGCGTCATCGTAATCAGTTCAGGAGGCTTTCGGATGTTCTCGGTAGTGAAGCTGTGCTTGATATGATGGTAGTCGATCAGGATGGTCGCATGGGTAATGCTTTCACCCTGTCGAATCACAGATGAGCCACCACACCACGGCAGGAACTTGGGATATTCTTCAACTGCATCCACCAATGCGAACATCCGGCTCGCAGAATAACCGATCAAAACCGACTTTTCGATTTCAGCCATAAGATAAACTGCTTGATCCAGCGGGACAGCGGAGAAAGCTGCTAAAATACACGAAACCTGCGTGGAACTCACCCTTTTTCTTCCTTTTACATGAGTATTGTCCAGAATAAGAAAGCCTTTCACGACTATTTTATCGAGGAAAAATACGAAACGGGCGTGGTGTTTGAAGGTTGGGAGGTCAAGGCGATTCGAGCGGGCCGGGTGCAGTTGAAAGAAGCTTACGTCATCATCCGTAACAGCGAATTATTTCTCATTGGCTGCCATATCAGCCCGCTGCTGGCCGCTTCCACTCATATCAAACCGGATCCGGTCCGGACCCGCAAACTATTGTTGCACGCTGAAGAAATAAAGCGACTCATCGGGAAAGCCGAGCGCGCCGGCTATACGTTGGTACCCCTGGATATGCATTATAAAGCGGGCAGAATCAAGCTTGAAATCGGCTTGGCCAAGGGAAAGAAACAACACGACAAGCGTGAATCCGAGAAACAGAAAGAGTGGGAACGCGACAGGCAGCGCCTGATGCGCGCCAAGTAGCTCATGGAACAATTATCCTAAAACCGGAGTTGACTGCTCATTTTTCAGTTTATCGCTATTGTCTACAAAGACCTCCTGGATACCTGACCTTCACCTCCCATCGTGCCGGAAACTGTATCTCCACCCCGTCCAGTTGGCGGATTCAGGATTATCTGTTCGATAATCGTTTGATATGGGCTTATTCCACTTCCTTAAATCGGTTTATCGTTAATTCCTATTATTATCATGCAGAAATCCATTGCGGTCTGGTTGCTGGCTTGCTGTGCTCTGGTATTTGCCATGGTGGTTGTCGGTGGCGTGACGCGCCTTACCGAGTCGGGTCTTTCGATTGTTGAATGGCAACCTATCGTCGGGACGATGCCGCCGCTTAGCCAGAAAGACTGGGATGAGCTTTTTGAAAAATACCATCAGAGTCCTCAATATAAAAAGGTGAATCTTGGCATGAGCCTGGATGAATTCAAGGGGATTTTCTGGTGGGAATATTTCCACCGATTGCTGGGGCGCGTCATCGGATTGGCGTTTTTTATTCCATTTCTATATTTTATGGCTAAAAAGGCGATCGACCGGCCGTTGGGCCTAAGGCTGACGGGAATTTTCATACTGGGCGGCCTGCAGGGGGCAATGGGATGGTATATGGTAAAGAGCGGTCTGGTCGATAATCCGCATGTCAGCCAATACCGTCTGACAGCACATTTGGGGCTTGCCTTTATTATCTATGCCACAATGTTCTGGGTAGCATTGGAATTGCTTTCGCCCACCCGCGCATCCCACGGAAATATCAGATTGCGACGTATCCGCCGTTTTTCCGTCATCATTACGACCTTGATATTCATAATGATTTTGTCCGGTGGTTTCGTGGCGGGTATTCGGGCGGGTTTGGCTTACAATACCTTCCCCCTCATGAACGGTCATTTCATACCGCCCGAAATATTCATATTGGAGCCGTGGTATCGAAACTTCTTCGATAATATGGCAACCGTACAATTCGATCATCGGATGATTGCGTGGACACTGGCAATCCTGATTCCCATTTTCTGGTATAAATCCAGGGGCTTGCCACTTTCCGGACCAGCTCGTTTTTCGTGCAGTCTGCTGCTGGTTATGCTGGCGATACAGATAAGCTTGGGTATTTCCACATTATTGCTCGTGGTTCCGCTGCCGCTTGCCGCGGCGCACCAAGCGGGCGCCGTGCTGCTGTTTACCGCCGCCCTGTGGGTTAATCATCAATTGCGTCGCCAGTAATCGTAAGGCGGGCTAGGTCGGGCATGGTTGCCAGGGGAATGCCCCATCGCCTCGAACTTGACGGGGTGCAATATGCTGCGCTTATTAACGCCCTACCATGTGCGTAGCCGACATCTTATATGTGATGGTTCAGAAGTGCTCCAGCCCGGATTGCGGAATGACGGCGAGGCGTTTGGAGTGGATTTTGCGCCTCCCGGGAACCAGCCAATAGCGAGAGCTATTGAGCGAACCGGGGGCGCGAAGAGGGGACGCAAGGATCCCGCAAAACACACGTCAGCGCCGGCTAAGGCGGGGATGGCACAAATTGGATTTCAGCCCTAGTGACTTCAACCCGCCTGGTGTGGAGCACTTAAGGTGGAGCGGTAACCTTCATAAGAAGGCACGATCCCGCAGCGGGGATGCAGGCGCCCCATTGTTGATGTCACCTTTCACAAATCCGGGGCGGTTTGGCGCATATCCCGGCTAGGGTAGCTGCTGATCAATTACAACATTGATTCCTGCTGCGCCAATTCTGACCGGTTGACTAAGGCCCTGCAGGTCGCCGCTTTGTGGCATGGGGGACCCTGATTTTGAAACTCGGGCGCCCACAATGACCTCATCGGGGAAAGTGGATAGCTGCACGCCAGACCTCGCCATGGAATCGTTCAGGGAAAAGTTCGCCGGCAAATCCTTGACCTGCAGGCGCAGCGTCGCCAGCGGTGCCTTTGGCCCTGATTTAGCCCGGGCAAAGATGTACAGGCTGTCATTTGGAGAGATTTTGCCAGCCAGCGCAGGGCTTAGTGTCACTTTACCGGCCAGTGTGCCTGATGTGGCTGCTCCCGCTGCGGCCATCGATCCGGGCTTGCTCTCAGCAGGCGGAGGAACCTGTCCGCCGGATGGCTGAGCGGGCGCTCTTGCCACCGTACTGCCTTTGCCTGATGCCAGTGATTTTGCCTCCGCGATGCTGTTCTTTACGGATTCCACCAGTTCGGATTCCGTCGGAGGGATGAGTGCCAATAATTTTTCCCAATATGCGGCGGCATCCTTATATCTTCTTCGCTCAAATTCGGCTGTTCCCGCCAGCGCCAGCGCCTTGGGATTTTGCGGATCCAGACGCAGTGCCTTATTGATCAGCTCGATCGGCTTTCCGATCAGGCTGCCATTGTTTGTCATCGCGACGATATCGGCATAATCCGTAATGACTTCCGGATTTTCAGGAGCCAGGGCCAGTACTTTTTCGTAGGCTTCCTTCGCCTCATTGAAACGTTGCATCATGGCGTAGGTTCGTCCCAGCATGAGCCAGCCTTCCATATCATCCGGCTGATTTTTCAACCGCGCCATGAGATTTTCCAGCACCGATGAAAAATCGGAATGGCCTCCTTCCGCTGACAGCGGGGCCTGTTCCCCTACTGCGGGCTGCGGCAGCAGAGCTTTCGTGTTACCCAGCCACAGATAAAGGGAAACCGCCAGTACCGGTACTGCAAGGGTCGTTAATGTAATGGTGGCTACATTACTTTTATTGCTGATTATTCCGACAGGGACGGCAGGCGCCGTTTCTCCGTCAGGAAGATCTTGCAGCATGCGTTGCTGCAGTTCCCGTTTGCTCTGTTCGTATTGCTCGCGAGTCAGAATGTCGCTGCGCAAGTCGCTATCGAGCTCCGCAAGCTGATCCCGATAGATATTCACGTTGGTGGCGTCACGCTCCGCACCCGCCTGACGCTCCCTCTTGCTCCATAACGTTGGAAGAACGAATAGCAAGGCACCGACAATGAATATGCCGGCAACAACCCAGAATACTGTCATGCGCTATTACCTTTGCCTTCCTTTAGCAGAGCCTCAGCTTGCTTGAGCTGCTGTTCGCTCAGGATGGGTTCTTCAATCCGCTTGCGGCGGCGCTTGAGGTAGATGACCAGCACTATCGCTCCCGCCAGAAGAAGGATAAACGGACCAAACCATAAGAACATGGTGGAGGATTTGACTGGCGGACGATAAAGCACGAAATCGCCATAACGGGCCACCAGAAAATCGATAATCTCTTTATCGCTTTTATCTGCACTCATCTGTTCGCGGATTTCGCGCCGCAGATCATTGGCAAAATCCGCTCGCGAGGCGGCGATCGTTTCGTTCTGGCATACGAGGCACCGCAACTCCTCGGATAACGCAATCATGCGCTCTTCAAGTTCCGGATTCTCGGCAACCGGAACCGCTTCCTTGGCCCAAGAAACCGATAATAAAGGGGGCAACGAAAGGGGCAACAGAAGCATCAAAGCCAGCAACAATCCAAATTTTTTCATACTGAAAGAATGCACCCGCAATCCGTTAGTTGTGCCGTTAGATTTGGTTACAGCAAGATCTGAACAAAATGGTCAGATTCATCCTTGCAACTCCTTCACCAGCGGCAGAATTTTCGTCTGTAGCGCGTCTACCGTTACGGGACCGATTTGTTTGTACCGGATAACTCCATTCTTGTCGATGACATAGGTCTCGGGAACCCCGTACACGCCGTAATCGATGCCTGTCCTGCCTTCGGGATCAACAATGCTAACGGTGTATGGGTCCCCGAACTGCTTCAGCCATCGCAATGCATCCTCACGCTGATCCTTATAGTTGAGGCCGTAGACTGGAACGATGCCGGATTTAGCCAACTGAACCAGCAACGGATGCTCTTCACGGCAGGAAACACACCACGAGGCCCATACGTTAAGAAGCCAAACCTTGCCCAGATTGTCCTTGGACGTCAGCGTTTTTTCAGATTGATGCAACTGCTGCAACTGGAATTCGGGTGCAGGTTTTCCGATCAGCGGGGAAGGCACCTGCCTGGGGTTAAGGCCCAGGCCTACAACCAGAAACCCGACAAGAACAACAAAAGCCGCCAGCGGGATCAGGAACCGCGTCATGCCTTTTTGCTCCTCGCAATCAGAGGTGCCGCCGGAGCTTTGCCGGGCTTGCCGGCGGCTTTCTTTTCTTCAACGGGTTCACGTTGCTTGCCCGAGGAGAGGCGATAACGGCGATCCGTTACTGCCAGGAAACCTCCAAAGGCCATCAACATGCATCCAAACCAGATCCAGTCCACAAACGGTTTGTGATAGACCCGTATTATCCATGCTCCATTTTCCAGTGGCTCCCCCAAAGCGACGTAGAGATCGCGCAGGATGCCGGTATCGATTGCGGCTTCCGTCATGGCCATTCCGGATGCGTTATAAGTTCGCTTTTCCGGTTCCAGGACGTTGACCTTTTCCCCATTGCGCAACACATCGACATTGCCGATGTCCGCCATGTAATTGGGACCGGGCGCCTTCGTTGCACCGTTGAAACGGAATGAATAACCGCCCACCGCGACGGTATCGCCGATTTCCATGCGCACATCTTTTTCAGTTTCATATCCGCCCACCAGCGTTACGCCGATAATGAACACCGCTATGCCCAGGTGCGCGGCATGCATGCCGTAATAGCTGCGCGATTGGGCAGCAAGCTTCGCGAACAAGCCTTCCCTGCCACTGCTGCGCAGGCGATGAATCAGGCTGACGATGACACTGGCGATGACCCAGAACGCCATGAGTAAACCGAAACTCACAAACGGTTTCCATTCGCCCATGACGAACGGCATCAACAAGGCTGTCACGAGGCTCACGACGAACGCCCAGCGCAAGCGTATCGCCAGTTCAGGCAAGTTTGCCTGTTTCCAGCGCGCAAGGGGGCCCAGGCCTATCAGAAAAACCGCGGGTGTCATCAGCGGCACGAATACAGCCTCGAAGTAGGGCGGGCCCACCGATATTTTGCCGAGATCAAGCGCATCCATGAACAGCGGATAAAGGGTACCCAGCAGAACGCTGCCTGCAGCCACCATCATCAATAAATTATTGGCAAGCAGCATCGATTCCCTCGACACCAGTTCAAACTTGCCACCCAATCCGATTTTCGGAGCGCGCCATGCGAAAAGTAGCAGGGAGCCGCCGACGATGATCACCAAGAAGCTCAGGATGAAAATGCCTCGCTTGGGATCGGTCGCGAAAGCGTGGACCGATGTCAACACGCCCGAGCGCACCAGGAATGTGCCCAGAAGACTCAGGGAGAATGCGCAGATCGCCAGCAGCACTGTCCAGCTTTTGAAGCTGCCGCGTTTTTCCGTCACGGCAAGGGAATGAACGAGCGCGGTGCCCACCAGCCATGGCATGAATGACGCATTCTCTACAGGGTCCCAGAACCACCAGCCGCCCCAGCCCAGCTCATAATAGGCCCACCAGCTTCCCATCATGATGCCTATGGTGAGGAACAACCATGCAACCGTTGTCCACGGGCGCGACCAGCGTGCCCAGGTCGCATCCATTCGCCCGCTGAGCAGCGCCGAAATGGCAAAAGCAAATGCGACGGAAAAGCCCACGTAACCCATGTATAGCATTGGGGGATGAAACACCATCCCCGGGTCCTGAAGTAACGGGTTCAGATCGCTTCCTTCCACTGCACCCGGCAGCATGCGCTCGAACGGGTTGGAAGTGAAAAGCATGAATATCAGAAAACCCACGCTCACCAGGCCCATGACCCCCAGAACACGCGCGACCATGTCGTTCGGCAGGTGGCGGCTGAATATGCTGACCGCAACCGACCAGGTGGCCAGCATCATTGTCCACAGCAGCAACGAGCCTTCATGAGAACCCCACGTTGCGGCGAAGCGGTATTGCAGCGGCAGCTTCGAATTGGAGTTCTGGACAACATTTATCACTGAAAAATCGCTGGTGACAAACGAATAGGCCAGACAGAAGAAGGCGATGGCGACAAACACAAACTGTCCCTGAACCACCGGGCGGGCCAGCGCCATCCAGGAGGGAATGCCGCGTGCAGCGCCAATAATGGGCAAGGTGCCTTGTATAAGCGCCAGCAGCAACGCAAGGATCAGAGCAAAATTACCGAGTTCTGGGATCATGGTCGGGGACTTGGATAGAGAATGGAAAGAAGGAAAGAGACTTGCAGTGTCACGGTTGAGCTTGGAAGGATCCACCTGATCCTCTGGTTCTTTCAGGTCTGCGCACTGTCTGCTATTGAACCAGTACTGTTTTACGTGCCTTATCCGCCTGGTCGAGAGCGGTCGCTGCCTCAGGTGGCATGTAATTCTCGTCGTGTTTCGCGAGCACCTCGTCTGCGCGGAAAACACCGTCCCCGGCAAGTTTTCCTTGAGCCACCACGCCCTTGCCTTCCTTGAACAGGTCGGGAAGAATGCCTTTATATACCACAGGAATGACTTTGGCAGTATCCGTCACCACAAAATTCACTGTTACCCCATCAGTCTGGCGCTTGACGCTTCCTTCTTCCACCAGGCCGCCAATTCGAAAGCTCTTGCCCAGAGGGGCTTCATTATTAGCTACCTGCGTGGGGCTGAAGAAGAACACAAGATTGCTCTGGAAGGCATTCAGAACCAGCACGGAAGCAACACCCAACGCGGTTACACTCGAAGCGATGATAGCCAGTTTTTTATGACGAGGTTTCATTTCTCTTCTCTTGTTTGGTTGACTGGTGAATCAGACTGAGATGCTTGAGCAAAGTTCGCTTACGGTTGGAAACCAGAATAATTTCGCCGGCAATGCAAATAAGGAAAACCAGATAGGAACCCCAGACATAAAATCCGTAGCCGCCCATGTCCAGAAAATCGGACAAACTCGTCCAGATCATCACGCGGCTCCCTGCAATTCACCCACCCAGGCAGTGTGGCGCTCGCGTTCCAGAATAACGGCGCGGGTGCGTATCAGTACCATGGCAATGGCATACATCCAGCACGCTAGCGACATGATCAGCATGCCGGTCAGCATGGTGGTGGCCATTTTCGGTGATTGCGTCAGGCTGACGGAGGCTCCCTGGTGCAGGGTATTCCACCATTTCACCGAGAAATAGATGATGGGAACGTTGACCACGCCTACCAGTGCAATCATTGCACCGGCCTTGTCGGCGCGGCGGGGATCGTCTATCGCGGCCTGCAACGACATGAAGCCAATGTAAAGGAACAACAGAATCAGCTCGGAGGTGAGACGCGCATCCCATACCCACCACGTCCCCCACATGGGTTTGCCCCACAGCGCCCCGGTCCATAGCGCGAGAAAGGTAAACATTGCGCCTG
This sequence comes from Nitrosovibrio tenuis, assembly GCF_900109785.1. Taxonomy (GTDB): domain Bacteria; phylum Pseudomonadota; class Gammaproteobacteria; order Burkholderiales; family Nitrosomonadaceae; genus Nitrosospira; species Nitrosospira tenuis_A. The sequence continues at coordinate 78,970 of NZ_FOBH01000002.1, forward strand.
TTGGCGCGATGGCCGTCGCTACCATTGAGGAAAGCCGGGTATTGAATGCAAGACCGATACCGGACCACATCGCCATCACCACGTAAAGAAACATGGACATCCAAGCGGCGGGGACATGAATGAAGATGATGCGATAAGCCTCACCCTGTTGAAAATCGGTGGGGGCGACGAAAAAGCCGATATAGAGCCCCGCTAAACACAATATCACCGCGGCGATGGAAAAAAAAGGGATCATTTTGCCGGCAAGGAAGTAGAAACTTGCCGGGGAAGAGTATTTAAACCAGTTAATCGCCATGTTTAAAGATACCGAATTTCATATTCGAGGCGTATTCAAGCTTGACGCTCCAACGCGTAACTCATAATTTTAAACCAAAAACCTTAAATTCAGAATTGGTTTCTTTGGGAATCTCTGATTAAGCTCCGCGCATCCCTTCCCCAAAACTGCCGTCGCGTCCATGAAGACCTGTTCAGAGGGGGTTCTTACCCCGCGGAAAGATAGAGCTTTTACTCCATCGAGATCCGTAACGATACCGCGGCCGTCCACGGTGCCAATACCAGGGAAGCGAGCAGGAACGCCCCCAGCAACGACATATGCGCTCCCGCTCCCAGGCCCGCTGTGCTTGCTTCCACCGCACCCGCACCGAAAATTAGTATCGGGATATATAACGGTAACACCAATAGAGAAACCAGGACTCCACCCCCGCGTAACCCCAGGGTCAGCGCGGCGCCAATAGCGCCAATCAGACTCAAAACCGGCGTTCCCAGCAATAGGGAGGCGGTCAACACCAGCAGCGCGTCCGCCGGCAGGTCATATTGGATACCCAGGACGGGGGCCATCAGCACCAGCGGTACCCCGGTTACCAGCCAGTGGGCCAGCGCCTTTCCCAGCACCAGCAAGGAGAGGGATTGGGGAGAGATCAGCATCTGTTCCAGCGTGCCGTCCAGATGATCGCCGGAAAACATCCGCCCCAGCGACAACATCGAAGCCAGCAGCGCGGCCACCCATACCACACCGGGCGCCATGATCCGGAGCATATTCATTTCCGGTCCCACCCCAAGAGGAAACAGACTGACGACGATGATGAAAAAGAAAAGCGTCGTCAAGACATCCGCCCGCCGACGCATCGCGAGCAGAAGGTCGCGCTGGATTATCCAGAGAAACATATCAGGCGAGTTGCAACCGCTGGGTCGCGACGGCAGCTATCTCGATCTCCTGATGCGTGGTCATCACGATCATGCCACCCTGTTTCAGATGCTGTTCCATTACGCCCTGTACCAGTTTCACGGCGGTGGTGTCCAGCGCCGTCAATGGTTCGTCCAATATCCACAACACGGTACCGCATACCAATAGACGTGCCAGCGTCACCCTGCGCCGCTGGCCCTGCGACAATACTTTGGCCGGCAATAGTTCACGGCCTCCCAATCCCATGTGCTGCAAGGCCTCATGGGCTTTTTCTCCGTCGATTTCGGCGCCTGCCAGCGCACTGGAAATACGCAGATTTTCGATGGCGGTCAAGTCGTCCTTGACGCCGCTTGAATGGCCGAGATAAGTCATCGCTCCGAAGTAGGCTCCGCCGAGGGAGCGAATTTCAGAACCATCCCAGCGAATTTCACCCTGGGCGGGCGTTGCGAGTCCGCAGAGCATGCGCAGAAGGCTGGTTTTACCGCTGCCGTTGGGCCCTTGTACCTGCATGAGTCCGCCAGTTTCGAGAGAGAAATTGACGTGTTTGAATAGCTGGCGATCGCCGCGCACACAGGCCAGGTCGCTTCCTTGCAGAGTTGGCATTATCGAGGCCAAAAAAGCAGGCATTATAGCGCATCGGCTATACCGATGGCCTTGATGGTTGCAGGTAATTGAACCGGCAGGATACTTAGGACGGACGGGCGCCGGTTAAACCCGAACGCGGCGCTACGTTATTACAAAGCGCAACGCATAAAGACGCAGGATGCAAATAAGCGCAGCTGCATAGCGCAGTACGTCAACCCTCATAAGTTCCTGTCTGGCAGTTCAATGATTTAATGAAATGCTCTGGCAGAACCATTCAGTATGAATGATGAAGGGATAACGTTGCTGTGCCGCCACCTTGCTCACTCATGCAGCAAGTCTACATGGCGAGCCGCAGGTCATTATCCCTTGCAGCAGGTTGAGGGTGAAGAAATATGCGCTTACAGGATCCAGGCACGACGACGGACGGGTATTGAAGGAGCTTGCATTCGGCGCAATGCGCTGCGCTTATTGTCGCCCTACGTTTTACTGAACATCCTGCGCCCGCAGCGTAGGACAAAGCGCTCTACCAAGCGAGGATCGGGCAGCGGAGGGGATGCCTCGACTGCGTTTATAGTGCGCCTTGGGTGCGTGCCTGCATCCCGCTACGCGGTCGCCCGCTTTTTGATTTCATCCGGCGAGAGATCTTCCTTATGCGTTGCAATAAACCAGATATGCCCGAAGGGGTCTTCCAGTGCGCCCGTCCGGTCCCCATAAAACTGATCTTGAACCGGCTTGATAACCCTGGCGCCCGCATTAACGGCCTGGGCAAACAGCTTGTCCACATCGTCGACGTATAAATAAAGGCCAACAGGCGAACTGCCCGACGACTGGGGACTGCGGAACGGGCTTTCTTTACCGCAATCATCAGCCATCATAACGCGGGAGTCGCCGATCAGAATTTCGGCGTGTCCGATCTTGTCGCCAGGCGCACCCATTTTGAACATTTCCTTTGCGCCAAACGCCCGCTTGTAAAATTCGATGGCCCCGGCTGCGCCATTAATCATCAGGTAGGGCGTTATGGAATGATAGCCATCAGGTATGGGTTTGATAGGCATGTTAATTTCCCTAGAAGGGTCCGAACGGGTGACCCGGTGGATCAGACGCACCCCGGATTATTTCCCGCAGCGTATTCCCGCCAGGCTATTCATCAGGTAATCGTCGATTCGCAATTATTCGATTGGATTGGCCCCGAGGCTAAGAGATATGGCTAGCAGCCAGCTTGTATCACGTATGCATGATGTTGCGTTCCAGTGCGCGCCGGTCCCAATTCGCCAGCGTCGCGGCCGCTTCATAAGTCGTCTGGAGAAATGACAGCAGCGTTCCGTCCGGATTTTCTGCAGTTCGCACGGCCTCGTAGGGCAGAATGAAGAGGCCTAGCTTATCGTGGTAAAACACCGCTTCTGGCTGAACAGGATATTTGTTGAAGCCCTCCGGAACCGGGTAGGCATAAGCATAGAACGCGGTTTCCCCCAAGCCTGTTCCCGACCAGAATCCCGCGCTCGCTACTTCATGGGAATACGCTTCTTCCATTATCCGAACAGCGACATTCGGCGCGCCGCCCGGATGCTTGGGTGCGGTCCGCCCGGAAAATCGGGTAACAGCCAGATCGAACCCGCCCCAGAAGAAGTGCACCGGGCTTACCTTGCCGATGAAGCGGGCCCGGAAATCCTTGAAGACGCGATCAGCCTGCACGAGGGCATGCCAGAAACGCGTGACCGCGTAGGCGTCATAGCTCGAATGCTGCTCATCCTTTTCAAATGGTATAGCCACTTCCACCTCGACCGGCCGGGTAAATATCTTGACCTCGATGCCCAGTTCGCCGAACGCCTGCATGGTCTTGCGATAGAATTCGGCGACCGTCATGGGTTGCAGAGCAAACGAGCGCTCAGCGCCTTCCGAAGTCGAAATACGCAGCGCGTGGGCGATAAAGTCGAAGTCGATGGCGAAAGTAAAACTTCCATACGGAATGGGCGAAGTCGTCAGGCCGCGCGTGCTGACGTAGAGCGTGCTGCCCCAACAGTGGTTGACATCGGGAGAAAGCCCAAGCCGGATTTTGCCCGCAACCTGCGTCCACATGTGGAGGGTAGTGCAAGTGTCTTGCCACTCCTGCAGTGATGGCAGCTTGGGCCAACCGTTGCCGCCCGCGGTGAAATGACGTTCTGTCATGTTTGTTTCCTCTGGCTGGGGCGAACACGACTATAAACCCAGTCATACGCTCGTGCGATCAGCGGCACAGCGGAGTGCGACTGATGCTACAAAGTAGAGACGCCGAACATCCGTTACTGACTGACTTTCCTTTCGCAAACCAACGCCCCGTGATATGTAAAAAGCTCTGTTGCGAGGCGAGGTAGCATGCGTCTTAGCACTTCTTTGGTGTAATAATTGATCAGCCCCTTGCGGCCCTTTTCATAAGTATAGGCTCTCCTCGGGGGGTTCGTGGTTATTTGACCGAGCACCCGAAGGTTACATGACTGAACCAATCTACGAATTGTCTTCGGGGAATAGAAATTGATATGTCCCACCCTATCGAAGACAAAATCGCTTGATAATCGGATCGTGTCTTCCAGAGGCACTTCTATGAAAACGTATCTTGCAACCCGCGACGCTTCATAAAGCAATTGGCGAGGATATTCGACATGTTCGATGACGTGGCTCATAATCGCAATATCGAACCTGTCGTTATCGTATGGGACATGATAACCATCGAAGATTTTACACTCGGCCAACTGAGGGATTTCTTTGGCCTTTATCGTTTCAATTCCAGACGACGATATCTCCAGAGCATAAAGCTCATCACCAAAATGCAGTTCGGACAGCCTCTTCAAAATGGAACCCTCCCCCGCCCCGATTTCGAGAATAGTACTTCGAGGCAGATTACTACAGAGGGAAACAATATTATCGGTTTTGCCGAGGGCGCCTAATCGACGCCACTCGGAATCTCCCTCTTCATAATAATCCTCGTAATTGTCTTTCAGGTAGTCACTGATTTTGATCTCATTCATCTGTTCCCTCTTTGGTCGTGGCGCCGGCCCAGCGCATCTTCCCTTCACCTTTATAGATGATAAAAACCCGGACAGCAAGCCATCCTCGGTACTTATTTGCTGCCAGCCTAAAACTGCTGGACATAATCTATGATGATCTACAGGACAACGGGTGAGACACTACAGATAGAGGAGGCTGATGCGAGCCGCCCCGCAGATTGTGCCGATAAAAGAAGAAAAAAAAGCATTGAAAAGGTCGCCGGGTTCGAACACATCGAGTGTCCGGTTGCGAGCCACTCTGAGGGTTCTGAACGGCACGATCATTACCCAGTGTCAGCCACACACCATTGGCACGGCGAGGGGCTGACGTTTCTGTGCAATCGCCGCTCAAAGGCCGAACAGAATGATGGACTACGCTAGCGGTGATCGCATGAGGATTTTACCGTGAGCTGGAAACGCGAACAAGCATGAACAGCGCTGATATCGACTTCATGCGTGCTGCGCTTGGGCTTGCGGAGCAGGCTCAGCAAGCGGGCGAGGTGCCGGTAGGCGCGGTAATAGTAAAGAATGGAACAATTATCGGGCGTGGTCACAACCGCCCCATCTCGGCAGTGGACCCTACCGCCCATGCGGAGGTAGTGGCGTTACGGGATGCGGCACAGTATCTGAAGAATTACCGCCTCGGGGGCTGCACGCTTTATGTAACGCTGGAACCTTGCGCCATGTGCGTCGGAGCGATTTTGCACGCGCGTATTGCACGGCTGGTTTTTGGAGCGAGCGACCCGAAGACGGGGGCGTGCGGAAGCGTAATTGATCTGCCCGCGGAGATGCGGCTGAATCATCATATGCAGGTGACGGGCAGCATTTTGGCGGAGGAGGGCGGAAACAGGTTAAAGCATTTTTTTTCGGAACGCCGCAAAACAGCAATGCATACAGCGGGGCGAGATATCGATGAGAATCATAGTTAGTATTCCCTCCCAAGAACTGTATTTATATGGTGACGACAACCGTGTCATCAGTCGATATCGTATTTCTTCGGCAGGAAAAGGGGTGGGGCAGGAGAACGGAAGTTTCTGCACGCCATTGGGGAAGCACATCATTCGCGCCAAGATTGGTGCGGGCCAGCCGATCAACACGGTCTTTGTAAGGCGCAGACCCACCGGCGAAACGTATTCGCCCGAACTGAGCGCCCGCTACCCGGGGCGTGACTGGATTCTCACACGCATTCTGTGGCTTTCCGGCTGTGAGCCGGGGTTCAACCGCCTGGGATCAGTGGATACCATGCGCCGCTACATCTATATTCACGGTAGTCCGGATACCGTGGAAATGGGCAAGCCCGGCTCCATCGGTTGTATTCGCATGAGTAACGGCGATTTATTGGATCTATTTGGCTTAGTGAATACCGGGACCGAGGTTTATATTGAAAACTGAATTTTGTTAACGTATCGTTTGACCAAAATCGGACGGCCAAATCGAGGCAGCGTGCGTAGTCATCTACGAGGCCAATTGCGCCTGATGATGCCGGCCAATCTTCTCGCCTAAAAAGCCATATCCTCATTCCGGTTATTTGTCGGAGCAGGCCTTTTCCGGTATCATAAGCATCCATGACAAAGTATGTATTTGTGACAGGCGGTGTAGTATCTTCTTTAGGGAAAGGTATCGCCGCGGCCTCCCTTGCAGCTATTCTCGAAACTCGCGGCATCAAAGTCACGCTACTCAAGCTGGATCCCTACATCAACGTGGATCCCGGCACCATGAGCCCATTTCAGCACGGAGAGGTATTTGTCACCGAAGACGGTGCGGAAACCGACCTCGACCTCGGGCACTACGAGCGCTTCATCAGCGCGAGAATGAGCAGGCGAAATAATTTCACGACCGGCCAGGTTTATGAGAGCGTCATTAAAAAGGAACGGCGCGGGGATTATCTCGGCGGCACGGTACAGGTCATTCCTCATATCACAGACGAAATCAAACACCAAATCAAGGCAGGGGCGGGTGATGCCCAGGTAGCCATTGTCGAGATCGGCGGTACGGTCGGAGACATCGAGTCGCTCCCGTTTCTGGAAGCAATCCGGCAGATGGCCGTGCAGCTTCCACGCAACGACACCTGCTTTATCCATTTGACGTTGTTGCCCTACATCGAGTCTGCGGGCGAATTGAAAACCAAGCCCACCCAGCATTCAGTTAAGGAATTGCGTGAGATCGGAATACAACCGGACGTCTTGCTGTGCCGTGCCGACCGTGAGCTGCCGCCTGAAGAGCGCCGCAAAATCGCGCTATTCACCAACGTGCGCGAAGAAGCGGTAATTCTGGCAGTGGATGTAGACAGTATTTACAAAATTCCTGCGCTATTGCATGACCAGATGCTGGATGAAATCGTCTGCCATAAATTGAGTATTCTTGCGAAAGCGGCGGATCTGAGCATTTGGAAAAAGCTGGTGCATGCCTTGGAGCATCCGGAGCGCACAATAGAAATCGCGCTGGTCGGAAAATATGTGGATCTGAAAGAGTCATATAAATCGCTGTCGGAAGCGCTGACTCATGCCGGAATTCATACTCGAAGCAGAATCAATATTCACTACACCGATTCTGAAACCATCGAGAAACACGGAACCGATTGCCTGGCAGGGATGGATGCGATACTGGTTCCCGGCGGATTTGGGAAACGCGGAGTCGAAGGCAAGATCATGGCCATCCGCTACGCACGTGAGAACCGCATCCCTTATCTCGGTATCTGCCTGGGCATGCAGCTGGCGGTAATCGAGTATGCCCGTAACAAAGCCGGGATGGAGGACGCTCACAGCACCGAATTTCATCCTGACACTCCCTATCCTGTCATAGCTTTGACAACCGAGTGGCGCACGCGCGAAGGTCATGTGGAATCGCGCAGTGCGGAGTCGGGTCTCGGAGGCACCATGCGCCTGGGCGGACAGGAATGTCTCCTGAACGAGGATACGCTGGTCCGTAAAATTTACGGAGCCAGCAAAGTTATCGAGCGCCACCGCCATCGTTATGAAGTCAATAACCAGTACATACCGAGATTAGAGGAGACTGGGCTGCGCGTGAGCGCGGTGTCAGCGGGGGAGGGATTGTGCGAGATGGTCGAGTTGCCGCAAACCGAACATCCGTGGTTCGTCGCCTGCCAGTTTCATCCCGAATTTACTTCCACACCCAAAACAGGGCATCCGTTGTTTAGCTCGTTTATAGAGGCAGCCATCGATTACGCGAGTAAGCGCGCCGCAGTCGCTGCGACAAGCTCCGGCAAACTGAAGAACATCGCCTGACATCAATTTATAGCAACTTATCTCCGGAATTTATTTCGCGAGACCAGCCTGGATCGTCCTCGATATTTTGACTGAAGAATAACCACTTGAGCATCTGCAATAGGGCCTCGGCAATAGCGTCCTTGTGCAGTAGATCGATCCCTGCAACCGCATTCATTTATCCAAAACACCTTTTTTAATAAATTAATAAATGACCCAGGGAAAAACAGCATGAGTGCAATCGTAGATGTCATCGCCCGCGAAATCTTGGATTCGCGCGGAAATCCTACCGTGGAAGCGGATGTATTACTTGAATCAGGGGTGTTGGGGCGCGCGGCGGTGCCTTCCGGCGCGTCGGTCGGCACCAAGGAAGCGGTTGAACTGCGCGATATGGACGCAGGGCGCTATGGTGGCAAGGGGGTATTGAAAGCGGTGGAGAACGTCAACACCGAGATTTCTGAAGCTATCATGGGTCTGGATGCCATGGAGCAGGGTTTTATCGATCGGACGCTGATCGATCTCGACGGCAGCGGCAACAAATCAAGACTCGGCGCCAACGCGGTTCTGGCGGTGTCGCTTGCGGTGGCAAAGGCGGCAGCAGAGGAGTCTGGCCTGCCGTTATACCGATATCTGGGCGGTGCCGGCCCGATGGCGATGCCTGTGCCCATGATGAATGTCATCAATGGCGGCGCGCATGCCAATAACAAAATCGATATGCAGGAGTTCGTGATTATTCCTTTGGGAGCGCAAAGCTTTCGTGAAGCCCTGCGCTGCGGCGCGGAGGTCTTTCATGCATTGAAAGGATTACTCGATAGCAAAGGAATGCATACCGCAGTTGGAGACGAAGGCGGATTTGCGCCCAGCCTGGCTAATAATGAAGCCGCGCTGCAACTGATCGTGGAGGCTATTGAGCGAGCGGGTTATTTGCCGGGTCCGGATGTCGTCATCGGCGTTGATTGTGCAAGCTCTGAATTTTTCCGGGATGGCAAGTATCATCTTGCGTCGGATGGCTTGATTCTCGACTCGGCACAGTTTGTGGATTATCTCGCCACATGGACAGACAAATATCCTATTTTGAGCATCGAAGACGGTATGAGCGAACATGACTGGGACGGGTGGAAGCTGCTTACCAGCAGGCTGGGGAAATCTGTGCAGTTGGTGGGTGACGACATTTTCGTAACCAATACCGGCATCCTGAAAGAAGGCATCGCGCAAGGCATAGCCAATTCCATACTCATCAAACTCAACCAGATCGGTACGCTTACCGAAGCGCTTTCGGCTATCGAAAATGCCAAGCGCGCGGGCTATACCTCCGTGGTATCGCACCGTTCCGGGGAAACGGAAGACACGACAATCGCAGATATAGCTGTAGCAACCAACGCGCTGCAAATCAAGGCGGGCTCACTCTCCCGTTCTGATCGCCTCGCCAAATATAATCAATTGCTGCGTATTGAAGAAGATCTGGGGGATGCTGCCAGTTACCCTGGGCGGGAAGCCTTCCACCAACTAAGATAACAGCAGAGGGCGGCTTGCCGCAAAACCAGCCAGGGCACACCGACATGCGCTTGATCGTGGGAACGGTATTTCAGCATATCCAGTGAAAATACTGACCCTGATCCTTGTCGGCCTCATTGTTCTGCTGCAATACCCTTTGTGGCTGGGCAAAGGGGGGTGGCTTAGAGTGAGGGAAGTCGATCAGCAGATTACAACGCAACATGAAACCAACAGGAAACTACAGGCGCGCAATGCTGCGCTGGACGCCGAAGTGCGGGATCTCAAGCAGGGCCATGAGGCCATCGAAGAGCGTGCCCGCAGCGAACTGGGCATGATCAAGCAAGACGAGATTTTCTTTCACGTACTGGAAGAGAACGACAAGAATACATCCCGTTAGCGTTTCTGTTTCGCATTGAGTCCCATCCACTTGAGTTAGCTGCTTTGTTTAGTCAGTCCGCTTTGTGCCCCTGTTTGTTTCTGCGGCTTCCTTCTCCAGCCCATTCAATAGCGGCAACCAGTTTAATTGTGCCACTTTTTGGGATCCGGCTGATCAGTGGTGCCCCGGGCAGGCTTGCGCCAGCGCCAGCATAAGAATTGGGATTGAGCCTGAAAGCCACCGCCGCGCCGCCGAAGGCAGCCTGCGACAATTCATGCGGGCCCAGTTCATGCAGCGCAGTATCATACCTTCACCAGCCACCCGCACGACATTGCCCGCCATCAGGGCTGCCAGCAGCCTGTGCCGAACAAACTCATACTCCAGTGATTCAAGAAAAAAATTTATCGCGGGTTTTTCGCCGTGGGATGAGCGGTGTGCTATTGGCAATCAGGAGGTGGTCTTCATGTCTGACTATGGCGATATCCCCACCGTAGGTTTTCTTCAGGATGTCGGGGGTAAAAATATCGTGGGGATGGCCTTGCGCCACCACTCCATTATTGAAACAGATTATCCAGGGAAGATGTGAAGCGACGGTGTTGAGGTCATGGGTGGTGAGTAAAACGGTAATCCCCTGACTGTTGATATCATTAAGCAGATGCAATACCTCATGCTGAGTCTTGATGTCGACACCCGAAGTCGGTTCATCCAGCACCAGTAACGCCGGATTGTTCACCAATGCTCTCGCGAGGAAGGCGCGTTGCCGCTGACCACCTGAAGTATTCGATATGTGTTTATGCAAGCAGGGATAGATACCCAACCTGTTAGCCAATTCACGAACAAGCGCACGCTCTTTTTTATTGGGCCAGGGCCAGATTCGTTTGTTGGTGTAGAAGCCCATCATGATGACTTCTTCAACGGTAACTGGAAAATTCCAATCCACCGTCTCCAACTGCGGCACGTAACCAATCGTACCTGCCGGAATCGCGTCCACAGCCTGACCGTTTAGAAACACCTTGCCAGCCAGGACGGGCTGGGTACCTAGAATGGTTCTCAGGAGTGTGGTTTTGCCACATCCCGTGGGTCCCACGATACCTACGAACTTGCCACCGTCGATGTCCAGTGACAGATCGGAGAAAACGATATGATGACCGTAGCCAGCGGTGACCTCATTCAAGCTGACCGCGGAGTGCGCCTGGAACTCAAGGCTTGATATTGCTGGCGTCGACATTTGTCATACAACTGGAGTTGCCGCCCAGCGCCCCGGTCATGACAACCAGGTTATTTTCCATCATCCCAATGAATGAATGCTTAGGTGGGGCGGGTAATTCGTCATCCGAAAGTTGATCGATAAACCTGACGCCGGTTTCGCGAGCGATCTGTTCCATCACCTTGCTGGGAAAAACGTCGGAACCGAAAATTGCGGGCACCTTTTCTCGTTTTATCTGTTTGATGATACGTATGACTTCCTGGGGCCTGGGTTCGGAAAAATTCGATGGCTGAATCGCGGCAATCACCGTCATGCCATAACGGGGGGCGAAATATGCGAAGGAATCGTGATAAGTGACCAGCTTGCGGTTCTTCTCCGGGATGGATTTGACGCAATCAAAGACAGCGTTGTCCAGTCTGCGCAACTTGTCCACATACAACTTCATATTGGCACCATACCCCTCCTGGTGTGCCGGATCAAGTGCGACGAGACTATCGTGGATAATCTCCGCATAGCGCATCGCCAATGCAATGTTGGGCCACAGGTGCGGGTTGGGGTGGCCAAGCTCACGGGGAAAGCTGTTGTCATATCGCCAATCTTCCCTGCGCAATGCAAGGTTTCCGAGCTGCACAATCGGAGTATTGGTCGTTTTAACTTTTTCCGCCAATTTAACGGTAGGCAGCTCAAGATCCAGGCCATTGACAATAATGATGTCGCTGGCCCCCAATAATCTGGCAATGGCTGGGGTTGGCTCAAACGTATGAGAATCGGTTCCATTAGGAACGATTCCAGTTACATTGACATAGCCCATGCCTATATTCTGAACAATATCGGTGATGGGTGCTACGGTGGTTACAACATTAATTTTTTTGTCAATGTGCGTGGATTGGGCTACGCTGGAAATAGACAGGGTTATCAGCAGAAATACAGACTTGAGGGCAAATAGGACTGATTTCACGATTCTTTCTGTTTAAATATTATTTCACGAAGTATAAATATGCCTGGATATGACCGGGTACGTTCACTTTTCCATAACCGGCAATGCCATAATCGACAATGGAAACGGCTTTCCCTCGGCTACCCGTCAGCTGTTATTTCGCGCAGCAATGTTATGTAAATCTGCTGGCCGCTTAAGCTGCTGGATTTGCCCGCTGGACTTCACCGCTGAATTTCACCATACCAACCCATCACTCTTTCCCGACGCTTCATAAATCCAGGAAAGCCTATCATTAAACCCGATGGCGAGGATGTAGGGGATTCCTGACGGGATCTTCACTTATCCCTACATTATGTTTCGGCATTACCCGACAGATATTCCGGTTATCTGTGTCGTATTCTTGCCCAAATTGCAAACCACACAACAACAAGGGTTTTTTTGCGAAAGGGGTATGAAAAATTGGTAATTCTTCTTATTTCTACGGGTTTCCAAAACTCATCCAGAAATTTATCCTTAAATCAGTGAAATGGCTTGAGGCAGGATCACATCTTGAATCAAGCCGCACGATTCCGGGCGCGTTACGGCGCTTGTTCAATTCGCACAGATATGCTGCGAATAATATTGATACTCGCCGGGATGATTTTGCCGCCGGCGACCCAGGCGGCGGGTATTCCGACACTTAATGAAGTGATTGTGCGGGCTGACGGGGACAGGATTAATAAACTGATCGGAATGGCGAATTCCGCCAATGAGGGCACTGTTCTCAAGCAACAGCTCAAACAGCGCACTGTTTACCGTCCTGGAGAATTACTGGAAACTGTACCAGGATTGATCGTCACCCAGCACAGCGGTGAGGGCAAGGCTAATCAGTATTTCGCGCGCGGCTTTAACCTGGATCATGGAACCGATTTGAGAATAACCGTGGATGGCATGCTGGTTAACCAGCGTTCGCACGGGCATGGACAGGGTTACTCCGACCTCAATTTTTTGATACCCGAGCTTGCTTCCAGCCTCCAGTACCTTAAAGGTCCGTACTACGCGGATCAGGGCGACTTTTCATCAGCGGGCTCGATCAATATGGGCTATGTAAATAAGCTGCCAGCCGGGATCGCCAGCTTTGGTGTGGGTAATCAGGGATTCCTCCGGGGGCTTGTTGCCAATTCACACGATCTGGGAGCGGGTACCGTCCTGTATGCCGCTGAATTGAACACCAAGGACGGTCCGTGGATCACCGCGGAAAATTTCAAAAAATTCAATGCAGTATTGCGCTATAGCCAGAACACCGGCGATACCCGGTTCAACATCACTGCGATGGGCTATGGTGCGAGATGGAACTCCACCGATCAGATTCCCCTGCGCGCCGTGGCGAGCGGCCTGATTTCACCTCTTGGCGCAATTGATCCAAGCGATGGCGGTAAATCGCACCGTTTCAGCTTGTCCGGAGCGTTGCAGCACGCGAGTGGCTACGGGATTACCAAGGTCAATCTTTATACGATGCATTCCGATCTCGCCCTATTTTCCAATTTCACCTATTTCCTCGATGACCCGATCAACGGAGACCAATTTTCGCAGGTCGACAAGCGCTTCCAGTCCGCGATGAATCTCAGCCACGCATGGGTAAACACCTTTGCCGGCTTTGCAGTTGAGAATACCGTCGGTGCCCAGTTCCAGAATGATGTGATCGATAATGGCCTGCTGAATACCAAACAACGCCAGACATTGTCGATCACACGCAAGGATCACGTGGTCGAAAACAGCGTGGGATTTTATTACCAGAACAGCGTGCAATGGATGGAAAAATTTCGTAGCGTAGCCGGAGTACGCACCGATCTTTATTGGTTCGATGTCAATAGCGACAATAGCGCCAACTCCGGCAAACGATACGACGATATAACCAACCCCAAGCTCAGCCTGATCTTCGGACCATGGGCCAAAACTGAATACTATCTTAACTACGGCGGCGGGTTTCATAGCAACGACGCGCGAGGCACCACTACCACCATCGATCCGAAATCCGGCGAGCCGGTAGGCAGGGTGAATCCGCTCGTGCGTTCCACGGGATATGAAGCCGGGCTGCGTACCGCCATCATCCCCGGCCTGCAGGCATCGCTCGCATTTTTTCGCCTTGACCTTGCTTCCGAGCTGCTATTCGTTGGGGATGCCGGGACGACTGAACCCAGCCGTCCCAGCAAACGCGAGGGTGTGGAAATTTCCGCCTTCTATATGCCGAATAGCTGGCTGACGGTGGACGTGGATTACGCGCTGGCGAAGGCACGCTTTACCGGCTCGGATCCCGCTGGAAACCACATTCCAGGCGCTATCCAGGGCGTGGGCAAGCTGGCCATTGCCATAGACAATCTCGGTCCCTTCTTCGGCAGTATGCAGCTTCGCTATTTTGGTAAACGCCCGCTGGTGGAAGATAATAGAGTTCAGTCGGATAACACCGTGACACTTAACGGCCAGTTCGGGATCAAGGTTGGGAAAAAACTGCAAGTGGTGTTGCAGGGGTTTAATCTGCTGAATACAAAAGCACATGCGATCGATTATTTTTATACATCGAGACTGCCAGGAGAGCCGGCTTCGGGTGTGGCCGACAAGCATTTCCACCCGATTGAAAGCCGCTCATTCCGGGTCAATCTGGTAGCCAATTTTTAGGCCCTGGCGCAATTTGTAAAAATGATAATGAGCTGCGAAACGGATCCTGATCAATATAAATATTGTCACGAACGAATAAAATCTAGGAGCAGGTAAACATGGAACGACTCACCATATCGCTTAATGATCAGCTCGCCAAGCAGTTTGACGGTGTCATACATAAGCGCGGTTATTTCAATCGGTCCGAAGCCATGCGTGATTTGATACGGGATCTGCTTGAAACCGTCCGCCTGGAAGAACACGGGGAAGGTCACTGTATTGCCACGCTCAGCTATATATACAATCATCATGAAAGTGAACTGGCCAGCTCCCTTACTTCGGCGCAGCACGATCATCATGACCTTACGCTATCCAGTATGCATGTCCATATGGATCATGATAATTGCCTGGAAGTAACCATCCTGAGGGGCTCTATCAAGGATGTAAAAAATTTTGCCAATCATATTATTGCCACGCGTGGGGTACGGCATGGCAAGCTGCATCTGTTGCCCGTGGAGATCGTACAAGAGCGGCACTCGCCTGATTCTACGCCGCATGTTCATAGCAATCCCCTTTCGTGACGTATGCAAGTACGCAACGCCAGCACGACGTGGTGGTCTTTTAACTCGTTATTGCACCGAAAAATGAGGGTGCCCCAAAATTAGAGTGAGCATTTCGCACTTTATGGAAGTACTTCTGTCCGTGTCGGTTTGGCATATACGTTCACGGTGCTCCATGGCAGTTGTTGCATCCAACAGTTACGACCCCAAAATGGACACTGCATGATCATTCAGCTCTGCGATTCATTATCTGTCCTGGAGAGCCGTTCACGCACGAAATCGATGTGCTGGCGCAAGACATAGGTTTCGTCAGCGAACGATCCCGGGATTTTCCCGGTGATGATGGATTTTTCGATTTTGTCCAGGCGGGCTAGCAGGGCTGCGCGTTTTTCGGCCGACATTGGCGTGAGCGCGGCTCGTTCGAGCGCCATGAGTTCGCTGTAGCGGCGGTAGATGCGTGCCCTGACGCGCCATCCATACAGGGACGGAAGGAGGCGCAAGCCGGGAATCAGAACTATGATAATCGGCACGAGCATCACCGCTATTCGATCCGTCAGGCTTGCCAACCAGAACGGCAGGTGCCGGTAGGCAAAGCTCTTCCCCGATTTGTAGTATCGAGCGGCGTCTCTGCTAATGGGGTATTCATGCTCCAGGGGAGCAGGGAATTCGCCGGCGCGTTGCAGCAGGGTAGGGCGACCATGCACTTCCTGCGCCGCCTCGATCAGAAGATCAGACAGTGCCGGATGCAGGTGCGTGCGCGCGACCAGTTCGACGGTGGGCGCCAGCATGACCAGCGGCTTGGGCGGCAGATTTGTGCCGAGATCAAAGGAGCCCGGCGGCAATTCCAGCTTGTTGAGATAGTGGAAGCGGCGTACGTAGGCGTCGGCCTGCGGAAAATCGAACAGGCGAAAGCCCTTGGTATGCAGCATCTGCCTGATGGTCTCCGGTGCCGCGGAATCACCCATTAGGAAGGCTGCGTCGATCTGGTGCCTGAGCAGGGCCTCCCTTGCTGCCTCGCCCGCCAAGTCGACCAGCTTGGTTGGACCATGCGGCTGGATTTCGTTGGCTTTAAGCAACGCCAGGGCAAGGAACCTGGTACCGCTCCCCTCGGGGCCGATGGCGATGCGCTTTCCTCTCAGTTCAGAAAGCCGTTGTATCGGTCGTGGATTTCGGTAAACAATCGCAAGCGGTTCGTGGAATACACTTCCGAGAGACACGACGTTGCTGATATCGCTGCCGGTCGCAACGCCACCCTGCACGAATCCGGCGTCGACGCGGGTGTTCACGTCGGTCAGGCGCCCGAGGTTATCCAGCGAGCCCTCGGACGGCAGGATCTCAAGCGTGATGCCGTTGCGCGCCAATATCGGACGGTACTTCTCAGCGACCGAGCGGAAGATGCTTCCGTCAGGTCCGCTGCTAAGGGTGATGGTGCTCGGCGGAGCCGGTTGTACAAAGTGAAATGCAACCGCGATTGCAAGGATGCTTGCCAGCACCACAGGGGCTAGCGTAGCAATAAGGTCGTGCCATGAAATCCTCCTGATTGGGGATAGTAGGCTTGATGAGCCTGATTTGTCCTGAGCTGCGTCCTGCGCCATCGAAGTATTCCCCTGCGAAGATAAAAATATTCTTCGCCCCGATCAGGGGCATTCAAGCTGTCGGGACGCCAACGCCACCCGCTCGGGCGCTCCTGTATTCAGATAGCTTTGCGGCGATAGATCGAGGATATGAATGTTGAACGGGAGGCTGAGCGTCAGGAAAATACCGGTGACCCGAGGGGTAATAAAGGTCAGTGTACCCAGGGGGCATCTGAATCTGAGTCAGATTAAAAAACACGGGTCATGGCACTTCTACCTTCACCTTCGCCCTAGTTCAGTTACTCATCAGCGTCGCGAAAAGGTGATATGCGAATTGGCTCTCAGCCGTTTATTTTTTTCAATTACGTGCCTTTGTGCATCGCAACATGGCCAGTTTTGTCGCGCTTGATTTCCTATTGCGGCTCATGCTCGATCGCGTGATGTGTAGCCCTTGTAAACAACTTCGTTATGTGAACCTTGGTATCTTTTATCGATGTACCCAGCCTTCGAGTTCCAGCTCACGTGATCACCAACTTCGAACTTGTGCGCCATGATCTTCTTTGGCTATGGTTTGTATAGAAGAGCGATGATGTCGCGCATAGCCTTGGAATACAGACTTAAGCTTGGCCAATGGTTTACAAGGCATTCTGCTCGAACCATCGCTCGCTCTTTTTTGGGCGATTGTCCGCTCGAAGTCGACTTCCCAGACCTTTGGAGTCCAGGTGAATCATAGCGGCTGCCAACTCCTGTCGCGCGATGGCCGCACGCGGTTGTACGGCCCGGTTTATCCAATTGTCTGTCGATTTATTTGGCCGAATCGTTCAGCGTGACCCGCCATACATTTCTTCTGGACCGAGCAATACAATTTTGCGAAATTTCCGCCTAGCTTGTGCCATCATGCTGGTCTTAGATGACGGCCATTATCTGTACGCTCCCGCACATTCCGTCTGATTTTTGTGACCCCGAAGGCCAATTCCTTTGGAAGTCGACCAGTTATGGCGGTCTGAAAAAATGGGGGCCGATATTTCGGTAAATAAGGAAGCGAAGGACGAATTCAGGTAGACCAGCACACTATCCGTGCTGATCTCGCCTACCAGAACCGGTCATGCCGAACGCATGCATTGGCTATTCCAGCAACTTGTGTTCGGCTACGTAGCGGACTAACTGAGCATTGTTCTGCATGTTCATTTTTTCCAAGATGCGCGCACGGTAGGTACTCACGGTTTTCGCGCTTAACGCCAATTTTTGCGAGATCTCCGTTAAAGATATTCCAACGGCGATAAGCTTGAGGACATCGAGCTCCCGATCGGAAAGCGTGGAATGTAGGGATATTGTCGATGTTGGACCGAGATCGAACAGAAGTTTCTCGGCCAGTTTTGCATCTATATATTTTCCGCCATTCGCTAAGCGCCGTATTACAGATATCAGCAGATCGGTTGGGCTGTTCTTGGTGAGATAAGCGGACGCGCCCGCGCGTATTGTCCTGATAGCATATTCATCCTCATGATAGGTGCTCAACATCAGCACTTGACGTTTTGCATCATCGTTCATTACTCGCTTTAATACTTCCAGCCCATTCATACCTGGCATGTTGACATCCAGCAATGCCACATCCCATCCGCCGCGGCGCATTTTTTCCAAAGCATCCGGCCCGTCTGTCGCTTCGCCAACGACTACGATGTCGGCTGTTTCGGCCAGAATTCGTTTCAGGCCGTCGCGGAAAAGCCTATGGTCATCAGCGATGAGTACCTTGATTATCAATTCTTATCCAGCTGAGATTGGTTGATTGAAGGGTCCAGCCAACTTGTCAACGTGGCTGAAAAGTATCCAGCAGCGGGCGAAAAATATACAAGAGTGTAAATATCATGTTCAGCAAAGCGCGGTTGCGTCCCTGTTTTCCCCCGCGATCTCTTACCCTCCGGTCTTTAACTGTTCTCTTCATTGCGTTTCAGGGGGATACATACGCTGACCACGGTTCCTTGCTGCCACATGCTGGTAATATCAATATCGCCCCCCAGTACGGCTGCCCGCTCACGCATTCCGAGCAAGCCGAACGACTTTCCCTTGATGGCGCCCTTGGGATCAAATCCCTTACCGTTGTCGCGCACCTCAACAATGAGATCATCTGCAGTTTGCGACAGGTGGATTTCGACACAACTGGCTTCGGCATGTCGTGTCACGTTGGTCAGGGATTCCTGCACAATGCGGAATATCGCCACAGTCTGATCTTCATCCAGATCAATCGATTCCTCCGCCAACTGCAATACGCAATTTACGCCGCTATGTTTCCTGAATTCATCGGCCAATTTTTTAAGGGCCGATGTGATCCCCAACCCCAGTGAGGCGGGACGCAAATGTTCGGCAACATTATGAACACTCTGATCTGCCTTGGTCACCAGTTCCGACATGTTGCGCCGGATGATTTCCAGTCGTTCATTTCTATTATCTTCTCGATCCACTCCACTCTTCAATAACGAGATTTCCAGATGCAATGCCGCCAGGAGTTGACCCAGTTCATCATGAATTTCGCGGGCAATGTATTTGCGATCTTCTTCCCGCATCCGCTCCACATGCGCCGCAAGTTCCCGTATGGCTGCATCGCGCACCCGAAGCTCCTGCTCTACAAGAATTCGTGCCTCCGCTTGCCTGTGTTCCAACCACTTTCCCAAATCATCTCCCACGACATCGATCAGATTCTGTTCCTCGGGCAGCAGGAAGGGTTGGTCTTCACTGTAAGATACCACTATCCAGCCGTGAGCCTCCCCGTAGACCATAATCTGCTTTCGTAATTCGCGTATATGATTCTTATCATATTGATCGGAAACAAACAGCCTTCCATCCAATTCGATTTGGATAGCGGTAATAGTTGAAAACTTCATTGCCGCGATCAGTTGCTTAAAAATAGTCCTGCAAACCTCCTCCAGCGATTCTGAGTCCATGCCGCGGCGGATCGCGTAGAAACAGTTGATTTCCTTTAATCGCTCGCGTAACGATTCCTCAACCTGTTTGAGTTTTGTGATTTCATGCTCAATGGCTTCCGCCATGGTATTGAAGTCGGCACCGAGTTCAGCGATTTCATTGTGGGTGGAGATGTCGCAGCGGGTGGAATAGCTGCCCTGTGCAATGCTGCTCGCCTGGCGGCTGAGATGATCGAGCGGACGCAGGATATTGCGGCGCATATATAAAGTGGCGACCGCTACAACGAGCAGCGCAGTGCAGAGCACTGACAGTATCAGCAGGATTTGCTGCTCGAATTTGGACTGTAAATTGCTCAACCTGCTTTGGGTGCGGTTATCCAGCTCCAGCATGAACTGGCTGATGGGTGCCATGATCATTGCTTTCTCGGCTTTATAACGCTCGCCAAACAACAAGTTTATGGCGGAATCGCGGCCAGATGCGCACGGTATGGTGAAATTTCCGTATCGGTCGCCACATAATCCTTTTGTGGCAGCGAACGCTTGCTTTTCCAGGTTTACCAGATTATCGGAATTCTTTTGCGATTGTTGCAGCAGATCAAGTTCACGTTCACTAAAACCCTCGCGACGCATCAAATCCATCAATGAGATGGCATTACCCAGTGCGCTGGCGGCGGGAGGTCCGTTTACGTTCCAATAAGTAATTGAGTAATCCTTGGGGCGCGGCCGTTTGCCGTTGCGGATGTCGAGAGTCTCAAAAAAGAAATGCTCGTAAATCGCGTCGCCGGTGATCACATAGCTGCGGGCCGCCTTGGTGAGGTCTTCCGAACTCTGAAATAACTCGTTTGCAAGCTGCAGCGATCTGTATTTTTGGCGCTCAGCTTTGGTGATATCGTCCAGAGTGCCCAGCGCCTGAGAGGAAAGCAATATCAGCAAGCTGAGTACTGAGACAATGAAAATAAAATAAAAATTGGTAAAAAGACCGATCCTCATGTTTTCCCTTAATGCCTTGTCCGGTTGTTCCTGTTGTTCCTCTTGCTCGCTTATCCTGTTAAATCAGAGCCGCTTTTCCTGCTGTAATCCTGTTTCCCAATCACGATCATTCTGAATCCGGTAGCTGGACAGGTGGCGTGTGCCGCTTTTGACCGCAGAGCAGGGCGCAAGGATACCGAATGTTCGCGAATTCAAGGCAGAGAACAGCTGGATCAAGCACATGTATGCACTATCCAGGAGCGCGGCAGTATCACATTTCATGCGTCAGGAAGGTTTTGGGGTGGTCGCGCAGCCTGGTTGCCGGAATTTGACAGGATCATCCTGCAGCTAGGCATTCAAGGCTCATAGCAATCGGTCAATATTTTCGCGCCATTATGCCGTTGGGCTATATCCCGCAGACCACCGACGTCGCCTTCTTTATTGTTCCCTCTGGCAGGCGCCCGGAATTTTCCCAAAGCAAAGTAGCGGGTTGCAGCCCATCTCCAATCATCGTTCGTAATACATATGGACAAATCTTCTTATACAAAATTTTCAAACTGTGGATATTTTCTAGTGACTCACATCGCAAACCCCTGCATGATTATCCCACTCGACTTACGAACTTAAAAAAGAAATTAGCGATGAATAATTTGGGCAAAAAGATGGATAAGGTGGCCAGCTACGAATCAATGGCGGCTCATATTTCACAAAAAAATGACTTCGGTAAGCAAGGGAAAAATTTCTTTGCCCGCGTAGCGTTGGGTGCCACACTGATAGCCGGTTGTGCGTCTTTATCACCTATGGCAAGGGCAGCGGAGCCGGACTTCAAGGTTCCGAATGGGCCTAAGTATGCAATCGATGACACCGTGTGGGTGAAGGTGGGCATGGGTTTCCGCGGTTCGGGCCGATGGGCGGAGAACAAGGCGGCGGATCGGTTCGATGGGCGATTCCTCATCGACAATGCCCGTCTCTACGTCAACGGGCAAGTCCATAAATATGTCAAGTTCGAACTCAATACCGAATGTTTTTTCTGCGACAACACTCATCCCGGCGATAACCCCAGGATGTCGTATAACATCCTCGACGCAATTGGGAAATTGGAGTTTAACAGGTACTTCAACGTCTGGGGCGGACGCATGTTGGTGCCTACAGAGCGGGGCGAACTGAGTGGTCCTTTTTACCAGGCCACACATGATGCCTTCAAGACACCCTTCTTTTCGCAGGACTTCAGCGTCAAGTTTGGCAACGGCGGAGCCGGCCGCTACGGCCGTGACGATGGCGGCACTTTCTGGGGAAGTGTTGAACCGGGCTTCATCAAGGGCACGCTGGGTTATGCGGTGGGCGTATACCAAGGATTGCAATCCAGCCAGGGATTCGGACCCAATCAAGGCAATAATGTTCTCTGGGCGGGCCGCTTCACCTACAATTTTTTGAATCCCGAGAAAAATCCGGGCTATTACACCAGCAGTACCTACTTTGGAAAGGCCGGCGATATCCTGGCGCTGGCGTTCGGCGCCTCATATCAGAAAGACGGCGCCGGTTCGTTTGCTCATCGAAGTGACTTTCTCGGGCTCGTCGGCGATGCGCTTTTCGAAAAAGTGTTGCCCAGAAATTTAGGGGTGGCCACGGTCAACGCTGAGTACAAGCAGTTTTACGCCAATTACTCCACAGCCGCGTTTGCCAATTCCGACTGTTTTTGCATGTTTGACGGAAAATCATGGACAGTCACCGGGCTGTATCTGATACCGGTCAAAGTCGGAATTGGAAAGTTCCAGCCCTATGGGAGATTTACCAGCGTTCAACCCAATCACAGCAGTAATCGGGAAGAAATCGAGGGTGGCGTGAACTATATCATCGACGGCTTTAATGCCCGTATCTCGGCGTACTACCAACACGGGGATCTTTTTACCAAGGGTTTGAATTACGCACCCACGGTAACGGGAGACAAGGTCGACGTTTTCAAGTTGTCCTTCCAGTTGCAAATGTAATTAATTTGCATTCCATTGCCTGATCGATATGCAGCACTCCTTCAGGTTGCGGCAATGACTCGAGTATTGAGTGAAACAAAAGACAACACATAATGTATCTGATTCCTCGTTCTGAAGACGCACTGATAATGCGGGATACCGCCTCGGTTCATCACCTATACCCTGCGCAGCATTCATCGGTTCCCGCTCCGGGCCAACCGCATACCCCGCTGCAGGCGCGCCTTTCCCTGAAATTCGTGGAGGATGGTGGCGCGACCCGGTTGACGGAGCGCGACCATTTTGGCCCTCTGATCGTGCAAAAACCGCTTTATCCGGAAGGGCGAGAGATTTGCCAGGTAGTCATCGTACATCCTCCGGGCGGAGTCGTGGGTGGGGATCAGATGGAAATCGCAGCCAAGGTTGGCGTGGCGGGAAAAGCGCAACTCACCACTCCGGGTGCTGCCAAATGGTATAAGGCCAACGGCAATATTTCACGTCAGAACATAACCCTGGACGTGGGTTCAGGCGGTTCGCTTGAGTGGCTTCCCCAGGAAACCATTTTTTTCGATAACGCACATGTCGAGCTGGAACATAGCGTAACGCTGGGTAAAGAAGCAAGCTATATCGGCTGCGAGATTTTATGCTTCGGCCGTACCGCATCGGGGGAATCGTTCAATGGCGGTCAGATCTGCCAGCGTATCGGCATCCGCCGCGATGGTAAATTGATCTGGTACGAACAATTAAGGTTATCGGGCGGCAGCCCGGCAATGCGAAATCCGCTTTTGCTCGCCGGTCGCACGGTTTGCGCCACGTTGATTGCCGCGGGCCCAACCGTTTCCGCAGCAGTACTGGAGGCAGCACGCGAAGGTGCAGCCGGAATTGCAGTTGACGGAGGTGAAGCCCGTATTTCCCAGTTAAAAGGGCTAGTGGTCGCGCGTTACCTGGGTAATTCAAGCCAAACGGCGCGGCGAGTAATGCTGGATGTCTGGAGCCATCTCCGGCCGGAGATGCTGGGCCGCAAGGCGGTGGTGCCGCGCATTTGGAATACATGATGTTGCGTGCCGGCATCATGCGAAAGAGGTACCGCTTTGAAAGAGGTACCGCTTTATATATATGGATGTATTTATCACCTACTGGCCACCCGAAATGGCCACCCGAAACCGAACAATCATCTAATTATTGAGGAGGGAAGCAAATGGACCTTACACCAAGAGAAAAAGACAAGCTCCATATATTTACCGCTGGGTTACTGGCGGAAAGACGCAAGGCGCGCGGCTTGCGGCTCAATTATCCGGAAGCGGTCGCGTTGATTACCTGCGCAGTGCTTGAAGGTGCGCGTGACGGCCATACCGTGGCCGAGCTCATGGCGGATGGGAGGAAGGTGCTGACCCGTTCCGATGTGATGGAAGGCATTCCGGAGATGATCCCCGACATCCAGGTCGAAGCGACGTTCCCCGATGGAACCAAGCTTGTGACCGTGCACAATCCTATTCCTTAAACACCAGGAGATTACGATGGCCAGAATACCAATGATACCAGGAGAAATATTCGCGCAACCCGGCGATATCGAGCTCAATGCTGGGAGAAAAACCAGGACACTGACTGTTTCCAATGGCGGTGACCGTCCCATACAGATCGGTTCGCATTTTCATTTTTATGAAGTCAATTCCGCGATGAAATTCGACCGGGAGGCCGCATATGGCATGCGCCTGAATATTATGGCGGGTACCGCCGTACGCTTCGAACCGGGCCAGGAACGCACTGTTGAACTCGTCGAGCTTGCGGGAAACCGGGTGGTTTACGGATTCAATCAGAAAGTGATGGGCAAACTGAAGTAATAAGATCATGACAATGTCCCAATCTGATAAAGGAGCAGAAAAATGAGTTTAAATATTTCCCGCCAGGCCTACGTTGAAATGGTGGGCCCCACGACCGGTGATCGCATTCGCCTGGCTGATACGGAACTTATTATCGAAATCGAAAAGGATTTCACGACTTATGGGGAAGAAGTGAAATTCGGTGGGGGCAAGGTGATCCGCGATGGCATGGGCCAGTCCCAGGGTAATCACGCGGATGTAATGGATACCGTCATTACCAACGCGGTGATCGTAGACCACTGGGGTATTGTAAAAGCCGACGTGGGCTTGAAGGGCGGCAAAATCGCTGCAGTCGGTAAAGCCGGAAATCCGGATATCCAGCCCAATGTCACGATGTTGATCGGGGCGGCAACCGAAATTATTGCCGGTGAAAACATGATTCTTACCGCTGGCGGTATCGACAGCCACATCCACTTCATTTGTCCCCAGCAGGCGGAGGACGCAATGATGAACGGCATCACCACCATGCTGGGTGGTGGCACGGGACCGGCGGTTGGCACGGCCGCCACTACATGTACCCCCGGCCCCTGGCATATCCATTCGATGCTGCGGGCGTCGGATGGCATGGTGATGAATACCGGCTTCTTCGGCAAGGGCAACGTCAGCCTGCCGGTTCCGCTGGAAGAGCAAATTCTTGCCGGCGCTTGTGGCCTCAAGCTGCACGAAGACTGGGGCACGACCTATGCAGCCATCGACAATTGCCTGAACGTTGCCGATAAATACGATATACAGGTGGCGATTCATACCGATACCATCAATGAAGGCGGCTACCTGGAAAACACGATTGCCGCGATGAGGGACCGGACCATACATACTTTCCATACGGAAGGTGCCGGGGGTGGGCACGCGCCGGACATCATTGCGGTCGTGGGTCAGGAAAATGTCCTCCCGTCTTCCACCAACCCGACCCGGCCCTATACCGTCAATACCCTGGATGAGCACCTGGATATGCTGATGGTGTGTCACCACCTGCACGCCAACATAGCCGAGGATCTTGCGTTCGCGGAATCGCGCATCCGCAAGGAAACCATTGCGGCTGAGGATATCCTGCACGATATGGGTGCCATTTCGATGATGTCATCGGATTCTCAGGCAATGGGCCGTATTGGGGAAGTGGTCATACGTACCTGGCAGACTGCCCACAAGATGAAGATACAGCGCGGCACGCTGCAGGAGGACACATCCAAAAACGATAATTTCCGCATCAAGCGTTATATCGCCAAGTACACGATCAATCCGGCCATTACCCACGGGGTGTCTCACGCAATTGGCTCCGTCGAGGTGGGCAAATACGCTGACCTCGTCTTGTGGCGCCCCGCCTTTTTCGGTGTCAAGCCGTCGATGATCCTGAAAGGTGGAATGATTGCGGCATCGTTGATGGGAGATCCCAACGCTTCCATTCCGACTCCGCAGCCGGTACATTACCGCTACATGTTCGGCGGATACGGTGGGGGTATCAAAACATCCTGTTTCACGTTTACCTCGCAGGCGGCAATCAACGCGGGCCTGGTCGATAACCTCAAGCTGGACAAGAACCTGATTGCGATCAAGGACACGCGCAATTTACGCAAGAAGGACATGATACACAACGGTGCCACGCCCAAGATGGAAGTCGATCCCGAAACCTATGAGGTGCGGGCCGATGGGCAGCTTCTGACGTGCGGGGCAGAAGATGTCCTGCCCATGGCACAGCGGTATTTCCTGTTTTAAAGCCGCCATGCTTACCTTGAATACGAAAGTAGCGCATGCAGACGTGGTTTCCGCGCAGCTTGTTTTACCCTATGAGCTGCGCGAAAACAGCCGCCTGCGTACGAGGCTCGCGTCAGGGGAAGAAGTCGCGATTTTTACTGCCCGAGGTACGGTATTGCGCAACAATGATCTGCTCAAGGGCGACGATGGGCGGGTGGTAAAAATTGTGGCGGCGGAAGAGCCCACTTATAGGATTACTTGCCATTCGCCGCACGATTTGCTGCGCTGCGCATTTCATCTGGGTAACCGCCATACTCAGACGCAGGTGGGCGACGGATTTCTACGAATTTACCAGGATAGCGTGCTGAAGGAAATGCTTGAAGGATTGGGAGCGACCGTGGTGGAAGAAAGTGCGCAATTCGAACCGGAAGCGGGTGCCTACAGCAGTGGAGGCCATCATCATGGTGGCGATGATCACGGCTACTCCCATTCCCATGGTCCCTTGGCCCCGATACCGGTGCATCAGAAAATCCATCGTCCTTCTGACCCTAAACCTTAATCAATCGCAATGCAATCGACCGCGCTCCTTCGCTTATTGCAATTGGCAAGCCCGTCGCTGCCCGTCGGCGCTTATACGTATTCGCAGGGCCTCGAGGCTGCCATCGAGGCAGGTATGGTCAAGGACGAAGATTCGGCGCGGGGCTGGATAGTCGAATGGCTGGGAGTGGCTGCGGATTTCGAGGCCCCGATCCTCTGGCGGCTGCTGAAAGCCTTTTCAGCGCGAGATTTGGAAGCGGTGACGTTCTGGACCGAACGCCTGGTCGCGGGTCGGGATACTGCCGAATTTCGCGCGGAAACCCTGCAGATGGGTTATTCGCTGGGCAAGCTGGTGGTGGATCTCAAGATCGCGGACGACGCATTGCTGGAGATCCTTGCCAGGCAAGTGGAAATTCCATTGCCGACCGCGTTTGCGTGCGCCGCGGAGGCGCTGGGCGTCCCACATGAAAACGCGCTATTGGGGATGTTGTTCTCATCGGCCGAGAATCAAGTGCTCGCATGCGTCAAATCCGTTCCGCTTGGGCAGTTATCCGGTCAACGCGTTCTGCTTTCCCTGCATTCCACTATCGAACGGGCGGCTTTGCAAGCGCGGAGCCTGATGGATGATGAATTATCCAACTGGGCGCCGGGGTTGTCGTTGTTCTCGATGCGCCACGAAACACAATATAGCCGCATCTATCGATCTTGAATTGACTGGAGTTGAAAACGATGAATAAACAATCGAATCCCTCGAATCCTTTAAGAGTCGGAATCGGCGGACCCGTCGGTTCGGGCAAGACGGCGCTATGTGAAGCATTGAGCAAAAAGATGCGCGACCGCTACGAAATGGCTGTGATCACCAACGATATCTATACCAAAGAAGACATGGAAATTCTGTTGCGCGCCAATGCGCTGCCCGCCGAACGCCTCATGGGGGTGGAAACCGGCGGGTGCCCGCATACGGCAATCAGGGAAGACGCGTCGATCAACCTGGAGGCGATCGCGCGTATGACAGCGGATTTTCCTGATCTTGATCTCATCCTGGTCGAGTCCGGGGGGGACAATCTTGCCTCGACTTTCAGCCCCGAACTTTCCGATCTCACCATTTATGTGATTGATGTTGCTGCCGGTGAAAAAATACCCCGGAAGGGCGGGCCCGGCATTACGCGCTCAGCGCTGCTGGTCATCAACAAGATCGATCTCGCGCCGTACGTAGGAGCAAGTCTGGAGGTAATGGCACGCGACGCAAAGAAGATGAGAGGAGAACGGCCGTTCGTATTTACCAATCTGCATACCGGGGAAGGCGTTGACCAGATCGTCGATTTCATCGTGAAACAGGGATTATTGGACGA
The DNA here is from genome assembly GCF_900109785.1 of Nitrosovibrio tenuis. Taxonomy (GTDB): domain Bacteria; phylum Pseudomonadota; class Gammaproteobacteria; order Burkholderiales; family Nitrosomonadaceae; genus Nitrosospira; species Nitrosospira tenuis_A. The sequence goes on from NZ_FOBH01000002.1 coordinate 107,073, forward strand.
AGTAAAAAAGAAAAAGGCGGAGGAGGCGTCACAGTGACTGCATCGGGGGTAAACCCAGGATTTGGTTTCTGCCATGGATAGGCGAGTAATTTACTTGTGCTGCCGCTAAGAAAAGAAAGCGTTACATAACAAACTTTTGGAGCCAACCACCATGGACTGGTCGTTGAAAATCGATGAAGCACTTCCCCGTCCTCTGCGCACGATCCTGAGGGGCGTGGGCCAGGTATTTTTTTGTTGTAATGCGGTGACGGGTTTCATCTTCCTGGTAGCGCTTTACATCGGTGGCCTTACTGCGGGGGCCGCGGCAACCGTGGGGGTTATCAGTAGTACCGTTGCAGCCTATCTTCTCGGCTTCTCAGAAGATGACATCGATGCGGGTTTATATGGTTTCAACGGGACGCTGGTTGGGCCTTGCCTGTTCCTGTTTCTCGAGCATTCTCCGCAGCTCTGGTTATATGTCGTGCTAGCCTCGATATTGTCGAGCATCGTGTTGGCGGCCTTCATGAGAATTCTTGCGCCCTACAAAATTCCCGCCTCCACATCCCCATTCGTATTAACCAGCTGGATGTTTCTGGTCGCGGTATATGCTTTCGACAGCTTTTCGCGCGGCCCCGTTTTGCCCCCACCCGGGCTACCTTCGGCGGTAACAGGTGCAGGACCCGTTCCGGCTGATATGTGGTTTACTGCCCTTACAAAGGGCGTCGCTGAGGTGATGTTTGCGGACAGTGTTATCGTCGGTATTTTGTTTTTGACCGGCATTGCGATCGTTTCCTTGCGCGGTGCGCTCATGGCGGCTTGTGGCGCCATTGTGGGAGTGGTTATACCGATCCTGCTGGGTGCGAATCAAAACCTGATCGAAATGGGGTTATACGCGTTCAACCCGGTTTTAACGATGATGGCGGTCGGTTGGGTTTTCCTCAAACCGAGCGGAAGGAGTGCTGCGCTGGCGCTTCTGGCGGGTATTTTAACTGTGGTGTGTCAGGCTGGTCTGGCGAATTTTCTCGCGCCGATAGGTTTGCCGACCCTTACCTTTCCGTTCGTCCTCACGATGTGGATGTTCCTGTTCGCGGCAAGCATGTCCAAATACTGGTCCGATCCCTCCGTCAAATAAAACAGATCTCTCTACCGGATGCCGCGCTGTGATAGTGTTTAGCGTTTTCGCCCAGCACTAGCGAATTTCAACGCGGTATTCCGGCAGTCTGACGGAGTCATTAACTCCAGATGAGTGCAGGCATCGCCCGAATCAGGCGACCAGATCGACCTTCCCCGTTTTGAGGCTATATACTCCCCCGACTATGCGAATTTTCTTGTCTGACACCAATCTGCTCAGAATAGGGGGTTGGTTCCTCAGCTTATCCACATTGCGGATGACGTTCATTTTGACCACGTTCCCAAAACGTTCGCCCGGCATCGCTTTAGCAGCCCTGACTGCTGGCGCGAGCGCGCTCGCCAGAGCCTGAATATGCCCCGGAAACTGTTCATTTTTGTCAACGGCATCAATGGCCGCTGCCACAGCACCACAGCTTTCGTGCCCCAATACCATGATCAGCGGCGTATGCAATAGGGCAGCGGCATATTCGAGCGTGGCCACAAAGTCCGTGGTTAAATAATTGCCCGCCACGCGGGCAACAAACAGATCACCGCGTTGCTCGTCAAAGCAGAATTCGGGGCCCACTCGCGAATCCGAGCAACTCAAAATACTGGCATATGGGTTCTGTCCCTGTACCAGGGCGGTTCGATCTTCAGCGAAATTCAATGGCCTGGACTGGCCGCTGACATAGCGCTGGTTCCCCGTCATCAGCCTTTCCAGAGCTTCGTCAGCCGTCATCACATTTTCGGGCAGAGGCGGTATTTTCATTTTTGCGGCAGAAGCCGTCCTTCCGACCATTCCGGCGATACCCATGCCAAGAGCAGAGCCTGCGGCAAGCCTCAAAAACAGGCGTCTACTGCTGGATTTCCCATGCGGTCTTTCGTTTTCCCTGTCGTCCTCAACGCGTATGTTGCACATGGCCGAATCAAGTCATTGGTTTTACTATGAGGATGCTGAGTAGAGGCATGCTGCGTCCAGTTGGTCTCATATCAGATCGCGTCGGAGCGATTGATACAGTCGCGCACATAAACTCGTCAAACTGGTGGCAGAGCCGATTGTCCAGCGATATGGCGTTCCCTATTTGAACGATGGCAAGGGACTGAGACCTTTGTAAAACACGATTATATACGTCTCATTCCCGGGTTATTCAATATTCCTCAATATACCGCTACCCCATGCCAGCATTTTGATTTCACGGACGCCGTGAGGCGAAAAGATAGGTATCTGCGGACATAACGCCGCCCATGCGAAAACCGCCAGAAAGAGGAGTATGGATGTCTACTGCTGTATAGTATGAGATACTTTAAGCTCTTCATACTCATCATGAAAACGATGAGATCAATCCGGCTTTTCATCAGGTTTTCGTTGTTGCTGTTAGCCCTGTTTTTGTGGGAGCCGGCTTATTCTACCGGTTCAGGCGAAAAGGTTGTCGTCGTTACCTCAGCCGCTCCAATTACTAATATTGTCCAGAATGTGGGTGGCGAATACGCCGACGTGACAGGGATCATCGCGAACGGCCTTGGGCTTGACGTGCCCACCATGGGTCACTTCCTGATTGCCAATAGCAGGCCCTTGGCATCGCACGGGTAATCAATCGTAAATGGAATTTTTGCTTGAACCCCTGGAGTATGAGTTTTTCCGGCACGGCTTGCTGGCGGCCTTGATGGTGGGGTCGTTATGCGGGTTAATCGGCATGTTCGTAGTACTGCGGGGCATGAGCTACGTTGGCCACGGATTGTCCCATGCGGCGTTCGGCGGGGCAGTGGTAGGGTTTATGCTAAATCTGGATTTTTATTCGAGTGCTGGCGCGATGGGTCTGCTGGCTGCAATACTGATCAACCGGATTACGAAAAATGGTGAGATCAAACTGGACGCCGCCATTGGTGTGGTTACGACCGCCATGTTCGCCTTGGGTGTGGCGATCATCAGCCAGGTTCGCACTTTTAACCAGAACTTTGAAGCGGCCCTGTTCGGCAATATCCTGGGTATTACCAACGAGGATTTGCTGATTATCGGTCTGGTCACTGCCTGTGCCATCGTTTCCATATTATTGTTGTATCGACCACTGCTCTTTTCCACTTTTGATAATGAGGCGGCGCGGATATTTGGCATCAGGACGGAAATGGTACAGTTCACGTTCTCATTTCTTCTCACGCTTTCCATTATCGCTTCGATGAATGTGGTGGGCGTGACCATGATTGCCGCCACGCTTATTACGCCTGCATTGACCGCCCGCACGATGACGGACAGCTTCGGCCGCATGCTGATTTATTCTTTCATCATAGGCGCGGTAACAGGCGTTGGGGGCATGTATCTGAGCTATGTCTTTAACGCCGCTTCAGGCGCAACCATCGTATTATTCGGCGCGATATTGTTCTGCCTGTCAGTATTGATTAAACGCTGCAGGACGTTGTTGGGCAATCAGGCAGCCAGGCCACATCGACAGGACCTTCGTTGAAACAGTTGTCGCTTTCATATATGGGCTGTCGAGCGGTGTGGGGCGGGAAGTTGAAGCGGTTTGCCTCCCGCTCTTTGCGGAGACTACAAGCATCAGATTTGAGACGCCTCTTCTGCAATTCAAAGAGCTGGCCTTGCCCTGCCGTTGTTCCAGATCAAACCTTCAATAAGGGTGGAGCCCAGAGCGCTGGGCTTCTGGGCTCCATTTACCTTCGTGAATGACCTATCACATTACATTACGGGAGCTATTCAATGTTTCTCGGCATTCACGCAGCCGCAGTGACATTGATTCGCTTGGGCTGAACGGCCTCCCGCTTGGGAATGACGATCTCAAGTACGCCTTGATTCATTTTTGCCGATATCGCCTCTGGATTGGCGGTATCCGGCAAACTGAAGCGTCTGTAAAAGGAGCCGTAAGTCCGCTCGACCCGCTTATAACCTTCTTTCTCAGTTTTTGCCTCGGTCTTCTTTTCGCCCCGGATGGTCAGCACGCCATCTTCCATACTGATATCGACTTCCTCGGGCTTCACTCCCGGCAGGTCCGCCTGAAGAACGAATTTATCCGGTTCCTCCTTGATGTCGACTGCCGGCGCCCATTCCGCAGTTACAGCCGATCCTTCTCCGTTTCCACCTTCGCGACCGCGGTCCAGTTCTCTGTGTAATTGATGCAATAGACTCCAGGGTTCATAACGAGCAATAGCCATAAATCCTCCTGTAAAAAAATCCATGTTGATAGACAATACGACTTCAGTTGGCGCTAATATCAATATAAGGCGCATGAACGTTTTTTCAAGCTCTCCATCCTGAAAGATAAAGATTCGGCTAAGGAGCGGGTTCACAAGAAAAATTTAGGTGGAGAAGAGATTTAGGTGAGGTTCGCAGGATAAGTGTGGAAAAGAGGTCGGAGGGGAGGTGGGAGCTTCGGAGGAGAGGTCCCAGCGTTCATGTGGGCCCGACAATACAGTGAAGCCATTACGGACGAGCCGGATTCGGCGTAATTATCCCAGCGGCAATATGCCGCTACGGATTCCGATGCCCGATATTTTTTGCACCGCATCTACGAAGCCTGCGGTTTCATGCAGTTTTACCATGGATAGAGGATGAGGCCGACCGCGCACGCGGGCCAGGCGGGCAAGGCTGATGGCCGGCATATCCCAACGCAATTCCGACAGCAGGGTGTCGGTTGCTTCGGGATCGTTGCATACGAGCACCATGTCACACCCGGCGTTCAACGCGGCTTTCGCGCGATTCACTATATCCCCCGCAACCGCCGCGCCTTCCATACTCAAATCATCGCTGAAAATGCAGCCTTCAAAGCCCAGTTTTCCGCGAAGAACATCCTTCAGCCAAATCTTTGAAAATCCCGCGGGATGACTATCGACCTGCGGGTAAATGATATGTGCCGGCATGATGCCGGGCAACCCGAAGCTGATCATTTTTCGAAACGGGATGAGGTCATTCGATTCGATATGGTGATAAGAGCGCTGGTCGACCGGCAGTTCGGTATGAGAATCTGCCTGAATATAACCGTGTCCCGGAAAGTGTTTTCCGACTGCGGCCATGCCGCCCAGCTTCAGCCCGGACATGAGGCTGCGAGCCAGGTCGATGATGACCTGGGGTTTGTGATGAAAGGCACGATCACCAATGACGCTGCTGCGTCCGTAATCCACGTCCAGCACGGGGGTAAAGCTGAAATCGATGCCCGCCGCCCTCAGTTCCGCAGCTAACACATAGCCACTGGCCTGCGCCAGATGCCGTGCCTTGCCGGAGTGTTCATCCCAGATCCTGCCCAGTTCGCGCATGGCGGGCAGTCTGGTGAACCCTTCGCGAAAGCGTTGTACCCTGCCGCCTTCGTGATCGACAGCGATCAATAGGGGGGGAGTTCGGAGAGCATGAATCTCGGCGGTTAGCCGGGTAAGTTGCTCGAAAGACGCGTAATTGCGCGTGAACAGAATGACGCCGCCGACCAACGGGTGCCGGAGCTTTTCTTTCTCGGCCGCGGTAAGCTGCCCGCCGCCGATGTCGAGCATGACAGGCCCGAGCGACATTAACTATCCGTCATTTTTCGAGAACAACGAAAGCGCAGGCGAGGTTTAATTCATCGCTGATGGATAGATGATGGCCGGTTATGCCTTCGTTCCTGACGAGCGTACTCAATTCAGGGTGGAAAGAGAAATACGGCTTACCCCGGCTATCGTGATTTATACCGATGTGGTTCAGGCTTACCGGATAGCGCATACCTGTACCAATTGCTTTGGAAAGCGCTTCCTTGGCAGCAAAGCGCTTGGCCAGAAACATGGCTGGCTGAGTGCTTCGAACATATTCAGGCCACTCCTCATCTGTCAATAGACGCTTGGCGAAGCGATCACCATATTTTTCCAATAGCCGTGCAATACGCGCGGGCTCGACCAGATCAGTTCCGATTCCATAGATCATTTGCGCGCTTCCACCATCAGCGTTTTCATTTCCCGCACAGCCTGTTCAAAACCGACGAATAGCGCGTGCGCGACTATTGCATGGCCGATATTGAGCTCGGAAACGCCGCTTATGGCCGCTATGGGCTGGACGTTATGATAATGCAACCCATGCCCCGCATTGACCTGCAGCCCGTTGCCAATGCCTAGCGTGACGGCCGTGCGAATCCGCTCCAGTTCGATTTCCTGCTCGCTATCGGTGTGAGCGTCCGCGTAGTGACCTGTATGAATCTCGATAGCCGGCGCACCGGCCTCCGCCGCTGCATCGATCTGAGCCGGTTCGGCGTCAATGAACAGCGATACGTGGATGCCTGCTTCAGCCAATCGGCGGCAAGCGTACTGGACCTGTTTAAAATACCGCAGCACATCGAGCCCCCCTTCGGTAGTCAATTCCTCGCGCCGCTCAGGAACCAGGCATACGTCGTGGGGTTTGATGCGCAGCGCAAAATTGATCATTTCGTCGGTGACAGCGCTCTCCAGGTTCATGCGGGTATTGAGCAAATCCCGGAGGACTTCCACATCCCTGTCCTGGATATGGCGTCGGTCTTCGCGCAAATGCAGGGTGATGGCGTCGGCTCCAGCCGATTCCGCGATCAACGCGGCCTCTACAGGGCTGGGATAAGTGGTGCCGCGCGCCTGCCGCAATGTGGCGATGTGATCGATATTGACGCCCAGTTTGATCATAATGGTTGCAAATCTTCCAGTATTGCAGCGTGCATATTGTCGATATGGTGATCAGCCCCGGCAGCCGGTCCGGCAGACTGAGCAATTACACTGGAGCAAGTTAAAACCTACTATACTATAAGAAATCGGGAGAGGAGAACAGTCTCGCTAATATAAGGGTCAGCCTCGGAAGGGGAAGAATGCATGGGCTGAGGAGGAGAAGGTCAACAACGAAAAATGCCGGACCCACGCGTTTTTTTCGCCGCCGAGCGCACACTGCTCGCCTGGGTGCGAACGGGGCTGACCGTCATGGCGCTCGGTTTTGTGGTGGCCAGGTTCGGCTTTTTTCTGACACTCGTGGCGACTTCAAGTGGAGTTCAGGGAGCGGTAAATCATGCTTCCCACCTCCATTGGCCCTCTGGCTTACTCGGTACCATTCTTGTGCTCGCCGGTTCCGCGATAATTCTGGGGGCACTGCATAATCACCGGTCTTACGTGCGTTCGCTTTCTCCAGAAGATGTTCCCGAGCTCGCCATACCATGGCTGACATCGCTTCTATCTTTAACTGTGGCCACGGTGGGGGTGTTGCTGGCCGTATATCTCATCGTATCCTGAAGGCTTACAGATATCCCAGCCATTCATATCAGCCGTCCGTATCAGTGATTTTCAGCGTAGGGGCAGGGGCTTGTGGGTAGGAGCTTTTGTAAGCAAGGGCTTTGCAAGCACCATTACATCAAATCCAGCGGTATTTTAAGGTACGAGACACCGTTCTCTTCCGGTGAGGGCATTTGTCCTGCCCGCATGTTAATCTGAACCGAGGGAAATAATAGCGTTGGCATACCCAGTGTCGCATCACGCACCTCACGCATGGAGACAAACTGGTCTTCACCAGTGCCTTCGCGGACATGGATGTTATGTGCGCATTGCTCAGCTACTGTGCTTTCCCATCGGGATTGGCGGCTTGAGGGGGGATAATCATGGCACATAAACAACCGCGTTTCGGCGGGATTTTCCAGCAAAAGTTTTATTGAACGGAATAGCTGGCGCGCATCGCCGCCGGGAAAATCGGCGCGCGCTGTACCCAGGTCCGGCATGAATAGGGTGTCGCCCACAAAGATGGCGTTATCGAACTGATACGACACATCGGCAGGTGTATGGCCCGGCGTAAAAATTACTTTTGCATACAATTTGCCGACGTTGAAGGTCTCGGTATCAGTAAACAGGTAATCGAAGTGTCGCCCATCCGGTATGAACTCCGGCCCAAGATTGAATATTTTTTTGAAGATTTGTTGCACTCTGGGAACCTCGCATCCGATGCCGGTCTTGCCTCCCAGCTGACCCTTGAGATAGTGCGCTGAGGTAAGGTGGTCGGCATGCACGTGTGTTTCGAGTATCCATTCCACCGTTAGCCGCTGTTTGTTTACAAACCCCATCAGTTTATCCGCGGACGAGGTACTGGTTCTGCCGGACTTGGGATCATAATCCAGCACGGGATCGATGATCGCGCAGGCGCCGCCAGGCTCGTCGTAAACGACATAGCTCACTGTGCCGGTCACAGGATCGAAAAACGGTTCAGTGTTCGGCCTCATCTAATTTATGACATTTATAATTGTTGGAGATCTTTCAATAGCTGCCGCGTATGTAAAGGCTGGTCGCCGAGATAATGATTGAGTACGTAGCGCATCAATATTTTGCTCTGTACCCGTGTTGCAGCACTTGAATAATCGCCTCGCCCCATGTCGAGGAGCGTTGTCCCGCTTAATCGCAAGCCCTGGCTACAGTCATTTTCTTCCAATTTTACCGGCCCGCGCCCGATTTCGTAGCAGTAATCGCTGGGGGAATTGATGGGTTTGCCGGTGACATCATGATCCAGGGTCAACGCATAACCGAGCTCCTGTAACAGCCGTAGTTCAAAGCCGCGCAGTATGGGCATGTAATCCTCATGCGTGCTCAATGCAGCCAGCGTATCCTGATAATAGACGAATAATTGTTCATGAGGATCATTGCGATGCAGCAGCCGCATCAGCAATTCGTTGAGGTAAAACCCACAAATCAGGCTCGTACCCTGCAGGGGAGGCAGGCCGCCCTGCCATTCCGCTTTATACAATACGCGTAACTCCGACTTTCCCCCCCAACTGAGCTGCAATGGCTGAAATGCGCGTAATAATCCTCTTAGCGCTGATTTCGGGCGTTTTGCGCCTTTTGCCAAAAGCGGCACCCTCCCTGAATTGAGAGTGAAGGCCTCGACCACCAGGCTGGTCTCCCGATAGGGATAGGTATGCAGTACAAACGCGGGTTGGGCCTCTTGCCGTTGCTTGTCCACAATCATCAGCTGCGCCGCCCGGAACTACTCGTACCCGAGTGTTCTCAATGCTCGGGCATTATCGGCCCAGCCGCTTTTCACTTTTACCCAGACCTTGAGATATACCTTGCCGCCAAAACTTTCTTCCATATCCTTGCGCGCCTGGGTGGCGATCAGCTTGAGTTTTTCACCGTTGTGGCCGATGACGATGCCCTTCTGATTAGGCTTGTCTACAATGATCGTCGCATGTATTTTCCTAAGCCCTCCTTCGGCCGCGAAATGATCAATGAGCACGCAGGTGGAATAGGGAAGTTCTTCACCGAGAAGGCGAAAGAGTTTTTCGCGAACCAGTTCAGCGGCAAGGAATCGCTCGCTACGGTCGGTAACTTCATCTTCATCGAATAAGGGAGGTCTTTGGGGCAGAAGCGGGCTGATGGTGTCCTTCAAGTCCGATAATTGTGTGCCCTGTTGCGCGCTTACAGGAATGATTGCTGCGAAAGCGAATTCATTTGCGAGTTTTTGGATGAACGGGAGAAGCTGTGATTTATCCGCCAGTCGGTCAATTTTATTGATGGCGAGAATTACGGGTTTTCCCACGGGCAGTAGTTTGATCACCCGTTTGTCGCGCTCATCAAAATGCATTGCTTCAATTACCAGGATCACCATATCCACATCACGAATGCTTTGGGCTACCGCACGGTTCATTGCGCTATTCAGGCGACTTCCATACTGTGCTTGAAAACCGGGGGTATCCACAAAAATAAACTGGGATTGTTCATTCGTCACAATGCCATTAATGCGATCACGTGTGGTCTGGGATTTTCTTGAAGTGATACTGATCTTTTGTCCGACCAGGTTATTCAGCAACGTCGATTTGCCGACGTTGGGGCGTCCTACTATGGCGATGTATCCGCTACGATAGCCGGGGCTGGGAATGTGGTCTGGATGCGCGGTCATGGCTGAGGGCAGACTACGGTGGATGGACAGCCGGTGTCCATGCGAGCGATCAATGCTCTGGCAGATTTTTTAATCAAGTGGATGAAGGCGTTCATAGGCTTGCCTCGCCGCTTCCTGTTCAGCGCTCCGCCGGGAAGTGCCTTCCCCTATCGTGCGGATATCGGGCTTCGGAATTACGCACTCTACTTTAAAATGCTGCTGGTGAGCCTCGCCCGTGGTGGCGATAACGGCATACTGCGGAAGCGCCAGCCTGCGGCTCTGGAGATATTCCTGCAAGAGCGTTTTGGGATCTTTACCCAGAGTCCCTGTGTCCAGTTCCTGGAGCAGCGGAGCAAAAAGGGTTGTGACGACCTTCTCGGCCATTGGGAACCCGCCATCGAGATAAATTGCTCCAAGCACGGCCTCCAGCGCGTCGGCGAGAATCGATGGACGCCGTTCTCCGCCGCTTTTGAGTTCTCCGCCGCCGAACCGGACCAGCTTGCCCAATTCAAGCCCTTGCGCCACTTCGGCAAGCGCCTGCTGATTGACCAGATTGGCCCGCACCCGCGATAAGTTGCCTTCGGTAAGATGGGGGAAGCGACTGAAAAGCAATCCGGAAACCGCACAGTTAAGCACACTGTCGCCAAGAAACTCCAGGCGCTCGTTGTGAGGCAGACTATGGCTGCGATGAGTCAATGCCTGACGCAGCAGCTCCGGCCGGTTGAAGACGTAGCCAATCTTTCGGCAAAATGTATCACTGTTCATATGCGGATAATTTACAGCCTTATCCGGTTTGGACAGCTTTTATCCCGGCATTATCCGAACTCAGCGCTACCCTCAATTTGCCCGGATCAGTCAATAGACAGTCCGATCCGCTTGAGGTCACTGAAATTCCACCAGATCATGAATGCCTTTCCGACGATATTCCGTTCCGGAACGAACCCCCAATACCGGCTGTCGCTGCTGCTATCGCGATTATCGCCCACCATGAAGTAATTTCCAGCCGGGACCTTACACGTTAAGCCGCTGTCATCGTACGTGCAATTTTCCCGGTGAGGGAAGGGATGCACTCCGGCAAGCAGAATGTCGGGAAGTTCGGGGTTGATCAATATCTTGTGGTCGTGGCCATCCAGTGATTCCCTGAAACGCCGGCTATAGACATAATTCAGACCGGATTCCACGTAGGTGTATTCTCCGTCCGGCTCCGTTTTCACGGGAACATTATTGATAAACAGCCGTTTGTCACGGTAGGTGATCAAGTCACCCGGTACCCCAATGATGCGTTTGATGTAATCCATCGAAGGATTCTCCGGGTAGCGGAACACCATGACTTCGCCGCGCTGCGGCTCTTTGATATCCATTATCTTGACATTGACAACCGGCAGCCGTATGCCGTAGGTATATTTATTCACCAGGATGAAATCCCCGACGAGCAAGGTTGGGATCATCGAACCCGATGGGATCTTGAAGGGTTCCACAAGGAAGGAACGCAGGCAGAAGACAACAAGGATGACGGGGAAAAAACTCTTGGGATACTCCACCCACCAGGGCCCCTCGGCTTCGGGCCCACGTTGACGTTGCAGCACCAGGCGATCGAGCAACGCAATTCCGCCGGTAACCACCAGCAGAATGAGCATGATGAGCGGAAAATTCATTCCGTACCCCTTGAGTGGATGTCCTGCAACGGACTGGGAATGGGAATTTGCGGATATATTTTCGATATCATGGCTCGATATCCCTTATTTATCACCAACCCGTAAAATCGCAAGAAACGCTTCCTGTGGAATCTCGACATTACCGACCTGCTTCATCCGTTTCTTTCCCGCTTTTTGTTTTTCCAGCAGCTTTCGTTTGCGTGAAATGTCTCCGCCATAGCACTTGGCGAGCACATTCTTGCGCAAGGCCTTGATGCTTTCTCTGGCGATAATGTGAGAGCCGATGGCGGCTTGCACCGCGATATCGAACATTTGTCGGGGAATCAGTTCGCGCATTTTTTCCGCCAGCTCGCGTCCGCGGTATTGGCTATTGGCGCGGTGCACAATCAGCGAAAGTGCGTCAACTTTCTCGCCATTGATGAGTATGTCCAACTTGACCAGGTCGGAAGCGCGGAATTCCTTGAATTCGTAGTCGAGCGAAGCATAGCCCCGGCTGGCCGATTTCAACCTGTCGAAGAAATCCATCACGACCTCGTTGAGCGGCATCTCATACGTGAGCATGACCTGCCTGCCCATGTATTGCATATTTTTCTGCGTTCCCCTTTTGCTGATGCAAAGCGTAATGACCGTTCCGACATACTCCTGTGGAACGAGTATGGTGGCGATAATGATGGGCTCGCGGATTTCCTCTATTTTCGAAAGGTCCGGCATTTTTGATGGGTTCTCGATTTCAATGATCGAGCCATCGCGCATCAAGATTTGATACACGACTGTCGGGGCGGTCGTGATGAGATCCATGTCATATTCACGTTCCAGCCGCTCCTGCACGATATCGAGATGCAACAGGCCGAGAAAACCGCAGCGGAAACCAAAACCCAGGGCCTGCGATGTTTCAGGTTCGTAATGCAATGACGAATCGTTGAGCTTCAATTTCTCCAGCGCATCGCGCAGGGCGTCGTACTGATTGGATTCAACCGGGTAAAGTCCGGCAAATACCTGGGGTTTTATTTCCTTGAAGCCGAGCAGCGGCTGGGCAGCGGGACGATCCGCCAGCGTCACGGTATCGCCAACCTTAGCCGATTTTAATTCCTTGATACCGGAGATAATGAAGCCCACTTCCCCGGCGCTGAGTGATTCCCGGTTTTTGGATTTGGGCGTGAAAACGCCGACCTGCTCGCATAGATGTATGGCTTTGCTGGCCATGAGCAATATCCGGTCTCGCGGCCTGAGTACCCCATCCATTACACGCACCAGCATCACCACGCCGACATAGTTATCAAACCACGAATCGATGATCAAAGCCTTAAGCGGCGCCGCAAGATCTCCCTTGGGAGGAGGGATGCGTGAAATCACCGCTTCCATAATTTCCTGAATACCCTGGCCGGTCTTCGCACTGGCGAAAAGTGCATCCTGGGCGTCGATGCCGATAATATCTTCGATTTCCTTGATCACACGTTCCGGTTCGGCTGCGGGTAGATCGATCTTGTTCAGCACCGGCACAACCTCCACGCCCTGCTCGATAGCCGTGTAGCAATTGGCGACGGTCTGGGCCTCCACGCCTTGTGATGCATCTACCACCAGAAGCGCGCCTTCACAAGCGGCCAGAGAACGCGATACTTCATAGGAAAAATCGACGTGGCCGGGCGTGTCGATAAGGTTCAGTAAATAGCTATTACCATCGCGCGCCCTATACTCCAGGGCGGCCGTCTGGGCCTTGATGGTAATGCCGCGCTCGCGCTCCAGATCCATCGAATCCAGCACCTGCGCCTCCATCTCGCGGTCAGATAAGCCGCCGCACATCTGAATGATCCGATCCGCCAGCGTGGATTTGCCGTGGTCGATATGAGCAATGATGGAAAAATTACGAATATGCTGCATCAGGGGATGAGAGAGGGGCAATCGAGCGGGTGGTTATCGGAGGCGTCGCAACAACTAAAAGGGGCACATGCTGTGTGCCCCTTGAAATATGATGGAGGGCGCGGACGCCGATTCCGCGCAGATCCCTTGCCCTTATTCAAGAACTCCGCATTTTAGCGAATTTTTGAGAAATAAGCATCTAGCGCGACATGGTCCAGATAATAATGGCAAATTTCTTTGCCTCCCGCCTCCAGTACTGGAACGCGCTCGCCGTAACGCGACTTCAGGACGTCATCGCTGTCCACATCGACTACTTCGAGATGAAAACAAACACGCTCCTGCCACTCCCGCAGAGCGGCAAGCATATTCTGACAAAGATGGCAATTCTCCCGGCCGTATACAACCAGCACGGGAGAATCAGGGGCGGCCGATTTACTTGCTATCGCCACCGTTCACTTTCATGGTAATAAAGGTCGTGGTATCGCCACGCCTGATCAGTAAGGCGATGTTGCGCCCTTTCGGTATCTTGTTAAGCAACTGGTTGAATTGCTCAACAGTTTTTACATCCTGGTTGTTAATGCTGAGAATCACGTCCCCGGGGCGAACGCCGGCGCGACTGGCGATGCCCGGTATCATGTCTTCCACCAGCAAACCATTCTCAGTTTCCAGTTGTTTCTTTTGATCGGCGGTCAGTTCGCCTAGAACCAGTCCGATACGATTGGCCGTGTCGGGTGCTTTGCCCCGCTTGCCGGTCGCAGGTTTCTCGTCCGGCGGAAGTTCGTCCACTGTCACCGTAAAGTCCTTGGTGGCGCCATTCCGCCACACCTGCACCTGAACTTTCGACCCAGGCTTGGTAGCTCCCACGATCCGCGGCAAATCACCTGAAGATGTAACGGTCTTTCCGTCGAATTTCAGAATGACATCCCGTGGTTCGATCCCTGCTTTCTCCGCGGGACCGCCCTTTTGAACGGAGGCGACGAGCGCGCCGGTTGGCTTCGGTAACCCGAAGGATTCCGCGAGCTCCTTGGTCACTTCCTGAATCAGTACGCCGATTCTGCCACGACTCACCTTGCCGCTGGCAATCAACTGATTTGAAATATCCATCGCCACATCGATGGGGATGGCGAACGACAATCCCATGAACCCACCGGTACGGCTATAAATTTGCGAGTTGATGCCTATCACTTCACCCTTCAGGTTGAATAAGGGGCCGCCGGAATTGCCCGGATTGATAGCCACGTCCGTCTGAATGAAAGGAACGAAATTTTCCTGGGCCAGGGAGCGTCCCTTGGCGCTGACGATGCCCGCCGTCACGCTATTTTCAAAGCCGAAAGGTGCGCCGATCGCTACCACCCATTCACCCACCTTCGTTTTGCCCGGATCACCTTGAGTCACCTTGGGCAAACCGCTGGCCTCGATCTTGAGGAGCGCGATGTCGGTTTTGCGGTCCGCACCGATCAGCTTGGCGCGGAACTCCCGTTTGTCGGTCAGTTTCACATTGATTTCATCGGCAGAGTCCACCAGGTGCGCGTTGGTCAGGATATAGCCGTCGGAACTGATAACAAAGCCCGAACCAAGCGATTTCGATTCAAAATCCCTCGGCGCCCCTCCGTGAGGCGGCATGTAGCGGCGGAAAAACTCAAAAAACGGATCATCCTCTGGAATATTGGGCATTCCGGGAAAAGCCCGGTTGCCGGCAGCGCTCGGAGCTTGCACCGTGCTGATATTGACCACCGCATGCCCCTGTTTTTCCACCAGTTCAGTAAAATCAGGCAACTGCGCTGAGACAGCAGTAGAAAATGCCAATAGCACCACGAAAATAGATTTAGCTATCATTCTTTGCCTTCTGTAAAAGATAAATAAATAGTTAATAGGTTTCGAGTCCTGGTTGATCAAGGTAAATGGGAGAAACAATCTGGGTAAACGCTAAATCTGGTAAACGCTCAGGCGGATCCGCGTAAGGATTCCGCTTAGCGTCCTGATGAATTCTTCAATTGGCTTTATCGCTAGCGACCGAGTTTCCGATTTGCAGCACCGTGGCCGGCGGCACTTCCCCTACCGTTGTCACGATGTTATCCGAAACCGTGCGGGTATATATATTGATGGCTCCACGGCCATGATACAGCCCTTCCGGTGGGGAGGTATGTTTGGATATCGGTTCAATGAAAACCGATACGGCAGCAAGACCATCCGACAGGGCGATATGGCTCACCGGTGTGGATTTTCCAGAAAGATTACGCTTCATTTCGATAATCTTTTTGAACCCCGGCGGTGCATCCTTGACCTGCCAGCCAAGCTTACCACTTCCCATGGTGGAAGACACCAGGTTGGTCGTACGCCACTCGGCGGCTTGTGGGGCATATTTGGATTTCAGTAATGCCTTGTCTATGTGTCCGCCTATTTTCAACTGGGTGAAGACAAATTGTTCCACTACACGACCCTTGTCCATTACAGCGGCTTTCAGTATCAAGCCGGTATCCTGGTCGACCCATAGCTTCTGGCCATAGCGGTTCTCGTCCCTGGGTTCCAGGTCTATTACCTGACACATGTAATCGCTGACGCGCTCCTGCCCGCCCTTCCTGATAATATAGTTATCGTCGAGGTTATTCGGATTACTGAGCGGCTGGGGCAGAAGCGCGGGAAAAACCTTTCTCAGCCAGCGTTTTTCGGTAACAATGGTCTTGCTCTCAGGCAAGTAACATCTCATCTCATCATTGTTTCGGATGATTTCCCGCGGTGCGCCATCCAGCACTTCACTTTTTTCATGCTCCCCTTCTTCATCCACCAGGTGGATGATACGTGAGGTCTCGATATCGCCGTTGGACGAATAGACGAAAGTGCCGACATAGTTATGTCGGCGCGGTGCAGATGCGATCTTTTGCAGCCAGCTTAGCGCATCTGGAGAGGAACTCGACGGATTTTGGGCGAACGCAGGCTGAACGTTAGCTGCCATCAGCAACCAGGCAGCCAGTGCAATACGCATCATCTGGCGAAGTTTTGGCGCGATTCCGCAACCGTACGTATATAGGAGGGCGCCATTCCATGCATGGCGGCGCCGGGTGAAAATTCGCGGTGTGCCATCAGGTAATCGTTAATTTGCGCGGGAGCTGAGTTGGGAACGGAGGGTGCGGCGGAAACGGAAGCGGTGGTCGTTACGGGTACTGTCGCTGCGGGGGATGGCCTGTTGTCGGCCAGATTTGCCTGTAATCGATCCGTCGGTTGCGTAGTATGCAGGCTCATCCATCCCGCCACAGCCATCGCCGCTATCGAAGCGGCAGCGGCGAATGCGACGGGCTTATGCTTTGCAGACGGACGAGGAGCAAGCACGGTTGGTTCCGCGGCCAGTCTCGCACTGACACGCCGGGTAACGTCAACATGTGTTCCCTCCGGCTGCGCCAGAATGTCGCTGATCAGATGGTAAACCGCCCACTGATCGCGCAACTCATCTGTTTTCTTGAATCGTGCGATGGTGCCCGCCGCATCGTCCGCATCCAGTTCGCCATCCATCAATGCCGATATTTTTTCTTCCATGCTACCACCTCTTATCTTTGCCGGTCCCTAGCAAGGGCCGTAGTTTTTCCGCTATTGCTTCACGGGCACGAAATATCCGTGAGCGCAC
Source organism: Nitrosovibrio tenuis (assembly GCF_900109785.1). Classification (GTDB taxonomy): domain Bacteria; phylum Pseudomonadota; class Gammaproteobacteria; order Burkholderiales; family Nitrosomonadaceae; genus Nitrosospira; species Nitrosospira tenuis_A. Next base: position 124,126 of record NZ_FOBH01000002.1, read on the forward strand.
TGTACCAATGGGGCAATTCATGATGGCTGCAATTTCCTCATAGCTCAGCCCCTCGATTTCTCTTAATGTAATTGCCGTGCGCAATTCCTCAGGCAATTCCTCCAGGGTCTGATTTACCGTTTGAGCGATCTGTTTACTCGTCAGTTCGCTTTCCGGAGTATTCATCTCCCGTAAATGGCTGGCCTCCTCGAAGCCCTCGGCATCCTCACTATCGAATCCCGCATTTGTGGTGGTGGGCGCCCGCCGCCCTTGGGCCACAAGAAAATTCTTCGCGGTGTTGATGCCTATCCTGTACAGCCAGGTATAAAACGCGCTATCACCACGGAAAGACGGCAACGCGCGGTAGGCCTTGATAAAAGCTTCCTGGGTTACATCTTCAACTTCTGTCGAATCGCGTATAAACTGTGATAGCAATCGTGCGAGCTTGCGCTGATACTTGACCACCAGCAAATCGAACGCATGCTTATCGCCATGTTGCGCGCGCTCCACCAGTTGCTGATCAATTTCACGGTCACTCATGCCGCCCAATCCCTGAATTTGTGATTTTTACTTGTAACTGCTGCGTTGAGGCATCAGCCAAGTATACCCGTTCAGGGGTGCATCGGGGAATCACGCGCACGCTCGCGATCCGTGACCTGAGTGAACAGACAACGCACAGTATAAATTAGTTCACTTGAAAACGTGGTTATTGAACAAAGATGAGATGAGTGGCAGAAATCCATGGTGTTCGTTATAAGCGAATTAACGCGGCGTCGGGGCTATAGCCCCAAGCCAGGCTTCGGCAGGGCGTATGCCAGGGGTTCATTTTTATGGGAAGCGGCTATGTCCAACATTCTGTTCCACGCGCTAGCCGGGCCAAACATGCTTGAAACATGGATGGGCAACAGACAAAACAGCTGAGGAGAGCCGGGCATGCCCACTGTTGCTCACCGCGCCACCCGCTTCCGTAACCCAGCGCCAGCAGGCTGCTTGATGGATATGCTGGCGATTGAGGCGCGTACCCAGCTGCGGGGTTCGGGGTGGGCCTGGCTGGCGAATAGGGCAGGCTGACCGCGCCGGCAAAGGGCTGGCAGAGCCACGACAACCTGGGGCAACGCAATTCCAAGTCATCGGCGTGCCTCCTCAGGGAGAACCGAGGGAGAACCGAGAGGGGGGAGCGGCGGCCTGCCCGGAGTGTCCTCAAGTGTACATTCAGCTCAGGTGCCGCACTCTACATACTACGGCAATTTCTGGCACATTCACGACAGACTTTGGCACAATCTTCCATGCCGTCCAACTGATCACAACTTTCCGCACAAGCGTCACAAATTTCAGCGCATACCGCGCAGATCTGTTCGCTGAACTCGGAATTGCTTAGCATGAAATTAAGCGACGTCTGGCAGATCTCCGCACAATTCATCATGAGGCGGAAATGACCTGGCTCAACATGTTTGCCGCCTGATTCGAGGCACTGGGTCATGGCGGACTGCAAGCAGATCCGGTGACACTGATCGCATGCATCGATGCATGCCTCCATGTTTTGAGTGGTGGTAGTAAACATGAACATGAGATGTCTCCTTTGTTTCAGGATTAATAAGGATCCGAAATTTGCCACGGGATCCGAAATTCTCCAGGCAAAAATCAGCACAACAAATAAGGTGCGCTCATATCGCTGCAGATTCTGTACGGCAACAGACATAATCTTTTCAGCACTGGTGAATAAATCCCTTATCGAAATCCTTCTCGGACGCTCAGCCACAGCAGTGTTGGGCTAGACGGGAATCAAGCCGGGCCACGATATCTCCCCAACCGCAGAGTCAGAGTGTGAGAGGAAATTATCACAACCATGAGCAGGATCCGCGTGGCCTGGCTTTGAAGGCGGAACCCGGCAGTCGCCGGCATGCCGCCATACATGGCAATGAGCGCGGCTTTCCCATAGCCATCGCTTTGAATCACACATTTGTAATGGTTGAGTTTGGGTATGGCTTTGCCGCCAACTCCATGGCATTAATGGCCGATGCGGGGCATAACCTGTCGGATGTATTGAGCCTGATACTGGCCTGGGGCGCGAGCATTCTGGCGCGCAGGGAGGCAACCGAACGCTATACCTACGGTTTGCGCAGCACGTCTATATTGGCTGCGCTGGCCAATGCCATGCTGCTGCTTGTGGTATGCGGTGCCATTGCGTGGGAGGCTGTCCAGCGATTTTCGCAAGCGCCAGTTGTGGCGGGTATCACTGTGACCTTCGTTGCTACAGCCGGGGTTATCATTAACGGCCTGTCCGCCTGGTTATTCCTGAAGGGGAGCCAAGGCGATTTGAACATCCAGGGTGCCTATCTGCACATGGCGATGGATGCTGCCGTTTCCGCGGGGGTGATAGCTTCAGGTATTGCGATCATTTTCACAGGCTGGTATTGGCTCGATCCCGTTATCAGTCTGGTTATCGTAGCTGCAGTCATTTTCAGTACGTGGGGACTGCTCCGCGATTCAGTGCGCTTGATATTAAGCGCCGTACCAGCAAACATCGACATCGCTGCGATTGACGCTTACTTGCGGCAGCAGCCAGGCGTGGCCGACGTTCACGACCTGCACATCTGGGGCATCAGCACCACCGAAAGCGTATTGACCGTACACCTGGTGATGCCCGGCGGCTATCCCGGCGATGCATTTATGGAAGATATCAGGCGGACTCTCGAAAGCCGCTATGCTATCCACCACAGCACGATACAAGTCGAGCAGGGGACCGCCACCCATTTCTGTACAGTAAAATAAATCTTCAGCCCGAGAACATCTTGCGTTTTCGCGCAACACCGCAGGCAGGGTTTGAGCTTGGCGATCTGCAATGTATGAGGCGGATAGCCTGGAGTTAGGTATAAGGTCAGCGACAGGTCTGTTATCATTCCAAGGTTAAAGCAATAAAAATAACAGACATAAGTGACACAGATAAAGTGACGCAGCTCAATTTCGATACCCTGATTATCGGCAGCGGTCTGGCTGGGCTCACTCTTGCGTTGAATCTGGCGCAAAACAATAAGGTGGGGCTCATTACCAAAGGGGCGCTGCTGGACGGAGCCAGCGGTTGGGCACAGGGTGGTATCGCCGCAACGTTGTCGGAGGAGGATTCGCCCGAGGCCCATATCCGAGATACGCTTGTCGCAGGCGCAGGCCTTTGCAACGAACGGGTTACCCGATATGTCGTCGAAAACGGTCCGCAGGCTATCCAGTGGCTTATCAATCAGGGTGTGCCCTTTACGCGTGATCTCGGGAATGGAACGGGTTACCACCTGACCCGGGAAGGCGGCCATAGCGTGCGGCGCGTCATTCACGCCGCGGATACCACCGGACAGGCGGTCCAATTGACCCTAAGCGAAAAGGCGCGTGCCCATCCCAATATCGCCGTGCTTGAGCATCATGTTGCGATCGATCTCATTACCAGCGCCAAATTGGCCCATCTGGGCGTTCGCTCCGGTGAGAAGAGCAACCGCTGCTACGGCGCCTATGTGCTGGACAGCGTGGCCGGCACCGTCCACACCATTGGGGCGCAGAATACGGTATTGGCGACCGGCGGCGCCGGCAAGGTTTACCTCTACACCACCAATCCCGATACCGCCACAGGTGATGGTATCGCCATGGGCTGGCGGGCGGGCTGCCGCGTGGCAAACATGGAATTCATCCAGTTCCATCCCACCTGCCTTTATCACCCCCACGCTAAATCGTTCCTGATCAGCGAGGCGGTGCGCGGTGAAGGCGGATTGCTCAAGCTCCCGGATGGCTCGCGCTTCATGCCCTGGCACGACGACCGCGCGGAGCTTGCGCCGCGCGACATCGTCGCGCGCGCAATCGATTTCGAAATGAAGAAGCGCGGGCTGGACTGCGTTTATCTGGATATATCCCACAAACCGGCGAATTTTCTGAAGGGGCACTTCCCTAATATTTACAAGCGCTGCCTGGAACTGGGTATCGATATCACCAGGCAGCCCATCCCCGTCGTGCCCGCTGCACACTACACGTGTGGAGGCGTCGTTACCGATTGGAATGGCAAGGCCGACCTGGATAATTTATACGCAATAGGTGAAACCGCGCATACCGGCCTGCATGGGGCCAATCGGCTGGCGAGCAATTCGCTGCTGGAATGTCTAGTTTTCGGTCAGGCGGCAGCCAAAGAGATAATGGATCAGCTTTTCACGCCCGTGGTGGAACTGCCCCAGTGGGACGAAAGCCGTGTTACCAATGCCGATGAAGAGATTGTCATTTCCCACAATTGGGACGAGCTGCGGCGGTTCATGTGGAGCTATGTGGGCATTGTCCGCACCACCAAGCGCCTGGAGCGCGCGCGGCGCCGCATCGAGCTGTTGCACGAGGAAATCAATGAGTATTACGCCAACTTCCGCGTAACCAATGACTTGCTGGAACTGCGCAATCTGGTCGATACCGCCGACCTGATCGTGCAAAGCGCCATGCTGCGCCATGAAAGCCGGGGCCTGCATTACAGCCGGGATTATCCGGGGCTATTGCCTGAGGCGAAAGATACGGTGCTGAAGCGGTAAAATCCTTCATGCAGGGAAGATAGTTCAGTTTCCGCATATTTTGCCCACATTTATCGAGAAATCGCACGGCTCCGGCTTCCCAATCCAGCGTGCCCGATCCATCGGGCCGGTACAGCCAGCGTCTTCCAGTAAAGCATGTGTACCGGTCGCATCGCATATGAGTACAACCGAATGGCGATCCTGGCGCTGCACCTTGACCTTATAATTTTTGAAGTTTTCCAGCAGTATCGGATCATGCCTTGTTGCCAGCGCCAGCAATTCGCTGTCGCTCAGGTCTGGCGGGGGATTTTTGTAGCGGACCGTCGATTCCACCGCCGCGGATAATTTTGTCAGCGCAGACGCCTTGATATACATTTCATCGCTGCCCGGGCGTTTGGGGCTGGCAGTGCAACCTGCTGTCAAGCAAACCGCAACCGCAATGGCAATGATCGTTTTATTTATGACCACGCTTGTTAGGTCCAATATGCATATGTGCCGGAAGCGTCTCTTCCGGTATCCAGGTTCCAGTTGTTGATCGCCGTGATGTACCCGTTGTCATTCCTGAATACGGCATTGGCTATGGATGACCAAACAGTAAGAACATTTGCTATCGCACGGTCGAATATCTGGTCATACTCCATCGCCCCGAGCGGCGTGGCCAGCCCTTTCAAATACTGATTGTCAAGATCCGCAACAGCCGGGTAGGTCAAGCCGACATTGACGGCAACATGGCGTGCGAAGGGAGGAAGTCTATTGCCTTCCTCCGCCTTGTCGACGACAAATTTGAATGAACCATGCCAATTATCGATGAGGGGAGGATTGGCCTGGTATGATCCTGGGTAACAGTTCTTGAGCATGCTCTGCCAGGCGTTTACGATCGCCGGGTCGAGTTTTCCGCTGTCGGGTTTATCGCAGCATCCCCAGATTCCCGAATCCAGGTGTTCGGCCAGCCCGACCTCTCCAAGGTTCAATCGCTGGAAGATATATGCATCCTGATGCATTTCGCATATTCTGTGCTTATCCTTGTTCTTTTGGTATTCGCCCACTTTCAGTTCGACGACGGGGTGAATGGTTACATCCGTTACGACGTGGCTGGTGTATCCCAGCAGCCAGGAAAATACTTTCTGTTGCGATGCGCCTTCCATTTTCCTGATCAGGTTTATTCCAGCCTTGATCATATCGCCCGTTTTCTCGTAGTGCATTCTGTCCGCCCAATGACACGAATCGGGACGAGCGATATCGAGATATGGATAGTCGGGGCTGACCGCGCCAAGTTCGCAAAAGCGGAAATAATCCAGTAGTGGAACGATCGCTTCCGGACTGAAGCCATGGCTTTCCAGTCGGGCGGGCTCTCTGGCGAGATTGACTAAGGTAAGGTGTGCGTAAGCGCCGGGCATGAGGTTTTCAAATTATCTGGCGGGTCGATTAAAGCTATTGTCCGTTTTTCTGGCTGATGCGCACCCAGCGACCGGCGCTAAGGGAAATCGATGCTATTGTATATTTTGCTTCAATTTCGGAGCCACATTGGTCATAGTCATCTTTATAGCATTTAAAAAGCCCGTGTTGGTCCGATGAACAGCATATTTTTAAATAGTTTTTAAATACCAAATATTCAAGTTAAATGTTTAGTTAAATGTTCAAGTTTTTTGAGAAATTGATTCATCCCTATCCTGATTCCAAGGACAGGATACCGCCAAAGGGGTTTTTTGCCTTTATGTGGGAAGCTACCGAGGGCGTGAGGAGATATCTTGTTGCGATGACGTTGCTCACCGCGGCCATCGGAGCGTTTGAAGCAATATTGTTTGCCATCTTGGGGAAAGTTGTTGACTGGCTGAGCCATATACCTCCCTCTCTTCTATGGCATCAGGAACGGAATACTCTTCTCCTGTTCGCAGGGCTTCTCGCAGCTAGCCCATTATTGGTCGCAGTGCAAAATTTCTTTAAACACCAGGTATTGGGGGGGAATTTTCCGATGCGTCTGCGTTGGAATTTTCACCGGATGATGCTTAACCAGAGCATGAACTTTTACCAGGACGAATTTGCCGGCCGGGTAGCGGCCAAGGTCATGCAAACGGCCCTTGCGTTGCGCGATGTCTGCTTCATTCTGGGAGATATTCTCATTTATGTCACCATTTATTTCTTCACATTGGTTGCCGTGGTCGGCAGTTTTAATGTCTGGCTGTCGATACCGTTTATCGCATGGCTCATCCTGTATATCTTCGCATTGTGGTTTTTCGTACCGCGAATGGGCCGCGTTTCCCAATCGCAGGCCGATGCCCGTGCCCTGATGACAGGGCGCATCAGCGATGCCTATACCAATATTGCTACCGTAAAGCTTTTTTCCCATGCCGGCAAAGAGGCAGGGTACGCACGATCGGCGATGCAGGAATTCCTCGAAACGGTGCATAAACAGATGCGACTCATCACTACTTTTGAAGTTGTGAATCAAATCATGGGAGCAAGTCTGATCATCAGCGCGGTTGGCATAGCGTTGCTGCTCTGGACAAAGGACCTGATCGGCGTCGGGGCGCTGGCCGCCGTTGGTGCAATGTCGCTGAGGCTCAATGGCATGTCGCATTGGGTCATGTGGGAAATGTCTTCATTGTTCGAGCATATCGGCACTGTGCGGGATGGTATCAATACGCTTTCGCGCGCGCACCTGGTCACCGATCATCCCGGGGCAAAACCCCTTCAGATAGCGAAGGCGGATATCAAGTTCGAGGATGTCCTGTTTTGTTACGGAGGGGATACCGCGATAATAGATCACCTTTCGCTGCACATCGGGTCGGGCGAAAAGATCGGGTTGGTCGGTCGCTCAGGCGCGGGGAAATCGACACTGGTAAATCTTCTGCTTAGATTTTACGATGTTGAACAGGGGCGCATTTTGATCGATGCACAGGATATCAAGTACGTCACTCAGAACAGTTTGCGTGCCAATATCGGAATGGTGACGCAGGATACTTCGCTCCTGCATCGATCGGTAAGGGATAACATTTTGTACGGGCGCCCGGAAGCAACCGAGATGGATATGATAGCCGCCGCGAAAAAAGCTGAAGCGCATGACTTCATAGCCGGCTTGACGGACCCGATGGGCCGTAAGGGTTATGACGCCCATGTGGGCGAGCGGGGAATCAAACTATCTGGCGGGCAGCGTCAGCGAATCGCGATTGCCCGCGTCATGCTGAAAGATGCGCCTGTGCTGTTGCTTGATGAAGCGACCAGCGCATTGGACTCTGAAGTGGAGGCGGCCATTCAGTCGAGCTTATACCGCCTGATGGAAGGCAAGACGGTCATAGCCATAGCGCACCGACTGTCGACCATTGCGGCGATGGATCGCCTGATCGTCATTGAAAAAGGCCGCATCGTGGAAGAGGGCAACCATCAGAGCCTGATCGAGTTGAATGGCCTCTATGCTCGCCTGTGGGCTCACCAGAGCGGCGGATTCCTGGGTGCGGATGTGTAGTGCGCTTTCCGTGGATCAATGCCCGACAAGCTGGAATAGTGATAGATACTGATAGATACTGATCGCATCGCCCCGCCTGCCGAAAGACAAAGACCGGGAATTCCATTTCGAGTATAAGCCGTGACAGAAACCAGTAGTCCGCCCTCTCAAGATTTTTCCATGCTGTCCCCTGATTGCGTACTCAACGCACTGGAAAGTGTAGGCTTCCGCAGCGATGGCCGCCTGCTGGCACTCAACAGCTACGAAAACCGCGTCTACCAGGCCGGCATGGAGGAGGGCGCGCCATTGGTGGCGAAATTCTATCGTCCCGGGCGCTGGACGGACGCCGCCATACTGGAAGAACATGCCTTCGTGCAGGAATTAGTGGAGTACGAAATTCCTGTCGTACCTGCGTTGGTGCTGGACGGAATAAGTTTGCACCGGTTTGAGGGATTCCGCTTCGCTGTTTTTCCGAATCATGGAGGCCGTGCACCCGAACTGGAAGACTGCCACACGCTGGAATGGATGGGGCGTTTCCTGGGGCGCATCCACGCCATCGGCGCGCTCAAGCCGTTCCGAGATCGCCCCAGGCTGGATATCTCCAGCTTTGGTGAACAGCCACGTGATTATCTGCTGATGCATGAATTTATTCCAGCTGATCTCGATGCGGCCTATCGCAGCGTGGTGAATCAGGCGCTGGATGGTGTGCGCCACTGCCTGGCGCGTGCGGGTGAGGTGCGCGTATTGCGCCTGCACGGCGATTGCCACCCCGGCAATGTGTTGTGGACGGATGAAGGTCCGCATTTTGTGGATTTTGACGATAGCCGCATGGGTCCGGCGGTACAGGATTTGTGGATGTTATTATCGGGCGAGCGTGCCCACAGTCAGCAGCAATTGCATGGCGTGCTGGCCGGGTATGAGGATTTTTGCGATTTCGACGAACGCGAATTGTATCTGATCGAACCGCTACGCACCCTGCGTTTGATTCATTACGCCGCGTGGCTGGCGCAGCGCTGGGACGACCCCGCCTTCAAACAGGCATTCCCGTGGTTCAACACACAGCACTATTGGCAGGATCGGATACTTGAATTGCGGGAACAGGTCGCCCTGATGGATGAGCCGCCGCTGTGGCAAGCATAATGATTGTTTCCGTGCACCTTGTTCACGGATGACGCCACGTTCGAATTCGGTGAGTGCCGCAAAAATGCGGAAGACGAGTTTCCCGCTAGGTGAATGGGTATCGATAGGGTTTTGTAGGGATTTAAGTCCTTGGTGCGCCCCGTTGAGAACGAAGGTAAGCGGGAACGCGAAGTTCGCCGTAACCATAAAGCGATCAACCGCTACAGTTATGATCTGACGAGGCCGAGCGGGAAGCTGCTTTGGATGTGCCTGGCCTACCGGGAAACGCCTATGCGATCAATTTGCAGCTGACGTGATGACCTATTTTGAAGGCCACGAAAAGAGTTTCGCGTCTATCAAGCCTGACGGTTCGCCGGCACCTCGTATTTAACAGCGGCTTGAATAGAGCAGACGATACGCTTCTGGATGCTGGGCGGCAGATCCATCATTCAAGCACTCTACCCTTCATTTGCTACGTAATGAACGATAAAGTTGCCGAGCTTCTTCTTCCTTAAGCGTATCGTTAATTTCACGCATGACACTGTTCATGTCGATCGGGTTTTCAATGCGCTCGAAGCACCCGGTCAGGACGCTCTCCGGGTATAGCTGGTTGTTTTGGTAGAGCGACCATATCTCCATGCCATAGTTTTTGGTCAGCAATTCAGGCGCAAAGCGGCTGAAGTAAGTGGTCAGGTTATTGACATCCCGCAGCAGCATTTTGCAGGCCTGGTTATTGGCGGCCGCGTTGATGGCTTGAGGCAGGTCAATGATGACGGGCCCTGTGCTGTCGACCAGCACGTTGTATTCGGATAGATCACCGTGGATGATCCCCGCGCAAAGCATGCGCACCACCTGCATAATTAATGTGTGGTGGTATTCGCGGGATAGTTCTGCCTTGAGCACAAGATCATTGAGCCGCGGTGCGGCATTGCCCGCATTGTCGGTCACCAGTTCCATCACCAGCACGCCCTCATGGAAGTTATACGGCTTGGGCACGCGCACACCTGCGGCGGCGAGACGGTACAAGGCGTCCACCTCGGCATTTTGCCAAGCTTCCTCCTGCGATTTACGGCCATAGCGGGTGCCTTTTTCCATGGCTCGTGCACGACGGCTGTTTTTTACTTTTCGGCCTTCGGTGTAATCCACACTCTGGCGGAAACTGCGCTTGTTGGCTTCTTTATAAACTTTCGCACACCGTATCTCTTCTTTGCAGCGAACCACATACACCGTGGCTTCCTTGCCGCTCGTCAACTGGCGGATAACCTCATCGACAAGGCCGTCCTGGATCAGCGGTTCAATTCTTTTTGGAGTTTTCATCGGGGTCGGTGCTGCGCTCATATCTTTCCGTTTATCATGAAAGCAACTCATACCACGGAACGCATGGAATAAACAGAAAAAGAAATAAACTGAAAAAGAAATAAACAGAAAAAGGTAAGCCTGAACGTCAGCGGATATGCTCCCGGGCATCATGGGCCCGAGTCTTTCGCCGTGGGGGTGAATCCGGATAGTCCCCACTGATTGCTGGACGCCGAAATAATGCGATAAAGCCGGGGTATGAACTCGCGGCATCAATCTACGAGTTCAGTCGTTGAGCTCCACATCTGTCTCAGGCTTGACGCCCGACCGAATTGCGGCCTCGGTCAGTGATGGCAGGCACAGCTCGATGAAGCGATAGGCGTACCCACGGAGGTAATGACCGCGTCGCACGGAGATGTTTGTGGTATTTTTTTCAAAGAGATGTGAGCTGTCGAGCAGGTTGAGCCGAATGTCCCGCGCCGGATTGAACGCCATCGAGGCGACAATGCCCACGCCCAGCCCAAGCTCTACATAAGTCTTAATGACGTCGGCGTCCAGCGCCGACATGGCGATGTCGATGATCAGCCCCGCTTTTGCAAATGCCTGGTCGATGCCTTTCCGGCCGGTAAAACCTTCATGGTAGGTAATGATGGGGAACTCTGCGACGGCCTCCAATGTAAGGGGATGTGTTGATTCCAATGGATGCCCGGGCGGCACGATGACCGCGTGGTGCCACGAATAATACGGAAACGATGCCAGCTCTGCCACCTCTTCCAGCGCCTCGGTGGCGATGCCGATGTCCGCCTGGCCATCCAGGAGCATCGATACAATTTCGCCTGGGCTGGCCTGGTGCAGGACGAGATGTACCTGCGGAAATGCCTTCTTGAATTGAGTTACTACCGGTGGCAACGCATACCGTGCCTGCGTGTGGGTGGTGGCGATGGTTAGACGCCCCTCGGCCCGGTTGCTGTACTGCTCGGCCAGCCGCTTGACATTTTTCGCATCGAGCAGAATGCGCGCAACGATCTCGACCAGCTCCTTTCCCGGATCGGTCAATCCAAGCAGCCGCTTGCCTTTTCGTACAAAAAGTTCCACACCCAACTCATCCTCCAGGTCTTTAATGTGCTTGCTGACCCCGGATTGGGAAGTGAAAAGAGCATTTGCCGCATCGGTCAGGTTGTAATTCTGCCGTACGGTTTCATGGATGATGCGCAGCTGCTGAAAATTCATATTGTTATTGTGCCGTGTTTCAGATTATTGGGATCTGTGCCTTGACAGCCACCAAGCTGCTGGGGAAGAGGTGTAGGCGCCATGCGTCCATTATGTTCTACAGCGCCACCAAAGAAAAGGCGCCAACTGTGTCGGCGCCTTGGAAACCTCGGAACAAGTCAGAGGTTCGTCAGTTACACAACCGGAACGGAGAAGCTAACCTCAGAGAACAGAGAAACAGAGAAGCTACCCACGCGACGAAAAATATCATCTATTTTATCTTTGCGGAACCAATGACATTTTATTTGCTTATCCGTTTTACGAATAAGCCATCGAGTCCGGTGTAGCGACTATCCGATAACTGCAGAAGGGTTGCGCGAGATGAGTAGCCAAGCGGAACGGGAACCGCTTGATAAGCTATGCAGATTTTCTTGGTTTGAATAGGGAAGGTCGAATGCTAGATTTCTTCCTGGATTATCTTGATTGGAGGACGCAAAATGACTTTCATCAATTCTCGCCTCGTAGTCAGCCTATTTATTTTCCTGGTCAGCCTCGGCGCGGCCTATGCCACGCTGCATCCCTTCTCGCATGGCTCAGCCCACGATCCTGCTCGAAGGCTGCATATGGATTTGAATGACGCGTTTGCCACGCACTGGAAGGGCCGGACAGGCGTCAACGTCAGCATCAGGCTAGCCCGGAATAAATCGGGGGAACCGGTGCATGCGTTGGTCGATGGCCTCAATATCATCACGCTCGCTTTGTCCTATGACAAGACAACGCCGGATGGAAAACCCGGCATTATTCCGCTTCGGTGGCAACCCCTGCCGAGGAATTCGTCTTATGCTTCACCATATACTTCCACCATCGTATTTCTGGTACGCAAAGGCAATCCGAAGGGGTTGAGCGATTGGGATGACCTTGTGCGGTCCGGTACAGAGGTTATCACATCCAATCCCAAATATTCCGAGAATGGCCGCTGGAGCTACCTGGCTGCGTGGGGATACGCGCTCAAGCAATCGGGCGGCGATGAGGCGGCTGCACTCGAGTTCGTGAAACGCCTGTTTGCGAACATCAAACCGTCCGATTCCAAATCCGGAAAGAGAGACGCGACGGCAGCATTTGTCGAGCAGGGTCTCGGCGACGTGCTGTTAGTCTGGGAGAACGAAGCCCATCTACTCACCCATGAAAAAGGAGAGGAAAAGTTTGAGATTATCGTACCGCCAGTGTCGATTGTGGCCGAACGTCCCATCAGCGTCATCGCGAATGGCGGGAGTAGCGCATCTGACGTGGCGGTTGCCTATATTGACTATCTTTATACACACCCAGCGCAGGACATCGCAGCCAAACATTATTATCGGCCGCGGGATACGGCGGTTAGCGCCACGTACGCGGACCGGTTTCCCGCCACAGAGCTGTTTACCATCGACGACGTCTTCGGGGGGTGGCATAACGCTGAGAAAGTACACTTTGCCAGGGGTGGAGTTTTGGAACAGATTCAGAGCAATTGAGTTTCGGATGTTGGCGTAAAAGCGGGCGGCCTGCGTGCGTTCGTCACAATAATTGCTTGACACCATTTTTGGGATCACACTAATTTTTACGCGTGCGTTTGCGAAGCTGCCGAGCTGGCTGAATACATTGCGGCATTTTACTGCTGTGGCAGCATGCTGGAGTGTGTTCCCCCGATCCGAAGTGTGTTTGCCCGATCTTGCCTTTTGAGGACCATGACCTATATTAATAACGGGAGCGGAGGTGCGGCACGTTTCCCGGACGTTTGGGTTGCCTTTCGTCCCGCTTCTGATGGGATTATTGGGTAGTCTTTCAGGTGAACTAACGAACAGGGGACAGGGAGGCACACATGCAAGCAAACCAGGCTGCCAGCCAGCCGCCGAATTTGTACCAGCTCAGCGGCAAGCACCTCAACATTACGTACTCGACCAGTGGTATAGATGGAAAGCCGCATTTCAGTTACCAGGATCTGCAACAAACGCTGAGCTTTACCGGCGATGAGATCCGTAGTGTCGAGACCGAGATCGGGACACTTGTCAGTGTCACCATCCGCATGACTGTCGATACCGGGGGAACGACTTTCAGTCTTCTGCTTCCGCGTGTGAACATACCGGGAGAGCAATCTGTACCGATACAGACTACCGGTATTACAACTCTTCACAGGTTTTCGATTCTGCCGATAAATGGACAACTGGACTTCTACACAGTAACCTGGCTTCACGGATCGGCCGCACGGGTGTTTTTTTAGATCAGTCAAAAAAGCAAATAAAAATAGCGATTGACGGAAGCGGGAGCAATCCGGCAAGCTGCATCAAGCAGCGCTGCAGGTACGATTTTGCATCAATTCCGCCCAGGGTCGGTTGTTCTTTTTTGTTCTTTCACTTTTGGGTCTTTCCACTTCCATCGCAACAGCACCCGCAGGCGGCGAAATTCGTCCGCATCGATTCCGTCCGGAAGAATTACAATGCTGCGAGCAAAGCGTCTCCTCCACGATTTCGGATGCACCAGCGGTCTAAGTTCAAGGACAGTCAGATAAGGTGCCACAAAGCTGCTGCCAAGCAGCACACAGGCGAAACGTTCACCGCTTTTTGTTTCAAGCGTGCAAGACATTTCATCCGAAGCCCCTGACTCCAGCTGCAGCCCCTTTATCGATCCCGGTGAGGTTAGCCAGGCGTAATATCGTTCGTAATAGACTAGGCTGGCAACCAGCAGCGTGCTCCCCACCAGCTTGACCATCACCGGCAATGTGAGCGGCCATAGCAGTGCGATAGCGCTGAAATGAGCGAAACCCAGTGCTACTGCCAGGCGTTTGGAGGGTTTGAGGTGGACGATGAGCAAAGGCGGAATGATAAGGAAGATAAAGCGAAAGCCATAACGCCATTATCTCATTCCAGGCAATTAGCGGTTTATCGGGAACTGTATTGGCCGTATAATTGATTTTAAATTGTTTTCATATTGTATTGTCCTGCATGAATCCCAACTGGCAAGCTTATCTGCAAAGCCGTCACGCAAGCATCCAGGACGGCCGGGCCATTCATTATGGAAATGCTGCCGCCGAGCTTGCAAGCATTGGGTCGGCGAGTGTGCTTGTCGATCTTTCGCATTTGGGTCTGATCAGTTTTTCGGGCGAGGATGCCCAGTCTTTCTTGCAAGGACAATTGAGTTGCGACGTAAGGTTAGCCACTCCCTCTGCTGCGGTCTATGGGAGCTATTGCAACCCGAAGGGCAGGATGCTGGCAAGTTTTTTGCTATGGGGCGACAATGGAGGGGGTTATGTCATGCAATTACCGGCGGCGTTACAGCCAGCCATTCAAAAGCGCTTATTCCTGTATGTGCTTCGCGCCAAAGTCAGATTGGCTGACAGCAGCGACCCCCTCGTGCGCATCGGCGTGGCGGGCAGCGATGCCGATGCGTTAATCGCCAAGGTTCTGGACAAGGTCCCCGACCGCGACCTCGGCATGTTTCATGGTGAAAAGGGGAGTGTGCTTCGCCTTGCCGAGGATCGTTTTGAACTGCTTGTCAAGGCAGAGCAGGGCCCTGAGGTATGGGAAGGCTTGAGCAAGAACGCGGTGCCGGTTGGGGCGCCCTGTTGGGACTGGCTGCAAATAAAAGCCGGCATCCCGGTGATCACGCCCGCTACCCAGGAGCAATTCATACCCCAGATGGCAAATCTGGACGCCATCGGCGGAATAAGTTTTCAGAAAGGATGCTATCCTGGCCAGGAAATCGTCGCCCGTAGCCAGTATCTGGGTAAAATCAAACGCCGCATGTACCTCGCCAATGTTCAGCCGATGGTACCGGAAACTCCCGTTGAAGCCGGGGATGAACTGTTCAGTGTGGACATGGGGGAACAATCCAGCGGTATGGTGGTCAACGCAACAGCATCGCCAAACGGGGGATTCGATATGCTGGCTGTTATTCAGACCAGCAGTATCGAGGCCGGAAACATTCACTGGAAGGCCCTGGATGGTCCCGCGCTGGAGATTATGCCACTACCTTATTCACAAACCTTTAAGCCCGCCAATCCGCCTGCCAATCGTTGAGAAACATACATAACCATGCGCAAGTTTTTCACCGCCATGCAATTGTTCAAAGGTTCTTCAAGGGTTTCCCCGGGATAAATACATCACTACCCTGGGGTTAGCTTAGTCAAATATTCCGTCGTATAGGCCAAGCGCGTCAATGACTCGTCTGGAACTATGTCGATGTGGGACAGCCATGCGGAAGAATATTCCTGAGAACCTTGCTTAAGCCCATACCGCAGTATTTTTAGTGCTCCGCGGCGGGAAATCGAAAAGATAGCGAAAAAAGCGTTCTAGAGAATAAAGCGTTCTCTTATTTTCCCCCATCCGATGCATACTGAAGATGCATGCCAAAAGTAAACAGAGGTGCGTTCAACGCGATATGTTTTCCACTCGTTTCCGTATGTGGTGGCTTTTATTGCCATTCATATTGATGACATCGGCTGTATCTGCCGATGTGCTCGAACAGCGTGATATTGCTTTTTACTATGGCAGTCGCCCGCCTGTCGATGATTTGCGTCACTTTGACCAGATTGTCATTCAGCCGAGCCAGGTGTTGCCGCATGAGAAAGCAGCATTATTAAAGCTGGATTCGCTGATATTTGCCTATGTTTCATTTGGTGAGATTGCCCGTAATAGCGAGGATATGCCGCGCATCAAAACGAGCTGGTCAATCGGCGTGAATCCGGCATGGAACAGCCTGGTGATGAATATGAACGATCCCGGCTGGCACGAATACCTTCTGGAACATCATTTCGCCCGCTTGTGGCGTGAGGGCTACCGCGCGTTTTTCCTGGATACTGTCGACAGTTACCTGATTGTAACGGCTGAAGGCAAGCAACGCGAGGAGCAGGAGACGGGACTGGTTGCGTTGCTGGCGGAGGTAAAGCGCCGCTTTCCCGGCTGCAAACTCATTCTCAACCGTGGTTTCGAGGTGCTGGACCGCGCCAGTCAATATGCCGACGGTATGGTTGCCGAATCGCTTTTTCACGGGTTTGACCCGGTTACTGGAAAGCACGCGCCGACCAAGGAGGAAAACAGGACATGGCTTCTCAATCAGTTGTCACGCGCGCAAAACGAATTCAAGGTGCCGGTTACGGTGCTCGACTACGTCGAGCCGGGCAACTGGGCTGAAGCGGAAAAGACGGCGCGCGAAATCGTCAAGCTCGGGTTCATGCCGTGGGTTGCCAATGGCGATCTGACGTGGCTGGGGCAAGGCCGGTTGCGTCTGGCCCCGCGTAAATTGCTGGCTATCGTCAACGGTTCGCCGGCTCAACAAATGGATCATGAGCTATTCCGGCATGCAGCCATGCCTCTGGAATATCTTGGCCTGGCGCTGGACTATTGGTATATCGATCAGCTTTCGTTGCCCATCGAGCCGCTTGTTGGACGCTACGCGGGAGTTATCGCATGGCTGGGAGAAGACAGCAGTATCAGTATCGGCGAAAGTAGTACTGGCCGCTATGAGAGTACCTGCGCGCGTTTGAAAGCCGAAGTCGATGCCGGATTGCCCATGGTATTCATGGGCCATTTGCCGGCCGGGGACGCTTGCAGGAATCTGATCGATTATCAGGGAGAACTGCAGCCCACCACGCGCGCGCTTAAGCTGGGCAGCGCGGGCGAGCGGCTGGGACGGCCCAACACGGCGCCGGTCGTAGGTAGCGGCACGCCGGATATCCGTGTTCGGGACAGGAATGAGGCATGGCTGACGTTGAGCGACGGCGACAAACTGTTTCACCCCGTTGCGGTGGGCGCATGGGGAGGCTATGCACTGCACCCGCACATCCTGAGCGAAAGTGCGTCGGGTCGCCGCGAATGGCTGCTGGATCCCTTTTCTTTTTTTCAGGCGGCGCTGCGCCTGCCCGCGCAGCCCGTATTCGACCTGACAACCGAAAATGGCCGTCGCCTGGGCATTATAGAAGTGCGCGGCGATCGCCTGTTCGAAAAAGACGAGCATGGTGTTGAAGCAATCGACCGGCTTCGGGCATGGGTGGAAAGAAATGGCGCTCCTGTTACGCTGGGTGTTATCGAAGCCGAAGCGGATAATGAAGAGCGGCGTAGCAAAGTTCGGCACCTGGCTTCCATGCCGCAGGTCCGCTTGGCGAGCCACACGTACAGCCATCCTTTCTACTGGGGAGTGTTCGAGGGAAAGACGGATGCAAACCAGCAGCCTTATCGCTACAGTGTTTTTATGGACGGCTATGCGGCGGATATCACGCGGGAAACAGAGGGTACCGTCGAATTTCTAAAGTCGATGGCGCCTGATTCACCATTACTGCTGATATGGTCCGGTGACGGCAGACCCGGGCCTGCGGCCCTGGCGGCAACGCACAAGGGAGGCCTGCCTCATTATGGTGGAGGCGGCTTGCGCTGGCAGAGCGGTTCGTTATCTTTAGCTGATCTTTCTCCCGCACTGCGGCCCACCGAGTGGGGTACACAGATCCTGACACCCCTGACGGGCGAACCGTTGTTCGCACAGCTCTGGTATGGGGAAGCTTTGAATTTCGGCAAGATAAGCGAATGGAACAGGCAGCTCGATTCCGCGCGGCGGCTGCGCATCTCGTCCATATCCGTTCACGCCGATGCGCTATTGCATGCGCGCGGCATGGAGCTTCTCGACGCGCTTGCCGATGAGCAGCGCAAGGAAAATACGCTGAGTATCTGGGTCGACGAATACGTCACGCGTGCGCGGGCTTTTCAGACAGCAAGCGTCGCGCGCGACCTCAATGGCAACTGGATGCTTTTCGGCGATGCGCTCAGGACGGTTCGATTACCCGCTTCGGAAATGCTTCCCGAAATCTCAACCGATGTCGTGGGATATTCCGACCGCAACAGCGATCGCTATATCTACCTTGCACGCAATCATGCGATTCTCAAGCCCAGGCGCGAAGGGCAGACTGATGCCCCGGTTTTGCGACTGCTTCACGCCAGCGCGCCCTTGAAATCATGGCATCTCAACGCCGATGGCACGGCCACGATTTTATTTGAGCCGCGCGGGGATGTGACGCTTGCGGTTCCTGCTTCCTGCCTGCTCAGTTCGGATGGTGAAATGCTGTCGGCTGTGCGCCAGGGTTCACATTCCCTCTTCAATGTCTCCACCGCTAACGCCTCAGGGGAATTTCGGCTTGAGTGTTGAGGCACAGCGCGAGTCCCTGTTGAATGCGCCTGCGCTGATGTTCATGAGCGCAGTCCTCCTGATCGCATTCTGGGTATTATTTCCGCGCCAACCCGCGTTCAGGGATCCATCCAATCTGTCGGCAAAGGACGCGTTGTCGGTAGCCTACCTCCGCGTCCTGGTTCAGTCCGATCCCGGCAATGCTCCATTACGCCTGTCATTCGTTCAATTGCTGACCGAAGCGGGAATGATCGATGAGGCGGCCCTGGCCATTGCTCCGCTGCAACGCGCCCCTGAATCCAGCCTGACTTATGAAATCCGCCTGGCGGACCTCAAGCTGTCGTTGCAACAGCTTTACCGGCATCCACCCGGCGATGTCGAGGCAGCGCTGCGCCAGCATATCGCTGCACTCGTTCCCCCACTGTTGGGAATTGCAGGTAATGACAAAGAATTAAATCAGGTCGTGGCATACGCGGAGCAGTTTGGCGAGCCTTCAGTATTGGCGGAAACCTTCGAGCAGTTGCTTGTTATACGTCATGAAAACGATGAAAAGAAGTCACGCTGGCTGGTCTTTGCCGCAAAACAGCGCATGGCGGCTGGCCAGCCGGAATTGGCCGCCCGAAATCTGTTGAGGGCGTTCATGCTCGAGCACATGCCGCACAAAAAAACGGAAATAGCGAAGTCCTGTTTGCACGCTTACCTTCAGGCAGGTATTGATCAGGAGGCGTTAAAGGCAGCAATGCGGGTGCAGGAAAGCGTCAAAGGCGATGCCGCACTTTCGATGCTTGCCGCCGACATTGCCGAGCCGCTTGCGGACCAGGAGCATGCGCTGGCCTGGCTGGAAGAAGCGAGCCTGCTTCTTCCTAACGACCAGGCGCTAGCCGAACGTATTGTACGGCTGCAAATATCGATGGGCTTGCTGAGCGAGAGTCTCCCGAGAATTGCTCAACTGCGTAACCACCTGGTCCTGGGCAGTGATCGCCACCGTTTGCTCGCCCATGTTTATGACTGGAACGGCCAACCCGACGAAGCCCTGGCTCTTTGGCTGTCATTTGCACGCCACAAGGCCGATCATGAGGCGGAGGCCCGAGCCTTTGAATTGAGCCAGGCAAAAGCGGATAACAAGGCGTTGGTACAGTTGCTGGAAGCTATCATGGCTCGCCGCATACTGACGACCGCCGAAGCGGAAGCGTATGTCAAGGCCGGCCTGCGCGTTGCCGAACCCTCTCATGTGGAGCAGCAATTGCGGCGTCATGCCGAACATTTCCAGAACCCGGCCACGACGTTGAAAGCATTGGCTGATGTACTGGTTCTGCAAGGCAAGCCCCGCGCGGCATTAGCTGTGTACCAGGAAATGCCCGGCGTGGAGAGTACCCGGCAAAGGATGGATCTGGCTCGGCTATACGACGAAGCGGGGAACGCGCAAAAGAGTTTCGAGTTACTGCTTCAAGAACTCGATTCGCCCGGCCAGGCTCATGCCGAAGAGTACTGGCTATTGCTCGGGAGAATCTCCACGCAATTGGGACAGGATGCCTATGCAAGCAGAGCCTATGAAAAAGCGCTTATCTTGCGGCCCAATGATGTGGAAATAATTGAAAATCTGCAACGCTTGGCAGTGCGCCATCGCGATGATAAAAAAAGTGAACGCCTTGCGCGTTATGGATGGGATCATTTACGGCGCATCGAGGATCTGCAACGCCTCATGCGTTTTTCCTGGAAGCGGCAAGATTGGGAAGAACTCGACCACTGGCTATCCCTGGCCGATGAAATGCAATCGGCCAAGCCATCGGCATTAGCCCAGGCGACAGACTACTGGTACTTTCAATCAATGCGCAAAATGGTAAACGGGCAGCGCGAGGCCGCTCACGATGCGTTGCGCCAAACTCTGCGGTTGCGTGGCGCGGATCCGGAAATTACCGAGGCAATGATCTGGCTGTTGCTATCGGATAAAAAAGTCGACCATGGGCCGCTTGATGCACTCGTTCAACCTTTCCGGAACCAATCGGGCAGCCAGTCGGGGGTAAGCCCGCCTCTGGCGGAGGCCTTGGCCGCGGCGGAGCAGATGTTGGGTAAACCCACTCAGGCGGCAGCCTGGTATTTTCGATCACTGGCTACAAGACCGCGGGATTTTTTGTGGACATTGACATTGGCCGATAATATGGAATGGGCAGGCTGCCTCGGCAATGCCAATCATGCCCGGCTTTCGGCGCTGAAGTTGTTTGCATCCCATGGTTCCCATCAGGCTGAAGTGATGCACCCGGTGCGCCTGGCGGAGTATTTCTCCCCGTCCAAGGATGTGCCGGCACAACGGGGCAATGGCCCTGGACTAAAGAAGAGCGAGAAATGGCAATCCATGCGGGAGCACTGGGGTTTCACAAAAACTTTGGACAATGCGAGCTTTTTTGCGCTGCAGCGCCAGCGTGAGCGCCTGTCTTCACCAGCCTGGGAAAAGTTTGCCGATGCGGTCAGGCGCAAAGATCAGCAAGCGGTCGCCGCGCAATTAAAAATAGTTTCCGATCATTTGCAGCATCGGCCGGACGAACCCCTCCCTCCGGATATGCTGCCGTTATCCCTGAACGACGTCGACCAGGCTAATCGTTGGCTGCCCGGAGAATCCGTGCCTGATCGAAGCGACTTGAATACCGAAGCGGACATATGCCGTCAAACGCTTGCAAAAATCCGCGACTTGCAGCGGCTGCCTGTGGCGGCTGGGGAGCAACCCGCGTTATGAAAAAGCCGTGGCTCGAGGGTATCGAAATCATCGATGTTAATCAGCCCGTGCCGGCATGGAGTGGATGGGCCGAAACGTTTGCATTGACCGCAATTGTGCTCGTTGCGTCGTTCGTTACCCGGCAGGATGATCCTTTTCGGTTGGGTATGGGTTTCCCATGGCCCATCCTGGCTCCTTTATTGGCCGCGTTACGGTACGGCTTCATCCACGGTTTTGTCAGCGCCTTGCTGATATTGGCCGCGTTGGGCATATCCATTAATCAGCATTGGCAAACCTCACCCGAGTTTCCGCTGGCGTGGGCCATTGGGGTTATTGTCATGGCAATGGTGGCGGGTGAATTTCGGGATATGTGGCAACGCCGCTTACATCGACTGGAGGGCGCTTATCAATACCGTGCGGAACGTCTTGAGGAGTTTACGCGCAATTACCAGCTGTTGCGTCTCTCCCATGATCGCCTGGAGCAAACCGTGGCCAATAGCGGATTCTCCTTACGTGAAGGAATTATGCATTTGCAGTCCGTGCTTGATGGGATTGACGGCGCCAATGGCCTGACGAACACATCGCTGCAAAGATTGATCGAATTTGTGGCCGAGTATGGGGCATTGACGCAGGCATGCATAGTGGGCATACAGGGTGACCGCATCAATGCGACCAGAATATTGGCCCACGTCGGGGAACAGTTTGTAATTGACGACAATGACCCTGTATTAATTACCGCGCTTGAAAGCGGGGAGCTGGCAGCAGTAAACTTCACCACGGGGATCGCAATGGATCAAAACCAGTTGCTGGCGGCTATTCCTATCTCCGACTCAACCGGTGACATCCATGCGATGTTATTGGTGAGATCCATGCCTTTTTTTGCTTTTCACGAAAATAACTTGAAGCTCATCGCGGTACTTGTTGCGCATGGTGTCGATCATCTGCGTTTTGGAACAGCCATGCCCTCCATTGCGCGGTTTCTCGCCGCATTTGAGCGCGTGCATCAGGATTACTTGAAGTTCAAGCTCGATGCAGCACTCCTGAGGTTGTCGGGCACCAATGCCAATGTCATGGTGGCGTACGAAAAACTGCGGACTTCAGTCCGCGCCATCGATCTGATTTGCATTGCTCGTGATAATGGCCAGCCGGTTGTCTGGGTACTTCTGCCTTTGACCGATATCGCGAATGCGCGCGCGTGGATGCAGCGGGTGGATACCTTTCCAGCGGCGGTGACAAGCGAGTTGTCAGCCATCAGCGATATCGATCTCCAGAGGATCCGCTCCCTGGAGTCGTGCTGACAGGTCGCCGCTCCTGCAATTAAAATAACATTCCTGTCCTCATCTCTATTGGAATTGTCCAGAAAGACTGGCTAGCCAATGAGCCCGTTTAGATCCCCCTTCCGTAAAGGGTTACTGTTGATCCTGCCGCATCGCCGGAACGTGCGAGAACTCTTACGGATTCGAGCGCCCTTACGTCCATGATGAACCAACCCGACCCGACCGCTTGCGTCGTAAGATCTCCGCTCGCTCCGATCAATAGCCCGGCAGGGGCAGTATAGTTACCCGCTGCGGAATAGAGCGTGATGTAATCGCCGCTCGCGTGAAAGCGCACCTGAATTTTAAAGGCAGCGAGCGGGAATTTCTCCACCTTTACCTGTATGGCCAAGCGTTCCAGGGTGTCTATGGATATCGTTTCCAACGTCTGGTCCCCGGCATTAGTGAGAACCGCGACGCGATTTATATTTTTAGGAGTATTCATGGGACCTCCGTATAGTGATACATCGACTGATATTCATCATTAATATGGTGGTGCTGCGAAGGTAAAGTAAGCACGATCTCAGACATATGAATGTCGCCTTCTGGGCGATAAGCACATGACTGCGTTGCCGCTATTAACCGGACAGCGAGCAGGATGCGGTAGGTAATTGGCTGCGGATGAACGGTTCTGGTGACTTCATCTTCAGCCCCAAGGTGCAACTGCGGCGTCGACCCGGTAACCACTTCATATGATTAAATCCGAAGTATTATGCGCGGCGTCAGGCATAAGCTTGTCTTCTATCATCAGTGCGTCCGGTTCGACTGAAGGGGCTAGTCCAATGACCGCTACTCCTATATAGCGTATCTGATAGAGAATACAACTCGCGCCGGTCTGCCGAATCGCCTCAGTAAAAAATGATTGAAGAAGTGTAAACGGTGCTGCCGCTATCTCAATCACCTCGATGCACTTGATGCCTCATCCGTGCCGCCCCTGTTATCTCATCCGTTCACTACACCCGACATTCAGCTTGGCAAAACACACCTGATACGCATATTCAGCACGTGATAACGGAGTAATCATCCCAAACGCCCGCACTTGGCAGTGCAAATACGCCACAGGATACGCCGCACTTAACGCCGTCCAACGCATGAAGCGTATCGGGTATTTCCTCGCAGAAATTCCCGTTGATATACAGCCGGAACCGGCCGCCGCGGCAAACAACTTTCATTATCGATCCCGCAGGCAGTTGTGCCTCAACACCGTCCGGTCCTACCACCGGCCTGTCGAGGGAACCGACATTGCCCGCGACGATAGACTGTATTACGTTTCCTGTACCTAACGCGCCGGGTACTCCCCATCTATAATAATTAGCGGCGTCGGCGCCCCTGAATAGTAGCCACGTATTATTTCCGGAAACTATAGTAGCCTGTACCGAGTAATCAACAGACGGGCATGTGACCAACCCCCTGTTATTGCCCACCGTGCCAAAGGACAGTTGCCTCGTCTTTATGACGAGCGATCCGACATCAACAGTCATAGCCGATCCGACAACGGGGGTACCGACCGCACCATTGGCTCTGTTGTAATTATCCAGAAAGACGAACTTGCTATCGGCAGCGCCCGTAACCATTGCGGTTACTGCCTTGCTTCTGGACAGGGCTTCAAGGCCTGACTTCCAGTCTTCCCTTAACATCTGAAAGCCCCCATTAATCTCGCCGATATACAGACTCATACCCAAACTTCCGGCGAGATCTTGAGTCAGGCAGATCGCCGACCTGTAGTATCCCGATTCCGTTGACACCCTGCGCACACGAAAAGTGGCCCCATCGTCAAGCGATTCCGCGAACCATATATCGCCGCCGGACTCATTCCCGTCTGTGCATACACCTAGAATACGGCCGTCCGGGACTCTTTGGAAATGAGAATGCCACCAGCCCCGACCTAGAGGCTGAACCATTGTAATGGCGCTAAATGCCCCCCAGCCCGAATATATGCTGGAGCCCGATGTGGCGGCGACTTGGACAACTGCCGGGCCGCCTAAAGCACCGCCCGCCGTAGCTCTGTTGTGGACAATCAGCTTCCAGTTAGTCCCATTGAACCACACGCATGGGGTATATAATGTATTGGCCGTAGCGCCGGTACTTTCCGGAAGGTCAACTATGCTGACCGGTGCGGACCAGCTAATCCCATTAGTGGATTCGGACACTTTTACCTGAGAGTGACCTGATGCATCGTGTTGTGAACTCCATATTAGATACAATGTCATCCCATCAGGGGCCTGCGCGAGTGATGTATCCATGTTATTTCCCACGGCAGGTTTTGGTATCAATGGATTGGTTACCCCAGCCGGGACAGACCAATTCCATCCGTCATTGGAGACAACCAGGCAGGGATTTTCATACTGTACGTCTGAGGAAGGGAATGGCGTGAAAATTCCCCAATATCTATACCCATTCCAGCCATCGGAGAAAAACAACGGTGCCAGGTATAAATTGGAGGTGTTGGAGGATATGTTTGACGGTTGGGGCAGGCGCAGCCGTTCTCGATCGGACGCCCGCATTTGATCGAAAAGGTCAAATGTGGGTGCGGTTTTTGTAACCATTGTTATTCTCCCTGTATGTTGGTGGGTTCGTAGCGAATACCTTACTCGTTACTTCGGGATGCGGGCAATAGGCACATGCGTCGCTTCTCTATTTCTAGCACAGATCTCAAGAGACTAAGGAGTTCTGGTGGGGGTGGTTACCCCATGTTTACCTTATGCTTGTGCGAACCACACCAAAAGGTTTCGTTTGAATTAAGGAATCACTTGCTATTCGAAAAAGGACAGGCTTGGTTGCAAATGCATTTGAATATTTATTCATTTTCCACCCTTTGATGCACCGTCTGCCCCTATTGTTGGGAGTTGCAGCGGAGGCTCTGGCAGCCCTACAGCTCTGGCTGAGGCCGGACAGTTTGGTTGTTGTGCTGCTCGCCGTTGTTTTTCACACTCTCGCATCCTTTTTTTTTGCACAGGGTTTCTGGCAACTCCTCCCGCGTCGGTACAGGCTGCCCCCGCGGAGAAGTCTGGGTTTTTTATTTTTAATTTTGTGGGTTTTGCCGGTACTCGGCGTGCTGGGCATACTATGGAGTATAACCAGCGCCCTGAAACGTCCACGTAGCCGTTCCGCACGAAATATAAAGACTATTCCCTCGCCTGAGCTGCCATTTTCGCCGCCTGTCATTTTTCCGATGCCGCCCTACAGCCAGGGTGCGTTGCGCCAGATCGTGCACTTTGCCGAACGGCCCTTGAAGCGCCTTAAAGCAGTCATGGCTACGCGATATATGTCTCCGCGCGACGCGATGATGGTATGGGCCAAGGCCTCGCGTGATCCTGTCGATGATGTGCGGCTGCTGGCTTATGCCATGAAGGATGACAATGAAAAAGCACTTACTGGCCGTATCCTGGCTTTGACAGAAGCATTGCCGGACATGCCCTCGCATATGCAGGTCGCCTGTCATAAAACAATCGCCGCGTTATGCTGGGAACTGGTGTATCACCGTCTGGTGCAAGGCGCGCTCAGGCAACACTGGTTGAAAACCGCACGGCGTCATCTGGAGCTTGTAGTGGCTCCATCCACATCCGCTGCAGCCGATTCGGTCGATCCGGATAGCTGGCTATTGTATGGACGAATTCTATTGGATTCGGGCGAACTCGCCTCCGCAAAAGCGGCTTTTGCCAACGCACGGGCCAACGGCATTGACGAGCAGAAAATTCTTCCATGGTTTGCCGAGATCGCCTTCGAGGAGCGAAAATTTGACGAAGTGAAGCGCTATCTATCGGCACTCGGCCGTTCCGGCGAAAAAGGAAGGGGGCTGGCCCAGATAAAGGCGTGGTGGAACACATGAATACTTTCGGGTCCGGGGCGGGCAAGATGGCTGTACAACTGGAGGCAGTATCAGTGGATGCAACGGTTGCGGACATTGCTTTGCTGCTGGAAGGGACCTACCCGTATATCCGGGGGGGTGTGTCGTCCTGGGTGCATCAAATTATTAGTGGTCTGCCGGAGATCAGGTTCGCTGTAATTTTTATGGGCGGCACGCAGGAAATGTACGGCTCTGCGCAGTATCAATTCCCACCCAACGTCACCCACGTTGAAACACATTATTTGCTGCGCCAAGACAAACACTTCAAGCCGAGTGCGCGCCAGGGAAATCGCGGAGCTTTTGAAGCTATGGACGAGCTGCACGGGTACTTGCGGCAAAGCGGAAAAATGCCGGACGAGCAAATGATCAGCGCCTTAACCAGACTGGGTTCGGCGGAAGGAATCAGCCACGAGGATTTTCTATATAGTAAAGCTTCATGGGACTACATTACGCGGCAATACCGGGAGCATTGCACCGAGCCTTCGTTTATCAACTATTTCTGGGCCGTGCGCGCCATGCATGCGCCCTTGTTCGTACTCACGCGTATCGCGACCGGGCTGCCGTCCGTACGCGCCGTTCATGCCATTTCAACGGGGTACGCGGGTTTGCTGGGCGCGATGATCCGGCTGCGGCGCAATATTCCGTTCCTTCTAACCGAGCACGGCATTTATACCAAAGAACGGAAGATCGATCTGGCTCAGGCAACGTGGATTCATGATCACAATGATGACGTATGTAACACCCTGCACGACGAAATGGGGTATATCCGCGGACTCTGGATTAAATTTTATGAACAGATCGGCCGCATGGCGTACGCGCAAGCGTCCCCCATTGTCAGCCTGTATGAAGGCAACCGCCTGAGGCAAATTGCGGATGGCGCGGCTGCAGAAAAAACACGTGTTATTACCAACGGCATCAACCTGCAGCGCTATCAGGTCGCGTTTGAGAAACGCCCGAACGATATCCCGCCTATTCTGGGGTTGATCGGACGCGTTGTACCCATCAAGGATATAAAAACATTTATTCGGGCATTGCGGATCCTGATCGATGAGCGACCCGACGCCCAAGGCTGGATTGTGGGTCCGGAAGATGAAGATCCCTCGTATGTAAGCGAGTGCAAGGAATTGGTTGTCAGTCTGGGCCTGGAAAATCATGTCCGATTTCTGGGATTTCAAAATGTGCTTGAAATTCTTCCCCAACTGGGGTTGGTCGTATTGACCTCGATCAGCGAGGCGCTACCTTTGGTGGTACTGGAGGCGTTTGCCAGCGGTGTACCGTGCATTGCCACGGATGTCGGTTCCTGCCGGGAGCTCATCGAAGGACGTGGTGAGGAGGATCGTGCCCTCGGTACAGCGGGAAGCGTTGTATTCATCGCGGACCCTGAAGGGACCGCAAAAGCAGCGCTTAAGCTGCTTGATGACCCGGAGCGTTGGCGCGCCGCGCAGCAGGCAGGACTTCAACGCGTGAAGCGTTACTACGACGACAAACTAATGTTTTCTTCCTATCGCGATCTTTATGCACAGGCTCTGAACTCAGATCCTCAACCCCTGGCACAGCGGAGGGCAGGTACCTGACATGGCGGGCATAGGCTTCGAAATTCGCAAAATTCTGGAGCGCGACAGTTACTGGTCGGTATTGCGCGCCTATGGTTATGCGGGCCTGGTGAGCGGTGGCCCCTGGGCCCTCTCGATACTGAGCATCATGATGATTGGCGTTCTTGCCGTCACCCTGGATGTTGCGCAGCAGGAAGTCAACGCCTTCCAGATTTGCGTAACCTACCTCATGGCCACCTCGTTGATCTGGAGCGGCGGCATGCAGCTGATGTTCACGCGTTTCGTGGCGGATCGGACTTACGCGGGCGAACAAGCCGAGGTGCTTCCCAACCTTTTCGGGGTCCTGATGGTCACCATGGTCGGTGGTTTCGCCTGGGCCGCGCCCATCATTTTCTGGCTATTCGATGGGCCGTTTTTCCAGCAGTTATTGCTGCTGTGCAATTTCGTGGCACTGAGCGGCTTGTGGATCGCCCTTATCTTTTTATCGGGCATGAAAGCATACAGGCGGATCGTTTGGACGCTAGCGAAGGGTTACTCCCTAGGAATTGCGATAGCGCTTGCGGCGGCGTCATGGGGGCTGAATGGCCTGTTACTGGGCGTGTTGATCGGGCACAGTTACCTGTTATTTTCGTTTTTACACCACATAGTGCGCGAATATCCGGGAAACGCGCTGCTTAAATTCGATTTTCTCAACCGCAACCGGAGCTTTTACAGTTTATTTGCCGTCGGCACTCTTTATTACCTGGCCGTGTGGGTCGACAAGTTCATTTTCTGGTTTATCCCGCATACCTCCGAAGCGGTGATTGGTCCGCTGAGAGCTTCCATCATTTATGATCTTCCAATTTTTCTGGCTTACCTGTTCATCCTGCCCGGCATGGCAGTATTTCTGGTCAGCATGGAAGCCGATTTCGCCGAACAGAACGAGCGTTTTTACCGTGCCATCCGGGAGGGAGACACGCTTATGCATATAGAATACAGGCGGGACCGGATGGTTTATGCCGCGCGGCAAGGCATTTACGAGATCTTCAAAGTGCAAGGCATAACGGTTGCGCTATGCCTCCTGTGGGGCAGGGACCTTCTGCATGCAATCGGCATTTCTCCGCTATACATACATTTATTTTATATCGACGTCGTGGCAGTGAGTGTGCAGGTACTGCTGATGGCGATACTCAATGTGCTCTTTTACCTCGACGCCCGCCGGGAAGTGCTGATCATTACCACATGTTTTTTTGTTACTAACCTGGTATTCACTGGAGCCACCCTGCAACTCGGCGCTGAGACTTTCGGCTACGGCTTTGCTGCTTCTGTCACGCTGTCCGCCTTTCTCGGCCTGTTTATCCTCTCGCATAAATTCAACCGGCTGGAGTACGAAACATTCATGCTGCAGAATTAGCGAGGGAGGGATTATTCAGAAAGAAGGCGGGCAATATCGCTGTGGACCGAGCGTGCCGGCTGCGTCCGTGGTTGAGAAGCGGATTCGGGATACGAAGCGCTTTCATCCTGTCTGTCAGCATTTACGAAGCGCTAAAAGGCCGTAATGGGGCCGCAACGGAGCTGCCAATGGGGCCTCTGCCAACAGGGCTGGTAGCCAGGCAGTCAGGCAGCGTCGACAAGATTTACATTCAAGCCGGCTTGGCGCGGGGTTATCTGGACCGATCCATCGATCACAACCGGAACATTAGTTCCCGTTGAACTCCATAAATGTTCACGTAATGGATCAGAATCCTGAAGTGAGCCGAGCAGCTTTTTGATTGCTTGCTGTTTTTTGTACTGGCAGACGTGGGCTGTTCCTATATTGCCCAGTCGATGATCCAATTTTTCTGCGGCTCCGTATACGCGCCAGGCAGCAAGCGGAACTTCCGAACTCTCTACAATGTTGAGGGCATTGGTAACATGCAGACTAGCCTCATTCAACGCTTCTTCTTTTATGGCAATCTCTGCAAATAACCAATAACTGAGCGCCAGATAAGTATTTTCAGGTGCGCCCGCCGCAAGGTCGTGCAACCGTTGGGCATAATGCCGCGCTTTTTCGAAATCTCCCACCGATAACCAGGCTTCGCTCGCTCCCTGGCAGGCGGGAAAGGAATAGTTACGCGATATGGGAAGTGAGTCGTTTTCCTCCGCTTTGAAAAAGGTTTCGAAGCAGCGGATGGCACCCGCGTAGTCTCCTATCCCAAGTAATGCCTTTCCATATATGGCCGAAAAATGGACCGAGATAAACACAGCCCAAGGCCCAAGATTTGGCGGCAACGCTTCTTCACAGTATGTTTTGGCACTTTCAAAATCGCAGGCCTCCACGTACAGCCAAGCTGTCAGGATCTGGCCGTGCAAACGCAGGGGTAGAGTTGCATCGTTACAGTTGCGTTCAAACGCACGCCGGCTTTCCTCTGCAATCTGGCGTAATTTTCCCCACTCGCCCAAATGCAGCAAAGCCAATCCATAATAGTAATGCCCAACCATAAATATATAGCCATCGCCCAACGTACGGGATAATGCCAGGGCCTCTTCAGCCGTCGTACAGGCACTTCTATAATTCGAGGCCAGCAACTCGATATAGATATGCTGTGTTAGTCGCGAGTGCAGTACAAGCGGGTTCGAGCTGGTGCGAGCCACATTCATCGCCTTATGGCAGGCCCTGGCGTAATCTGCGCACCATGGACCAAACAAGAGGTTCAGCCCGCCCCACATACCCTTGACCAGCGACTGAAGAATTCCGTCATCAAGATCTTTACTGCGCGCCATCGCTTGTTCCGCCAATTCAAGACATTCCCGACGATCCAGCCATACCGAGACACGGCTCAATTCGAGAAGGGCCAAAACCTCTGCCCGGCGGTTGCCCGAGGCTTTGGCCGTGGCGAGCATATTTTCCAGGTCGGCTTTAGCGCCAGCTATTTCACCCATGGAGCGGCGTATTGCCGAAGAGTGTTTCAGGAGATCGATGCGTGTTTCGGCCTGCTTTTCCTGCGGCAGCCGCTCAACCATGCCCAACGCACGGACGAGATAGTCGTAGGCCTCGCGATTCGCGAACCGCTGTGCCGCATTGGCCGCTGCTTGCGTCAGATAACCAACTGCTCGATTCCAGTCCCATCCCTTTTCAAAATGCAGGGACAATTCAGCGGCATACTTCAGATCCTGTTTGCCGTGCAATCGTTCGAGGCATTCACCAATGCGTAAATGCAACCTTATGAGCTCGCCGGCGGAAAGCCGTTGATAGAGCACCTCGACATATAAAGCATGGCGGAACGCATAGTTACAGACAGCCTCGCCCTGTACACCCCGCTCCATACCATCCGAAAGCAATATGTGGCCACGCCTGACCAATGTATCGCAGCAGCGATCTACCTCGGCCATCTGAATATCGAGTACCGCACTGAGCAGTATCGCCGAAAAGTGAGAGCCTATTGCGCTGGCGACTCCCAACAGGTGTTGCTCATCAAAGCTCAATCGTTCAATCTCGCGTTCGATCACGCGGCGGATGGTATCCGGTAGCGCCTTATCCACTACTATATCCGGGGACAGGGGCCAGCCCTGGTGTTGACTTACCAAATACTCGGTCAGATTGGAGACAAACAGGGGGAGCCCACCGGTCCTGGTGAAAAGCGCCTGGCTTACTGAATCCGGAATTTCGATATCAGGGAAACGCCGGATCAGGTAGCCCTTGACCTCATCCAGGGAGAAGGGATCCACAGCGATCTCGGAGCTGACGCCGCGCATCTGCAGCTCATCGTGGATCAAGGCAATAGGGTGAGTATGCAGGCTGGCATCGACTGGCCGATAGCTTGCCACAATCATAATGGGCACCGGCTCATTGCGGCGCGCGAGTAAGCTGAGAAAGTCCAGGGTCGCGTGGTCGCTCCAATGTAGATCCTCCAGCACCGCAATCAACGGCGTATCCTTGCTTAAGGCTTCGAGCAGCTCGCATCCTTCCCTTACCATGCGCTCACGGCTCGCGCCGAAGATTTCGCGCTGGAGCGCTTCTCGCTCTTCCAGTTTCAGTACTGACGGAAATTGCGCAAGCCAGACCGGCGCGTGGCGACGTAGAGACTCGATCAGTTTGCTGCCTCCTGGTGCACGGCAATGTTTTTCCATTGCCTCGATCATGGGAAGCAGGGCCTCACCCTGACCAAAATGCTTGACACAACGCATGCGTAAGACCATCGGAGCATAGTCGCCCACCTGGTCGAGAAACATTTCAATCAGGGTTGTTTTGCCGATTCCAGGCTCGCCTGTCAGGAAAACAACCTGGCGCAAGCGTTCCAGCGATTTTTGCCAGATAGTCAGCAATTTGGCTTGAACCAAATCGCGGTCGATCCAGTAGCCTGATCTGTTGGTTAGCCGATCCTCACGGCGAGCGCTGATTGCAGACTCTTCCGTTTTCTTCGCAGGTTGAATTTCAGTAACCGGCGCAGCAAAGCGGTAGCCGCGTCGAGCGGCGGTTACCAGATAGGTTGGAGCATGGGCATCATCTCCCAATACCTGGCGCAGCTCGTTAATGCAGACTTTCAGCACCGCCTCGCCGACGCAACGATGCTGCCACACGGCGTCCAGCAACTCATCCTTCGTCACGAGCTGGCCGTGCCGTTCAATCAAATAACACAACGCAGCAAAACTCTTGGGCCGCAATGGCACCACCTGATCGTTGCGCCAAAGCGTGGCATTGGCTTTGTCCAACCTGAAAGGGTGGAATTCCCAGCAATTTATCTGCATGTCGGTATCCCTAAAAATGGTTTTGCCATCTTAAAAATCTATTTGGAGTCGGTCCAAACACGATTTAACCAATATTTAACCTTTTCGTTACTACTTTTTCGTTGAATTTGCATATCGTTCAATTCCCCAACCCCGATTATTAAAATTCGGAGGAGCAGATAATGAAAAAATCACCACTTATAGATCTGTTCGGCTTAAGCGAAGATCCGCTGGATAATAACCGGCTGGATGAGTTATTTTATCGCCTCGAACTGGAAATTATCACCTCGAATTCCATGCCCGACAACGCCCTTTTCGATCCTGAAAGGCAGGTCATCGACAGCTTCATCATTATCTAACGTCATCGCCGAACCGGAGGTTTATTGGCGTCTTTTTTTGACATTTGTGAACTGCTCATCCCAACCAACCTGTTACTGCACGACTCGTGGAAAGACTTAAATATCGTCGGATTCGCGGGAAGTCCGTAGACTTCTTCCTAGAATTTCCTTCGCGGGTTTGAACGACCATATACCTGCTAATCCCCAACGCGTCGAATTGCCGTTTTCCACTTTCTAGGATTTCCTTGGTCTTAGCATCGATCTTTGCACCGATTCATTACGACCGGGACCGGCGGGCTATCGAATTACTCGTCAAGGGTCGCCTTAGCTTGTGCCCGGTTCATATTATTCGCTCCCATGTTCCTAAGCCAATCGCGGCCTTTGCGTTTTCCGCATGGCGAAAACCGACCTTGGAATTGACCTGTTTTCTTGACAGTGTTCCTTGTTCTAAAAATTTTGTTACAGAGCTAAGCTGACACGCTGTTATAAAAAAATTGCTGGTCATTGCGATGAGGTTTCAAATGGACGTTACCAATGGTGTCGAAAATCAGCTCATCAGGCTTCAGGATATATCCGGTTTTCTGGAAGCGGACAGTCTCGACGACAATCTTATGCAGTTGGCGGAAAAGACGGCCCAAATTCTGGAAGCTCAACATTGTTCGATTATGCTTTTGAATGAAGGCGAACCTGAAAATCCGCGCATGAGAGTTTGCGGCAGTTATGGCTCGCTGGCAGCAGCCGCATACAAGGAATCGGTGCATAAGGGAGAGGGTATTGCCGGGCATGTAGTTGCCACCGGAAAATCCCTCTTTATCGAAAATATAGACGAATCCCAGTTCGCCGATCGGGCTCGCCGCGGCAAGGATTCACACAAGAGCCTATTGTGCTCGCCGATAAGAATTGATGCCGGGATTGTGGGGGTGGTCAATGTGACGGGTTACAAGAACGGAAAATCGTTCAGGCCGGGTGATCTGAATTTGCTGGATGTCGTAGCCATGTTCATAGGTAAATCGATTCAGACGCTACAGCTTCAGAGTATTTTGAATTCCCGTTTCGCACAAATGGCTCTGATACAGGAGATGCAACAAAATGTCGGCAGCTCATTGAAAAACGTTTTGCATAAACCCGATCAAATAGCGAAAATCATGGCGAAATCCTTTTATAAGGAAATGACGCGCGCGGGCTTCGGCTCAAGTCAGGTAATCAACGTGGCATCGGACATCATTTCCCAGCTAAACAGCAATTTGCAGCGGCACGGTAAACGGGTTGCGCGAACGATTGGAAGCGCGATGCCGTCAGTTGGCGATTAGATCCACTCGCTCCCGAACGCGGGAGCGGGTTGTACGCGCGGGACTTCCTACGCACGAGGAACGGTTCCACGCTGATTTTACGGTCTTCCAGACCTTTTTGGTGTCCAGTTTGCTGTCCAGTAACGAAGCGTCCAGTTTAGATTGGGCTTGCTTTTTATTGGTGGTCGTTCGAAAAATCCGGTTCGTCTATCCATAGGCGTTAATGCGGCGTAACCCGACGTGAAGCACTTTGCTATTCGTTCACCTCTTTCCATTTTGCCGCGGCGAGGCAAACCGCTTCGCGCAGGGTGGCGCCGCTGGTTTTGATTTCATTACAGTACACGATAAAGCCGCCCCGATAGTGTGGGGTAGGGCGGTTATAAATTGCCTGGTCGCAGTATTCGCCCAGCCAGTCCAGTATTTCTGTATCGGTAAGGCCAAGAGGGGCCGGATGGCGTTCGATCCACAATTCTTTCCAGCTCGACTGCCGTCCGACCCTGTTTCCCATAGTTAAGCGCGTTCCCCTGATTTTATTGCATTGCCCTTTCAAGTCGGGCGAAGTTCCGCGCCAGGCACGGCCTGGGCATTTCTTTACGCCTTTCCCTTCCCTAACCGCTTGTCTTTCCGCGCCACCGGGGACTTATCGGATCGAGGCTATGCCGGGTTGGGCTACGCATCTGTTTCACGGTCTTTCAATCTGCCGCGATGTGATGCGGCATTGAGGGGCATGTTACAAGCAATTCTTGTAGTTGTCAAGGATAACTTGTAAACAGACGGGCAGCATTCGGTTTCACAGTCGAGCGGGGTCGCCGAGAGTGAGGAGGGGAGGCATACAGAGAGAGAGCGGGAAATTCTGGCGCAGTAAGCTTGACTGACTGCGCTTTCGCGGAAAATGAGCCGCTGGTTCGAGCTCTACCGGTCAGGAACAGAGGTGTTCTTGATTCGCGGTATATATCAAGAAGACGGTGCTTTTTTATTAGACGTGGGCTCTGCTCTGTTTTACACAAAAGGGCCGCATTTCAATGCCTACCTGACTGGGACACGAATGAACGGGGTGATATTGGGATCGCGCTCATGCGTTCTGCCTGGGCCATATTCGACAACGCGGCCGTCTTTCAGTATGACCGAATAATCGACGAGATCCTGCATGGCGCCTGAAAAATATGACCAGGCGCTGGTACGCCGCTCAAGATAGAGCAATACTTCATAATCGCCGTTTCGCTGATAACCATCCGGATCGCCTGCAACGTTTATAACTTCGGCTTTGGTCATACCTTCATGCAGGCCGGTCATCTTGCCTCCCATGACGCATGCGGAAAGGATCATGGCGCTTAACAGGGAAAACACGACCGATTTCATAATTTTGCTCCAGAAATAATACAGTGAATCTATATTATAGGCTCAGGAGAACGGGAGCGGCACGAACGGTAGCGGTACCTCTGGGAGCGAGATTAACTCTCCAGTTCCTTGATGAGCAAAGCCACTTCCGCCACTTCCCCCAGGACCGCCTTTACCGCCTTTTCAAGGGGAAACTTGCGCGTTTCAATTTCGTGCAGGTGTTCGGGAAATTGGGAGATATATTGCTTCTGCATTGCGCGAGCCTTTTCCGAAACGTGGAAGGCGAACAGCATTTCCACAGCATCGTAAGGTGCGGAGCTCATCGCGCCTTTCATGACATTTCTTCCTGCGATGCGTGAGCGCTGACTGCGCCGGAGCCGCCCGAGCCTTCCTCCTGGAGTGATCTCTTACCCTTGCCGTAATCGTTATTGAATTTCATACAGTCTCCCCGAATACTCATCTGATCTTGTTGATTGACGCGTTTGAGTACGCCTTGATCGGTTGCGCAGAGACTTCTCAACACGTTTTTCAGGCTCGCCCCGTGGCCAATTCCTCATTTGGCAGCTTAGCCGCAACGTATTTATCCCTCCGATTTACCAGCCATGTGGTCAACCATTGCCACCACCATTACCACCCCCATTGCCAACTGATTTGCAACCAAGCTGCGAATTCAGGTTTCGGTTTAATCGTGGATCAGCTATGGGAACGATCAATTAGCCGGTTTTGTAACCCAAGATTCTGCCACGCCTGTCGAGCTTACGGCGGTCTGGCTGGTGTCTGTGGTGTCGCCGTCTATCTGCCGATTGCCGTCTTTCCTCGAACCTTTGTTCTGTCCCCGGACAGCCGACGCGGAGGAAATGCGGGGGGCGGGTGAGGAGCCAGATCCGGTGCAAGCAAAGGTTTCCGGTCTTTGGGGGCCGCCTCCTCAATTTGCTCTCCGCCAACAAGAGCCTTGCTTATTGTCACCAGACGGACGGCATCTTCCGGCGACATGCGCCGCATCGCTTCGATAACCTGATTGATGAGAGGATCATTAGCTGAAAGAGTTTTTGCAGGCAGACTCGCCGGGGCTGCTCCCCCGGATTCGGGCCACTTGGCTTCGGCTGGCGCGGCCCCTTCCAATTTTCCCGGCTCCTCCGGAACGATGCCAAAAAGCATTAGCGCGGGCGGTAGATTGAGCACTTCCGCAATCTTGTTCAATCTTTTTCCCCGCGGCTGGGTTGCTCCGGCTTCCCATTGCTGGACAGCCTGAGGGGAGACGCCAACCAGTTCGGCCAATTGCGACTGATTCAGGTTAAGTTTCTCGCGCGCCTCGCGGATGATCTTCGCAATGTTCATGGTTTCATGATACAAGCAAAGCTTGTGATCTGTTTACAAGAATTACTTGACTATACAAGTCATTCTTGTAATAATGCTTGTATTGGAGGTTGGGAACATCAAAAAGTTGCAGCTCACTGGTAGAGGCGCGAATTTAGCCGGCCCAATGCATAAGTTCATATCCAAACAGATGGAGCTATCGTGAATTATTACGAACGATATTGCGGCGATTATCAACGCGACACGGCGCACCTTTCTCTCGCTGAGCATGGCGCATATACGATGTTGCTGGATACATATTTTAGCGTGGAAAGGCCGCTGCCCAGCGATCTCACCAGCCTCTACAGGGTCTGCAGAGCAATGACGCGGCTTGAGCAACAGGCTGTGATGGCGGTTGCCGAGCAGTTTTTCCCCATTTCGGAGGTTGATGGATTGCGCCACAACCAGCGTGCGGATCGTGAAATCGCCAAAGCAAGGCCGAAAATAGAAGCAGCCCGGATTAACGGCAGAAAAGGGGGCCGCCCCTCCAGGCAGGACACCTTCCGGGAAGCCCGGCAGGAGGCTTCCCGCATTCCTGATGGGTTACCCGTGGGTTCGGGCAATTTAACCGACGAAATATGTTCCGGCCAACCCGACGGCAAAGCTCGCCAATTCCAGCACCAACTCCAGCACCAATTCCAGCACCAACTCCAGCACCAACCTGATAAAGGCCCGAATACAGGTTGTACCCCGGCTATTTGTTTAACCGGGGAGCAGGGGTGCGAACCGGGCCGTGCGCCTGATTTCATTTCAGCCTCAACAATTGGTGACCGCTACACCGAACACACCGAACACACCGAACCGTCTCTCCCCGAAGCCCCCCAGACCGAATCCCCTCTGATCAAATCCTCGCATACCGAGTCCTCTCCTACGGAATCCTCTCATACCGAATCCCGTGACAGCAAAATTTTCCATTCAGCGCCACCCGGCATGGCGGGAACATGCTGCAAAACGCTGGTCCGTAACGGCGTGCGGGATTGCAACCCTCATCACCCGACGTTTGTGGCGCTATTGCAGGCGGGAGCAGTGGAGGAAGAGTTTCTGCACGCCGCACAACACGCTGCAGCCAGGGGAAAAGCCAGTTTCGCTTATGTCGTTGGCACAGTGAAGCGGCAGCGCGAGGAGGCCGCCAAACTGGTTTTGCACCAGGGCCGCATGCCCAACAGGCAGGAATTGCTGGAGTCCTCCAACAGGGCGGCCGCCAATGGCTGGCGACCCCCGGAGCTGAGAGAACCAGAGCTGGGGAAGACAGAGCCGGGGGGACCAAGGGAAGTACAGCATGCGGATCGATGATTTTCAGAAGTTCCATGATGGAATTGCCGGTGTCATGAGTTTTTATGGCAAAAGTGTATCCGGCTTCGCACTGGATGTCTGGTGGACAGCGCTCAAGGTATACGACCTGGCTGCGATCGTGGATGCTTTTAATCGTCATTTGGCAAACCCCGATGCCGGGCAGTTTGCGCCAAAGCCCGCCGACATCATCCGCATACTGCAGGGCTCATCGCAGGATGCGGCGCTGAGAGCGTGGGCTAAAGTCGATCTCGCGGTACGCCGCGTCGGAACGTATTGCGATGTGGTGTTCGACGATGCACTGATTCATCGCGTGATCCAGGACATGGGCGGCTGGATTGCGCTGGGTACGAAAGCCGAGAATGAATGGCCGTTCGTGGCAAAGGAATTCGAAAATCGTTATCGGGGATTCTGTTCGCGTGGAGAACTTCCGCAGTATCCGGCGACCTTGATTGGGCTCGCGACCGCGCACAACTCCAGGAAAGGCTTCAGAAGCGGCACACCGGTGCTGATTGGTCAAGAACAATTGGCGAGGCAGATATGGCGCGGCGGCACGGATCAGCCCGTGCTTGGCCTGAAACGCATGAGCGACAATCTGGATGGGATCGTGGACGGGGCACGGGAAGAGCAGACCGCCCGCAAAACACTACGGGTAAAGCGGGAATAAGCAGCAGAATTTAATCGAGCGAGCAGGAGATGGCAGGTTCAAACGAGGTCTTGGAAAGCACACAGGGAGTAATGAGGTGAAAAAATTCAAATCAGCAACAGCCAGACGAGTATCCATAGCCGTGATTTTTCTTTGTGCGCATGTTGGAGCCTGGGCGAGCGATCCGCTCTCGCCGGAAATCATCCTGGGCCTGGGCAATACCGCCCAAGCCGCGGCAGCCGCGGGGGCTTCTGCCTCGTCCAATCAGGCTCAGACGCAAAGTCAAATACAAACGCAGGCCCAGACTTCAACATCCACTGCAACAGGAGGGCAGGGCGGGTCCGCCAACAATGCCGGAAACAGCCAGACCGTGAATCTAAACGGCTCGCGGGCGACCTATAACCCCAACATAGGGCTTGGACTAATGGTCCCTACGGCACCCTGCCGGGACACCTATTCGGTTGGGGCTTCGGCTGCAGGCATGGGCGGAGCGCTCGCCTGGTCGAAAGCCGACCGGGAGTGCCGCTGGCAGGACATTGGCGCTGCGTTTATCCGCGCGGGCTTTGTGGAAGACGGGCTCGCCATGTGGTGCGCTATCGAAGGGGTGGAGGATATCGCTCCGACATGCAGGCGATTGAAGACAGCAAAACAGCTCCCGTTGCATGCCGAGGAGATAGCAGGGCGCCTACTGGAAGAATATTAATGACAAAGTAATAAACCCGGAAGCATAAATCTACACTCACGTTTTTACCGACCAGGAAACCTGAGCCAATTAACAATCGAAAAAGGAATATGACATGAAATTCAGCAATGCCGAGCATGCTCTCAGATGGTCTTATGAAACCAGCAATAAGCCAATTGTAAAAATCTCGTCGGTCAATGAAATGCGAGGGCCGGAGAAGATAGATGGGGGGGCTTCAAGCGACGAGCTGACCGCACATGACTATCATGCCCAGGCGGCGCTGATATTGGGATTGTGCGAGCGCGCATTATCTCCATTGCATATGGCGTACGTGAGAGTGCAATTCGGCCGTGAAGCAAGCGGATTCGATATGCTTGCCCGCCACCTGGCCGCGAATTTCGGCACAGGGGTACACAGCCGCAGAGGCATCGAGCAGATCATTCGCGCCTACTGCGGGCAAAAAATCGGGCTGCGCGAGATGAGAAAATCCATGTCATGCGGAATGCTCAAGGCGGCGACCCTGCGCAACCAGGGGTACGACGTGCTGGATAAGATCCACTTACAGGCGATGGATATTTTATATAGAGAAATGGAGAACCGTGGCTTATTGCGGAGTGCCGTTACGCGCGAGCTGGCTTAGTCAGGAGCAGTCAGATTAGCGCAGCGTGGTCTGTGAAGCTCATCATCATTACTGTAGCTCGTCCGACGCCTGGCTGATGGGTGTGGTGAAGCAGGTCGGATTAGCGATAGCATAATCGATGGAAGAGATGCGTTCGCCGGCGCACAGACCCCCCATGCCCTATCATGAAATGCTGGTAGCCCTGTTGGCAACAGTAAGCGGGATATCAAATTTCCGACGTTGCCAAGACGGTGATTTCCTTTTGAAGAGCTCGACCATGAAAGAAAACACAGTCATTGTTTCAGCGGCGGCGAGCGCGCTGTTCATAATATTGACCGGGTGCGAAAGCCAACAGCCGCACGAGGAAGTCCGACCCGTCGATTGGTACGAGGTAAATTCAGCCGAGCGGGCCGCAAAGCTGGCCGAATGCAGAGCCAATCCGGATCAACTCGATGCGACACCGAACTGTATAAACGCCAGCCGTGCCGAAAATAACGTAAAGGCCCCTGCCAAATGGGGAACGGAAAAAGAAGGCGTAAGAACTCCTGCAACAATTTATGATTGAGATCGGCTAACGAGTTAGCTGTCCGCAATTGCCCCATTGACACCGGAGATCGATGAGGCCGCAGAACTCTTTGTGGAAAAAAAGAGTAAGAGTGGGGATCGGAACGTCCTCTGCTGAATATGCCTCGGATATGCCTTCGGAAATATTCTTTAAGGATATGGCCATGCGCGGCGTTCGCAGGCGGCCTCCGAAACGACCAAAACGGGTCATGAATATAGCGTTGGGAGCTCTGCCATTGACTTCTTGCGCAAAAATTGCCGAATCCAGGCCAGATTTTTGGAATGAGCAGATTTTACCGATCATCGGTGTGCCAGACAGTACGAACGGCAGACCGACAATCGGCCAGCAGTAATCCTGTGGGTCGGATTAACGAAGCGAATAATCCAAATAATCCGATTATCCTTCAGCAATTCCGGGCGAGCAGCCTGCGGCGCCGCGACATGACCGCGGCCACCAAACCAAGGCCAGCCATGAACATCGCATAGGTTTCCGGTTCAGGAATCGGGGCGAGCAGGAAGGCATGATCTACATTCGAGACGGAATTATGCGCATCCCCCACGATCCAGCCATTGTCATTTATAC
The DNA here is from genome assembly GCF_900109785.1 of Nitrosovibrio tenuis. GTDB lineage: Bacteria > Pseudomonadota > Gammaproteobacteria > Burkholderiales > Nitrosomonadaceae > Nitrosospira > Nitrosospira tenuis_A. Next base: position 165,654 of record NZ_FOBH01000002.1, read on the forward strand.
CGTATGCTCGCACCAGCACCCAGCCGGCATTCACCGCGCTGACATCGAGAAAACTGTTGAGGTCGGTTGCGGTGGAGCCATTCCACAGGGTGGCGTGCGTAATGCCGTTGGCAGTCTCGGCCCATCCGGCCATCAGGCCAGCCGCATTGATCGCATGAGCTTCGCTTAATCCCCCACCCAGCGTACCGAGGTCGGTTGCGGTGGTGCCATTCCACAACGTGGCATGATAGGAGGAGTCACCAGTGAGATATGAAGAGCCCACCACTTGCCCGGCATTGTTGATGCCGTAGGCTTGGCTGGACTGCCCTCCAAGTGTGCCCAGGTCGGTCGGTGTGGTACCATTCCAGACGGTGGCACGTTTAGTGGAACCGTCGGAGAGATAGGAATCGCCTGCCACTTGTCCGGCACTGTTGATGGCGTAGGCTTGGCTGGTCTGTCCCCCGAGTGTGCTCAGTTCGGTCGGTGTGGTGCCATTCCAGAGCGTGGCGTGCCGGGGGGCGCTCGCGGAAAAGGTAGCTCCCGCCACTTCACCGGCGTCATTGATCGCCAAGGCTTCGCTGTGATACCCCGCGGGTCCTGCCAGGCCGGTCGCTATAGTGCCATTCCACACGGCTCCATGTTGTGTGCGGAAGTCAGGAAGTTCAGAATCGCCCACCACCTGACCTGAATTATTAATGCCAAAGGCATGGCTGTAGCTCCCGCCCAGCGTACCCAGGTCGGTCGCCGTAGCGCCGTTCCAGAGCGTGGCGCGGTAGGCGGAGCCACTTGCACCGGATGGAAGGGAATATCCGGCAACTTGGCCAGCATTATTGATCGCGCGGGCAAAACTTTGCCCACTTGATGTCCCAAGGTCGGTAAAGGAATAGGGAGTATCGGCGGCGCCGGCCTGGCTCACGCCAGCCAGCAACACACCCATGGTAAGTAAGGCAAGACTGGAGAATTTGTTCGTATTCATTTTTAATCCCCTTGATAACATTAAAAAAACCTACAGTTCAGAAAAGCTCGGATTGAAGATGCCAATCGTCTCCTCCAGGTATTCCTGAGGTTCAGAACGGCGTTACCAGTTCTAGTTATAGCTTATCCGTGAGCAAGTTTTCTTTTTGTGGGACAAAAATCGAATTTTTCCGCATATTCTGTTTCGGCATGAGCCAGCTATAGCCCGGAAGATCCAATATGCGGATACCCGTCATGCTGACGTCATAGGTAAGGCTCCACATTTATTCTTTCCTAAATTTTTGGTATGCGCAGCGTTTTGCTGATCATCAGCGAACCAGACAGTACAAACAGTAGAGCCAGCGGATGCAATTTCCACGGCCCGACCGTCCACACTCCCCAGTAAAGGTCTTCGCCGAGCCGTCCCGTCCAGGCAGCCAGCAGGAGCACCCCGACCAGAACAATGCTGGTGGGAATGGGCGTGCCCTCGAAATAGGCGACTTTATCAGCGCCTGCCGAGAGCGTCTCCGCGGTGACATTGAATCGCGCCAGCCGGCTGACACCGCAGCATACGAAATAAGTCAGCGCTATCCAATCCCAGCCGCCATGCAGTCCCGCTGCGAAACCCAGCGCCGCCGGTGCAATGCCAAAGGAGAGGATGTCCGCCAGCGAGTCGAGTTCTCGTCCAAAAGGGGAGTGCTGATGCCGCCATCGCGCAATGCGTCCATCGAGCACGTCAAATATGAATGCTCCCGCCATCATCCCCGCCGAGCTGAAGAAATGAACGACCGACCGGCTTTCAATGTAGAGCATGGCGAAAAATACGGCGACTACACCGCAGGCCGCATTGCCCAGCGTGAAGAAGTCCGCAAGCTGAAAGCTGCGTATCATCGAGAAATGCTTGGGACGCTCGGAGGAGGGCATCGAGTTCGTTTAATATTTGAGTAAGCCGTGTGCGGCGTATGCGTATAGCGGGCGTACAACCAGCGCAAAAACAAACGGCGGATAATTCATTGTAGTCAATGATGAGGCGAGCAGCCGGAGCTCAGGCAGATGACGATTTGCTTTTTGGCATGGAACCCGGCGCCCTGTATCGATTGTCCATGTCCAATGGTTCCATGCTTTATGTTGAATGCACTGGTTACAGGGTTATAGAAGGCGCTGGTGGACATATCGACAGTAGTGAACAATGGTGAGCTTGACGATGGGCGGCGCCGATGGCTGCGAACGTTCGTCGCATGCACCACGGCGATGGCTATGGATGCATTCGGCGCAACCTCCCCGAGCAGGATATTCACCCTCTTTACGTTCGGCGATTCAATCCTCGACTGCGCCCGATATAATGAATATGGCGTGCATCCGGGGCAATTGATTGTACGCAATGATGACTGCCTGTTCCCCGGCTTCAAGGGCCGCGATCTGTTTTCATTCGGACCTGCGCAGCTCGATCACCGCGCACAGGACGGCGCCCTGGTCGATGATCTTCGACGGCAAGCACGAGGGCTTCAGGTGGCGGGGCCGGCGGTCGCGTTGGTAACAATCGGAGGCAACGATCTTATCGAAGGGCTTGCAGCGGATCGTGGCGAGGGCATCGAACGCTTCAGACAACGGCTGGACGCATTCCTGCGGACGCTGCCCGTGCGACCAGTTCTGCTCGGCACCGTTTACGATCCGACGTTCGGCGACGACTCACGCAATTTTCTGAATGTCGATCCGCGAATTGCCCGCCCAAACTTTAACCGGATGAATCAGGTAATCAAAGAACTCGCTTCGCGTTACGGGCAACTCATCGATATTCATCAGCATTTCCTGGGTGGTGATCCCTCCTGGTTCACGCAGACGATCGAGCCGAGCCTTCGAGGCGCATCAGAAGTGCGCGCGGCGTTCCTTCCGGCTGTGCTGAAGGTCCGCGATGAACAATGTGGAGGTGCTGCTTGATGCAGATGATAGACATCGGGTTTCAGCCTGCGCTGAAAGTGGCTCATTATCACGGAGTCCTCGGTCCTCACGGCTCGGCCCCGATGGCGGGCCACCTGTTGATCGATTCTATCGGACTATACTCCCTGTGGGTGCCTGGATGATCACATCGCCCAAGGGACCTCAGGTCTATCGTGAGATCACTTATGTCAAATACGCCTTAAGCGCATATTTTTCACGGTCTATTTCGCGACGCGTGCGAAAGCCAAGACGGCGCAGTATGGGTACGGGCGGACACCAGCCTTGCAGCCCATGCTGCAACAGGAACGAAAGAACGGTACCCGACAGCGCAAACCACCTTTTATCGACGGTGAGACCCAGCACAAGCCCCGTCAAAGCCAGCGACGAAGCATTGACTTCAATTACCCGTTCGATGTCCCACTCTTTATCCAACTGATGAATACGCGCAAGAATGGCCTCACGGCTGGCTCCGATGTAGCGCCGGATATTGCGGTCAGTCTGGCGATCAATTTCAACGTTGCTATGTGATGGAGTGGAACGTCGTACCCGGTCGGCGGCAGATATGGTAGCGTCTGCCCGATTTGGTGAATTCATGACTTTCTCAAATTGAAGTATTTGTGTCGTAGGTAGAAGGTACTCAGAGGGTACTCCGAAGTACTCAGTTTTCCATGAACACCTTCTACCTTTCCGCCATCCAGGCGGTAAAACTGCACGATGCCTCGTTTTAACGCAATCCGAGAAAGCTTAAGATAGCGAGAAGGATGACAATAAAGCCTACCCACCAGATAATGCTGTTCATGAGGTTTCTCCTCCAATGTCGATTTATATGAAAGCGAACAAGCCGCTGGTAGCCACTGGTCCGACTAGTCCGCTCACTTGACGCCCATTGTCTCCTCGTTTGAAATGGTTTTCTGCTCGCCAGCGCACATACAGCCTTAGCCAAGCGTCGGTTTCGGTTACACCTCAAAATCAAGGCTGCCAGTCATCGTGCAGGAGAGGTGCTGGCTTTTTTTGCGGTTTCATTACCCGTCCTTTCGTCCGCGCTGCCCGTCCGCGTTCCACAAGATCGCCACGCCAAGGACTGCTGACGCTATCGAGCCGGCGAACACAGCAATCTTTGCAGCAGAGAAATCGGATTCGACTGGAAATGCCTGGCTAGCAATGAACAGCGACATGGTGAAGCCGATGCCGGCTAGTGCGCCGGCTCCGATTAATTGGCGCCACGAATATTCATCAGGCTTGGTGGCGATTCCGAGCCACACAGCGATGACTGATGCCGACACCAATCCCAGGGGCTTGCCGATCACCAATCCGACGATAATCGCAAGCATAAGCGGTTCATGGCCGGTGAGTGCATCCGCCGTAACCGCGACTCCTGCATTGGCCAAGGCGAACAGCGGCAGCACAATGTAGCTCGACGGGCCACCAGCATTTCGCAGCAGGCGATCGGCCGGCGATTCCAGGCGATCGTGGATTGCGTCGAGCGCTCGCATCGCCGGAAGCGAGGGGCCGTGCCGCAAGACCTCGCCGCTACGTCGTGCCTCTGTAGTCAGGATCGCATCCGCCTGGACCATCATTGCCGTCAGATTCGGGGGCGGCCTTGTCGGAATGAACAGCGCCAGGATCACGCCCGCCATGGTGGCGTGAAGTCCGCTTGCGAGCACGCAGGCCCAGAGCAGGACGCCCAATAGGACGTAGGGCGTGACGCTGTAAATATGGAAACGGTTGAGGAGAGCCAGCGTCGCAACTATGGCCGAGGCCCCCGCGAGATAGCCGAAGTTCATCGTGCCGGAGTAAAAGACCGCCACGACGATGATCGCGCCGATGTCGTCGACGATAGCCGCAGCCGTCAGGAAGACGCGCAGCTCGGCCGGCACGCGGTTTCCCATCATTACGATCAATGCCACAGCGAACGCTGTGTCGGTCGCCATCGGAACCCCCCATCCGTGCGACCAGGCTCCCGCAGGAATCACTAACAGGTAAAGGATCGCCGGCGCCACCATGCCGCCGACGGCCGCCGCAACGGGCAGGGCTCCCGATCGTACACTGGCTAGGCGGCCGACTGTAAATTCGCGCTTGATTTCCAGCCCCACGACTAGAAAGAAGATCGTGAGCAGACCATCATTGATCCAATGGAGTAAGGACATCCTGAACTCGGCGTCACCGAGTGAAACGCCCAGATACAGCTCCCACAGCGCCACGAAGCTGGCGCCAAGGCTGGAATTTGTCAGAGCCACAGCAAGAATCGTCGCCAGCAGGAGCAGGACGCCCGCCGAGGGCGCCCAGTCGGCAAAGTCGAGCGCTACGCCCCGCAACCTGTGCCCTGGGGCACCGAGCATCGCATCAGCGAAAGAGCTTTCATCCCACGGGTCATCATAGCGGCGACCATTGATAAAGAATGTCGGCGTGACCAAGGCGTGGCTGACTTGGGCGCTCTTTACATCGGCGTGGACGCGCGCCTTGGCACGCTCGTCGGCCTCCCTAGCTTTATCAGCGTCTGGTAGCGGCACCTCCAGATCGCGGGCAACCGCAATCAAATCCTCCTCTGTCAACGTCTCCGAACGTGTCATCAACGCGATGTGGGCGTCCCAAAAGCTTTGGGCGTCTTTCGCATGCTCCACTAACTCGGCGGCCCTCAGAGCAATATCGCTTCCAGTTAGCGGGTAATGCCGGAATACATAACGAAGACGATCGCCCAGCTGATCACGAACCTGAGCTATTCTCTCATTCGCAGCACGGCAGTACGGGCATGCGTAGCTTCCGTACTCTACCAAAGTTATTTCAGCGTTCGCTGGACCGAGCGTGTGGTCGTAGTCGTTATCGACCCGACGATCGAGCCTGCTGCTAAGTTTCACCTGCGACACAGAATGGGCTCATCTTCGCTTCACGTTTATATTTCGGCCAAATTGCGTCAACCGGCTGGCCGTCAAGATGGGTAAGCCGTGGTTCCAGCTAAAGGAACTGGCAGAAAAGCACAATATCGTCGCGCTCTCTTCTAACTATAGTCTCTACGACGATATGTCGAACCAGTTCATAGCGATTCTGCGAGACTATAGCCCTAATGGAGAAACGTATTCCATTGATGACAGTTTCCTCAGTTTAAATGGCTTGAGCAAACTCGGGCCAACTGCTACGGATATGGGGTAGTCGATTAGTCATCGAGTGCGCATCTGGACAGGCTTGCCGGTATGCCTGGAGGAGGCAATGCAGGAATGGCCCATGACATACGGCGTTGGAGAATAGGATGGGTTGCAGCTTTTAGCTCGACACATCCTGAAAACTGTCAGGGCTGGGGGCGGGGTCTTCATAAAAACCGCTATGAGGCGCCAGGCGTCGCCAGCTATTGATTTGCGCGAGCATTGGGGAAAAGGAGGAAAAGAAGAAGGAAAATAATTCGCCCTGGCACATGCCTGATGAGCTTATTTCGGATCGGCGTTCTGCGGCTGTGGGGACACCTGTTCCCAGCCATCCGGGCATTCCTGCACCTGGGGATAGTAGCCTTCCGGTTCCCGGCAATAGTGCCAATAGCCGGGCTGTGCTCCGGTGCCGGAGTGGGGTGTATTCTGCTTTTGAATATACACGGGCGGCGGAGCGGGCGGGACAATTATAGGTGCATAGTATATAGGGCGGTAATCATAAAAAGCGGAAGGATAATAAGGCGAACTGTAGCCGAACGCTCCAAAGCCTGGACCTCCGAAACCATCGAGGCCAACGCCAAAACCCCCGAAGGCTGGAGCAAAACCCCATCCTGGTCCCCATCCGGGCCACGCATGGGCATAATGAGGGCCATCTCTTTCATGATGGCCTTGGCCCTCGGCTCCCTGGTGCCCCGCGCCGCTGTCATCTCCGCCGTCGGTACCGGCGTCATCTCCTTCATCGTGACCATCATCATCCCAGCTATCAAAGTCGCCATCGTGCCCATCAAATGCGCACGCCGGGTCACCAGGAGTCAGTCCCAGCAGAAGAACCGTAAAAAATGGAAGAAATAATCGCCTAATCTTCACGTAAGCCTTTGTTCCAGGCCATGTGGTGCCGACGCTCATCCTCGTTTCTGGTCGAGGCATATTGATAAGGGCCCCGTGCAACCATGTCTATCCAATCATTACGATGGATTTCCCGTCCGCCACGAGTGCCAACCGATGAGTACGGTGTGGACGCAAATCAAATAACGCACGGTCCGGCTATGCGATGACATTTTGCAGGGCTTGCCTGAATGCCGAAAGCATAGGAGAATCCAAAGCTTCGAGGGAAATCGGCGTCGGCCTTACGCACATTGGCACTATACGTTCACCGGGGCCATTACACAGCCATCCGGCATCCAGGCGGGCTTATCCATTCCGAATACCGAACTTAACCGGGGAGGAAAAATCAAAAGGATCACGCCTGACGATATGACCCGAGCGAGATGATGGCGTAAGAGTCATAGAAGGTAATAGAGGTTACCCGAAGGTTTATCTGCCAAGCGATGATAGAAACGTCGCGCGGCGAGAAGATTTTAAGTAATTGCAGGCTTGGTTGTAAAATCCGAGGCTCCATCGTGACATGGAAACTCGTTCAATAATCGGAGGAAAACTGAATGAACATTTCCAGACGTCATCCCTTGCTATTAGGCAGCGCCGTTGCCATCGCGATATTTTCGGGTTCTCTTGCAGCCCAGGGCTTGGGGCAGTTGAAAGACATCACAGGCGGGGGCGGCCTCGGTGGCGCAGCTTCGTCATTGGGATCATTGTCATCCATAACATCCGGAAGCACAGGCAATGCCGCGGGAATTATCGAATTCTGCATGAAGAACAATTACCTGAGCGGCGATACCGCCTCTTCGGTCAAGGACCAGTTGATGGGAAAGATCACGAGTGAGGGGAATCAACCAGCCCAGAGTAACCCCGACTATATCAGCGGGGCGCAGGGTATTGTGACCGGCAGCGGTGGTCAGAGCGTCGATTTGAGTATGGCCGGCCTGAAAGCTGCGGCAGTGAAAAAAGTATGCCAGAAGATACTTGACCAGGCCAAGTCCATGTTTTAATTGCCGGTCTCCGAAATACGGTGACCATGCTGGTATTTTGCGGCGGGCTTTGGAATTATCGCCCGCCCGCCTGCAGGTACCAATGAGCAAAACGGAGCACCTGTAGGAATGGACGGATGAGCGCTACCCATCTACCCATCTGCCCATCTGGGCATCTGGTCGAAGATGGCGGTTTAGGCCTGTAAGCCCGCACCCTTCCTAATGCTCAAATCAGGCAGAAATAGGGGCTGCTTTCCGGGTCGCTCCCCGCGGGTTTCTTATGCGTGTGACGAGTTTGCTCAATTCGCGCAACCAGAGCACTGAACTGGCTACAAGCATGCAAAATAGCCAATCCTCCCATCTCAACGCAACGGTTGAGAATGCTTGTTGCAGGAACGGGACGTAAACCACCGCCGCTTGCAGCAGAATCGCCAGGAGAAGCGAGCCCCAGAGCCATTTGTTCGTGAACATTCCAATGAATGCGCTTTGTTCGTCGGAACGTGCGTTGAAAACGGTGAAAACCGAAAACAGCACCAAGGTAGTAAATGCCATGGTCTGGGCGTAGCGCATGCTGCCTGAGCCTTCTATGAAGCCGCCGGGCAGGCTGGCATCCAGTACCAGCAGCGTTCCGACAGCCATGATGACACCGACAAAGAGGATACCGAACCACATTTCGGGTGTGATAACGCCTTCGCCCTGCGGTCGGGGTGGTGTGCGCATGACATTTTCCCCCGGCGGATCGACGCCCAGGGCAAGTGCCGGCGCGCCATCCGTCACGAGATTTATCCAGAGGAGTTGCGTCGCAAGAACCGGCAGCACAATCGTTTGGCCTTCGGGCTTCAAACCGATAATATCCGCTAACACCACGCCGAAGAACATCGTCAGCACTTCACCGATGTTGGACGAGAGCAGGTAGCGCAAAAACTTTTGAATGTTGGAGAAGATGGCGCGCCCTTCCTCAACAGCGGCGACGATGGAGGCAAAATTGTCGTCGGCAAGCACCATGTCGGCAGCTTCTCTGGAAACATCGGTTCCGGTGATCCCCATTGCTATACCGATGTCTGCAGTTTTAAGGGCGGGCGCATCATTAACCCCATCGCCCGTCATCGCCACGACCGCGCCGCCGCGCTGCAACGCCTGGACGATGCGAAGCTTATGTTCGGGGCTGACGCGCGCATAGACCGAAACTTCCCTGACCGCTTGATCCAGAGCCTCGTCCGTCATCTTTTCCAGTTCGGCACCGTTGATTGCGCGCGTCTCCTTGATGATTCCGAGCTGGGTGGCGATAACAGCCGCGGTGGTAGGATGATCGCCTGTTATCATGATCGGCCTTATCCCCGCCGTTTCCGCGCGAGCCACCGCTTCTCCCGCTTCGGGACGAGGGGGGTCGATCATGCCAATCAATCCGGCGAATACGAGATCCTGCTCGATACGTTCGTCAACTTCATCAGCCGAGAGCGCGTCGACGGGCAGCGAACGGTAGGCAACACCGATGGAACGCAGGGCATCGCCCGCAAGCTCTTCGTTCGCCGTGGCGATCGCGGCGCGGCGGTCCGCTGTCAACGGCCGCGTTTCTTCGCCCACGAGCTCATGCGAGCATCGCCCGAGCAAAAGGTCGGGTGCGCCTTTGGTGAAAATGAGCAGGTGTTCGTGCTTATGAGCATCGGTATGAACCGTTGTCATGAGTTTGCGCGCGGATGAGAAGGGAACTTCTCCAATACGCTTGAAGCGCGCATCGAGCGCTTCAGCTTCCAGTCCCGCTTTACGCGCCGCGACTATCAGCGCGCCTTCTGTCGGGTCGCCCTGGACCATCCAGCGCCCGTCGCGCTCGAACAGCACGGCGTTGTTGGCGCGGTCGGCGACCGCAAGCGCGCGCTCCAGTTCGATGCGCAGTGCCCCGGAAATGGCTTCCGGCGCGCCATTGCCGTCCTGCCGCACTTCACCTTCGGGCGAATATCCGCTGCCCCCCATCGTGACGCGGCCGCTCGCAGTAACCACGACGCGCACCGTCATCTCGTTCTTCGTCAGCGTGCCGGTCTTATCGGAAGCAATAACGTCCGCCGAGCCGAGCGTTTCAACTGCCGGGAGCCGCCGCACGATGGCATGGCGCCGGGCCATGCGCTGAACGCCAATCGACAGGACGGCAGTGGTGACTGCCGGCAGTCCTTCCGGTATCGCGGCCACAGCCAGCGCCACCCCGAGAATGAGTACATCGAAAATCGCCGCAAAGCCGGTCACATGCTCAACGATCATGATGGTCGCGATCATAATGGCCGCGATAACAACAACGATCACCCCCAGCAGCTTTCCGATGTGGGCGAGTTCCTTTTGCAGTGGCGTTACCTCTGCGGCCGCTTGCTCTAATAACCCGGCGATGTGGCCCATCTGAGTCTGCATTGCGGTCGCAACCACTGTTGCGTGCCCCCGCCCAAACGTCACGTGGGTGCCGCTGAAGACCATGTTGTGGCGATCACCCAGCTCGGCGTCTTCGGTAATCGCAAGCGTGTCCTTTGCTACGGGCAGGCTTTCCCCGGTGAGCGCGGCCTCCGCGGTTTGCAGGGCCGCCGAATGTATCACGCGCGCATCGGCGGGGACAGTATCACCCTCTTCAATTACTATGATATCGCCCGGCACCAATTCCGCTGCGTCGATGCTTCGCTGCTTGCCGTCCCGGATCACTTTGGCCTGTGCTGCAGACATCTGGCGCAGCGCCGCTACCGCTTCCTCCGCTCGCGACTCCTGTATGTAGCCCATGACCGCGTTGAGCAGTACGACCGCGAAGATAGCGATGGCTTCATAGGGCCAGGCCGACTCCCGCTCAAGCAACCAAATTCCCGCCGAAATGGCCGTCGCGACCAATAGAAGGATAACCAGCACATTCTGGAACTGGGCCAGGAATTTTTTCCACTTGGGTATGGGCTTTTCCGAGGCCAGTTCATTCCTGCCGTACCGACTCAGCCGGGCTCGCGCTTCATCTTCGGTCAAACCCCGGTGAGCATGGGTGGCGAATGCCGCCACGAGGTCTTCAACGGATTGCTGATAGGGATGTTTTTGGGCCTGCCCGGCATTTGAGGAAACCATCTGCGTGCTTTATACCGCCATTTGTGGCTGATAGCCGGCTCCAATCTCATGGCCGAAGAAATCAAAGGCGGGAATCTGAAAGAGGCAAACTTCAGCTCGTTTCCGCGCCATGAATATCAGTTTTAAGTAAGGCGATAAGATGTAGCGGCGAAGCCGGGCCCTACCGGAATGCGCTCCAATTAACTCATGCAATATGGTCGCTTTGCTATACGGAAGAATCTTCCCGCAAAGCTTAGTGTTCTGCCGCAGTCCGGCGCATTTTGCGCGTCATCCATGTCGCGCATTCCACAAATGCCGCGAACGCCGGGGCGATCAATCCTGCCCCCAATAAGGAATAGATTTTCATGGAAATTCCCTCGGGAAAAGCATTATTTGGTGTTTTTTTTCGCGCCGGGAAGCGTAATGACGATTTTGGGCGGGCTGGAAACCTTCACGGCGGCGTGCGCTGCGTCGAGGGGTGCGATTAATCCTTGAAGTTCTTCCAGCCCCTTGACAGACGCGAGGTTCGCGAGGAGCCGCGGGCCACCTGAAATATCAATTTCTTCCAACTGAGCCGGAGGCGCATCGGGATGCAACAGTCGAAACAGGGAGTGGTTATAGCCGGCAGGCAGGTCAATTTCTATCTGCTCAGCGCGATCGAGCAGCGGGGGCACGGCTTCGACCGTTTCACGGCCACGCCAAGTCAACTTCGTCAGAGGCTCTTTTTCCATTATTCTGCTCGTGGTTAAGGCTCAATCTTTGGGAAAACGCATCTCAGTTTCCGTTCGCTGCCGTACATAACTGCCTGTGCTGGCGAAGCACTTGGACAGTCCAAATGAAGGGACTCAAATTTCTGTTCAGGCTGCATTCTGTGAGTGTCCCGAGCGTTTGGAAGTAGCGGTTTGGTATCAGGGCGAGGTTATTGTAGGCTTGGTAGTGCGCTCTAAATAACAGATTAAAGGGCTCCTGAAGCCCCTACAGCGTTTTTATCCTCAGGGGCCCATTAAATATTAGAAGCGGTTTTGCCGGCCGATTGTTCCAGCTCGTCAATGGCTTTATCGAGCGCCTCGGCATCTTCACCACTTTCGATTCTGAGTATATTGAGTGGCTCGAAATAGACGTTTGCAATGTTTTCGCTGGTAATGACCAGGAAGGGTTTTGTCGTCCGCACGCCGGATTCGACATCGAGCGGTATGGAGTTTTTCGAGTGCGCCGGGCCGCTTGCGGTAATTTCCATGGCCGAGGTGTTGGCATCGTGCAGAACAATATAACTGATGGTGCCGTCCGCCTTGGCAAAGAAATCCTGTAGTATGCCGTCGTAAAATACGACGGTGTTCAGGTTCTGGGTACGGGACAGGACGTACGCGCGCACAAGCTCGGATTCTTCGCTTTTTCTTCCTTTCTCCAGCAGAAACAGGTACCGGTGACGGGTAAAGCCGCGGAGATGGCCGTGTTCGATCAGTTTGCCGGCTCCGAATCCAGCCAGACCTGTTAGAGCTCCCGTTGCAAGAAAATAGAGGAGGATCCAGAAAATATACCGGTCCAGCATGGCGCGGAATGTGGGGTGGGGGGTGCCGGGCAGGGTGAAGGCATCGATGCGGACCAGAGCGGAGAGTTCATCGAAATCCACGCACGGTACGGCGATCGGCGGGAAATTCACGCAAAGTGCTGTGTTGATGGTGAGATAAGCGAACGCATGGACGAAAAAGCTGATAATCACCACGCCGGCCAACTGCGCGAGGGGGCTGGCGGGAGAGACTTCCCGTGTGACCTGGTTCGGGGCGTAGAGTCCCCAGAAGAAAGCGAATCCGGGCAGCAGCAGGACAACGATGACTACCGTCGCCCAGGCTATGGACATGCCGGGTTATACGGTTGCCGCTTGGGGCAGGGAGGGAGCGGTAGCGGGTTTGTGAATATTGCGAAGCGCTTCAATTTCCTTGATTGCCGTTTTGAGGTCAACGGAAGACCTATGCGGATTTGATAGAACCTTTATGACAATTCCCGAGTCGCCACCCGCCAATCGCACCAGCTTGTCATACAGAATCCGGTCTTTTTCCTTTAGAACTCTCATATTAGCTCGCATATTATCAGTGAAATCTGATACAGGAGTTCTAATTATCATATTGCCCGATTGGCGTCAAGATTTTTTGATCTAATCCTCCCAAGTCCGATTGGCGCGGTCCAGCGCCTCAAGCCTTTCCCGAAGCGCTTCGATCTCATCCAGCAATTGCAGGGCCAGTGCCACGCCGGCAAGGTTGATACCAAGATCGACTTGCAATCTGGATGCCCTGCGGGCACGGCGCATCTGGGCCCCCGTAAAACGCCAGAAGTGAGGTGCTTCCCCGGGGCTGATCTCCGGGCCGCTTTCAGGAGTCAGCAAACCTTCGTCGACCAGCTCGATGATATAGCCGGTTTGCACGGAGCAGGCCTGGCTGATCTCGGTCAGCGTCAGAAGGTGTTCCTCGTCCAGAATGACTCCGCTCAGTTTTGGGCCATGTGGCTGGTCCTGCCCGCCTGCCTCCCGTTCACTTTCGCCTGTCATCATTTCACCCCCAATCCGGCTCGCGGGTTGTAAGATTTGAATTGCTCGGCCATTTTGCGGTAAAACGCTTTATCTGCCTCATCGGAGGCGGGGGGGGTGTCGATGCGCAGCACGACAAAAAAATCGCCTGGCGTTTTGCTGGGTATACCACGGCCTTTCAATCGCAGCTTCCGCCCCGTAGTGGAGCCCGCAGGTATCTTGAGCTCGACGACCCCGCCGGGGGTCGGCGCTTTTACGGTTGCCCCCAAGGCTGCCTCCCACGGCGCGACCGGCAGATCGAGATAAACATCGGCGCCGTCCACACGATAGTATGGATGCGGCCGGAATTCAACTTCCAGGTACAGATCGCCGCGCTTGCCTTGTCCTCCCGCCGAAGGTGCGCCTTGCCCGGGAAGCCGGATATACTGCTTTGCGCGAATTCCCCGGGGAATAACGACGTTGAGCCTGTGTTCGCGAGTCGTTAAATGTCCCTGCGCGTCCACTTCGGGCACCTGGAGCGTTATGGTGCGGGTCGCCCCCGTATAGGAATCTTCCAGGTCGATCATTACCTTGGCATAGTGATCCTCGCCTGGGGCGTGAAAATCGTGGGTGCCTCCGCGGCCGGGTGCGGCTCCCTCTCTGCCGGCTTGGGTAAAACGGAAAGAACGGCCGAAGAGAGATTCGAAAAAGTCGCTATACTGCGACGCATCACCGCCTGCAAACCCCCGCTCCGAAAACTCGAAGCCCGCGTTCCAGTCTGGCGGCGGCCGAAACTCCTGATTCTCTTTCCAGTTGGTGCCAAGGCGGTCGTAGGCCACGCGTTTTTCCGGATCTTTTAGCACTTCATAGGCCTCGCCCAATTCCTTGAAGCGCGCCTCCGCCTGGGGTTCCTTGCTTACATCGGGGTGATATTTGCGTGCGAGCTTCCGGTAAGCCCGCCTGATGTCGTCCTGAGACGCATCCCGTGGCACGCCCATGATTTTGTAATAATCCTTGAATTCCATCTAATTTTGGGCAGGGGAGAAAACAAAAACTTCTGGATTTCATGCAAGATACCGGCAACTCTCTTCTGTTACAAGCGGATTTCGGCTTATATCGGCATCGGCGGGGCGAAAGCGCCAACCCGGAGCCTCACGGCATTTTATTGCGGCAGCTCATTGCGCGGCGACGGTATTCACCGGGCAGACGGCCGTCATGGGCGAGAGCAGCCACGTGGTGAATCTACTTGACTGCTCTCATACTTCTATAACTTCCTATACTGTGACCAGCTACTGTGCATAAACGAAGGTGGGCAATTTTTTGAGCGCTCCTTTGGTAGCACCGGGAAGTATTGCCTTGGGTGCGATCTGGGTGAATTGGCGCACGGGTATTGCGACCCGGTGTTTACCCACCCCAAGGAAGCCTCCAACGTCCACGATAGCCACGGATAGGGTTCCGTCCGGCGCCAGGATCAAGTCCTCGATTTTTCCGATCTTATCGCTGGACTCATTATAGACGTCGGCACCAATCAGCTTTGACGCTCGCCAGCCGGTGGCGATGAGCTCGGTCTCAACTACCGTGACACCCAGCATAACCTTACCCGCGGGTACCGGTGGTACGACAGTTTCCTTTTTTTCTTCGGCGGCGAAGGCAGAACTACTCAATGCCATGCTGCAAAGCGCGGCGATGACGATGTTTCTTCCGAGTTGCATATTCATGATATAGCTCCTATTGAAGTTCACTTTCTACTACGTTCACTTACTACCATAGCGCGCCAGCATAGGCTAACCGCGCCACCTCCTCGCAGCCCCCAGGTTGCATGAGTGCCTCATCGCACGTTTCATCGCACCAGGCGGCCGCGAATTCATAATGCCTATGCTGTCGCCTTTAGCGCATTCACGAGGGAAGGTTCGTCCCAGCTGCCTTCATAACGCTCTCCATTGATGAAAAACGTTGGGGTCCCCGCCACGCCACTGCGTACGCCGCCCATGAAGTCGCGTTTAACGTGCTCGCGGAATCGCCGGGACGCCAAGTCCTTTTCGAAACGCTCCATATCGAGCTGAAGTCCCTGCGCAAGAGCTCCTATCAATGCTGGACTCAGCGCTGGTTGATTTTCATAAAGCGCGTCATGCATTTCCCAAAACATGCTTTGCGCGCCAGCGGCTTCAGCCGCTTCGGCAGCGAGTTCCGCCTGCGGATGAACCTGGCTGAGCGGAAAATTTCGGAATACGAAGCGGAGGAGGGGGCCAAGCTGATGCTGGACCCGCTTGACGATCACATACGCATTTGCGCAGTATGGGCATTGGTAATCGCCATACTCGACCAAGGTAATCGGCGCGGTCTCAGGGCCTTGTATGTGATCATCCGCACCCACAGGGATAGTCAGGCTCATGATGCGCTCCGCGGAAGTGATTCCAAAGCGTGCAAAACGCCGTCCACGCCTGGGTTAACGCCAATCGGCGACACATGGCTCCAATGGATCACACCATCGGGTTTGATGACGAACAGAGCACGCTCGCATACGCCTTCCTTGCTTCTGTAGACCCCATACTGGCGCGCCACTTCGCCCTTGGGTTCAAAATCGGCTAGCAGCGTCATATGGTAGCCCCGATCTTTGGCAAAGGCGGTATGGCACCACGCTCCGTCCACGGAAATTCCCAGCAGCGAGGCGTCGAATTTGGCGAACTCATCGCGAAGCTCGTTGAACAGCGCGAGTTCGTCGCCGCACACGGGGCTCCAATCGGCCGGGTAGAAGATCAGTACAACGGGCCGTCCGCGTAACTCGGAGAGCGCGACGCGCTGGTCGGGGGTGCTCGGTAATGAGAATTCGGGGGCGGATGTGCCCGCCTTGAGTGCATCCATAAGGTTCTGCCCTCCAATAATATTCAGGTCGAATGGAGACAAGCGAGGAAACGAGAGACCAGCGTCCACTCATGTCGATACCAGTACGTGCATGCATGCTTTGCCGGCAGCGGGTCGCTGAGCTATGGACTTATCGTGATTTTATTTACCACTTTTGTTACGCCCGGGGCCAACCATGCAACTCTTTCCGCTTCCTGGCGTTCCGCCCAGGAACGAACGGTGCCCCGCAGGGTGACCTCACTTCCATCTGTAACGACTATGATGTTCTTCGCATCAACTTCCGCGTTCCGCTTGAAGGCATCTTCGATCTTCTGCTTGATGTCGGTCGGCTGAGCCTTCGGCAGCAGACCGATCAGATTAGTGACGCCTGTAACTCCCCTCAGCCGCTGTACCGCCCGTTCAGCGCTTTTTCGCTCTGAGTCCCACTCGACATTGCCTTCCAGCGTGACCCATCCGTCTCTGACAATTACCTTGATGCGTTCCGCAGAACCGGGCACGTCTAGCTGAATCGCCGTAATAGCGTCCCGCGCGATTTCAGGGTCTGGTCTCTTGCTGCTGCTGGGCAACCGCACCTCAATATCGTTTGCCACTCCGCGCACGCCAGCAACGCGTTTGGCGTCGATTTCCGCAAGAGATTTGTCAACGTAGGCTTTTACGTAGCCGGTCAGGGTGACTATGCCGTTTTTTACCGCCACGGCGATATCAGTCGGGTCGATGTCGTGATCCAACCTGAGTTCCAGTTCCACGTCGTGTTTGATGTCACTATCAGATCTCATGTTGCCTCCTAAAATATTTTCATGAAACGGTGTTTCATTTCAGATTTTCATGGAGCATACAATCGCGTTTCATCTGCCCAAACCGGGGATGTGGCAAAAATAACGGGGTCGTCATAAAGGGTGGTCATAACGGGGTCGTCAACGAACGTATTCAAATTCAGGCATATTTTTCAACGCAGTCTTGCTGGCGCCGGGCAGGACCGCCTCAGGGGCGAGCGGACGGAACTGGCTCACCGGGATGGCAACCCGATGTTTACCCACCCCCCCAAGGAAGCCCCCTACCTCGACAATTGCCACCGATAAATCTCCCTTGGGTGTGGTAATCACGTCCTCGATCTTGCCGATTTTCTCTTCGCTGTCGTTGTATACCGGGGCGCCCATAAGCTTGGAGACACGCGAACCGATGGCAATGAGGTCGGCCTCGACCACGTCGACCCCAAGGACCATCCTGCCCGCTACTGCCGGGGGTATGACGGCTTTTTTTTCCGATTTGGACTCCGGCGCCTTCTCCGTAGTCTTCTCCCTGGGCTCCTGTGCGATGGCGCCTCCTATCAGTGCAACGCTGCAAACAGCGAATACGACGGTTATTTTGACGAGTTTCAAGTTCATGATTAACTCCTGTTGAAGTTCCTTCCCTACCATGCAACCGCATAGCTGGCGGCGCCTCCTGTGTGGCTGGCGCCTGCCGGCACATGACCTTATGCCGAATCAGGCTCCTCCCAAGTCCTTTTTCATGCGCTTGTCATCCCCATCTCTTTCCCTACATTCCTAAATATCTTGTGTCTCGTGGCTCTCGGTCGGCTCGCGGTCGGCGTTCGCCAATGTTAACCGTGAGCCGGGAGACTCTCCGGGGGTGTCCCGTGTTCGCTTGTCCAGCTGCGCACGCGCCAGGCCAGCGCAAGAAGCAGCATTCCCGTGACGATCGCATACATGCTGATCAGCCATACCATGGCCAGCGCTCCCGCACCGGGAAAGAAGAAAACAAATACGCCAAACAGGATGGAGACGATGCCGTTCAGAATCAGAAACCCCTCGCCCTGAATGACTTTGCGCAAGCGGATTGCCATGGCAATATCGACAATGCCACTTGCCAATGCCGTTGCACCCATCAAGAGCACCAGCATCAGCGCCGTCAATCCCGGATAAAGGATCGTGGTTGCGCCAGCCGCAAGCCCTATAAGTCCCAACACGAGCAACATCCACCAGTCATCATTGCTTTTCCGATTTCGCACAGCAGCCGACATGGATACCGCACCCCAGATCAGCGCGTATGCGGCAAACATGACGATCAACCACATGAGCGTAAGACCTGGCCACAATGCCGCCAGGACACCGAACAACAGCGAGACTGCGCCACGCAAGGCCAATACTTTCCAGGATTTCAAGAGTAGTTCATTCATGATGTCACCTCTCAGTTTTGGTAGTGCAAGGGAGCAGGTTAGGGAGTGATAACCCTACTTTCTGTACGGAAACGAACGTAGTGGATGTTTCAAAAACGACCGGTCACGCCGCATCGCTCTTCCTAAAGTGGTCCCGTAAATGGGTCGCTGCACGTCGGATGGTGACGGCTTTACTCATAATCCAGGCTACAAGGCGGAGACAAAAGCAAAGCCTGACGAAGAGAACAAAGCCACAGTCAGGGAGTCACATCAAACTTGCATATAGCGCTGCGCGGCGATAAAACGCTGATCAAAATAGTGCATCGAGACGGCAATTGCTGGAACGAGCCGGATTTGAAGGGCGGAGATTGGGTAGCAGGCCTGGAGATCGATCAGTATGAGGAGTTAAATATGCGCCTACGAGCCAGGACGTGCCGCGCGCGGCGAGATCAGACCGATCTGGTTTACAATGCCGCCAGGTCCATACAGTGCGCTTGACGGTAGCACACCGGATGCGTTTTACTCTGGATGGTATTATGGACAGCCATCCGTGCTGGAACATGCGCCGTAGGTCGATAGACCGGGCACCCTGCGCGCAAGCTCTTGCCCTGCACAGAGGCAACGCCCTGTATAGCCTTACATCAGGTTCTGCTGTTCCACGACTCTTACACGACATTATTCCCCGCCTCACCTCAAGTTTGGCGCGAATTCAATTCAACTCATTTCTTACGTATGTTATGTATGACACCGAACGGAAGCCGGGTGCGGGCCATGAGACTATCCACTTTTTTCCTTGGATGGGGTTGAATATATATTTATTCATTGTGATGCATGCCTGTGAACTCATAATTCTTTGATAGGAGGAACACGTGGCTGAATTAATCGTACTGGGCTTCGACAATACTGAAGAAGCCGATCGGGTTTTGCTGAAACTCAGCGAGTTAAAAAAGGAATATCTGATAGATATTGAGGATGCTGTCGTTGCCGTCCGCGACAAGGAAGGCAAGGTTCACCTCAAGCAAAGCATTAATACTGTCGCAGCGGGAGCAACTTCCGGTTTTCTTAGCGGCGGTTTATGGGGCACTTTAGTCGGACTGCTATTCATGAATCCAGCTGCCGGCTTTTTACTCGGTGGTGCAGTCGGCGCCGGGGCGGGAGCGCTGACTGGCTCTCTCGTCGATTACGGTATCAACGATGATTTTATCAAGTCAATAGCCGAAACGCTTCCGGTCAACTCATCGGCGCTTTTCATTCTGGTGCGCAAGGTACAACCGGAAAAGGTTCTGGCTGAACTCTCCGGCATTAAAGCCAAGGTGCTGCGGACCTCCCTATCACCTGAGCAAGAGAGAAAGCTTCAGGAAGCACTGGAAAGCCAGAGGGCGGCAGGCCCGGCATAATATCGCCAGATTTGTAACCACGAAGCTGCGGGTCGCTCAAGAGGTATGAAATGATTGTCGGGTTAGCGGGCGTAACCCGATAATCCGCCTATACACATACACCGCTTCCCTTTTTCTTCCTCTTTGCTTCCCTTTGCTTCCTCTTTCTTTTCCATTTAAACGGCTGGGAAATGGATTAAATATGCGGAAGTGAACAGCAACATGGGTGAGGAGCGAGCGGCGCCGTGAATAATCCTATATCCGCAACGCGCACTTATCGACGCAACTATTAACTGCAATTCCTGTCCAGGCAACCGGGCTGCCTCTTCCGATCTGCATGAGCCTTGCTACTAATTTTTGCTACCCTATGTTTGGCGGTGCGCAGCGGGCAGGTGAGATAGTCAGAACATCCTCAAAGGTTGAGTTGAGCACATGAGCGATCGGAACAGAAAGGGAAACAGCGGTAACGTCATCCCGCCTCAAAAGGAACATCCAAAGGAGCTTCAAAAGGAGTCTCAAGAGGAGATTCAAGGGGAAACCGGTATACGGACACCGCGGGTGGACTTACCCAATCCGAACCCGCAGGCACCGCATCAAACAGAGGAACAACCGTTATTGCCCCACGAGCGGGATCAGACAACCCGGCCCACGGGCACCAGTCTGGGTACTTCGAATAAGCAATCCCAAGACGTCATTGAGCAAGCCAGGGAAGATACCGAGCATGGGCTCAAGGATACGGATCGGCGCGGCATCCCGTCGGATATCATCGCATCGGATGCTTCCTCAAATAATGGCAAAAGCGCCAGCAAACGAGACGATAAAAATGGGGACAAAAAGAAGAAGTGACGGCTCTTGGGTAAAATCAACCCATCTTTACTGGAGGTGATTCTGACATGAAAACTGCTCTTACATTCCTTGTTCGACTATCGATCATCCTGGCGAGTGTTTTCCCTACTTTAGTTCTTGCTCAGGATAAAAGCTCATCGCTTCCGCCAGTGCAAACACAAGGTCAGACTGAGTTTCTTACCGGCGGAATCGGACAAGACGAGGCGGAGGCGATATCGCGGGCAGCAAGCTCATGGCCATTAACGATTGAATTGTCGCAGGCGGCGGCTCCTCGAGCCGAGTACATCAGTGATGTTCAGATAACGATCAAGGATAAATCGGGCAATATTGTTCTGGACACGAATGCCGAAGGGCCGTACGTCCTGGTGAAGCTCCCCCCCGCCAAATATTCCCTTGACGCCGTTTATGGTTCCAAAACCCTTCACCGGGATATCACGCTCCAGAAAGGACGCAGCAAGAGAATCTCATTGATGTGGCCCGCCGCTCCCCAGTGATGAGATGAGCGCCGACCGAACCGGGCCCGATAGCAGATCGCATCGAGTTCGAGTGAAGGCGGCCCAAGCCCGTTTATAAGCGTCGCCTCCTCATTGATGTTAAATGAGTTTGCGTTCAAGGCGGTCGACCACGTCATCGGCGGCGATCCCCGGCGTCTTGTCCTGTAGCGCTTCGTGTCAAAGATGGCGCAGTTCGCGATTCCCTGTTCTCGCAGGGTGCGCTTGTATGTCCAGTCTTCCGCTATTTTGCAATCCGCTGTCGAGTAGAGTTCGATAGTGCTCTTAACTTAGCCTAGTCGTCATGCAGCATCTCGAAACGCTGTGCGAGAAAATCAATTAACGCGCGCACAGATGGCAGAAGACCGCGTCGGGACGGAAACACTGCATGAATGATTTCCCTGCGCGGCCCAGTCGGGTACCAGCCTAACCAATAAACCAGCCGTCAGCTGGTCTCGTGCCATGACCACTGGGCAGTTGCACCACGCCAACACCGGCCACAGCAGCATTTCTTAGCGCAATCATATCCGTCGTCACGAAGCGTGGCGTATGATGAAGTGTTGCTTGTGCGCCATCCGGCCCATGCTGCACCCAGCTATGGATTTGTTGTGAGGTCCCCAGGCCCAGGCTCGGCCAATTGCTCAAAGTCGCTGGTACAGCGGGAAAGCCGAGCCGCTGTACAAGGGCGGGGCTAGCCACCAAACATTGGCCCACCGGGATTGCCCAGGTGCTCCTCCCATTTTTTGGCGTATTCGGGGGGAAAACTGCAGTTAGGACTTAAGGTCCGTAATATATAAACAGAATATTATGATAACAATCAAAACACGTGACTTTTATTTATAGTAATACTGAGTACAATTATGAAGCTTCTTCATGCATGTGCATCAGGGTTCCACCGAGTATAAAACCAGTGTTTCCCTAATGTTCCAATGTCACGGACCGCATTAGGATGGAGCGGCTATCCCTTCATCCATTTCATTGGAGTCTACCTATCATGGAAAAAGAAATAATGAAGTTTGTAGCGGCTATATCCATGCTGGGCCTACTAGCAGCCTGCTCGGAGAACGGTGCAATCGAAGCAAAGAAGGATGACGCGAGTGTGTCCGTACAAAATATCAGGTCTTTTGTCGACCACGACGGCCTCGCCAGGCGGTATGAAAACCGGGCCAGGAAACTGCTGGAAATAGCAGCGGAACACGAGAAACGGCTCCAGTATTACGAGGACAAAAGCTACCTCTACGGGAGACAGGGGCAGGATTCACAAGCGCATGCCATCGCCCTAGTGCAAAGATACAAGCTGGCGGCCGAGAAAGCCACCGAATCTGCTTTTCACCACAGGATGGTGTCGCAACTTGCGAAACGCGATTATATTGCTTCGAGGGCGTCACATTGATTTGGATTGCCCCAAGGAGCTAAGCGGTGACCCTGGCTGGAACTGGTGTCAGCTTTGCTTTCCCCTTCCGGGTTTCCCGGTGCGTAGTTCAGAGCCGTCTTGCCAATTTCATCTTCCTCATTAACACGGGCCCCCTGTTTCAGCAAAATTTAAATAGTGCTTGGAATGAATCAATGAGCGGCCGATTCCAGGTTTTTGCGCAGTTCCCTGCGGTATTCGTCAATTATATTTCTTTTGAATGCCACTATATATTGAAACACCACTAATTGAATCCCGCTCGATTAGCCGTAAAGTGGGTCAATCCATTTGGCTGAAAATGGAGTCCGCGCAACCATCCGGCTCTTTCAAAACCCGAGGAATAGGCTATGCTTGCGAAGAATATTTAAAACGAGGAGCAAAACGCTTTATTGCGTCATCGGGCGGAAATGCGGGACTGGCGGTCGCCTTTGCTGGGCGGCGCCTTTCGGTTCCTGTAATCGTCATCGTGCCGGAGACAGCTTCAAAGCGGGCGGTAAATTTGATGTGTTTAGAGAATGCGGAAGTTATAGTCCATGGGAAGTCTTTGGACGAAGCACACCGATTTGCGCTGTCACTCATGCAACCTACCGATGCATATATACATCCTTTCGATGATCCGCTGATTTGGAGAGGTCATGCCAGTCTAATTGATGAAATATTCCGTGCTGGTTTAAAGCCTGATGCAATCGTTCTGTCAGTCGGCGGTGGCGGCCTCCTTTGCGGTGTTATAGAAGGATTGAAGCGGAATGGAGGTTCCGATGTGCCTGTCATCGCTGTTGAAACTGAAGGTGCAGATTCCTATGGGAAATCCTTAAATGCAGGATTCCTTATCGAGCTTGCAAACATATCGAGTATTGCGACGACGCTAGGAGCGCGCATAGTTTGTGAACAAGCATTGGCGTACTCCAAAAATCACCGTATCGAAAGCGTTGTGTTGCCGGACAAGTTGGCCGTTTCTGCTTCTTTGCAGTTTTTGCAAGATCATGGAATTGTCGTTGAGCCTGCTTGCGGCGTTGCGCTCGCTGCGGTGTACGAAAAAGTTGGAGCGTTATCAGGGTATAAAACGGTATTAGTTATCGTATGCGGCGGCGTTGGTTCTACCGCTGATGACTTAGTTGAGTTGGCACGTCTGGAATGTGACGTAGCAAAATGTTAAGTATTCAGTGTGCCTCATTCCCAAGGAGGACAAGGGAGAAAACGTTTGTAAAAACAATTAATTTATTTTGCTGTTTTACAGTTGATAAGTATTTTATCAATTGTTCTCTATCCACAGACCCATGATATCGCGTGTGCCGTCCGGCAGCACGCCCAATGCTAAATAGATCGCCCGCGCGCAAGGGGCTAGCGTTTAGGTAATCTGTCCAGCCGGTTGTGAATGTCCGTGGCGGCAATCGCGGAATGGCCCATCGCCACGCTGATCTGATTCAATTGGTCAACCACATCCCCTGCCGCGTATAAGCCGGGAACGGTCGTGCGCTGATATCGGTCCACGATCAGTTTCCCGTCCCTGTTGCATCGAGCACCCAGTTGAGTAGCCAACCCGGATCTGGGACTTTCGCCCAGCATGGGATAGATGACATCGAATTGCAGTTCTCTCCCATTCGAAAGCACGATGGTGGGCCTCGCCCGCCCAGTAATGCTAATTTCACGCGGCGTATCCTCAACCACATCAATTTTCGCCCTTCGCAACCGTCTCTGATCAACTGCCGCCAATGTGGTTTCAGAGAGGATCAAAGTCAGGGTGCGGGTATAGATCCGCAAAAATAGCGCATGGTTTACCCCTCTCCTTGCGGAGGAGGATAGCACTGCCATGTCTTGATCCTTTGCCTCATACGCATCGCAAATGGGACATAAGCGGATCAGGCCGCGTTTCACGCCCATGGTCCAGTCGGGAATATTGCGGATACTGTCGACGGTGCCTGTCGCCAGTAAAATTGTCGTGGCGCGCAGGGTCGCAGGGGACCCGTCGCCGTTGCCGGGACGACGGTCAAGGGTTGCCTCGAATCTCTGTTCGATTTTCTTCAACTCGGTAACCTCGCCTGTCTTCACTTCAACCCCGAAATGCGTGCCCTGAACGCGCAAAAGACGCAGCAATTCCTCCCCCGATACGCCCTCCGGAAAACCGGGGCAATTATGGCTGGCAGGAATAAGCGAGGCGCGGCTAAAGCCGCTGTCCACAATCGCAATGCTTCGGCGGAAGCGTGCGAGATAGATTGCCGCTGTCAGCCCGGCGGGCCCGGCACCGATAATGAGGCAATCGGTGGATTTCAGCGGCTGGGTTTTCTTGCCTGTCATAGGGGGCTGGCGATCAACCCGGACTTTAACCGGATGGCTGCTGGCTTATGGATTCTTAAGATAGTGTAGGGCGTTCTGTCTCAAGTTCCGAACAGAGTGACAGAGTGCAAACGACAGAGTGCAGGCGGCACAGTGCGGTAGCTGCCGTTTAAATGGCTGCTCAGTCCCTACCTCAGTGCCTACCTGAGTTTGCACAATAAAGCTCCTGTTGCAGCGTGTATGTTTGATGTCGCACGGATAGAGTCGAGAGACCCACATAAACTTACGCGCTAACAAAACCATATCTCAATTCCCCCTTCCCCGATTCCTTAGGAGCCTCCCAACATGAAATCAAAAACAGGCGGTAAAACCGACAATCGATCCACCATCGGGGGGCCTTCCCGTCCGGAAGGTGAACCGGCGAATGATTTTACGGCCAAGCTTGCCGCGGCACAGGACCTTGCCGCAGCCATGGCGTATAACGCAAACAAGGCGCTTGAGTATGGAGAGGTCTCTGGTCTGCCTGAGAAAGGGCAGACAGTGGAGCCTCCCAATCCTTCCGCTACCGGCAGTACCTTAACCGAAACCATGAGTTCGCATAAAGTGGGCATCGGAAATACCCGGCCCGGCTTCAATCCCGGCAACGAGCCGCTTGACCGGGTGCGGGTCGACTCGAGCGATAGAACATTAACGACCAATCAGGGTGTACCGGTTGCCGATAACCAAAATTCCTTGAAGGCCGGTTATCGCGGGCCGGCGCTGCTGGAAGATTTCATCCTCCGGGAGAAGATCACTCATTTCGATCATGAGCGCATACCCGAGCGCATCGTGCATGCCCGGGGTTCAGCCGCGCACGGATATTTTGAATGTTATGAGCCACTGCAGCACTATACCCGGGCTTCCCTGTTCTCGGCTGCGGGAAAGCGAACGCCGGTCTTCGTGCGCTTCTCGACGGTATTCGGGGAGCGCGGGTCCGCCGATACCGCGCGTGATGCCCGCGGTTTCGCGGTGAAGTTCTATACCGACGAAGGTAACTGGGATCTGGTAGGGAACAATATTCCGGTATTTTTTATCCAGGATGCAATGAAATTCCCCGATCTGGTTCATGCGGCCAAGCCCGAACCGCACTTTGCCATGCCGCAGGCTTCCACCGCCCACGATACGTTTTGGGATTTTGTCTCGCTCATGCCCGAATCCGTGCACATGCTGATGTGGGTGATGTCGGATCGCGCCATTCCTCGCAGTTTTCGTATGATGCAAGGTTTTGGCGTTCACACTTTTCGCCTGGTAACAGCCGATGGCGAATCGCGATTTGTAAAGTTCCATTGGCGGCCCCTTGCGGGGACCCACTCGCTCGAGTGGGACGAGGCGGTCAAGATCGCGGGGGCCGATGCCGATTTCCACCGCCGCGATTTATGGGAAGCCATCGAGTGCGGGGCCTTCCCCGAATATGAACTGGGGATGCAAATATTTACTGAAGCACAAGCCGAGGAATTCAGTTTCGATGTGCTCGACGCCACCAAGATCATTCCGGAAGAGCTGGTATCCGTTAAACCGGTAGGAAAACTGGTTCTCAACCGTAACCCGGATAACTTCTTTGCGGAAACGGAGCAGGTGGCTTTTTGCGCGGCGCACATCGTGCCCGGACTGGATTTCAGCAGTGATCCGCTGCTGGCCGGCCGCATTCATTCATACGTCGATACGCAGATATCGCGGCTGGGTGGACCCAATTTTCATGAAATACCCATCAATTCACCCGTTGCCCAGGTTCACAACAACCAGCGCGATGGAATGCATCGTCAGGCTATCAATAGGGGCCGGGTCGCCTATGAGCCCAATTCGCTCGGAGGAGGTTGTCCCTTCCAGGCCGGCGCAGCCGGTTTCACGTCATTCCGCGAACCCGTGGCCGGGGATAAAGTGCGGGGAAAGCCGGAGCGGTTCGCGGATCACTATACGCAGGCCACGTTGTTCTGGAACAGCCAGACCGCGGTCGAGCAGGAACATATTATCCGCGCCTTCCGTTTCGAGTTGACCCGGGTGCAGACACCGGCCATACGGGAACGCACATTGGCCATGCTTGCCAACGTCGCGCAGGAACTTGCGGCAAGCATCGCGGAAGGGCTTGGCATGGCGTTACCGCCGGCTCAACCGAGAGCGATGCAAGACCCGCCGGTTCCGGAGGTCGCGTCGTCGCCCGCGCTTTCGCTGTTTTCACGGCCCGGCGATGGCAGTATTCGCATGCGCAGGATAGCTATCCTGGTCGCTGACGGTGTAAGCGGCAAGGCCGCCGCTGCGCTGCACGCAGGGCTCTCCCGAGAACAGGCTGTCCCGCGTTTCGTGGGCGCGCGGTTGGGTACCGTGCGAAGCGCGGATGGCGATGAAATTGAAGCTGACATAACCTTTGAGACTATGCCATCGGTCCTTTTTGATGCTGTGGCGGTGCCCGGCGGCCATCAGGAAAGCACGGCCCTGGTTCATTCGGGAGAAGCAATCGAATTCATCAGGGACCAGTATCGCCACTGCAAGCCCATTCTGGTTCTGGATGGCGGGATAAGCCTGATCGAGAGCGCGGACGTGAAATTGACGCTACCCTCGGGGGAACTCGACCCGGGAGTGCTTTATTTCGAGAATGTGAACGATGCGGACAT
This sequence comes from Nitrosovibrio tenuis, assembly GCF_900109785.1. Lineage (GTDB taxonomy): Bacteria > Pseudomonadota > Gammaproteobacteria > Burkholderiales > Nitrosomonadaceae > Nitrosospira > Nitrosospira tenuis_A. The sequence goes on from NZ_FOBH01000002.1 coordinate 193,150, forward strand.
TCTGCCCCAGTTCATTGAAGCAATCGCTGCGCATCGCCATTTTGAAAGGGAAATCGAGCCGCCTCGTCCTTAGATCCCATGATGAGCCTCCGTGGCGCCGCATGTGCCGAAAATGCGGCGCCCAGCGAGGAAGCGGTTCACCATGATCGTGACGAGCGCGACAAGCAATAGCGGGCGTGGGTGCCCGACTTTTCGACTTCTCCGCCATTTGCGGAACCAGTGATCCTCCTACCCGGATCGCACTACAGGGATCACTCTACTGTCACACTACCAATATCGCACTACCAGCCCAAATCGTACTTCTGCCCATTCTTTTGTTGGCTACGCTTGCCAGCAGAACTTCGAACGGAGCCGAGCCGAGGTGCCGATTCGAGATCTGTCGAGTTAATGGTAAAGAAAAGCAAAACCGTGTGATTGTTGAAATGGGTCTCGGCCAGAAAGGGGGGGGTCGATTGGACGAACGTACCTCCCGGCAATTCAAAAATATCCATGTGGAATTTGACGTAGCCTGTTTGATATTGGGCTTTGTAGAGCGCCAGCTCCGGCAGCGAAAAGGGGATAAGCTGACTGGTGACAGGCGGCATGCCGAAAAAACTGTTGCCTAATTCGGTGCCCAAGGCGCCCACTATTACGCTGACCCGATAATCTGCTTTATCCTCATTTTTCTGAACAGCATATCCTTGCTGCCCCAACCATCCTCCTAAAGTCCTTTGTAGCAGAATCTGGTCCGCACTTATTCCCGACGTATCGATTACCACGCGCGCGCCCTGGGGAATCGAAAGGATGCCGTCCGAGTCCTGCGGAAGACTTCGAAGCACCGCTTCGCTAATAAGAAGTTGCTCGATAGCTGCTCTTTGAGATTGGGTCGCACTATGCATGGTTGAGCAACCTGCTGCGAATAGCATTGAAACCACAATCAAGGTCAGGTTTTTAGGCATAGTTGTCATCTTCCACCCCAATATTGCATTCAATTCCGCGATAGATCTCGTTCCCACCACTCATTCTGACTGATGAACCGGCGCTGCGTTGCAATAAATATGATCGTTCCTCATCAATTACCCGTTGTGAACCTTTGTGAACTTTATCCTTCAGCCGTTATCCATGACTGATATGCCGGAATGCCATGCCTGAACGCCACGTTGAAGGTCTGAAATCCCGGCCCAAGCGATCAGCCGCCCTGGTCTATTAGCCGCCCTGGTCGCCTGATAACCTGCGACAATAGAGGACACCTTGTCTTACTCTACCTACAGATAGATGAGCTGGACCAACCTAAAGTATAACGCTCCTGCCTCCGGGCTCCTCGATTTATCCGAGGTGCATTTCGAGAACTGTTTCGTGCGGCAGCTGCCGGCCGATCCAATGACTGACAATGTACCGCGTGCGGTACGCAATGCCTGCTATACGCTCGTTAACCCGACGCCGGTACATGCACCACGGCTGCTGGCATGGGCCGATCCAGTGGGCGAAATGCTCGGGATCGCGCGACCAGACTCGCCAATTGGTTTTGCAGCCGAGGTGCTGGGGGGCAATCGCATCCTCTCCGGAATGCAGCCTTATGCGGCGCGATACGGTGGCCACCAGTTCGGCCACTGGGCGGGCCAGCTCGGCGATGGCCGCGCCATTACTTTAGGCGAGATGCTCGGCCCAGATGGCGTGAGGCGGGAGCTGCAGCTCAAGGGAGCGGGAAAAACGCCTTATTCCCGCACTGCGGACGGCCGTGCCGTGCTGCGCTCGTCCGTGCGCGAATTCCTGTGCAGCGAGGCCATGCATTATCTGGGCGTACCCACAACCCGGGCATTGAGTCTGGTCGCGACCGGTGAACGCGTGGTGAGAGACATGTTTTATGATGGTCATCCGCAGGCGGAAAGCGGCGCCATCGTATGCCGGGTGTCTCCATCGTTTGTACGCTTCGGCAATTTTGAAATACTTGCCGCGCAGAATGAGCCGGATGTGCTCAAGACCCTGACTGATTACATTATAGCCGAATATTTTCCCGAATTGACCTCGCCACCGGATCCCTCGCCGGCCCTTTATGCACGATGGTTCGAAGAAATCTGCCGCCGTACCGGGGTACTTATCGCACACTGGATGCGGGTCGGTTTCGTACATGGGGTGATGAATACCGACAATATGTCGATATTGGGATTGACGATCGATTATGGCCCCTATGGCTGGCTGGAGGGCTTCGATTTCAGCTGGACGCCCAATACGACGGACGCCCACGGGCGACGATACGCCTTCGGCAACCAACCGCGGATCGCTCACTGGAATCTGACCCGGCTTGCCGCCGCGCTGGCTCCGCTGATCGAGGATGATGCTGCGTTGGAGCAGGGGCTGGCGGTTTTTGGCGAAACGTTTAACAACACATGGCGAAGCATGCTGGCAGACAAGCTCGGTTTGAGTTCGCTCGGGCACGCGGATGACGATGTGCTGGTAAACGATCTGTTCGAGCTGCTGCAACAGGTCGAGACAGACATGACCCTGTTCTTCCGTTGCCTGATGAAAATTCCTGTAGATATCTCAGTGAACGATGGGGCCGGCAATGCGATGAGAGACGCGTATCACTTGGGGGACAGGGAGGACAGCGCTTTGGCCGGGCTGTTCCGCCCCGCGTTTTATGATGAACAGCAGGCATTTTCCCCGGAGCAGCTTGCCCGCCTGGCAGGCTGGCTGCGCCGTTATCTCGCGCGGGTGCGCCTGGACGCACAACCCGCGGAACTCCGTTATCAGCGGATGAGGCGCGCAAACCCCAAGTATGTGCTGCGCAACTATATGGCGCAGCAGGCGATCGAGGCGCTGGAGCAGGGCGACGCGTCTGTCATTAACCGCCTCATGGAGGTGTTGCAGCGTCCTTATGACGAGCAACCGGAGCATGAGGAACTTGCGGGCAGGCGCCCGGAGTGGGCGCGTAACAAGCCCGGATGCTCGGCATTGTCATGCAGTTCGTGAGCTGGATCGTTATAGCCGTGGCTGGGCAACTGAACTCCCGTATTGCGGGCCGCTTATGACACACTCGCCGGTTTTCGGGCGCAACCTGCTTGATTGAACCAAGCTTATTGTTAGCTCGCTATAGCAGGCTCTCATCCCGGTCGCCCACCGGTGCCGGCCGCGTGGCAAAGTATTGTCCTTCGGTATTGAAGCTGATCGGACCTTCATACCTGAACATATCCGACAGGGCCAGAAAATCACCGGCGGAAAGCGTTAGCTGGTGAGCTGTGCTGTCACCCTCCAGTTCATAGTAGAAATAGAATTGCTTGAGCTGAACATTGTATCCGAGGCTGTACCGTTCCACCGTCTTCCAGGCCATCATGTCGTTTCTTCCTTCTGGTTAAATGGTCTTGCCTGTTTGTGTCTGTTCGATCTGCCGGTTGCCGCAAGCCATTCAGAAACCGTTGTTTGCCCATTATTTAAATAGAGCATGTGGCAGCCATAATCAAGATATCTTGCTATTGAATGCGATGTTACCAGTTCAGTGTTCCTCTAAAGTTTATTTTCTAATTCTTTCCTGCACTGGGCGCGGGACTCCGGTCAGCCGGTAGCCGTTCTCGTCGGTCTGTCGAGCACCCAAATTTCACGTTGGCAGCTTGCCGGGTGGCTGCCAAAGCTGGCCGGGGCGAAACCGTCACGCTTGTGGAGTAGGGCAATTACAGGGGCGATCCTCATATTGAGAGGCAACATTGCACCCAGCCCACCTTGCGCCATGCGGATGGAGCGGTTGCAGTGTGAGGAATAAAGCAGTACGCTCAGCAGTTGCAACTCCGCGCAGAGGGTGCGTCCCGACACTTTCTGAGCCGAGCATTTCCGCTTGCCTGGAGCGTTTTATGAGTATCAGCCATCGCATCCTGCTAATTTTTGTACTCTCCCTGTCGTTGGGCGGATGCGCGACTCAGCCAATGTCATTTTTAGGCGCCTCATTTGCCCCGATATCATATACGGATATAAGGAAGCGGGACGTTCCGCTGCGGCTGAAGCTGACTGTCGAATTTCAGCGGAATGGCGAGCATTTCCCGAAAGGCGACGTTCCTTTGAAGGATTATGCCACGCGAATACTCAAGGACGCTGGCGTAATCAGCCCCGTCGAAGATCGGCAAGAAGGGGAGGTCAAGGTGGTGCTGAACAATATCGCGGACAGGGGCACGGTTGCCGCGGAACAATCCGGAGCAAGGCATCCTTTATGGATGATTGGAACGACCATTACCGACGCCTACGAGCTGTCGATTTTCATCACCAGCCAGGGGAAGACAATCGGGCGGACCGGCATCAGGCACGCGGTGCATACCGCGCTCGGCAACATAAGCATACCCGACTATATCCAAACCTTTCCTCATGACCAGGCTTTTGGAAAAGTCCTGGAACAGATGATCCTGCGCGGGTTGCAGAGTATGCAAAAGAGCGGAGAACTGGCGAAGCTGAATTCGCTGGGCGCTTACCATTTCGGCAAGCAAATCGGATAATGGTCGGGTGCCGATGGGCAGAGCATGGCGGAGCAAAGCATGCGGAGCAGGACGGGCGACGTCCGTCGAGTGCATAACACCCCAATCCGCTTGGCTGTTACTGTCCTGGCAGAAACCGGCGTTGCAGCGGCTCGGTCGCAGGTCCTTCGATCACCGTCCCGTCGGGCGCGAAGCGGCTTCCGTGGCAGGGGCAATCCCAGCTCGTTTCCACGCCGTTCCAATGAACTTTGCACTTCATGTGGGTGCATACCGGCGAGACCGCGAACAATGAGCCGGTGGGGTCTCTGTATGCGGCGAGGGTTTCATTTTCGAACTCAACGATTGCGCCCTCGCCCGAAGTAAGTTGCGAGAGCGGAATAGTCTTCCGGTCGGTCACATAGTCTTTGATCAGCGACTTTATTACCGTGATGTTTTCCTCGACCATACCCTTGGCGCCTCTTACCGGCTGGAAGCGGCTCGCCTTCACCATGGGTGCGAACACATTGTCGCGGCCGGCGATCTCGTCGGCGATAAGCGATGCGGCAACCGTTCCATAGGTCAGACCATCGGTTTCAAAACCGGTGGCAATGAAGCAATCGGTCGTGTCCCGGCCAATGTAGGGCAAGCCATCGGCGGGACTGTAATTCTGGGCAGACCACCGCAGCTCCACCTCGCGTATATCGAGATGCGCGCGCGCCGCCGTTTCGAGCCGGTCAAAGCTGATATCGGTGTCTTCCTGCCCCGTCTTATGTTCTTCGCCTACGCAAACCAGGAAGTTCGCATCATCGGTATCCACAGTACGCACCGAGAGCCGGTCCACGCCACTGCCCCAGAAGATTCCGGCAGGGAAAGAATCCTTGGATACGCGCGTGGCCAGTCCGTATTCACGGTTTACCACCATTTCCGCCTGCACAAGGTGGAAGCCCTTGGGCGTATGCGTCGCAAATACGATTTCCTTGGCTGTTACCTTGCCACTGGCGGTCCGCACGAGGCGCTGGTCGGTATCCACATCGAGCACCGTCGAGTTTTCAAAGATACGGCAGCCGTGGCTCGCAGCCTGGCGGGCGAGCCCGCGGACATAAGCTTGCGGGTGAAACTGAGCCTGGTTGTCCAGGACCAGCACCCGGCCATGCGGCGCCGGAAAAGGGGGAGGAAGCGTATTTTCGAGACGCACCAATAAACCTGCCTTGAGCGATCCTTGATATTCCGTGCCCACGCGTTCCTGCGCATCGTCGGAGGTCGCATAGCGGTATAACGGACAGCGCCGGAAGCCACAGGCGATATCATGTTTATGAACGCGGTGCTCAATCTGCTCCAGTGCGGAACGCCGTGCAGTGCTTACCGCGTGTGCAACGTCCTGGCCCCACCGGTCGACAATACGGTGAATGCCTCGGCTGATGGTTTCATAAAGATTTCCCGTCGAGTTGCCCGTGCTGCCGAAACCCAGATCGCGGGCTTCCAACAGTACCGCCGAGGTGCCTTGCTCGGCCAGATTCAACGCCAGCGTAACCCCGGTGATACCCCCTCCCACAATCACCACATCGGTGGTGATCTCTTCCTGCAGCATGGGAAAACCAGCTTCGGGCGCGGTGGCGCGCCAGACAGAAATTGTATTCATGATCTGTTCCTTTATTGTTCAGAACTTCTGAAGTTACCGAAGCACCACCCCCTGACGCCTGGGCCGCCGCTTTCAGTGCCTATAACCACCTTCCACCCGGCCGGATCCATATCAACGAATGAATACTCCCATCAGGAAGGAGGGGAGGTGGAGAGTGGCGACTGATCGGTATTTTTGGGTTTCTACAGGAATCGTTCTGTACGCTACGGCACACAGCTAGGAACAACGATTTTGTTGTTAGCAAAGAACGTTGCTGAAGGGTCTGCCAGGCGGGCTGCTAGGTAGCCTGCTACGTAGCCTGGTCGGGATCCGGCGCGGGAAAAGCTTCGAACACCGAAATGGAATAATCCAGAAAACGCTCGATTTTTCGCTTAAGCCCGGAGGACATCGTAATCCGCTTTGAACGCAGGTCTTCCGGGTCTGTGTGCTCGATGAGTAAACCGTGGTCGATTGCAATCTGAACGTATTTGATGGCGGTCCGCTGACTGACATTCGGCATGAGCTGGTGCAGTTCGGACTTGTGGAAGATGTGGTTGTGCTTCAACCACATCTGGGTGAACAGGTCGTAATAGTTCAGATCGTGGAAGAGCTTGTCCCCGAGAATGTCCATCCAATACCGATCCGTACGATTGATCAATTGAACGAACTGGCAGCGTCTCGCGTTGGACTGCCGCTGAGGTATGTCTACGTCTGTATTTCTGCCTTTCGCTCGCATTTTACGGATTAAATTACCGCCGAGGGCGGTCAGGAAATTAATATACTTTATTACATGTAATTTTACATGTAGAATTACGCCTAATAAACGGTGATGCTGAGCTGCTTATACTGAATTTGAGTTGGCCATTGCTGAGTTGTTCATTGCTGAATTCCTTTTCCGGTGATCATAATCATAAAGAGGAGCTAGAAAGAATGCGAGATATTATCGTTAGATTTGAGAACGGGTTCCGCCACAAAGGCAGTCTGCATCCCATCACTTTAGCTCTGCTTTACTGCCAATTGGTTTATTTTGGCGGGGCGGTGCTCATTCTGTCCCTGAATCCGATTTTCATGATGGTGGGCACGCTTGCAATGGCTCATGGCATGGTAATAGCCGCCTACATGATCCACGATTGCGGACACAATACCCTGTTCAAGTCGCCGCGTCACAATGCCATGCTGGGCAAGACGTTAAACTGGCTTACCGGTGGCTGTTATGGAACTTATGAGGAGCTGCGCGCCAACCACATGAAACATCACGTGGATAATGCGGATGTCACTATACTTGACTATAGAGGCTACCTTGCGCGACTCCCGGTTCAACGCAAAATCGTGGAGGTATTGGAGTGGCTATATGTACCAGTTGTAGAGTTTCTCATGCATGGGGCGCTCATCCTGTCGCCCTTTATTTTTAAGGAAAAAAAGGAACAGCGGCTGCGGGTTATCAGGATAATCATGATCAGATTCAGCCTGCTCGCGGTTGTACTCCTCTATTCGGCAGCGGCATACGCGTGCTACCTTCTGGCCTGCGGAATCTTCCTGACTGTTTTACGCTTCATGGATGCGCTACAACACAACTACGGCATTATCCTGGCACCCAACGGCTCTGGTCTGAAGTACAGGGGCGACCGGCGCTATGAGCAATCTCATACATTCAGTAATCCGGTTTCAATCAGATACCCATGGTTAAATCTTGTTACGCTCAATTTCGGCTATCACAATGCCCATCATGCAAGGCCTACAGCGCCCTGGCATGAGTTACCGGGGCTGCATAAAGCGCTGTATGGTGACCAGGCAGGGTTCGTCATCCCGTTTAACAAGCAATTATCAAGTTTTCATAAGGGACGGGTAGCGCGCATATTCGGCGATCCGAGCGAAATGCAAGGAAACCGGTTTGCGCAACGCCTTCAAGACGGCGGCGCGGTAGGCGTTAGCGGTGTATCTTTTCTGACACCGCTTTGAAAAACGAAAAAATCAATCTCGACAAGTTTTTCAGAGACCCTAATTCGATTAGTCGAGTCGCGCAACTTTTTTTGCGAAAAAAAATATACTGCGGCGAAATTTTTTATTTTCAGGCCCCTTTAACTAAAACACAGGAGGACTTATGAAACTAGAATCGCTTGCATTGCATCACGGATACACATCTGAGGCTACGACACGCGCTGCGGCAGTGCCCATTTATCAGACGACGTCATATACTTTCGATAATACCCAGCACGGCGCCGATCTGTTCGATCTGAAAGTGCCCGGCAACATCTATACGCGCATCATGAATCCCACCAATGCTGTGCTTGAGCTGCGCGTCGCGGAGATGGAGGGCGGGGTCGGCGCGCTGGCTGTTGCCTCCGGTATGGCGGCAGTTACCTATGCCATTCAGTGCATAACCGCTGTTGGTGAGAATGTCGTGAGCACCAGCCAGCTTTATGGCGGCACGTACAACCTGTTCGCTCACAGCTTTCCACGGCAAGGCATCGATGTGCGCATGGTATCGCATGATGATTATGAGGGCATCGCGCAAAATATTGATGAGAAGACACGGGCGATTTTCTGCGAATCGATCGGCAACCCGGCTGGAAATATCGTCGATCTCGAAAAGCTGGCTGGCATTGCCCATGAACATGGCGTGCCGCTTATTGTTGATAGTACCGTTTCCACGCCGTATCTATGCCAGCCGTTCAAGCTCGGCGCCGACATTGTCGTGCATTCGCTGACAAAGTATATCGGCGGCCATGGAACGACGATTGGAGGCATGATCGTTGATTCGGGGAAATTCGACTGGATAAAATACAAGGAGCGTTTCCCCCTGTTGAATGAGCCCGATCCCTCGTATCACGGCGTGGTTTATACGGAAGCGTTTGGAAATGCCGCTTTTATCGGCCGCTGCCGCGTCGTGCCGCTGCGCAACACCGGCGCGGCGCTATCTCCGCATAGCGCATTTCTAATATTGCAAGGGTTGGAAACGCTGGGCTTGAGGATGGAGCGGCATTGCGAAAATGCATTGAAAGTTGCTCAATACCTTGAGCAGCATTCCAAAGTGGAATGGGTCAATTACGCCGGCTTGCCGAGCAGCAAGTACCATGACCTGTGCAATAGAATAAGCAGGGGAAAGGCCTCGGGTATATTGAGCTTTAGCATCCGAGGTGGGATCAAATCCGGCACCCAATTTATCGATGCGCTGAAGATGATCCTGCGTTTGGTCAATACCGGCGATGCTAAATCGCTGGCCTGTCATCCCGCATCCACGACGCACAGGCAGTTGAGCCCTGATGAATTAAAAGCTTCAGGGGTGACCGAGGGTCTTGTCAGGATATCGGTAGGTATCGAACATATCGACGACATCATTGATGATATCGCCCAGGCGCTTGATGCAGTTGATTGAACTAACCCGGCATTTACTCGCCTGGCATGAGCGGGGCGACATCCCGGCCAAGCGCAAGCTGAAGTTCAGCATTTGTTACGCATCGATGCAACTTCAGCCCATTGCGCTAGCCGAGTAGCAGAGTCCTCTTTCAGGCTGTGCTTGCCAATTCCTCGCTTGTCCCCAGTATAATCTTCGATGCGAGCGCAGTGCCGAGCACTCGAGCCCGTATCTTTTCAAATGCGGTGTCACGGCTTGTGGAAATATCATCGCAGAAAGGCGAGAAGCCACAATCGTCTGTTGTGCCCAATTGGTCGAGGGGGATGTATTCGGCTGCTTCGAGAATCTGGTCCCGTATTTCTTCCGGACTTTCTATGCGTGGGTTGATCGGGGCAGTAACCCCGATAAAAATACGCTGGTCCGGCTTCATGTGGGCTCGTATGATCTTCAGCACGCGCGTACGATCCTGTTCGCCAGCGAGCGCGATATAAAAGTTCCTCGCTTTCAAATGGAAGAGGCTCGGTAACAGTTCCCCATAATCCACATCGGCGCTATGCGTCGAATCGCGGTCGGCGCCCGGGCAAGTGTGCACTCCGATCCACGCAAGCTCTTCCTGGCTGAAACGCGACAGCGCCAGGTTATTCAGATCGATAAAACTATTAAGAAGCCCGCCGCTGGGATCGAGCTTTATTGCCAGTCGACCCTCCGTGAAATCTATCTGAACTTTATGCGCGCCCTTATCGAGGCAGCGGCGAACCTCGGTTTCGTGTTCCCGCAGCAGGTCATCGATAAACTCCGCGCGCGAGTAGCCGGGAATCTCCTCCGCCGGATACATGAGGCTCAACGCGGAGGGCGAGATAACAGCCTGCTTGATAGGTACCTTTGAGTACCGCATCGCGATATCCATATAGTGATCCGCGTAGACGCGATAGCGAAACGGTCCGGACGTCAGCTTTGGCATGCGGCGTTGATGACCCATAAAAGGAATTGTGAAACCATTGGGAGCCGTATTGGCGAGCCCATCTACGCTGTAAGTCCAGAAATTGTGGTATTTCTTTTGTTCGCCGTCGGTAATAACCGGCGAGCCGGTGGCTTCGAATCTTTCAACGGTGTCACGTATGGCGAGTTCATAAAGACTATCCAGCTTGGGGTCCAGTGGGTTCCGTGCAAGCGCCTCGATCAACTCGAGAGGGCGGGGAATGCTACCGATGGGTTCAGTTGGTATCAACATGTCAGGCCTCCTCTCGTCGTGAAATAATTAGGGTTGAAATGGATTTCAATCACCATTCAAACGCCAGAGTAAAAACGAGTGACAAATTATATGCTACTCATATATATAAGGGCTGCTGCTGAGGTTTCAAGACAGCGATCGTCCTCAGCCGCCTGTCTGAAACAAAATGCCGAAGACGTATTGGGAAGCTTCTGCCGAGCGACTAGATAGAGGCGAGAAGGGACGTTTCCGGGAAGGGCAGCACAGGAGCCAAGCTACAGGGCCAGGCGAACGAATTGCGGAATATTTGTGTACTAGTATATTTCAATTATACGTGTACTAGTATATTTCAATTATTCGTGTTTGTGTATCCTCGCGTCAAAGTTCTGATTGTGGCAATCAACTCGTGCGATTCGACGGGTTTGGAAAGATGTCTTTGGTAGCCCGCTATCGATGTCTTCATCTTATCTTCAGGACGAACAAACGCGGTGAGCGCGATAGCCGGTATTTTTCCGCCGCAGTTTGCGGCGAGTGCCCTGACTTCGCGAATGAGCTGGTAGCCATCCTTACCCGGCATGCCAATATCGCTTATTATGATATCCAGCTTATTGCGTTTTATGATCTCCAGCCCTTCGTCAGCACTGGCGGCGCAGACCACCTCCGCTTCAGATGTTGTCAGCACTTCATGAATGAGTCCGCGGGAATCCTCCTGGTCATCGATGACGAGAATTCTAACGCCGGGAAGGGTAATCTGCTCGCCGTCCTTGGGGGACGATCTGGAGGATGCGAGGCGCAGGTGAGTCTTGGGTTCAGCAATGGCGGCGACAGGAAGGCTTACAATAAATGAAGCCCCCTTGCCCGCCCCAGCGCTTTCAGCATGAACCGTCCCCCCATGAAGTCCCACGAGCTGCTTGACAATGGCGAGCCCGAGGCCGAGGCCTCCATACTGCCGGGTGAGGGAAGAGTCCGCCTGGCGGAACCGGTCAAAAATATAGGGCAGAAACTCCGGTTGAATACCCGCCCCCGAGTCCTTCACCGTGAGTTCCAAACGGGACGCGATGCGCTCGACTATAATATCGACCTTCCCATTCTTGGGTGTGAACTTGACTGCGTTGGACAAAAGATTCCAGGCTATCTGCTGGAGCCGATGGTTATCGCCGAGGATCAGCCCAGCGGTGGGATCAATCAATTTTATCAGGCTGATCCCTTTGGCTTGTGCTGCCGGGGCTATTGACTCGACAGCCGCCTCGACCACATGAGCGAGGTCCAATCGCTGCACGTCCAGCCTGACCTTGCCGGAGATGATGCTGCTCATTTCGAGCAGATCCGCGATAAGCTGGTTCTGCGCTCGGGCGTTTCTTTCTATGGTTTCCAAAGCTCTTTGGACGCCTTCCGGCTTCATCGTACCCTGCAAGACAAGTTGCGACCACCCAAGAATGGCGTTAAGCGGGGTCCTGAGCTCGTGAGATAAGGTTGCGAGGAATTCATCCTTGAGCTGGCTGGCCCGCTCGGCTTCGGCACGGGCGATCCGCTCGCTCTCAAGGAGCTGCTTCCTCTCTTCATCCGCCCGTTTTATTGCATCAATATCAATACTGGACCCTACCCACATCGATATATGACCGTTGGCGTCGCGCTTGGCCTGTGCCCGGGTCAGATGCCAGCGATACTTGCCGTCAACATGCCGGATTCGGTTTTCCGTCTGGAACAACTCGCCCGCCGCCACACAACGGCGCCAGTGCGCAAGGGTTCCATCGATATCATCCGGATGGATGAGTTTCATCCATTCCCCGCCCATTAACTGCTCAAAGGTAAGACCGGTATAGTCTGCCCACTGCTGGTTAAAATAATCGCCCGTACCATCGGCCTGAGCGGTAAAAATCTTGAAAGGAAGCGCCTCGGCCATGAAGCGCAACCGGTCACTGCTTTCCTGTACAGCTTGCTCAGCGCGCCGCCGTGCCGTGATATCCCTGAAGCTCCAGACGCGGCCTATATGCTGGCCCTCGACATGTTGCTTCTTGGAAAAGCGTTCCAACACCGTTCCATCGAGAAGCTCCAGCATGTCATAGGTATCGGTTGGCCAGGATGCATAAATTTCGGCGGATCTGTCCAGGAACTTCTGCGGCTCTTTCATTTGTTTGCAGCAGAACTTCAACAGTTGCCAATGCTCGCGGAAATTGGCTGTCTCGCGAGGGATCTGCCACATTTGCATATACCGTTCGTTGAAACGAAGTACAGTGCCATCCTCGTCGGTCACCAGAATGCCATCGGCGGTGGCTTCTATCGTCGCGCGCAGGATAGACAGAGAGTGATCAAGCTGCCTCGTCTTTTCCTCCAGCTCCTTCTTGGCTTGTTTAAGCTCATGCTCGGCGCGCAGCCTCGCCTGGAGAATAACGCGCGAGGTTTGCAAGGCAACAGAGCGGAGAAGCGTCTCTTCGTTATCGTCTATCATTGCCATCATTCATGTACCCCTTTATGATCGCCCGTGAAACGAGGCAAACAGCAAGCATCTGCAGTCACCCACAAAGTATAAACTCATTCTTGAGGAAATAGCAGCGCGTCGAAAATGAACAGCTAGCGAAAACAGTACACATGCTCGGAAAAAACGCAGGTACAGTTTCCCGCTCCGGCTTGCCTGGGCATGAGCCATGGCGTTATCCATACGGCTCGTCCCCCCCGATGTTCAACAGTTCACGGGGTTTGGCAATATTCCCGTGGAATATCAATGGAATATCGTTGAAGACGAGGAATATATCTTGCTGGAGCAGTGCATCAAGGCTGCTTGTGCAAATACCACCCCAGAAAATCCGATATCCGATTCTCATACTCCTTGCCCGCATAGGTATGCATGTTGAAGTGGCCACCGCCGGGAACGATCCATATTTCTTTTGGCCGCCGCGCGGCATCAAATAGCCGCTGGGTTTCAGCTACTGGTGTATGGCGATCATCTGTTCCGGAGACCAGCATGAGGGGCGCGTTGAGATCGCCTATTCGATTGATGGGGTTCAACTCCTCGGGAGAGATATTCAGACGCAGCGATATCTGGAACAGCAGAAGCGGTGCGAGCATCGGGCCTAAACGGCCAAGGTGAAGCCTCAACCGATTTTCGACCGCTTCCCGAATGGTGGGGTGGAGCGATTCGAGCACCACGGCATCCAGCCTTAAGGGGTGTTTCGCGAGCACAATGGCGGCTGCCCCTAGCGAAACGCCGATGGCTCCAATGCGTTCGCCGGGGAACGTGTTCCGCAGATAGTCTATCGCAGCCTCCACATTTTCCGCTTCGCGTGCGCCGAAAGTGATCCGATCTCCCGGCGTCTCGCCATGTGCCTGAAGATCGATGAGGAGCGCCCCATACCCCTGCTCGTTCAGGAATCTTGCACGGCTCAGCATCTCCACGCGGTTGCTGCGGATCGAATGCACGAGCAGGACCATTCCGCGACCACGTACGCCGCGCGTCAGCCACCCGTGTATGTTTGCATCGGCATCTCGCCCATCAGAATTAACCGGAATCCGTACCGGCTCAACCGGCAAATCGGTCGATAGCGTATTGACTGCTGTGGGGACGCTGCCTGATAAAAGCTCACCCACGCCAAGCGCCGCAAGCAATAGTGCCGCGATGAAGGAAAACAAACCGATCAGAATCCAGCGGCGCATTCGCAATATTGACGAACTGATTGGAGAACCGGCTATGTTGCCACGTGGGCGGGATGGTCCGCTGGGGGAATGTATCAGCAGTAGTTGCCGATGGCCAGACCGAGAATGTAGACCTCCACCCGGTGCCAGTTTACCAGCGACTGGATAAAATTTTGTGTCTATTACGCAGAATGCCTTTTCCATCCGGTCAAATTCGCGACGGCGGCTACCAGTTCGTGCGACTGGACAGGCTTCGACAGATGCATCTGATAGCCGGCAAGCATGGCTTTCGTCCGGTCTTCGGAGTGCGCTAACGCGGTCAACGCAATAGCGGGGGTTTTCCCCCCCTGAGTTGCAGGAAAACTTCTTACTTCGCGTATGAGCTGAAAGCCATCTCTTTCGGGCATGCCAATGTCGCTGATCATCACATCCGGTTTCTCCTTCACCAGGATTTCCAGCGCTTCGTCGGCATTGGCGGCAGTCATTACAATCGCCTCGCATTGCGTAAGAACTTCCTTGATGAGTCTGCGAGCGTCCTGCTCGTCATCAACAACGAGCACCTTTATCCCGGACAGCATAAAGTGCTCGTTATCCGCTGCGAGTGGCTCCGCCAGAGTATGACCGCGGTCTTTTCTGTCACCGATGGGCGCGAGCGGGAGGGTCATGACAAATGACGCACCCTTGCCCTCGCCTTCGCTTTCCGCGCGAACGGTTCCTCCGTGGAGATACACAAGTTGTTTCACCATGGCCAGTCCCAAGCCGAGGCCGCCATGGTTCCGGGTAAGGGAAGAATCCTCCTGGCGAAAGCGGTCGAAAACATGCGGCAGGAATTCAGGCTTGATACCCAAACCCGAATCTTTGATCGTGACCTCAAGGTGTGAAGAGACGCGCTCGACGACAATATCGATACTGCCCTCTTTCGGGGTAAATTTAACTGCGTTGGAGAGCAGGTTCCAGATTATCTGCTGGAGCCGGTTGTTATCGCCTGAAACCAACCCTGCCGCAAGGTCAATTTTTTTCCGAATATGAATCCCCTTGGCTTCCGCAGCCGGGGTTACGGACTCGACCGCCGCTTCGGCGATACTGGCCAGATCCAACCGCTGAACATTTAGCCTGACTTTCCCCGAAATGATGCTGCTCATTTCGAGGAGATCCTCTATCAGCTTATTTTGTGCATGAGCATTTCGCGCAATGATCTCCAATCCCCGCTGGATATGCTCCTTACTCATGGTTCCCTGGAGGATGAGCTGTGACCACCCAAGGATCGCGTTGAGGGGAGTCCTGAGCTCATGCGAAAGTGTCGCCAGAAATTCATCCTTTAACTGGCTGGCACGCTCAGCCTCATTCCTGGCGTCACGTTCGTTTTCGAGAAATTGTCTCCGCTCCTCGTCCGCCCGCTTTATGGTATCGATATCAATGTTCGAACCTACCCATGTTGATATATTGCCCTTGCTGTCCCGTTTAGCCCAGGCCCGCATCAAATGCCAACGGTACTCCCCGTTAGCCTGCCGGAAGCGGCATTCCATCTGAAAAGGCTCTCCCGTGTTCAGCGAATGGCGCCATTGCCTGATCGTTTCATCGGCTTCATCCGAATGGATGAGCTTCGTCCACTCCCATCCATGCATCTGCTCGGGAGCCAGCCCGGCATAATCCCTCCACTGCTGATTGAAGTAATCCAGTGCTCCGTCCGGCCGGGCGGTGAATATTTTCTGTGGCATTACTTCAGCCATAAAGCACAGGCGCTCGTCGCTTTCCCGTACGGCTTCTTCGGCATGCCTACGTGCTGTGATGTCCCGAAAATTCCAGACGCGTCCTATGCTCTGCCCATCGCTGGAGTGAATTTGAGATATGCGCTCGAACACCCTGCCATCGACAAGCTCCAGTAGATCGTAACTGTCCGGTGGCCAGTCCGCGTAAATCTTAGTCGTCCGATCCAGGAACTGCTGCGGAGCCGCAAGATACCGGCAACAGAGATTCAGCAGTTGTTGATGTCGTCTCGCATCGGTCTCCCGGTCAATAGCCCACATGCTCAGGTAGCGCTCATTGAAGTGAAGCACCTGGCCTTCTTTATCGGTTACCAGAATTCCATCGGCCGTTGCTTCAATTGTCGCGCGCAGGATCAATAGGGAGCGATGGAGCTGCCGTGTCTCTTCCACGGTACCGTTCGTCGGAACTGATTCACGCTCCACGTGCTTGCGTGCCAGGGAGCCGGTACTGAAATCTTGGGAATCGTGGGAATCCTGGGGGGCAACCGAACGCAGCAATTTTTCCTCATTATCCTTCATTATGGCTACCTTAAATTCATCAAATCACGCAACAGCATGTTTGCCGGGCCGAAGAAACAACTTGCGCCCCAATATAAATAAGACCGCGAATTGCAGTTCCTGGCACAACTACATACCCGCCGGACAGCACCACAGTTTCTCTGAAATATTCGTATTCCATCATGATGTTTTATTCCAGCCCCTTTCTTCTATTCGGTTGCGCACAGAACGCCACAGAACGCTTGGGGGAACCTCTGTCGCGCCGCATGGAACTTATTCAGAGGTTCCTGATCAAGACAGGGCGCTGGAAAAAGTTATTCTTATGTTTGAGCTACCCATAGCCAAGCCGTTCCGTAAATGCGGCACGAGGTCAGGCTGCGCTTGCCGGCAGGCAACCCAGGGCAAAAACCTCACGAATATGATTGCGGGTGGGAATACGCAGCAAGCTTGAACCCAGACCAGTATTGCGCCCGGCGTTTCCGGGCAGGAGCAGAATTCATCGGGTAGCTGTCGGGTAGTTGTTCCCAGGCATTATGGCCCGTTGTTTTAACGTATGATACGGCGTAAACAAGCGCTGGCGCGCAGGAATACAAGCGAAATACTGATGGGGCACGGCTTATCCCATACTTTAAAAGGGGAGATTATTCAGAAAAATGATATCGAAATCTGTAGACCAGTCCGAGATGCCTCAGTGGCTGCGCGGCAGTGAAATGGGCGAGCTGATGTTTATCCGCGACTGGACCGAATCCGGCCTGGGTTCTATCCATGCATGGCCACCACATCTTCAACTCGTGGTCAACATCGTGCTACTGCTGCCGTCGGCCGCAATATTGCTGTGGGGACCAAACCTCATACAGATATACAACGACCGCTTTCGCGATGTGATGGGCTGCAAGCACCCCAGGGGGCTCGGCCAGATGGTAAGTGAATGTTGGCCGGAGGCCTGGAATTTCGTGGGGCCTGTTTGCGAAGGCGTAATGCAGCGGAGCGAATCGGTGACATTCGATGAGCAGAGACTGGTCCTGAACCGTAATGGAGGTCCGGAAGAGGCATTCTTCAGGCTTACTTACAGCCCTGTCCCCGACGGGATGCCCGGCGATGCGGTATACGAAACAGGTGTGCCAGGGGGTGTGCTCGTAACGGTAACCGAGACGACAGAGTTGGTTCGCGCACGGGCCCGGGAGGCTGAGCAAATCCGGTTGAAGGAAGCGCTGCAGTCCAAGCGAATCGGTCTGCTTGAAGAGATATTTCGCAACGCGCCATCCTTCCTCTATGTGCTTCAAGGCCCCGAGCTCGTCTTCGAGTTTGCCAACGAAGCTTTTTACCAGCTTGTCGGGCACCGCGAGCTGATTGGGCGCCCAGCCTTCGCAGCAATCCCTGAGGCTGCCGAATCCGGCTGCAAGGACAAGCTCATCCAGGTCATGGCAACAGGCGAACCCTTCGCAGGATTCCAACTGCCGGTAACGGTTGCCCGAAAACCTGGCGAACCCCCTGAGGAGCGTTTTATCGATGGCATTTATCTGCCCCTGTTCGATGAGGATGGCACTTGCCAGCGCGTACTGGGGCATGGCATCGACGTGACCGCGCATGTGCAAATGCGCGAGCAAGCCGAGGAGGCATTGCGCGCGAGCGAGGAGCGTTTCCGGCGGGCGCTCGAGGTTGACACCGTGGGCGTCATTTTCTTCGATAAGGAAGGCAAGTTTATCGAGGCAAACGATGCCTTTCTGCAGATGAGCGGGCTCAGCAGGGAGGATGGGAGGGCGGGTCTGTTGCGATGCGACGCGGAAACGCCGCCGGAATGGACGGAAATTTTCTTGCGGGCTGCAGACGAATCCGAGGAAAAGGGTCGCATCATTCCTTATGAGCAGGAATTTCTTCGCAAAGACGGCTCGCGCTGGTGGGCATCGTTTACCGCAAAACAGCTCGACGAGAAAGAGGGCGTGGGATACGTTACCGATATTACGAAGCGGAAGCATGCCGAACAGGGTTTGCGCGAGAGCGAGGCCAGATTCCGCGCCTTGGCCGAGGCATCGCCCGCGCTGACCTGGCAGGTGGATGTGCGGGGCAATGCCGTTTATTTGAATCAACGATATTTCGACGTGGTCGGAAAGACTTTTGAAGAGTTGATGGCGGCAGGCTGGCGGACAGTACTTCATCCGGAAGACGCGCCGGCCTACATGGCGGCGTTCGAGCAGGCCTTGCACAATCGCTCCCGCTTCCAGCACCGGGTCCGCATCAAGACCGCAACAGGAGAATGGCGCTGGCTGAAATCGTATGCCCTTCCATGGTTTACGGCTGCGGGAGAAGAATATGCCGGGCACGTTGGCGTGTCTGTGGACATTACTGATGCGGTCAACGCAGAAACAGCCCTGCTGGAAGCAGATCGCCGCAAGGATGAGTTTCTTGCCACACTCGCGCATGAGCTGCGCAATCCGCTTGCACCCATAACCACCGCGCTGGCGTTGATGGCGCGTCCGGATGGCGCCTCGGCTGTTCCCCATCTATTGCCGGTCATCAGCCGGCAGGTCAGTTATATGGTTCGGCTGGTGGATGATTTGCTTGAGATATCACGGATCACCAGCGGCAAGGTTGAATTGCGGCGGACTGCCACGGATTTGAATGTGCTGTTGCGCAATGCGGTTGAAGCGAGCTTGACACTGATCAATGAGAACGAGCACAAATTGAGCGTGTCCCTTACCGAGGTACCGTTGATTGTTGATGCTGATGGTGTGCGCCTGGAACAGGTGTTTACAAATCTGATCAACAATGCCGCACGATATACGCGGAAAGGCGGACAGATTTGGCTGGCTACCCGCCAGGAAGGCCCTAGCGCTATAGTATCCGTGCGCGACAACGGCATCGGGATCTTGCCGGGGATGCTGCCCCGCTTGTTCGATATGTTCGCCCAGGAGCGCCGCAATGGAATGGGAACGCAGGAGGGATTGGGAATCGGACTCAACCTGGTCTATCGCCTGGTCAAAATGCATGGCGGGACTGTCGAAGCCATGAGCGAGGGGAGGGATCTGGGCAGCGAATTTGTCGTGCGTCTGCCCTTGTCGGAAGTACCCGCTCGCGAAAAAAATGACGAACCGGGGAAAACGGCCGGCGCGGCTGCTGCCGCACCTGAAGGACTGCGCATATTGGTCGTTGACGATAATACCGATGCAGCCGAAGTCCTGCGCATGCTGCTTGAGTCAATTGGCATCAATGCTCAGGCGATCAATAGCGGCGCGGGGGCACTTGCCGCCATTCCGTCCTATCGGCCAGATGTAATCCTGATGGATATCGGCATGCCGGGAATGAATGGCCACGATGTGGCGCGTCGCATCCGCGAACAACCGGAGTTCAATAATATCAAGCTGGTCGCCTTGACCGGCTGGGGTCAGGAGGAAGACCGTCGTCAGTCGAAAGCCAGCGGCTTCGATCATCACCTCACCAAACCGGTAAACTTCAAGGTCCTCAAGGATCTGCTCGCCACAATGTAGAACTGCAGGAAACATCGCCGGGGTTATCGGTCGACTCCTTATCAGGTTCGTAAGCGTCGCTGAACAAGTCCCGGCGCTGTCTCTTGTACGGAGTTCTGCTCCAGTGCCGCGATGGATTATATGTGCGTTCCTGCACGGTTGCCTGCGGTCGATGTTTCTACTCTTCCAGGATGCAGATCTATTCCCCTGCGCGGCGGCACTGCCGAATTTTCGTTGTGGGATGAAATCTCATGTCAGTTACCGTTTGTTCGATTTTTTGTCAAGGAGAAATCATGTCCACTTCTCTTAAACCCCTGAATCAGCAAGTGATGGTTATTACCGGCTGTTCCAGCGGTATCGGCCTGTGCACGGCAAAGTTGGCCGCTGAACGAGGCGCCAGGCTGGTCCTGATTGCGCGCAGCGCTGAAACGCTCAGGAAGCTGGCGGCACAGATCACAAATGCCGGTGGCGAAGCAATTTATATTGTCGCGGATGTTGCCGACCGCGAAAAAATGCAGGCCGCGGTCCAGGAGGCTATAGCTCGCTTTGACCGGATCGACACCTGGATTAACAATGCGGGCGTATCGATTTACGGCCGTCTGGATGAAGTAAGCGATGCCGACAGCCGGCGGCTTTTCGATACCAACTTTTGGGGCGTGGTGAATGGTTCGCTCGCGGCTTTGCCTCATTTAAAGGCGCGTGGCGGATCGCTCATTAACATAGGAAGCGAAGTATCCGAAGCCATCGTGCCTTTGCTGGGCATGTACTCGGCATCCAAGCATGCGGTGAAGGGTTTTACAGATGCGCTTCGCGTGGAAATCGAAGAACTCGACAAGGCGCCCGTGTCGGTTACGCTGATTCAACCGACAGCCGTTAACACGCCATTTCCGCAACACGCAAGAAATTATATGGATAAGGAACCCAGGTTGCCCCCACCGTTGATCAATCCGGAACAAGTTGCCGAAGCAATCCTCAAAGCCGCAACGGAAGGCGGCCGTGATGTGAAGGTCGGTGCGATGGCGGTCGTCAATACCGCGGTGTCGAAGCTGATGCCCAGCCTCGGCGATAAAATGTCCGCCAGGAGAGAAAGCGAGCAACAGGAGAAGATTCCCCCGCTTCACCCGCAGGGCACGCTCTATGAAGCCGGAGAGTCGGGGTCCGCCCGAGGTTATATATCCTCATGATTATCCTCATGACGAGAGAATGATCTATGTTGCCGCCGAATTTGCATTTTTTATTTTTATCTGTTTCGAGCGAATGACTTGATTTTTTTGAATTTATGTGCGTCTCCGTACATAAAAAAGCACGGCTGTTTATTAAGATGTAATCGCATCTCGGCCTATGACGTTATGACGGCGGAGATAAAGCTTCCGGAGACAGATCGGTTCGCTGCGACTGCAAGCACAATGTCAACGGGATTTTTTTATTTTTTTGCTTACCAGGAGATAAATATGCCCTCAGCAAAAGGCGGCGGCCACGATACCAGCAAACGCGGTTTTGCGTCCATGGATGAAGCTAAGCAACGCGAAATTGCAAGCAAAGGTGGCAAAGCGGCTCACGAAAAAGGTACCGCACATGAGTTTGATTCTGAAGAGGCTCGCGAAGCCGGCCGGAAAGGCGGTGAAGCCTCTCATGGCGGACACGGAAGAAGCAGCTCCAGCAGCCGTTCTTCATCTTCTTCATCCAGGGGCGGTTCGTCTGCCCAGCATGCGAAGGCCGGCAGCCAAAGCCATAAAAATGGCTAGTAGCCATTGGTGGCCCGTGACTGATTAGTAGATTGAAGAAAAAAGGTGGGTTTTCTCACCTTTTTTCTTTCCAATCTTATCTTGAGGAGTTTTCCATGAATCGCATTTTAATATTTAAAAACAAGGCCATCCTCTCCATAGCAGCCGCGGCGCTGGTTCTGGCAGGAGCAGGTACTGTGCATGCGCAGGGCAGTGCTTCGGATCAGGGAACGATGGGCGGGCAATCCGGATCATCTACGGGACAGTATGACAAGGGTTCGGGTTATCATAAAGATCAGGGATCCGAAAAGCGTCACGGCCAAGGACATCACAAGAAAGGCGCCCATTCTAAAAAAGACACCGATGTGGGCCGGCGGGGAGATGAGGGCTCTTCCCGGTATGGATCTGGCAGCTCAGGAGGGACCGGGGCGGGCGGTTCTCAGCCGGGAAGCGCCAGCGGCGGGGGGGCGCAAACCGACCGGGACCCAGTATTAAAATAGGTAGTAGGTGGTACTAGCGAGTACTAATGATTGAATTCGAATTCGCTGCGACCGATGTGACCAAATCGATAAGGTTGCCTGCCTGAGCCTGATAAGGCTGAAAAACACGAGAGACAGGCATATAAACGGGGAAGAGGCTGAAACCTCTCCCCCGTTTCTTTAGTGCTGGTTATTCCTAGTCGTTTTTATGGCTTTGGCTGCCAGCTTTGGCGTGCTGCTCGGATGAGCCGCCGCGAGTGGAACGCGACTCGTCGTCCCGATCCTTATCGCCTTTATGACTTTGGCTACCGGCCTTGGCATGCTGTTCCGACGTGCCGCCATGGCTGTGTTCGCCGCCTTTCCGGCCAATATCCGACATGTGCTCCCGATCATGGCTGACCGATTCGCCGCCTTTTCGTCCGATTTCAGACATGTGTTCCCGGTCCTGGCTGACGGACTCACCGCCCTTGCGGCCGATCTCCGCCATATGCCCTTTATCCTGGCTGACCGTTTCACCGCCCTTGCGGCCGATTTCCGCCATGTGTTCTCTATCCTGGCTGACTGCTTCGCCGCCTTTATGGCCGGCCTCGCGCGCTTCCTCGGAATTGAACTCGTGTGCGGTCCCTTTCTCATGAGCGGCATGGCCGCCCTTGCTGGCTATCTCGCGCTGCTTATCCTCATCCATCGATGCAAAACCACGCTTGCTTCCACCGCTCTTGTCGTCGTTGTCCTTTCTGTTATCTGAACTCATGTTAATCTCCAAGTGTGCTGGTTATGGAACATCCCCAGCTGAGTTGAAATTACTATGGCTCTATCGGCTGGGACCCTAGCATTATTAGATTTGTTAATTCTTATAACATCCAGGAGTAGTTACATCCGTGCGCCAACGTACATTGATTGCCTCTGGTTGAAATGGTCAGGCTTTTCAGATTACTCATTTTTGGTTTCCATCAACTCCTCTTTGCGTTCCGCTATTTCAGAGCCGATTTCCTCAAGATCCATCCTGGATTTCTGCACCTTCGGGAACATCTTGCTCTCCTCTTCTTCCACATGATGGTTGACGTACTCGCCCAGCACCGTTACCACAGCGTCATACATGGGATCGGAAACCTTCATGGATTGGATCTCCGATATCAGATCCTTGGCGGACGAGTGCTCAACTAATGCCTCGTTCAGCAGGCTGTCATCCTTTATTGCCTCGCGCGCAGCGGGATAAAATATTTCTTCCTCCAGTTGCGCATGAATAGTCAATTCCTCGCAGATCTGTTGCGCCAGCTCTTGCTTTCCTTCATCGTCGTTCTTCTTGCATAGCTTTTCATATTCCTTGAACATTTTCTTTACCTTATTATGGTCTTCGGTTAACAGCTTGATCGCATCTTTTTGCGTCTTGCTTGCCGTTTTGCCAGTTGAAGGTCGTCGGGTTGTGGTCCTGTTTGTGGTGGCGCTTGGGGATGTTGGCATGATACCTCCAGATGGGAATGATGAATTGGAAAGAGTTTGATGTCGATTGGATATATCTGTCTGGTATGAGCGGCAAGTTATTCTTTGCGGCTTATCTGCAATTCCAGCGAGGCTAAAACTAACCTTTGATGCGTTGAAGTTCTGTTCGGTAAGCCACACTTGTCTCCAACAGTGTCGCCAATTCTGGATTTATTACCTTTGCATATGACGGATGACGCCTCGTTATGTCTCCTTCCGAACAGATACAACCTCTTTTGCTGAGTACGATACGGGTATCTCTACTATTTATTGTTAGAGATAAGGATCCCACAGGCAAGGAGGCAAAGATGGAATCTTGTCCCGCGAGGATAATGATTGACATTCGAGATCAGGAGATTCGATGATGGCTTCAGGTAGAGATAGCGATAGACAAGGCAGCGAAAAGGAAGATAAAAGCGGCAGAGCCGGCGAACAGGGAACCAGCAAACGCGGTTTTGCTTCCATGGATGAGGATAAGCAGCGCGAGATAGCAAGCAAAGGCGGTAAGGCCGCCCATGAGAAGGGCACAGCTCATGAGTTTGATTCGGAAGAGGCGCGCGAGGCGGGCAAGGCCGCTCATGAAAAGGGTACAGCGCATGAGTTTTCGTCCGATGAGGCCCGCGAAGCTGGGCGTAAGGGCGGACATGCGGCACATGAGAAGGGAACCGCGCACGAGTTCAGTTCCGAGGAGGCTCGTGAAGCCGGCCGTAAAGGTGGGGAATCTTCCCATGGGGGACAGGGACGAGGCGGGTCCCACCGAAGTGACTCTTCGTCTTCAACCCGCGGTGGAACTTCCGAGCAGCACGCCAAGGCCGGCAGTCAAAGCCATAAAAACAAATAGCAACCCTATTGGCGGGTGGGTTCACTGCCCGCCATTATTTCGTCCGGAATTGGCGCAGGCTCATCCCATGAAGCCACGGCACGAAGGAGCAACCGGAAGCAAATACTTCCTGTCATTACCGGCCGTTTCGAAACCAGGCGAGGAAACGAGGGCGGAAATGAGGAATGTAGGGACTCTGGTTTAATCACTTTTGTTGGCACCGCAACGATCATCATTCACTATGCGCGATTGACCATTCTTATGGACCGCAATATCTCCTATCATTACTACGGAAGAGTCGGCGGGGATGCTGAAAGGTTGGCGTCCGCGAAGCTTCTGCGTATCGCTGGCTGCGCAGTTTCCATATTCCGGTTTGAGTTTTATTCCATATGCATAGCAATCGAGGCGATGCAGACTTCGTACGGAAGCGTACGGAAGGATTCCGCCATCTGTTTAGTATGGCAATGCAGCAATTTTGCTGAATGACAGATATGGAGGACATCATGGAAAATATTTTCACCCTCAAAAATACGGTCCGGTCCGCGTTATTCGCGAGTATTCTCGTTTTAGGTGCTGCCGGCACGGCTCGCGCCGCGGGCGCCGGAGACCAGGTAGGAGAGCATGGGGATATGTCCGGGCAGGGCGGCCCGGTATCCAAGCAGCGCGGCTCTCAGGCTGGCTCTCAGGCCGGTTCGCAGAGCGGTTCCATGGGAGATCAGCCCAAACCCGGGCAAAGAGATTCCTCTTCAGGCCAAGGCAGCGATCGGCCAAGACCGGATCGCTCCGCACCACGAGACTCCTCCTCGGGCCAAAGTGGCTCGGGGGGGCAGTCTGGCGGTTATTGACGCGGTTTGAACATGGGTGGCGGCGGTCCGTAAAGCGTGTACGTATCGTTGCTGTGCAGGTCGGGCGACCGGACCATGATGCCACTCATCCGGGCGCCTGAATTTTCTGCATATCTTTTTTCCTGCACATTTCCGACACATTTTCTCCTACAGTTCACCTTTCGAAAATTCCACCGATTCGGCGGGTTGCCCGCCTACCCAGCCTTTGCCTTTATCACGCGTCCTTGCATTTATCGTCGTCCGAATGGGCGTTCAGGTGGGTCCAGGCGTCAGATCACGTGAACGCTTGTTCATCATTGCGTTGAACATATGCCGATAAATACCGTCTAATCTATTGATGAAGATCGGTAATTCTTCCATACAATTTCAATAGGCCTGTGCCGAGCCCGGCTGCCGGGTGAAGTGCTGGCTCCAATCCTGAGCGATACGGGCCGTCCTCATCAGTTCCGGACTGACGTATCGATGACTTTTGATCGCAGCTGACCGTATCTTTTCTCCCGGTCTTCAGTCAGGAAGGTTGCGTACAGGCTGACTCGAATGAATTCCTGCCGAGCCTTGCGTGGAATACCGTATTTCCGATATTCAACAATTACTATTCAGGCAAATTACAATGGACGGGAAAAAAGGCCAGAGCTTCGGTGATGACCTGATGCTCTGGGGTGGTCTCGAATGTACGATCAATCGTGTAGGAGATGAATATTTCAGCCAGTTGGATCGCAATGGCCACGGTGTAAGGTTGTGCGACCTTGACAGGTTTGCGTATCTGGGCATCCGCGCCATCCGTTATCCGGTGCTGTGGGAATACATTGCCCCCAATGGGCTCGCTGTAGCCAACTGGTCGTGGCCGGATGCACGCCTGCCCGCGTTGAAAGAACGCGGCGTAATGCCGATTGTAGGGTTGGTGCACCACGGCAGCGGGCCGGCAAATACGAGTTTGGTCGACCCGAGTTTTGCGGACCGGCTCGCTGAATTTGCGGGTGCCGTGGCTCACCGGTACCCTTGGGTGGAATATTACACGCCGGTGAACGAGCCACTGACCACCGCCCGATTCAGCGGCCTGTACGGATTCTGGTATCCCCACGGACGTGATGATCGAATTTTTATTCAGGCATTGCTGAACCAATGCCGTGCTGTGGTTCTCTCGATGCGGGCTATCCGCCGGGTGAACTCCCGTGCCAAGCTTGTCCAGACAGATGATCTGGGTAAATTCTACAGTACTCCGCAATTGTCCGAGCTTGCCGATTTTTACAATATCCGTCGCTGGCTAAGCTGGGATTTGCTATGCGGAAAAGTTGGGCGGGAACATCCGCTCTGGGAATACCTCATCAGTATGGGGATCGATCCATCGCAACTTCTATGGTTCGAGGAGAACGCTTGCAAGCCGGATATTATCGGGGTCAATTACTACATTACCAGCGAGCGATGGCTGGATCACCGTACCGAACGCTATGCTGGCTGGCCGGTTTCAAATTATCGCGATCATCGTTACATCGATACCGAGCCGGTACGCGTGCTTGCCACCCCCACTCCCGGGATTGGACCTTTGCTTGAGGAAGCCTGGGAACGATATCAGCTGCCATTGGCTGTTACAGAGGCGCATATGAACGGGAGCCGCGAAGATCAGATGCGGTGGCTTGTCGAGATCTGGCAGGCGGCCAAAAATGCAAAGCAGCAAGGTGTTGATATACGCGCGGTTACAGTATGGGCGCTTTTAGGGTCATACGACTGGAACTGTCTTGTTACGGCTTGCAAGGGATATTACGAGCCTGGTCCATTTGATGTCCGCTCAGGCACGCCGCGCGCCACGGCTCTGGCGGCTCTCATGCGGGATCTGACCGCAGGGCGGCCCCTTTCTCATCCGGCATTGGGAGGGCAGGGCTGGTGGCGCCGCGCAGGCCGGACCAACGTGCAGCCGGTCGCGACACGTGCAGCCATTGCTTCGCTTCATCCAGAGCATCGGTCGGAGGGCAAAATGGCCCAGCCGATTCTCATCACAGGAGCCGCAGGCACGCTGGGCAGGGCGTTCGCAAAAATCTGCAGGGGCCGAGATCTGACCTGCGTGGTGCTGGACCGGCAGGAGATGGATATCGCGCTCCCTGCATCGGTCGAGTCTGCCGTTTCCCGGTATCGGCCGTGGGCGATCGTCAATGCAAGCGGTTATGTCAACGTCGACAATGCGGAACACGAAGTGGACCGCTGCTTTCGCGAAAATGTGATTGGGCCTTCTGTCCTGGCGGCGATATGCGCCGAGCACGGGATCCAGTTGCTGACTTTTTCCAGCGATCTCGTATTCGATGGCAAACAGCAATCGCCTTATCTGGAAAGCCATCCGGTTGCGCCATTGAACAGCTATGGCAGGAGCAAAGCAGAAGCGGAGCGAAAGGTTCTTGAACTGTTTCCGCAAGCCCTGGTGGTGCGCACCAGCGCATTCTTCGGGCCGTGGGACCTCCATAATTTCGTTACCCTTGCGTTGAAGTCCTTGATTGAAGGTATCATATTTACCGCCTCGAAAGACGTTACCGTCACGCCCACCTACGTGCCGGATCTGGTGAACGCAAGCCTCGACCTGCTGGTCGACAAGGAAGCCGGTATCTGGCACCTGACAAATGCCCAGTCGATCACGTGGGCGGATTTCGCCCTTCGGGCTGCCGAAAAGGCGGGTGTGGACGCCAGCATGCTTGATGCCCGGCCCAGCGATGAGCTTGGCTACGTTGCCAGACGCCCCGTATACAGCGCCATGTCCAGCGAACGGGGTCTTCTTTTACCCACGCTGGACGACGCGCTAGATCGTTACATCCAATCGCAGGGGCAGGGCATGATGTCAGGATATTCAGGAAGAAAATCCGGGACGAGCTGAGATAGAGCAACAAAATCGCAAACCCGGCCTGAGTGCCCGCTCGGCTCGGCCATGTGGACGGTTCTCTGCCGCTCCAGCTTCCTCGGAATTTCTTGCTCAAGGTTACTGTCTTTATTTCTCCTCAAAACGATCCCCGCGGCGTAATGCTCAAGCTTTTCGCATACTGTGTGTGCTCCCGAACGGAGGTGCGACCGGTTTAGCAATATTCAGTTTTAATGCAGACTTTTTTTCCCGTGCATGAGTAATAATTGCTTCAGCATTAACCGTGCCAATTCAAAGCGAGCATTATTGTTTTTTAGCCGGAATTCAATCCCTTGGATTAAACTTTTGACATGGGTTTGAAAGACTCCATCGTTATCTCGTCGCTATTTATTTCTTCACGAGCGAACAGGAGGAAAAAATGAAACGCATATCCATCGGAAAGGATAGGGGTTGCGCGACGCAGGTATTGACTCATACTCGCCCAAGTCACATAGGGATAAGATGTATAAATACCCTTGCCATAGATCCATGGCTCACGATTTTACCAGTGGACATTTTTACCCAGGAGCTTCAAGTAAAGTTCCTGAGGTCGTGATCACATTGTAAAACATGATGTGCCCTTAAGATCGAACGTAAAACCGCTTTCCGGAATAGCGCGATACCACCCGCCGATCATAGTCGTTCCTGTCCGGTGAAGTGTACTCGCGAAGGTGATACTGGGCTCAGTTCGGTCGGCCCCGCGCTTATAATGATGCAGTCACAGCTCGGTACCGGCTCGCTTCCTTTGTCCGGATGAGCTATCTTGAGACTGATCTGATGGCAGAGCCGGACAGAGATGATTGGGCGATTGAAAATTGCCTCGGAGGCAACATTGACAACAAACCGTGCATTTTGTCCGCCGTGTTCTCCCAGGACCCGGCAGATACTATACTTTCCGCCGCTTTGATCCTTTCCGCTTGTTGCCGTGGCGTCTCCATCAGAGACTTCTCGCATGCCAGAATAAATTCTTCCGGCGTGGAGGCGATGGAAACCGCACTTCCATAAAGTTCCACTACATCTGCGATATTGGTACTTACGATGGGTAGCTGCGCCGCCATATATTCCAGTGTCTTGGTTGGACTGATAAAACGCGTCGACTCGTTCAGCGCAAATGGAAGGAGACAGGCGTCCCAACCGGCCAGAATTTGCGGCAATTCTTCATAAGGACGCTGGCCCAGGTAATGAATATTTTGCCGTTGAGGCAATTCAGCTACGTCAATTTTTACGACCGGGCCCACCAGTATTATTTGCCATTCGGCGTGCGCGTCAGCAAGCTTAGCAATAAGTCCCAGGTCGAGCCGTTCATCGATTACACCGTAATATCCCAGTCGCGGCCGAGGCAGCATACTGTGCGTCGGATGGGTATTGGTGCGATCCAAAGCCTGGGCAAAATGAGCAACGTCGACGCTGCTTGGGAAACAATGCACATTGGGATGCCGATCACGTTTTGCACGAAAAAGGCTGGGTCCGCCCGTGAACACGATGTCCGCTTTTTTGAATAACGCATTTTCACGTTGCAGCAGCTGCTTAGGTGAATTCTTGAAAGCGGCCAGTTCATCCATGCAATCATATACGACAGAATTGGGATCCATTTCATCCAGCAGAGGCATCGCCATAGGGGTATAGAACCATGCTATATGGTCCTCGTGGTCTTTCGCGAGTTCCCGAACCAGCGGTTTCAAATACGATAACTGATCGTCATGAAAGCCTGCCGCTTTCACCGGCGTATGAGGCGTATATACCGTAACGTTTGGATGAGGTGTCGTAACAACCATCAGATGCTCTTTTTCATGGAATACCGGCTCCTCAAAGAAAACGACGTCGTAATGCTTTGCCAGTCGCGAGAGCAAGTGTTGAGGGCGTTGGTATACAAAATTCCACCTGAGGTGGGACATTACAATGATGACTGACATGGCATCTCCAAAAATTTAAAACGGCGCAATATGAATTGACAGGTCAAATTAGCCGTATCATCGTCATATGACGAAACTTTATGCACTTCAACTCATTTACGCTGACTGAGATCCATGATCGCTGCATGGCAAGCACTGGGCACGAAAGGCTGGCATCCGTGCGGACACTCGCGGAAGATCGCTCCTGCTCGTGCCTGCCTGGATGGAAAGATATTCCCAATGGCTGAAGGGTTCCGTTCGCTAGACCACATTTCCTTACAGCTCAGCATGATGGGCAATATGATGCGAAGGTGCTTAATCGCTATGTCAAAAGTACAAGGCCATCTCCATGAGTTAAACCAGATTGTGTCTGTACCTGCTCGGGAGAGCTCTGTAGTTCGGATGAAATCGTCCTTTATTCCGCGGTGTCCTTCCCAAATACGAGCATGTCTCTCACGGCTGCTTTCATGAATGGAAACATCCGTTCAGGTTATCCAATCTATGATCTCCAGCAAGAAATAATCCTGAAAGGGCGTTCGAGTTTGTGCCGGCAATCTGTTCATGCGGAACCCAATAGATAGATCACAATCGATCTAAAAAAGCGGCTGGGTTGCGACCGACGCGGTAGCTGGTACGCGGGTAGCGTCGATTCCAGGCTTTGGCCACTTTAAAAAATTTGGATGACGATACAGCTGCATGACGATACAGCTGCATACGTGTCGATGTTGTTAGCTCATGGCACCTCATCCGGTTGTGCGCTATCGCACTGAATGGACCGCCAGGCTATAGCATGATCCAATCTGGCGCTTTTGCCGGAATTTACATGGAAACGATTTATGGAAAACTCACAGGAAGACAAACAGGATAATCCGAAAAAAGGCGGGCAGCCGGGCGTAAGTCAGCCGGAGCCTGCCGAGACTCTCGGCCAGCCGGACTCATCGCCGACCGAATCCGACGAAGGCATTCCTGTCAGCGAGGAAACACATGGCAACAGGGTCGAAGAGAAAATCGAAAATCGCGCCAGGAAAAAACAGGAAACGCATGAGGAAGCAAAGTCGATCACAGGATCTGAAGCGCATCACGACCCTCGAAACGAACACCCGGACGCCGGGCCTGCTCCGCTCGACCGGTATTAGTCAGTAATATTGAACCAACTGCGTCACCATTCATGAAGAGTCCAAAATCCGCACCCCCGTCGCCCGGAGACAGAGCCGCAATGCTTACGGTACGCCGCAAGCATAAAATGGCGCGTTCAGTGCATGCTTTCGTTCGAGGCAATACGAGCGAGTTTTATGATTGGCTGGACGGGACGGAAGGCCGGGCAATACCTCAAGGCCCGGCGATCTGGATAGGCGGAGATTGTCATTTAGGCAATCTCGGTCCAGTCGCGAATGCACAGGGTAAAATTGATGTGCAGATCAGGGATCTCGATCAAACCGTGATCGGGAACCCAGCCCATGATTTGATACGCCTCGGTTTGTCGCTTGCAACCGCTGCGCGGGATTCCGATCTCTCGGGGGTCGTTACCGCCCGGATGATGGAACAGTTGACGAAGGGTTATACAAACTGCTTCGATGAAAAAACCGATCGGACGAAAGCGTTCCCCAGCCCGGATACGGTGAGGGTCACCATAAAAGAAGCGGTGAGGCGATCATGGAAGGACCTGGCCAAAGAACGGATCGAGGATACGACTCCACACATCCCTCTGGGGAGGACGTTCTGGCCGATTTCGAAAGAAGAAAGAAAGGCTGTCGAAAAGATATTCGAGGCCAAGAATCTGTTCTGCCATATTACGTGCGCGGGTATCGGAAACGAAAATACATCCGTTAGAATTCTGGACGCAGCGTATTGGGTCAAGGGCTGCAGCTCGTTGGGAAAACTGCGCTATGCCGTCCTGCTTGATGCGGAAACAGCGGGATCTGGGAAAACGCAGCGCTGCCTGATCGACATCAAGGAGGCAGGCCCAGCGGCAGCGCCCCGACAGCCCGGCGCGCGAATGCCGCAGATAAATGGCGAACGCGTGGTCGAGGGCGCGCGCCATCTCTCGCCTTATCTCGGCGATCGCATGGCCGCTGCGGATATTCTGGGCCGCTCTGTATTTGTACGGCAGCTGCTTCCGCAGGACATGAAAGTCGACATAAAAAAAATGCCTCAGGAAGAGGCTGGGAAGATTGCGCATTATCTCGGCACGGTAGTGGGTAATGCCCATGCACGTCAAATGGATAGGGAGGTGCAGAAACTGTGGAAGAAGGAGCTGCAGCGCAACCGGGCGAAAACCCTGCAGGTCCCTATCTGGCTATGGTCCAGTATCGTGGGACTCGTTGCCGGTCACGAAGGGAGCTATCTGGAGCATTGCCGCAAACACGCATTTCACGCGAAACCCTGAGCCAGATGCAGACAAAAGTACCCATGAGAATCCAACATGGTAGAAAAAAGCACAGGAAAGACGAGGAATCGGGCTGCAGGGTGTGACGCGACCCGGGCCTGATCCCCTTCCTATCATTTCCCGATTAGTAGCGCATTTGATCCACGTAAGTGTGGGTTTGGTCGGCATACTCAAGATGCGAGGCAAGAGCAGGACGAATTTTGGCCAGTAAGTCTTGTAACTCCCTACTGCTGGCGCTGGGCATCAGCTGATTGTCGACCACTTGGAGTACTTGCTTGTGAAACGCCAGCTCATCATAGAGGTAGGCCTTATCGAATTTCCTGCCACTCAGCTTTTGTAGCCTGTCGTGAACCCTTTGGCCGTCTGATTTCATACTCTTGCTGATCTTGCTCTCCTCAGGTTTTACATCCAGTTTCCCGGCCAGATCCTTCGTTTGTTTGTTTAGGTCGGTATGCTCGCGGACCATGCGTTGGGCATAGGCTTTAACCTGATCATTCATAGTCTTGGATTCCGCGAGCTTGGCGGCGTCGATAGCCACCTCATTCGCGGCAATGAGGGCTGCGACGATCTGCGCATCACTGAGTGGTCCTTTTTTATCCGCGGCGTGCGCACCAGTGGCAAATGCGGGAACTATCACGGCAAAGATCAGAATCAGCAAATTTTTCATGGGAATCTCCTCGGTCTTGGTATTTGAATTGGAAGAAACGGGCGGCTTGGTCAGTAAGTCGTTGACAATGATGGGGTGTGCGCCAAGACTCTTCTGTTCGATAACATACGCAACCGCGTCAATCTCGTAAAATATTCACTGACAAGACAGTATGCCGGGCTTCTCGAGAACATAGCCGTGATCTTCAATATAGACGATTCAGGGCAAATAGCTAATTCCGCAAACAGGATAATTCCGTGTAAGCACCTTTGCCACCTCTTTCCATCCAGTCGAAAAAAACACGGCACTTCTTGCGAACTGAATAAGTACGTCAAACTCTGCCGTGACCTGCCCATAAGCGATGCGTCCGGCATTTGCTCAACGTCATACACCGCCGCGTGTGTTACC
Organism: Nitrosovibrio tenuis; assembly: GCF_900109785.1. Classification (GTDB taxonomy): domain Bacteria; phylum Pseudomonadota; class Gammaproteobacteria; order Burkholderiales; family Nitrosomonadaceae; genus Nitrosospira; species Nitrosospira tenuis_A. The sequence continues at coordinate 226,660 of NZ_FOBH01000002.1, forward strand.
GCACAGATTCTTTTTTTAGCGCAGCTATGCTTTTTCCTCCGCTTATAGAAATTCCTTGAACAGGAGATCGTATGAAGACAAAAATACTTACGTTAGTCGCCTTGCAGCTTACCATGGCGTATGCAGTCTCTGGTTTTGCCGGCGAAGGGGAGGAACTTAAGTGGTCGCAAGTGCCACCCACAGTTCAAAAAACAATCTCGGAAAATATGGGTGGCGGAAAAATAGAAGAAATCAAGAAGGAAACCAGAACAATAGGTGGTAAATCAATCACGATTTATGAAGCCAAGGTCAGAAAACCGGGTATAAGTGGTAAAAAACTCGAAATTGAAGTGGATGAAAACGGCAAACTTGTTGAGCTGGAGGACGAGTAACATACACGTGAAGCGCAGCTGGAAGAAGCATGAGCGAGGGAATAGTTCCGATGCGGAGCGGGCGCTTGCGATTACGCGCGTTTTAATGCGGGGCCCATCCTCTTTCAGCTCTGGACCCTGCCTGAGCATCTGGCTGATTTCTTGTGGATAGGCTACGCCGAAGTGTCTGCATCTTCGGCTAGCTGGAGTTGATGCAGGATGCCGTCAGTGAAGACCTGAAAATTTATATCGTAATACAGGCGATACTGGATCTTTCGCGCTTCAGGCCGGGGCTGCACCGATCCCGGGGTTGCGGTCGTGCCCTGATAGACCTTGGCTGAGAACTCATAACGGAGTGCCGGGCCCACACCCGCGTAAGTTAGCGTCAGTGTCTCCGAATGTATCAGCTTGTCAGAGCCATCGAAGATATGGACGTCAATCCACGCATTGGCCCCAAAGGCGGTTTCCCTAACCCATGCGCTCACTTTCAGCAGCGTTTGCAAGTCTGTGCCCTGTTGCGGGCCGCCTTCCGGAAGTGACGGAAAGACATTGATCTTGGCCGCGTTCTGCTCCAGCACGTTCACCATCTCTGGTCTGGCTAATGCGCCGCTGCGGTATCCGACCGGCTGTGCCGGGCTTGCTGGCGGCGCACCGCCGATGTCGAACCAGTAATTGCGGCCAAACCGGCTGTCCCACGCGTCACAGCGAGCGCTGGTCTGATAAAAGTTGTGAAACCAGATTTCCGCCTGGGTCGCATCGTCCGGCACCCCAGTTTCAAATGGCGCAGGCACATGCCCGATCACCATGCCGGGCTGGATTTCCTGTTCTCGGACCGGCGCAACCACGCTGCCGCGAATGATCTCCCCGCGGGGATGGAAACGGATATATGCCGTGATATCGCCGAACTCCGCGCCACGCCATGCCGTGAAACATTTCGGCAGGCGCTGCATGTCATACTCGACCTTCACCCGTCCATTGCGCTCAATCGCACCATGCTGGAGCTCGCGCCAATCCCTCAGGAACTGAATAACAGCTTTTGATTTCATTATCTCCTGCTTTCCGTTATGGCGCGAGCTACGCTGTCCTGATGCGGATGTGACGCCAGGCCACAATGCTGCCGGGATATGCCTGGATGCCGATGAACCCGGGTGTCAGGCCGCGATCCGGGTCGGTATTCTGGAATGCCGTCGTCTGCTTGCGTTCCCCGGTATCGATATTGGTGAGGAAGACGGTGTAGTTGTTGCCCTGCACGACGATCTCATATTCGAACCAGATGCCGGGAACGAGCGCGGGGCCAGGTATATAGTTCTGTACGGCTGGCTCGTTGAAATTCAGATGCCAGACGCGATCGCCCGCCTGAATTTTGTAGATCGCACCGGTACGGTTTTTAAACAAACCATCCGGCTCAGGCTTGATGCCGTAAAAATCCTTGCCGGCGTCCCCCCGTGCGTTATCGTCAATCTGAACCTCGAAACCTGCGACCACCGGCTTCCAGGCGGGGTTGCCCGGATCGAAGGCGGGCTCGGGCGACGGTCGTTGCGAAATGCGTGCCTGAAGCGCCGGAGTCAGGCCGAGCGTCGGGCGCGGAAAGCGGACGAACACCCCGCTGTTGTGGTTTGCCGCATCCCAAATGCGGAACTGCAGGCGCAACGTAAAATCCCCGAAGGCTTGCTGCGAATAATAGAACAGCCGCAGCGCGCCGTCACCATAGCTGACCATCTCGCCATTGAGGTGGAGCATGCCACCCCCCGGGGGGCCGACAAGCGTCCAGTTCTTGAACGTTGATGCTGTGCCGTCGAAGAGTGGCTGGAACCCTGTTTCGTCCTGCGGGCTGACGATCGGGTCCGGAGTGAAGAGCACACCGCTATTGAGCAGATCTCCCGTACGGCGGCCCAGCGCGACACCTGTGAGCATCGGGTTGGGTGAGCCCAGCGAGGGAAAGAGGGCGGGGCTGGCGACGTAGCAGTTGGTCGTATCGTGAATGCGGCCAAAGTCGTTGGTCACGGCGTCCGCAATGTCGTCACCCATGCGCATTGTGCCGGCGTCGTGATGTGTCGTACCGAGATCGTCACGACGGTTCCTGAACGCCGCAAGTATTGCAAGACGCTGGGCCCGTAGACCGGCCGGTACCGGGATGGCACTCGCGGCGTTGGGCAGTATCTCGAACGGCTCGTTGCCGGCGAAGATAAGCGCAATCTTATCCGCCACCGCATCCATTGCGTCCCACGTCGTGCGGTCATTATTGGTCTGTACACTGCCCGAAAATTCCTGTGGACTGGCTTTGGCGTTGCCGAGATGAACAACGGCCTTGGGACGTTCGAAGTCGCTCTCCTGGGTGGAGAGGTCGATGAAGCTGTCGGGATTGCGAGGCGTCATTTCGCCAATGCCGCGAATGGTGATGACAACGGTGCTGTCATTTGCCCGGCGCATTGCTTCAATGAGTTCCAGGTCCGGGATTTTTTTGAAAAGCTCGGCTTCCGAATCGATGCCCAGTTTACCCAATCCCGAGGCGGTAATCTGGAAATGGAAGGTCTTGTTGTTGGGACTTTTGCCTTTGATCAGCAAAGCGGAGGACTGGAGGCTGGGAATTGTCGTAGGCGGCAGGTTGGCCACAATGGCCGCGCGCGGCACGCGAATGGTGAGGTTGGTGCGCAGATGGGCAATGAGATTTGTACCCATGCGCTGCGCGGCGCGTCCCGCGAGCGACTGCTGGAAGGTGGTCAGCGCCATGCGGGTGGTTTCAACCGTTCCCAGCGCGATGATCGCCGCGCTCTGGCGGCCATTTTGCGGCGGTGCAAGCAGGATGTCCTGCGATACACCATTCTGCCAGACGCGCACGCCCGTCACGCGAACCCAATTATCAGGTTGTGTCTCGGTAATGAGTTCCTGTACATGGCAATCCGGCACGACCATGAGCCGCTTGCGCGCATCCGCTACCGGTCCCACTCCGTCCGCCTCTTTATTCGCAAGCCGTGCCGCGCTGATCAGGCCGGGAATCGCGCTGAATTTATTGGTTGGAAAGAATCCGGGCAAGGTGGTCGACTGTACCGCAAGGGGTGCTTCAAGTTTAAAAAGCTCATGCAGGACAGTTTCCGGCGTGGTATCAGTGTCAGGCAAGCCGAGCCAGTTACGAAGCAGGCTGACGGTAAGCGGTGGTTCACCGGGATCGGGATAGCGCACCGCCGGATGCTCAAGGAGCTGGGCGAAGGTAAATCCGGTTTCATTGCCGGGCATGTTGAGTCCAGCATGGAGCTGCTTGCGCAGCGCGATGTGGAGCGGTCCGTAGATGAAGTCGTTAGTCTCCTTCACACTGATCTGCCGGCTCGCCTGGGCGAAGTATCCCTCGCCAGCAGGAGGCCGAAGTGCCGTTTGTACGGATTGCGGCCATGCGGCCATTTCTTCATCCAGCATCTCGGGCGACCATCCACCCCATGTCAGCGAGCGTCCTCCGACGGCGAAGATCAGGCCCAGGTAGCTTAGCGCGGGATGGTTCACCCACGGCACGCGCAAATCGGGGGCGCCACCCATGAATGGCATGTTCTGCACGTGCTCGGGTAGCACGAATGGCCCGGCCTCGAGCACGAGAACGCGGCGGCTGCGGGTTATATCCGTAAGGAACAGGTGCTCCGCCATGACCGCCCCAAATGTGCCGCCGCCAATAATGATGGTATCAAAGTCGCGCTTGTGCCCGGCGACGGTCTGGGCGGCGCTGTCAAGCGCTTCCTGCAATGTATTGCAGAGAAACCGTCCCATATTGTCCAGGGTGAACGAGGTGGATTCCGAACCCAGCAATTGAGCCAATGCGTATTCTCCCGGTTGGTGGTTAGGTCGTTATCCCTCGGACAAACGCCCAAGTTCACTGTAGTACAAAGGCGTGAGGATTTCTTGGAATGAGAGTAAATGGGCAAGAACAAACAAACTGTCCGCGCGATTCAATTTGTCCCGCCCTGGGGCTCGGAATGCGTTTGGAATTTTTCATCAAAGAACAGGCAGGGGTATGGGCAGGGTATGGTTCACATTTACCTATATTGTTTTATCTTTCTTACCCATTCTTGCGCGACCACTACCTCGGCCTTGACCGCCTCCACCGTACTTCTTAATGAAAATCAGTAATTTATAGTCTGATGGCTGCGGCCTCTGCGACATTTCGTGACAATAGCGTGTCAAGCGCAGCTATCGGATATCAAAAGCAACCCTTCTGGGTAACTATAAGAAGTTACAGGTATTTCCTGGCCTGATATTCGAATTGATCTGGTAACAAACCGACGGGGTGGGCCCGTTCCAGACAGCCGCTCAGCCGGCATTACCTGCTTGATGAGCGGTTATCGAGAATCTCAGCTGTACAGAACCTTTTAATTGCCTGAGGTTGTGTATGGAACCGAACAGACGGGGTAGGAGTTGTGTTGCACTATTCGGTTTCCATCAATTCCAAGGATAAAATCATGAAAACAATTAAACTTGTGGCAAGCCTTTTTATGATCGGCACATTGCTGACTCCTGTCATGGGCTATTCCGCCGATAAGGATACAGACCGCTCGAGCGTCGGCGAGTTTGTCGAGGATTCGGTAATAACCAGCAAGATCAAGGCCAAGTTGGCTGCTGAAAAGGATGTCAGCGCGTTACACATTAAGGTCGATACGGACAAGAATGGTGTAGTTGTGCTCAGCGGTACAGCTAAAAGTCAGGCTGAAATAGATAAAGCCCATAAGATTGCCCACTCTGTGGATGGTGTTACCAAAGTGATTAACCATATCAAGATCAAAAAAGACTAAGCATAGACGGGATCGCGCATCCGCGATCTTTACACCTGTTCGAATGTTCGAACGCAGCGGCCGGGCAATAACCGGCCGTTTTTCGCTGTGCCGGCCCATCCCGCTGTCGGAGTTGATCGGCTCGGATTTTGGCTTTCCTCACACGCCTGGCAAGCGGGCCGTTGCTAGAACCGGGCTGAAATTGCCATCAATCGCGAAACTTATGGCTCCCAAACTTCATATCATCATTTGCAGCACACGCCCTGGTCGTATTGGTCCACCCATCGCAACATGGTTTCATGAACTTGCTGTGCAGCACGGAAAGTTCGAAGCAGCGCTGATCGATCTTGCCGACTTCAATCTCCCGGTATATGATGAGCCGGAGCATCCGGCTCGGCAGCACTATCAGCATGCGCACACCCGGAAATGGGCCGCCAGCATCAACGCAGCAGACGCTTATATATTCGTGACTCCCGAGTATAACTATGGGCCGCCGCCTCCGCTTTTGAATGCACTCGATTACGTGTATAAAGAGTGGAACTACAAGCCAGCCGGAATTGTCAGCTATGGAGGGGTCTCGGGTGGCATACGCGCGGCCCAGATGGAAAAGCTTACGTTGACCACATTGAAGATGATGCCGATGGTGGAGGCTGTGACGGTCCAGAACGCTTCCAGTCACTTTGACGACAATGAGAATTTCATGCCGAGCGATCACCACAGAAGCTCGGGTATATTGTTGCTGGACGAGCTGCATAAATGGGCGCAGGCGCTAAAAACCATGAGGCAATCGCAGAGCGTGGGATAAAGTATCTGGACTGCGTTCCTCTTCCCAGGTTCTCAGAGAAGACGATGTGCCTCGATGTGCCTGTCTGTTGCTGATCCTGCAAAGAATAAGACGATGCCCATTGTGATAATCCATCCTGAACAATCTCCCTTCGACTAACTATGCCTCGGATTGGTGTCCTGCTCCTGCTGTCGCGTGAGCATCATCATTCGCTGGTAATGGCCCGTGGCGCACGACGCGCAGCCGATCATAACGATGCGGCTATCGTGGCCGCTGCGATTGCACGTATGGAGAATCATTGGCATGGCCTGATGGCCGCACACGTCGAGCGGGAGGAGCGGTTAATACGGATGGCGGGGGATAAGCTGGAGCCTGAATCGGTGACCCGTATTTTGTCCGAACATTCGGAACTGCGGAGGCTTGCGAGCGGCCCCTGCGAGCTTGAGCCAGCAGCTCGCCTGCGCGCGTTTGCAGACCTCGCGAGCACTCACGTGCGCTACGAGGAACGTGTTTTTTTCCAACAATTGCAGGCGCATCCCTGCGTTGCCGAGGATAATGCCGAGGCCAATGTCAGGTAGCGGCAGCCCCGGCCACATCCCATTATTTCAGTAAGGAGAACGGCGTGAATTTTCCCGACTTTTACGAACATGCTCCGGTAGTTCGCACTCGCGACCCCTTCGCCGAAATGCTTGGCGCTGCGCACGACGGCATGCTCGAATATCGTTACCTCGATGCGGTGCGATTAGCTGGGCATTCCTGCCCTACTGTCGCTGGCGCATTCCTGATGGGGCGTGCGGCACTGGCTGCACTTTATCCTGACGAGCCTGCGGAGCGTGGCGGCATCGCCGTGCATATGCCCGCGCCTGAACACGAGGGCACCACCGGAGTTATGGCACAAGTGCTGACTTTGCTCACCGGGGCGGCCTCCGATAATGGTTTTCATGGCCTCCAGGGACGCTTTAAACGCAAGGGACTGCTCAGCTTTGCCGGCCACCGTGAAGGCGAGGCTATTACATTTACTCGCCTCGACACCGGCGCAACCGTTGCGGTGAGCCTCAATGTATCCCTCGTGCCCGGCGACCCGGCACAAGGGGCCCGTATGGCGGTCATCCTCCAGGATCGTGCCGATGAATCCCAGCGCGTAGCTTTTGCCAATGCTTGGCAAGACCGCGTGCGCCGATTGCTATTGGATTTTGCCGATGATCCGCGGGTGGTTCAACTTACTGTCGTATAGTAATCCGCTCGAAATACTCAACGGAGGATGAAGTCACAGACGCGACGCCAGACCAAGCTGATGTGAGGGATTTTTTGACAGATCTCTTACATGGAAGAATTTGCGCTTGGGGCTTTTTTGCCCAAATACTCCTGCGCGACTCGATAATATAACTGGCGTACGGTGTATTGCATCTTTTGATTACGTAAGATTGTACCGAGCCCAATTGATAAAGCCATTGATCGTGAGGCTTGCCTTCCGCATCATGCTCCAGCTCATCCTTGTTAGCCGCTGCACTATTAAACCCTGCGGGCGCGCACCACTAAACCTATATGTGGTTTGCTGAATACTGCTGGCCTGGAATTATCCCTGAGCTGAAAAGCCTGATTTACCGTACCTGCTAGTAATCAGGCCTGCCATCAATAACGGCTGCCGCCACCCCAACCTCTTAGTTGTTTCACTTCCCCATGCATACGCCTCATCTCAGGCACGGTCGGGCGCAATTTGCGGGTCAAGGTTAACCCGCTTCAGTATTTTTTTACCCACCACTTTAAGTAACTGGTCACGCTGGGTTAGTAACTATCGAGGCAGTTTTTATTGCCCTCGACCAGGAACGCCATGACCCACAAGCTCCGAAATTAGTTTTACCAGCTGTTCTATCAACTTATTGATATTTATAGGTTGACGAGATCCTTGGGAATGGCATGGGTATTGCTAACAAGAAGATAAGGCTGGGGAGAATGGCTGGGGCCATCCGATATTGATGATCAATGATGATACAAACCAGGACTGAGAGGACAGATAGTGAGTGCCGTTGACCCTGAGGCGTACTTGCGGCCAAAGCCGCGCCATGTTGCCGAAGCTGTTCCTGACGCGCAGTTGCACCATATGCCTTCCCCTCATGACCATCCGGACGAGGGTCATCAGCACATAGCGGAATGCCCTGCCTGTGCCGCCGGTCTGCATGATCATCCAATCCCCAGGGAAGTTGTCGAGATGATGGCAAAACGCGAGCACCGGATGCACCACTGGCTTTGGCACGAGGTTCGCAATAATTGGCACCAGTATCCGCGCGATATCCAGCAGAAAATCGACGAGCTTGGCTGGAAACCGCCCCGGCCCGTGCTGGATGAAAGCGGCAATCCAAACCTGGAAAATGATTCGGGCGAAGATTTTTTCTACATGCACCGCCAAATGATAGCGGATGTGAACACAATACTTACCCAAGTGGGTGATCCGAACTATTCCCGAGTCCAGGGTTGGCTGGTTCCACCACCGCCTAGTGATGCACGTTATCCGGTACCTCCGCCCTGGTTTAATCCGAGCGAACAGGCTCAGGCACCATTTGCCAATCTTGAACGGATCAAGTCAGACATCTTTTACCTGAAGCGCTTTTGTTTCTGGCAGAAAACTTTCACTGACACCACGTTTCTTCGCACAGTAACCCTCGGCCAGCTAGGCGTCATGATTGAAATGACGATTCACAACGCCATGCATATGAGATGGGCGGCATTTCCGGGTTCGGTTCGCCCTGAACCCACGGTTGCCACGGGGGACATTGACCCGACGAAGGGTAAGATGATTGAACCTAAGTGGGATGATCCTAAATATGATTATTTAGGAGATACCTACTCAAGTCATGTCAATCCCATATTCTGGAAGCTGCATGGCTGGATCGATGACCGGATAGAGGCCTGGAAAACAGCCAACGGGGTGTTCGGAAACGATTTTTGGAAGGGAAGGTGGACAGGGAAGATGCCAGGTCACGAAGAGGGCGTCACGGTACATGCCCTGCTCGAGGATCCTAACCACGCGGGGCCACATATGGCTGAGATGCATCAAGTTGTGAATCTCATTTCTCAGACTGGGGTCTTCCACAGCAATCCTTTTATGCCACGTTTCTCGATGGAGGCGACATAGGTCGAGAATTTCACCCCAGTATGACCATGCGGGCAAGACATAAAATCGCATCGAATGAAATTTTTGTTAACGGCAACTCATAGATAAAGGAGGTTCTCATGGACGGCATGCCACAGACGCAATACAACCCCCAGGCGCTGCGCGGTTACCCAGGCTACACATCCCTGGAAGCGTTGCGCGGTTACCCGGGCTACACATCTCTTGAGGCGTTGCGCGGTTACCCTGGGTACACCTCCCTGGAGGCGCTGCGCGGTTACCCCGGCTACACATCCTTGGAAGCATTGCGCGGTTACCCTGGGTACACATCTCTTGACGCACTGCGCGGTTACCCCGGCTACACCTCCCTGGAGGCGCTGCGCGGTTACCCCGGCTACACATCCCTGGAAGCGCTGCGCGGTTACCCCGGCTACACATCTCTCGACGCACTGCGTGGTTACCCTGGGTACACATCCCTGGACGCATTGCGCGGTTATCCTGGCTACACATCCCTGGAGGCATTACGTGGCTATCCGGGCTATACCTCGCTGGACGCACTGCGCGGTTACCCCGGTTACACATCCCTGGAGGCATTACGTGGCTATCCGGGCTATACCTCGCTGGAAGCACTGCGCGGTTACCCCGGTTACACATCCCTGGAGGCACTGCGGGGTTACCCTGGCTACACATCGCTGGAGGCACTGCGTGGATACCCGGGCTACACCTCGCTGGAGGCGTTGCGCGGCTATCCGGGCTACACATCGCTGGATGCGTTGCGTGGTTACCCAGGTTACACATCGCTAGAGGCGCAACGGGGTTACCCAGGTTATCCGCCTTTCGATCCAATGGGCTGTCACTAACCGTCGAATCAACCTTCGAATCATCTGTTCCTCATCTAAAACCAGAGATTTCTCAAGCGATAATGAGTGCAAAGAAATATAAGGAGAACGCTCCGGTTCCGGTGCAACTCGTCGATGCAATGGCTGCTCGAGCGCGGCGAATGCACAACTATCTCTGGCATGAGGTGAGGGATAACTGGTTGACCTACCCGAAAGACGTACAGGAGGAACTGCGGAAGGCTGGCTGGGAGCCGCCCCGGCCAGCCTGGGATGCAAGCGGTAATCCTCTGCTAGACAATGATTCGGGCGAAGATTTTCTCTATATGCACCGCCAGGCCATTCGGTATGCGAACAAAATCCTGGCTCAGGCTAATGACCCGGATTATCCGCGGGTTGAAGGATGGCTTGAAATACCGGCCCCTGACAATCCGGATTTTCCGGTGCCACCGCCCTGGTTTGACCCTGCTGAATTTCCGGTGATCATGCGTTTCACCACGCGATCGAAAACAGATCTTACGTTCGAGAAATACCTCAAGCCATGGGAGACCATGTTCACCGATCCCCCGTTTCTGAAAGGTATCAGTCTGGGAACGTTCGGTTCGCTTCTTCACGCAACTGTTCACGATACCGTGAGACACCGGTGGGCAGAGGTTCCGGGTGGAAAACGCCCGGAACCAGGCGCTGATGTGCCGTCAATACCGGTTGATTGGGACGATCCCCGGTATGACTATCTAGGCGATACTTATTCAATGCAGGTGAATCCAATCTATTGGAAATTTAGTGGATGGCTCGACGAAAGGACAGATAACTGGAAGGTGGTACACGGCGTATTCGGGAACAATTTCTGGAAGGGAACGTGGATGGGTAAGTTGCCAGTCGCGCCTGAGGGAGCGCCCGCTGGCCTCCACGAGCGGCTGGAAGATCCTGAGGTCGCCAGTCAACACGCAAAAGAGGCTGAACAACTGCTCGTGATTATCGCGAAGAGCATTGCGCCTGGGGAAGCATCTTCATGAAGCGGAGATTTGCCCATTACCGAAAAGACGTAGTCTGAATATTTAGTTAGCAGAACCGAACTGGAGAAATAGCTATGGCAGAGATTGATCCCAAGCTAAAGCAGGCTAAGGTAGCCGTGGAGAGAAGCCTATTGAACCGGCCGGGAGTCACGGGTGTGGATATAGGTTACAAGGAAGTTGGGGGTCGGCCTACCGATACCTTGGCAATTCGCGTCCTTGTTGAAAAAAAGCGGGACGTTCCTCCCTCGGAACGTGTTCCTCAGGCGATCGAAGGATTTCCTACCGACGTGATCGAGCGCAAATTTGAGTTGCATGCTCTGGCTGTGGATGCGCTTAAACTTGTACCCGCTGCTGACATGAAAGAGTATCCCGTGCTAAAAGGGGGAATCAGCATTGGACCCTGCCGCCTTGTCGAAAGAATGTCATATGGGGGTACGTTGGGAGCGATGGTTGCGGACAAGGCCACCGGGAAGCCCATGATCCTCAGTAATTATCACGTCTTGTGTGTCGATAAGGCATGGTCGGATGGAGATCCTATTGTGCAGCCTTCTCGAATTGATGGCGGCAATTGTCCCACATCTCAGGTCGCTGTTTTGAAGCGTGGGATGGTAGGGGAGCAGGTCGATTGCGCCGTGGCTGAACTCTCGGCTCGCCAGACAGACTGGGAGATCATGGATGTCGGAAAGTTATCGGGGGTTAACAAGGCACTCATCGGTGAAACTGTACGAAAGCGTGGGCGAACCACGGGACTCACCTATGGCGTCGTCGATACGGACGAGCTCAGTGTCAACCTCGATTTTGGCCATGGTATTGGCCAGATCCAGCTCACTAATCAGATAGGGATAAAACCTGACGCGACCCGCAACGCGAAGTTTGGTGACAATGGAGACTCCGGCTCTCTAATAGTCAATGCCGCTGGTGAAGCGGTCGGCCTTTATTTTGCCGGCGATCCGCGAGATCCTTACGGCTTGGCCAACCCCATAGCTGCTGTTCTTGCGGCGCTCGACGTGACGATGCTAGCCCAAACGCCTGGTCAGACACCGGGCCAGGCTCCGGGTCAAGCACCTGGGCAGGCGCCAGGACAACTCCCCGGACAGACGCCTGGGCAGATGCCAGGACAAATCCCCGGACAGACTCCAGGTCAGGCTCCAGGTCAAATACCTGGGCAGGCTCCGGGTCAGGCTCCAGGTCAAATACCTAGGCAGGCTCCGGGTCAAATACCTGGGCAGGCTCCGGGTCAAATTCCCGGGCAGACACCAGGGCAAACGCCAGGTCAGGCGCCGTGTCAACCGTGCCGGCCGGGAGAACCGTTTTTGATTCCTTATCCGCCTTTACCACCGTCGCCACCGTTTCTAATTCCGTATCCACCTGCGCCTCCGCCACCACCTGGCACTCCGTAGTAGGCGATGGAGATCGTTCCCGGATGCGTCCACACGCTCTACTTTGGGTTTCAAAGTGACGCAGAAAGACGCAGGCTCAACGGCGCGATACCTCGATTTCAACTGGACGGAACGAACACGCTCATGAATTTTATTCGTCAATATTAAGAGGTTAGATTATGATGACGCAAAACCCGCAAGGTCTGCAATCCCCTTTTCCTGCGTTTCCTGCTGTGCTGGGGAGCTGGACATACAGAAGCTTCGTCAACAATCCGGACATCTCCAAGGAATTCAATCAACTTGAGTTTGGTAGAGGTGAACTTATTATTGACCAACTTGCTCCAGGGATTTTTGGCGGACGTTTGTCCTTCGGCGACACTTATCAATTCCGGTTGTCGGGTTGGTCGGATTTCACACTTCCTTGTACTGTAAGGTTTCAAGGGGTTGGTGATACGAAGGATTCCTATGGCCAGATTTATGACTATGTGGGTTTTTTTGTGCCGATGTGGTCCAATGGCATCGATCAGCGACCAGCTCTGTTGGGGTCGGTTGTGCGTACGGTTCCCCACAGCGATGGTCAGGCCAAGGCGGGGGTTGTCAGTTCCTGGATTGCTGTAAAGAGAGATTGATGGTTTTCAGCATCTTTCTCTTAGAAGCAGATTTTAAGAGCTGACATTTGACGAGGTGCTGAATCAGTCGGAATTTTTACGGGCAGATGAGCCCAAGCCGGAAAGACGCTCTCAAAGGTTCACGCGTTTCAATCATGAGCCCATGCATGATGCCGGAGGAACCCAAGCTCACCAGTGCCGCACGGAACAGCGCATTGTCCGGTATCGATTGCTTCGCGCCCAGCCAGGCAACATGGGCGAATGCGATTTTCGCTCTCATAAACATGCATATCGGGTCCCGTTAAAAGGCGCAGGGCCGAACCTATTTCATTACCACATCGAGCCAACCTAACCTTATAGGCACTCCCCATCATTCTGGAAATCAGCATTTCCGATCGCTACTTCCATATTTTGTTGTGCAGTCATTGTGGCGAGTTTTGCGTCAACGCGGAGTTCTTGTAGTGTAACTGTTGCTCTTCTGGATCTCGCCGTTGATAGTATAGATAGGGCAGGGTTGTAGATAGCCGGGTGCAGCGAGGGATCGTGTGGTGGTGATCTTGACCAAACGTCGCGCAACCGGTGTTCCCGTTGACTCTGAACTTGCTCCCCCAGTGGCTCCATTAGGCGGGTTTGGAGGATCACAGACGACATATCCATTAAACCGGTGTAGCGGCGTGTCCCGAGGTAAATAACTGCCGGGGTACTGGAATCCATAGGGGTTTCCATAGGTATTGAGACTTCCGTTGGTATTATTTGATCCAGGGGTTCCCCCGGCGGGCAGTGGCATTGGGACCGGCAGCACGACGACCGGCCCGCCAAACGAATAACCACTATTATTCGGGGGGATTGCTGGTTGAGGAATAATCACGCCCTGACCCATCTCCGCTGGGAGAATCGAGATGTTATCCGCTCCCGCGGAGTTCAGTTCCTGGGCGACTGAGTGATCAGGAGAACCTGAACATATCATGCCGAGTACTACGAATAGTGCGAGTCTGCTCATGGAGCCTCATATCTGTATAACAAGACGTCAGAAATAGCCTACTTCAAGGCCGTATGCAGCAATAAAATATTACGGCAATTTGGCTGTGCTTATTGAATATCTCAGTTAAAAAAGCAATTTCCGTTGTGACTGAGGTTATTTAAATGAAGCTAACAGATCAGGCCGGCCGTTGCTCACCTTTTGACGCTGAACGGCATCGCTTCCCATGCCGAACCTGGTGCGTAGCCAGAGAGACGGCAGTAGCATAGCAGGAGATAGCGGCTCAATGTCCGGGCAGAGCGGACAAGCGAAAGCATGGCAGGACAACCTTTCTCAGATCAGGGGCGCAATGCGGCAGGGCAAGGAAGTCAACGAAAGGAGCAGGGCGGCTCTAGTTCAAGCAGCCTGGCTCCTCAGCCTCCGGGGGAGGTGTGCTGGAAGAAGAGAAACAGTGCGATGGGGGAACGCCCGTCGGGCAAGAGGGATGAACGCCCGGACAAAAGCGAGGCCGTTCAGGATATTAAGGGGTAAAACGGCGTTTCCAAATAAAGAAGTTAATTGTACTTGACAATCAACAGTAACGCTGTATAATACGAATTCATATTGTGAATTTTTGTGTCCGTTGTGTCCGTTGTGTCCGTTGTGTCCGTTCACCAAACGATTCACAAGAATGACTAAGCCCGCTTTAGCGGGTTATATATAATGCCCGCACACGCAGGTTTTTTATTGTCCACCCGCTTATGGCGGGTATTTTTTTGCCTGCCCGCTTTAGCCGCGTAGTGCCGTTTAATTTTTAACCAATCGCCCGCTTGCGTTTTGCCTGCCCGCCCCGTGCGGGTTTTTTATTGCCTGCCGTCCAACATTTACTTTACTAACAAGAACTTCAATAACTTTTATGATGATCAGCCCCATGATTTTAGCGGTAGTGATCGCTGTCTTTGCCGGTCTTGCGTTTACTGGCGGGTTCGCGGTGAGCGACTGGCGCTCGGCATTACAAATTCAGCGGCTCGGCTCTGATAACGCCATGCTGTCCGCGGCAAATGACAAATGCGCAACGGATATTCAATCCGTGCATAGTGCAATGGATGCGCTGACTGCGAACTCGGCCAGAAGGGAAAAGAACGCGGCCAAGGCCATGCGAGGCGCAGAGGCAGACGCAGCAAAACACACGAACCGTGCAACAAAAATGCGTTCCCTCCCGTCTGTGAAGCCTGAGCATGAGTACGAGATCCTTATCAAAGAGCAGATAGAGTATGTGCAGAATCGCCACAACAACCAGTAAGTTTGCATCTGTGCTGATGTCGGCGTTTTTTTTGGCCGGTTGTGCTAGCAAACCGGTGATCCAGACACAGGTGATCGAAAAACCTGTTGTGGTGCAGTGTCAAGTGGAGATACCGCACGAATGCAAGTCAGCCTATGCGGTTGACCGTGTTTCCGCTAAAGATGATGCGCTGACTATCAACCGCGCGTTCCGTGCCGAGATTGAGGAGAGATGGGCGTGCGAAATCAAACTACTCGCGGCGGTAAAGGGATGCAATGAGGGGATGCATGAGAGGATGCAATGAGAGGGTGTAATGAGAGAAAGGATGCAATGAGAGAACGCAAAAAGGAGATGCAGCAGGGGAATACGACACGCTGATGCTGAGATGGGATTATGAGTGAATGTGGGCCGCCTTCGAGGCGAAACATGGAAAAGATCCGAGTCGCCACAGCAGTACCGACCCGGAAAAGAGGGGCGCCAACAATAAAAACCCCTGAGTTGCTGGATGCAGTATTTGCCGGAATTTCGCTGGGCAAGTCGGCGCGGGCAATGTGCGTTGAGGTTGGCATCAGCCAGAGGGTTTTATGGAACTGGCTGGCGAGCGATGGAGAACTGATGAGGCAATATCTTCGCGCCAAAGAGCTCTGCGTGGACGCCTATGCCGAAGAGATTATCGAAATTTCGGATGACGGGTCGAGAGATACTTATATCGACGAAAAAGGGCGGGAAGTGACGAACCGAGAGGTCATCGCGCGCGCCCAGTTGCGAATTGATGCACGTAAATGGTACGCGGCAAGGCTCGCGCCAAAAAAATATGGCGACAAATTGCCGGTCACCCATGAGGCGCCCGATGCGAAAAAGTCGGTGGTGCATAGCGTCGAGGTGGCTTTTGTCACGACCGCTGATGACGGAAAATGATTTGCTCAGTGTGATTTTTAAAACCATGGGGTGTCATGACCGCACATAGGGCGGAATTTCCCGAAAGGCTACGTTTCCTCTTCGAACCGGCGCGTTATAAAGTGTTATACGGGGGTCGCGGCGGCGCGAAATCGTGGGGCGTTGCGCGCGCATTACTCATTCAAGCCGCATCTACGCCGCTGCGCATTCTGTGCGCCAGAGAATTCCAGAATTCCATTATTGAATCCGTGCATCACCTGCTGCATGCACAGATTGAAGCAACCGGCCTGCAAGCATTTTACGAGACCCAGAGCAGCTCGATTCGAGGCGCCAACGGCTCGGAATTCGTATTTGCCGGGTTGCGCAATAATGTCACCAGGATCAAGTCGTTCGAAGGCGTAGATCGGGTTTGGGTAGAAGAAGCCCAAACTGTAAGTAAATCGAGCTGGGAGGTCCTTATACCCACCATTCGGAAAGAGGGCTCGGAGATTTGGGTGACATTCAACCCGGAACTGGAAACCGATGAGACATACCGGCGGTTTGTGATCCATCCGCCTTCCGGCGCGAAGGTGGTAAAGATCAACTGGAATGACAACCCCTGGTTTCCGATGACGCTGAGGCGAGAGAAGGATGAGCTTAAGGTGCGCGATCCGGATGCCTATCAGAATGTCTGGGAGGGCAACTGCCGGGTAACGCTTGATGGTGCGATTTACGCCAGGGAACTGAGGCTGGCGCAAGAAGAGGGGCGCATACGGAGTGTCCCCTATGACGCGGCGAAGCCCGTACACACCTTCTTTGATCTGGGCTGGGCAGACAACACGAGTATATGGTTTGCCCAGACGGTGAGCGGAGAACTGAGATTGATCGACTATTACGGCAATAACCAAATGCCGATTCAGCATTATGTCGGCGTGCTGCAAAACAAAGGGTATCTCTACGGCACCGACTGGCTGCCGCACGATGCCAAGGCAAAGGAGCAAGGCAGCGGACGCAGCATCGAGGAAATCATGATTGCTGCGGGGCGCAATGTTCGCATTGTGCCCAAGCTATCCGTCCCGGATGGCATCAACGCTGCAAGAACGATTTTCAATCGCTGCTATTTCGATGAACAGAAATGCGCAGAAGGATTGCAGAGTTTGAGGCATTACCGTTATGACGTCGATCCGGATACCAAACAGTTCAGCAGCCGCCCTCTACATGACTGGTCGTCGCATGCGGCGGATGCGTTCCGGTATTTCGCGGTTGCGATAGAGGAAGACAGACCTACGGTAAGCGCCCGTGGGGTGCGCATGTCCGGATGGAGAGCATAATGAGCGTAGCGGGCATAATTGGCCTAACGGAAGCGAGGATCGCGGCCGATATTTCCGTTGAGGCGTACGACAAGATCTGCCGCGACATTCGCGAGCAGCCGAAATGGCGGCACGGCTCGGATACCGATTGTGATTATTATGATGGCGCTCAGACGAGCGCGGAGGTGATTCAGCGGCTCAAGGACGCTGGTATTCCTCCTCAGGATTCCAATCTGATCAAGCCAATCATCAATGCAGTGCTGGGGCTCGAAGCGCGCAGCCGCACAGATTACAGAATAACTTCGGATGACGAGAGCCAGGCCGAGATAGCGGAAGGGTTATCCGCGAGGATCAAGGAGGTCGAGACCGAGTCGCGCGCGGACCGGGCCATGTCCGACGCCTATTCAAGCATGATACGCGCGGGAATCGGCTGGGTAGAGATATCGCGCGAATTCGATCCGCTGAAATATCCCTACCGCGTGCGGGAAGTGCATCGTAACGATATTTATTGGGACTGGGCTTCCCGGGAGCCCGACTTGTCCGATGCGCGCTACTTGCGCAGGGATAAATGGGTGGATCGGATCCAGGCTGCGCAAATGTTTCCCGAAGATTCTGCCCTGATCGAGAACAGTTGGAGCGGCTGGAACAACGTGGATGTCCATGACGGCTCAAACACCGGCCTGGCGCGCGCCTACGAGGTGGAGCAGGCGTGGGGACACCACCAGGAGGAGTACCTGAACCGTAATTCAGGCATGGTGCGCCTCTCCGAGTTGTGGTACCGGCACTCTGAAGATGGGTATGTGTTGGCTCTTCCCAACGGCGAAGCGATCGAATACCGCGAAGACAATCCGTATCACCAGGCAGCGGTCGCGCAAGAGCTCGTGCAGGTACAGAAATCGCTGCTTTCCAGGATGCGCATTTCGATCTGGCTGGGGCCACACAAACTGATGGATATACCCAGCCCGCTGCCGCACACGGATTTTCCCTATGTTCCATTCTGGTGCTTCCGCAGAGACCGCAGCCGGACGCCTTACGGCCTGATTCGCGACATGCGCGGGCCACAGGATCAGATCATCGATCTCGATATTCTACTTTATGAAGTCCTGAACTCGGTCAAGGTAGAGGTCGATAATGACGCGCTCGATCTCAGCCAGAACACTTACCACGAAGTTGCGCGCAACATCAGCAGTTTGCGCTCAATGACGGTTTTGAATGCTCAGCGCAGGAATGCCAGCGGATTCCGGGTAACGCGCGAGCACCAGCTCGCCGCGCAGGTATTCCAGCTGGTGCAGGAGCGCAAGCGCAGAATCGAAGAGGTAGGCGGAATATACCGTGCGATGCTGGGCGCGGATACCTCGGCAACCAGCGGGGTGGCCATCAACAGTCTGGTAGAGCAGGGCTCAACGGTATTGGCAGAGCCTAACGATAATTTCCGTTATGCGCGTCGCATGGTCGGGCAGCAGCTTCTGGCATTCATAAAGCAGGATATGCTGGCAGGCGAGACGACGGTAGCAGTCAAGCAGGGACCTAGACGGAAAACCATTTATTTCAACCGTCATGTAATGACGGATGCGGGCGCCGTGGTTGAAAATGACATTGCCACGGCACAGGTCAAGGTCGTGCTCGAAGACATACCGGCCACACCCAGTTTCCGGGCGCAGCAATTGCAGGCTTTCACACAGCTTGTAAATGCAGCTCCACCGCAATACCAGGCGGTGCTCTATCCGGCGATGCTTGAGCTATCCGATGTCCCAAACCGCCATGAACTGGCGGATCAGTTGCGCAATGTGGCCGACGGGGATGCTCTGGCCAGCAAATTCAAGCCATACAACAGCAATTCGACGTGACAATGCAATAGCAGCAGCAAGTTATAGCTGGATTGCAAGAGCAATTAGCAAAAGCGCAACAAGGATTGCCTGATAAGTTGCAAGAACTGGACTTAAAGAGCGCTACTTGGAAATCAAGGCAGAGAAAATTGAGATCGATGCAAAACTGAAATCCCAAGAAATCATGTTGGATCAAATAGGTAAAGCACGTAATTCAAGATCATTCTAAGGAAAAAATCAAAGGGCATAATATGATTCAAATGCTGAATACCAAGACTATCGGCGGTCAGATCTATCCTGCCGGGTCCGTTGTCAGCCTCAATTCTGCTATTGAGGCGCAATTGATAGCCTCGGCAGATGCGGCTAGAACCGTGCTGCCGGCGCTGGTAGCGCAGGCATATGCCGGATGGAGCCGTGATTCTACCAATTCCGCGAGTGATACGTCGTGGGTGACGCTTGCAAATGTAACGGTGCCCGCCGGAACAATGGGGCTTAATAGTAAGCTGGTGATTATTTCAGATTATGACTATACGAGCAGTGCTGTTCAGAAATACCCGGGAGTTGATTGGGGTGGGCTTAACTTCGCCGGCCCTACAGTTTCGGCATCGGGGGGCGCAAAATATCTGTATGAGATCGCAAACGCCAACAGTCTAGCCATCCAAAAGATACTTAACAGCACTTCTTACGGGGGAACAAGCGGGGGGCACGATACTTATGCAGTAGATACCACTTATGATGCAGCGATAACTTTCAAGTGCAAGTGGGCCGCACCGGCGGCGTCAGAGAGAATAACTCTGCTCGGCTACTCGATCTGGCACTATCCAGGATCATGACAGATTTTGTTATCGATGGGGCCGGCAAGATTCCAGCCTACCCAACAAAACACTACGGTGCTCACTTTACCGGGTCGCGTGCAACATTTTGCCTGGATGCCGATTTTGCTTGCCTTGATGCCAATGTGCTGGCAATCCCGAATTTGCCTGTTACAGTGCTGTCGGCTTCGCCGGTAAAGGCCGAGGAAACATTTTTCGGGATGAGTGTCCAGAATCGCGCAAACGACTCATTGGTTGGGGTGATGGCGAAAACGACTCGTTCCCACGACCTGAAGAGTGGGACCGCGCAATGGAAATATATTGAAATAAGCAAAGATGTTTTCAATTGGTCAAACGTGGACAGTTGGGTGAATACGCATTACGGAGCCGGACGACATCTGATATTTACGCTGTTTGGCACCCCGACATGGGCATCGGCAAGACCAGCCGAAGTGGGCGCATTTGGCCCTACTTATCGAGGATTGCATGCGGAACCCGCTAACATGGGGGACTGGGACGCATTTTGCGCAGCCGTGGCAACCCGCTATCTTGGCAAGATCAAGTATTACGAGATCTGGAATGAGCCGAACTATGATAACAATGGCACGGTAACAACCGGACCAAACTTCTATTTTTCCGGGAGGTTCACAAAGCTCGCGGAAATGGTGCGTCGGGCGAACCAGGCGATCAAAGCGATTGATCCCACAGCCAAGATAATTTGTCCCGCGACAACTACCTGGTCCGCCACAGCAGGACAAAGTGCCGAGACATATTTTAGCGGCATGATGTCCGCCAGTGACGGCGCTGGTAAAACGATGAAGGATTGGGTGGATATCATCGGAGTTCACCTTTATCTTCCCGGGCGAAATAAAGTACAGGATCTCGCCGGAATAATCGACCGCCTTAATTCTGCAAAGGTAGCGGCCGGGGTATCCGAGATGGAGACATGGGATACTGAGAGTGCGCCAATCGGTGGAGATGTGATCAGCCTTACCGACATGCAAGCCCAACAGATTATCGGACGCATGTTGATCACCATGGCGGCAAAAGGCATAGCACGGACACTCTATTACCAGTATGACCATGGAACCATGGGGATAGCCGACCGACCGCAAATTGCGGCGTATCGGGAACAGATTATTTCATTGTTGAGAAGTGGAATCATTCTGACCGTATCAAGGTTTTCTGATGGTCGGGTTGCGTATTACACGAATTCAGGCCTGACTATCATATAAGTATTTATGAATCAAAAACCAAGCCGCCTCCGGGCGGCTTTTTTATTGGCTTTTTCGCTCGTGCGACGCGCTCACGGCGATACCGCAGTTTTATCAACCCTGCCTCGGCAGGCCCGCTCACTGGGTTAAGCAGTTGGAGAAACGAACAATGGAAGTAGATCAGCTTACGGATGAACAAATTGCAAACCTGACGCCCGAACAAATCGAGATGCTGGAGAACGATCCCGGCAAAATCGGTGAAATTCTGGATGCACAGGAAGCAGCAAACCAGGTGCCAGAAGAAACGACCAGTGACCAGTCCGACCAGAAAGGACACAGCGCAGCCGATTCAGCCCTTAATGATGAGAATGAAGATGAACCGGTTGTTCTGACCAAGAGTGGCAAAGGAATTATTCCTTACGAGAAGCATAAAGCGCTGCGCGTGGAAAATTCAGTACTGCGTGAGCAATTACAAACCGCGCAAAGCAAGCTCGACGGGTTGCTGAAGCACAAGGATAAAGCCGGAAGCAAAACAGACGTAGCCGAGGCGGACGATGCCATCGGCAGTCATCTGGAAACGCTCAGAGACGAGATGCCGGAACTCCACCAGGTGATCAGCGCCGTACTCGAAGGAAGCCGGAAGCAAGGCGAAAAACTGGAACAGACGCTTGAGGAGTTGAAGCGCGAAAAGGAAGAATCCGAACGCGCGAAGCAACTCAGCGTCGCGGAGCAGGTCGCCGAAGCGAAGGACAACAATCCCGATCTGGTGCACTGGGAGGGCAATGATCCAGAAGCCTGGGACGAGGCCTTAAGACAGGATGAAATTCTGAGAACCAATTCCAAATGGACCAACAAGCCGTACGCGGAAAGGTTCGATGAAGTTGTCCGGCGTGTCAGGGCCATCGTGCCCGAAGCGTCGTTACCACGAAGACAATCCGATCCGGGGACAATAAAGGCTGAAGCGAAAGCAAGGCTGGAAAGGGCTCCGGCGAGGAAACCCACAACCCTTTCGGATATTCAGGGAGGTGCGCCCGCCACGGTGAGCGATGAAATCAGCGCGATGAGCCCGCATGAGCTGACTCGGAAACTGATGAGCATGCCCGCCCACAAGGCCGCAGCTTTGAGAGCCGAACTTGATTAAGGATTTTAAATGGCTGAAACCAATGTAGGAAGCGGCAGTTCACTCGCCGTTAAATACTATAGCGCGGCACTCTTCGCCAATACGCTGAAGGGCGCGACCGCAATGGAAAATCTCGTCGGGCAGGTAGAGCCGACTGCCGCGATGGAAAAGATGGCGGGCCAGACCCAACCTGGCATGCCTATCGTGCGTATTGATAATCTGACGAAAAACGCGGGCGATACCGTATCGCTGGATCTGGTCGATACCATAAGCGGCGAGCCGCTCATGGGCGACGTGAACCGCGAAGGTCGCGGCAGCGCACTCTCGTTCTCCTCAATGGATGTCAGGGTCGATCTGTCCAGCAAAGTGGTTGACGCGGGCGGCAGCATGTCGCAGCAACGCACCAAGCATCAGTTGCGCGAGATTGCGCTGGCGCAGTTGTCCGGTTATTTCCCGCGCCTTGCCTCGCAGACTTCGCTGGTGCATCTGGCCGGTGCCCGTGGTTCCCAAACCGGCACGGACTGGACGATTCCGCTTCAAAGTGGCTCGAACTTCGCTTCCATCATGGTTAACCCGGTGAAGGCCCCGACCTACAACCGGCATTTCGTTGTGAATGGTGCGGGTTTGACCGCTGGCGGTCAGCAATTGGGTTCCATCGTATCGACCGATGCGTTGAAGCTCGTTCATCTTGATCTATTGCGGAAAAAGCTGGACGACATGGATCAACCCTTGCAGTCCGTGCAGCTTGCTGGCGACCGGGCGGCGCAGACTTCCAAGATGTGGGTGTTCCTTGCCACGCCGAATCAGTACTCGGTGCTGCTCACGGAAGGGTCGCTGCGCGCATTTCAGCAAAACGCCGTAAACCGCGCGGCCTATCTGGATGTCCGCCATCCGCTGTTTGCGGGCGAAGTGGGCATGTGGAACGGCATCCTCGTGATCAAGAATGAGCGTGCCATCCGCTTTTTGCCGGCCGAGACCACCAAGATAGTCACCGCGGCCAATGCTCCAACCGCTACCGAAACCGATCAGCAGATAAACACAGCGCTGACTGCCGGTTATGCCGTCGAGCGTGGCCTGTTGCTGGGCGCTCAAGCCCTTGGCGTCGCCTATGGCAGAACCAAGGTGAGCGGCATGCAGTATGGATGGAAAGAGCACTGGTACAACTTCGAGAGCAACCTTGAAGTCATGGGCGAAAAGGTTTGCGGCCACGCGAAGATACGGATGTCCATCGATGACGGTACAGGCTCGAAGATCCCCACGGACTTCGGCGTCATTGCCGTCGATTCCGCTGTGCCGCTGTAATTCCGGTAACGGGCAGGGCGGTGCGCAGGTATTAATCTTCAGAGAAAGCGTCCGGGTTTACGCTTTCGCGAGAAAAGATGACGCTACGCGAATAATCCGGTCTCTGCCCCTGTTTTGGCGGGAAAGGCCTTTCTGGACTTTCCGACCTCGCTTCTACAAATCCTGCCTTCAATTCACCCTCTTCAAGGAGTTTTTATGGCAATTTTTAATGCACCAGATTTGAACAGCAAAGCCCGGTACATGGGCGCGTATGGCAATGCGGCGGTTACATGGGGTTCGGTGGCGCCTGCGGCCGGAACGTCGGGCGACGTTTACCGGCCCTTGATTATCCCGGCGGGGGTGGAGGTTACCGATATCGACATCGTTAACGACGATCTCGATTCCAATGCTGCGCCGACCATTGCATGCAAGGTGGGCTATGCGCCGCTCAACCCCGCGGATGGTCCCGCGGTCGATGATTACTTTGCCTCGGCGGGCAAAACCTTCCTCAACGCCGCGGGCCGCAATTCTTTGGCATTCCAGCCTATCAAGTTCGAGAAGCCGGTATATCTGGTCGTCACGCTGACCGCATCGGCCGCGACCTTCACCCCCGGCAAAGTGACGGCAATAGTCAAAGGTGATGCCGCGGGTATCAAATAATTTACCAACGGCCTAGGGCGACGTCCGCCTGGAGGCGGGTCGCCCCTTTTATGGAGTGTTGTGTATGCCGCAAGTCAAATATATCGGCGCCACAGTCAAGACAGACAGCATCAACGGTATCGGATTAAGGTGGCATCCAGGACAGGTTCGTAACGTGACGGCCGAAGTCGCCGAGCGGCTGTTCATTTATACCGATACATGGCTAGGTATGCGGGATGAACAACCGGTTGAGGCCGAACCTATTGGATTGGCGCACATGCAAAAACCGGTTGAAGAACCACTTCCTGTATTCGATTTCCATGGCATGGGTAAAGACGCGCTGGTTACATTTGCCCAGCGCGAATACAACGAACGACTGGACAAGCGCCTGAGTGAAACCACACTGCGGCACAAGGTCATCGCGCTGTTCGGAAAACATCAGGCTGAGGCCGAATAATGGCCTTTACGTACCAATCGGTTATCGATGTGGCGCGCATGCCGCTTAACGACGAGGACAAGGCACGGTATTCGAATGCCGCGCTGCTCATTTACGCCAATCACGGCATGCTGCAAATTCTCAAGCGCAGACCGGACTTGTTCGTCGGGCGGTTTGGCAGCCTGCCGACCGGCGAGGCGGCGCCTGCCGATGCGTTTCCTCTGCCCGCCTGCTATGTCCAGACACTGGCCGATTATGTGACGGCCCGGGCGGAAATGGCCGACGATGAGCATGTGAACTCGGGACGTGCCGCAACGTTTGCGCAATTATTCGAAGCCGAGGCACAACCATGAAACTTTGGAGCGCTTTTTACGACCTGGCAGTGCCTGATACCCCAGGCTGCCCATTTGAAGCGATGGATGCCGCCTTGCGTCAGGCTGCCACTTCTTTCTGCGAACAGTCGTTGGCATGGAAATACGAGCATCCATCGATACCAGTAACGATTGGGATTGCCTCTTATGGCGTTGTCGCGCCTGCCGAGGCCATGATGCACGCCATCATCCATGCGGAATTCGATGGCAAGGAAATCAATTCCCGTATTCGGGAAGCGGATACATGGACGGCCGGTTGGAGCAGAAAGACGGGCATGCCGGAATATATTTTCGGTGCCGCCCCATCGGTAACGCTGGTCCCTGTTCCCGATGTTGCAGGAACGCTTAGCATGACCATCGCCCTCAAGCCATCCCCTACCGCTGCGGGGATTGATGATTTCATATTCAACGAATACCGCGAGGCAATCGTTCACGGCGCGCTGGCGCGGCTGATGCTGTCACCCAGGAAGCCTTATACGAATGCGCAACTGGCGCAGTACCACAGCCAGCAATTCCTGGTCAAGACGGCGGATGCCGGAATGAGAGTGGCGAGAAGCTACACCCGTGCACCATTAAGAACCCGGATTATGGGAAGGACATAAGGGCGTCGCAACGAAAAAGGTATGTAGGGTCGCCCTAAAATGACATTCGAATTTCCCGCCTTTGCGGAAATGGCGAAGCCTGGTTGCAATGGCTGGTTTAACTGAAGGGTAAGACATGGGACTCAAATTCTCCAATTTTGGCAAGGCCATTGTCAGTTCAGCCCCCATCGGGACGAGCGGCCTGAGCTTTACGGTGGAAGCGGGCAAAGGCATCCTTTTTCCATCGCTCGGCACGGGTGATTATTTCTATGGGATCTTCAAGGACGCGTCCGGAAACCGTGAAATCGTAAAGGTCGAGGCGCGCAGTACCGATGCGATGACCATCGCGCCGGGCGGGCGCGGCCTCGACGGGACCGTCCCAAGAACCTGGGCGGCTGGCGACTATTTCGTGGCCGGGTTGACTAATGCCGCCCTGCAGGAGTCTCTTTCCAATACGAACCTGGCGGCTTTCGGTGCGTTATCGAGCTCCGCCGACACCTTGCCCTACTTTACCGGACCGGGCGCTGCAGGGCTGACCGGATTATCCGCCTTCATCCGCGGATTGCTTGGCGCAGCGGATGCGCCAGCGGCGCGCGCAACGCTGGGTGCCGCGCCCTCCGCGCTCATCCCATCCGGGACGGTCATGTCATTCTTCCAGGCTGCCGCCCCTACGGGGTGGACCCAGGTAACCGCACACAACGATAAAGCGCTGAGAATTGTGAGCGGCACAGGCGGAGGCTCCGGCGGATCGGTAGCGTTTACCACCGCGTTCGCTTCACAGGCAGTTACAGGATCTAACAGTGCAACAACTCTAACAGAGGCCCAAATACCTTCTCACAGGCACGGGGTCGTCGTCGGGAATGGATCATCTGGAACCGTGTACCCTGATTACAATCCGACAGATGGAAATCTCGCAGCTGCTACTGCGTACTCAGATTATGTGGGAGGCGGCGGTTCACATACCCACTTTTTTGCCGGCACAGCCATTAACCTGGCGGTCCAGTATGTTGACATGATTCTGGCGAGCAAAGACTAATGGAAATCAAAATTGCCGAGTGCCCGCTCGGGGCGAAGTGCGAAGAAGTTAAAACAGAGGATGGAAAACAGGTGCTATATCGTTGTCCCTGGTATGTTCGGGTGCGCGGAACGGATGTCAATACCGGGAAAGAAGTGGATCAGTGGGGCTGCGCCATTGCCTGGATGCCGGCACTTACCATCAATACCGCCAGCGAGTCGCGCAGGGGCGCGGCTGCTACCGAGGCCTTCCGCAACGAAATGGTAAAACAGGGAGTACAGACGCAACAGGTTCTACTGGCAGCGGCACAGCAGACTCTGGAAGGAGGGAAAAGGACATGCGCATGACCATCATACGGGAAGACGGCATTGTGGGGGTTGACGGGATATTCAGGCGCATTGACCTTTCTGCGCTTCAAACAGATATTCGCGCCGTGCAATGGAATGGCGTCAGCGGGCATATCGAGTACGACACGGCAGCCAACACGCCCCTGGAAAGCATTGCGGACTTTCAGTCATTCATTGACGCCTGGATGGCCGCCGCTCCGCGATCTCCAGCTCCACCTCCGCCTGCGCCCAGTGAACTTAAAGCGGCCGCACTCAGCCGCATCAATGCCGCGTATCAGGCTGCCGCAAATGCGATGACGAACGAATATCCCGAGGAGGAAATCGGAAGCTGGGCAAAACAGGAAGCAGAAGCTCGGGCGTGGCTACGCGACCCCGGCACGGCGACCCCGTGGATGGATGCTGCGGCAGCAGGCCGAGGAATAACGAAGGCCCAATTGGCCGCCAAGATCATCGATAACATAAATCTGTATGCACCGGCGCATGGGGCGCTTACCGGAAAGAGGCAGAAGCTGAGGGACCAGATCGCCGCACTGGGCGATGATCCCACCCAAGCACAACTGGACGCGATCCAATGGTGACCGAATCCAGTTCACTTTTATAACCTTGCAAGTCAACGGGGCGGCATAGTGGGTACTGGTATTGCCCGTAGACAGTCGTTCTTCTGATTTTTTGTACTATTTGTTCGTCGGCTTCGGGTAAACCGATTCTGGTAAACGGACATACGGACGAGAATATCTTTAAGTGCGGAAACCGAGACATGCCGCCCACGGGCGGCTTTTTTATTTTGTAGAGGCGGTAAACAACCCCCCGCTCGAAGGCTCCATCAAACACAGGATGTGATTCGACGATAAAAATCTCGAGCGCAGGCATTGAACGGGCGATCCGGAGAAAGACGGTTGAGCTGTACAAAAACACCGGCAATACAGATACCTGCAACACAGGCAGTTGCGAGAGTTCGGGAGAGTTGAGGTTAATCGTTAACTACAACAAATGGAGATTTGAATGCCGAAATCAGTATGGGAAAAAGCAGGGGACGAAGCCAGAGCCAAAATCGGACAGGCTGCGGACTATGTGGTGGATACATCGAAAAATGTGGATGCCAGGATGGAAGGCGGGGCTGATTCGCTGCTGGACAAGCTGAAGTCATCCAGATGGACGAGCGCAATCTTGATCGCCGCTGCCGTGATTGTGATTGTGGTCTTGGCGAGCCTGTTCTGATCATGGCTGATGACGAGAGCCCCCAAAGGGTGGAAAGACGGCGAGGCCCGTCGACCTACACGCTATCGTTCGGTGGAATCATCGCGGTAGCCGGCCTCGTTGCGTCAGGGGTGGCGACGTACAACGACTTGCAAAACGATATCGCCACGCTGAAAAGGGGTGAACTGTACCAGGAGCAGACGAACCAGCGATTGGGTGACGAGGTAAAGGCCATA
Organism: Nitrosovibrio tenuis; assembly: GCF_900109785.1. Lineage (GTDB taxonomy): Bacteria > Pseudomonadota > Gammaproteobacteria > Burkholderiales > Nitrosomonadaceae > Nitrosospira > Nitrosospira tenuis_A. The sequence continues at coordinate 254,994 of NZ_FOBH01000002.1, forward strand.
CGAACCGAGCAGCGCGAAACGATGCGCGAGTTCAATGAAAAGTTGGACAGGATAATTGACCATTGGCCTCAAAGGAGACGGTGATGCGCTACCTTGCTATTTTCTCAGCTGCCGTTCTCGTGGCATGCACGGTAACTCCGGCCGTTATAAAGAATGAAGAATCTGAGTTACCCGCATCACCCCCCGTCGAAAGCCCTGAGCCGAAAGATCAGAAGGAACCGGTCCCCGGTAAAACCGGCGTGAAGGCCAAGCTGCCCAATCCGCCCCCCTGCGCGGATATTAATACGGGTGATTTGAAGGAAGACATCCGGGCAAAACTCGACTGTTTATCGAGGTATAAATGATCAAGCCACCTATGCCTCAGATCCCCTTCATGGTTCAGGACATGGTCTTTTCTCCATCTGTGCGGGCCGATATAGCTGTGCATGACGTCCTCAAGGACGAGGCGTACCTGCTCATCAGGGAAGATGTGCCGACTATCCGCTCCGGTATTGCGAGAGCAGGGAAATGAACTGGTTCAAGGGTTGGCCGATAACGTACCTGGGCATCTCATCACTTTCAGCCGGCTCATGGATAAATGGAGGAGCTGATGCCGGACTGGTGACGTGCGGATTGTGCCTGATCGTTTCAGGTCTGATACAGCTGGCGAAGTCGCGGGATTAAATGTATTTCTAACAATAGAGACGAACGGACCTGATAGGGCATTTGCTGCGGCAGCGCTGTGACGCCCCAACGGTCGAGGTGAAAAAATGATCAGGCAAACGACTAAGCGGTCTGCAATCGCGGCACTTGTTCTATCCGCCTCGGCATTTGTCGGGTTGGCCATGCATGAGAATTATCGCGAAATCGCTTATATGCCGACGCCGGATGATGTGCCGACCATAGGCTTCGGTACGACCGACGGCGTCAGGATGGGGGATACCATCACCCCGCCGAGAGCATTGGCCCGCGCCCTCGCGGATGCCTCAAAGTTTGAGGGAGCCATAAAACAGTGTGTAACCGTGCCACTGCATCAGCATGAGTACGACGCTTTGGTAAGTCTGGCCTACAACATAGGCGCGCAGGCGTTCTGTGGTTCTACCTTGGTGAAAAAGCTGAACGCTGGCGATTACGAGGGTGCCTGCATCGAGATCAAGCGCTGGAACCGGCAGGGCGGGAAAATATTGCAGGGCCTGGTAAAACGGCGGGAAACCGAATACAAGCAGTGCATGGGGACAGCCTGATGGGTTGTCCCCTTGCATTATCCCGTTGTATTATCCCGCGGGCATAACACTACACCCGCTTTGGTGGCAGATAAAACCGGCAATGGTGCGGCCGGGACGGGGAACGCGGTTTAACCGTTTGCCAACACCGATTTTGGACAAACATACACTGGCTTTCAGTCTCACATTTTTATTATGACAGCTTTTCGCATATCGGGTTTTTCCGGGCTTATTCCACGGCTGGCAAAGCAATTGCTCGCGCCGAATCAGGCGCAGACGGCTACCAACTGCAATTTGACGAGCGGCGATCTGCGCCCGCGAAACGGACTGAAGCTGGTATTCGCTCCCGTCGTTAGGGATGACATCGTTTCCATGTTTCGCATGGAGAAGGGCGGCAACGAAAAATGGCTGGCGTGGGATAAAGACGTGGACGTAGCGCGTTCGCCCGTTGCAGACAACGCTTCGGGGCGTTTTTACTATAGCGGAGACGGTGAGCCGCGCGTATCGGATTATGACACCGCGACCGCTGGCGCCGGCCCTTATCCTTCCGGCTGTTACGTGCTGGGGGTCGCGCCTCCTGTCAAAAAGGCAGGCGTGGCGCCTGCAGGAGGAGCAAGCGCGACCATGGTGTCGCGGGCGTATGCCTATACGTTCGTTACGCAATGGGGGGAAGAGTCCGCGCCTTCTCCTGCTTCAACCCTTACAACCGGAAAAGTCGATGCTACCTGGGCGCTTTCCGATATGGATGCCGCGCCACCGAACTTCGGAATCATAACAGCCGTGGTCAGGGATACCCCAGCTGCCGGACAGGTAACCGTTACGCTCGACAGTGTATTTGGGTTACGCGCGAGCGAAGAGCTTAGGTTCACTTCCATCGCCGGAATGACCGATCTGAACGGTAAATTCGCCTTGGTTGCCGTTGATTCATCCGCAAAGAAAGTGATCGTATCGCTGGCTACCGCACAGGCTTACATTGCGGGGGGAACGTGGAGCCGGGTTGCGCCTCACAACACCAGTGGCATGAACAAGCGCGTCTACCGCACGTTGACCACTTCAAACGGGACAGAGTACCAGTACGTAGCGACCATTACGGCAGCCGCCACCCTATACAACGATACCGTCGCGGATGCGAATCTGGGCGAGATGTTGCCATCCACGTCCTGGTCGATGCCTCCGGCTGATATGAAAGGCATCCTTGTCCTCGCGAACGGCATTGCATGCGGATTCCGCGGAAATGAGGTGTATTTCTCAGAGCCATTCAAGCCTTACGCATGGCCAACTGCTTACCGGCAGACGTACGACCAGGACATCATCGCCATCGGCGTAACGGGCACGACGCTCGTGGGCATGACAAAGGGCAACCCCTTCACCATTACCGGCGTTGAACCCGCCACGATGGGTGGGGGAATGGAGAAGCTCGGCGTGGCCTGGCCGTGCCTGGCCAAGCGCGGCGCTGCAAGTTTTGCCTTCGGCGTGGGTTATCCGGCACCTCAAGGCATGGTAATCATTGGGACAAACAGCGATGTCGTGACCAAGGATCTGTTCACGCAACGAGAATGGTCTGAACTCAACCCTGAAACGTTCATCGCCGCCTCCGCCGATAACCGCTATTACTGCGGTTACACAGCGAACGGAAGCTCGCTCATGTTCGTGATCGACAAAGCCGAACCGGCATCCTTTATCAAGGTGAACCAGAAAATCACGGGTATCTGGGCCGATCCGTGGACAGGCGAACTCTACGTTACGCTCGACAAGAAAATTTACCGGTGGGAAGGGGACGCGGGAACAAAGCTTTCGTACGAGTGGAAGAGCAAGAGATTCATAACGGCGTCGCCCATCAATTATGGGGCCGCCAAGATCGACGCTGACTTCGAAATGACGGAAGCGGAATCCGCCGGCGCACAGGCGGCTTACGCCGCGGCGATAGCCACGAATCAGGCATGGATCACAATCGCCGCAATGGACGATGGTTTGGCAGACCCCTCGCTGGGCGTCCGGGAGATAGGTGGAGATGAGATGCCGGAGATCCCGCCTCTCGCTATCGATTCGCTGCAATTCCAGCTTTGGTCGGATGGCGCGATGAAGTTTACCAAGCAGCTCAAAAATGCCCGTGCTTTCCGCTTGCCCGGCGGCTATAAGGCCGATAACGTGGAGGTTGTGCTATCCGGTAATGTAAAGGTTACAGGCGTAGTACTGGCTGAGACGATGGATGGGTTGAAGCAGGCGTGACGACCTGGCAGGCCTAACGACTCACTCATCGATCTGGCACCAAATATCTGAAAGAGACTTCTGTTTTCCGCGTTCCGGGGAGACGATGCAAATCACGAGCCGTTCGCGACCTGCGGGCGGCTTTTTTTTATGGAGGAGAACCGAATGGCGAAATACGCTCACGCCGACGTACTGGATGGCGGACTGAATGCGATCAAGAATAACGCAATTCGCATGCTGTTGCTGAAGGCCTATAGCACCGCGGACGGTTATGCAACCGTTACCGCCAACGCGATTTGCACCGTAGCAATGATTTCCGGCGACTATAGCCTCTCCGGAGCGGACGGCGCAGCGCGCGTCCTCACTGTTGCCGCCAAGAGTGCAACGGCGTCCGCCAGTTCCGGCGCGTCCCCCAACCTGCACATCGCGTTCACCGATAACGTCAGCAAAGTGCTGTGGGTAACGGATGAGACCTCGGATCAGGTGGTGACCAGCGGCAATACGGTCAATTTCCCCAGTTTGACTTATACCAGCAGCCAGCCGACCTGATCATGAATACTGAAGAGATTCGGAGAATGCAATAATGGCGGCCTTCACGCAAGCACAGGGCGCGCGCAGCGCGCCCGTACTCAGCCTTGGAACGCTGGCAAGCGCTACGTATGCAGCCTCGTCCGTTATAGATCTCGGGGCCGCTATTCCCCTGGATGTCACGCTCGAGGTCGAATGCGCTCCAAGCGCTGCCACGACCGGAAACCGACAACTCATCCTTTTTGCCAAGCTATCGCTGGACAATACCAATTTCGGCAGTGGCCCGGAAAGCGGCGCCTCGACCACCAATGAACTCGATCTTCACTGGATTGGTACCTTGCCCTGCAACGACAACACCACGCACAGGAAATTCTTCAGTCTGCAGGGTTTGCCGGTTACACGCTACCTCAAGCTGGTGGTTAAAAACGATATGGGCGTCGCGCTTGCTTTCGGGAATGTTTACAGGGCAGACATTACCGGGGCATCGGCGTAGGTGTCTGCCCTGCTCCTGCCGAACAGGTTCAAGCAGCAGCCGCAGTACGCTGCGGCGCTGAACGACGCGAACCTGCTTACGCGCCACATCGAGCAGGCCTATTTCGCGGCGGGGTGGCAACTAAACGATGCCGGAAATTCAAAACGCTCTTTCTCAAATACGGGCGCAAGCATATCCGTAGGCAGGGACGGCCCGGCATTCAAGACCAGCGGCAGTACCAGCAGCTATTTCACTGCTCCGTCCGCCGCGCTTATAAGGTTTAGTCTTGAGGCGCACTACATCCCGAATGCGGCTGCCAGCCAGTACATTTGTGGGATTCAGGAGGCGCCCAATGCCGTATCGCATGACCGCGAATTGCGAATTGACTCGGCTGGCAGGTTTTTATTCTATATTTATGCAGGTGCACCAAAACAGGCGATATCAATTTCATCCGCGGCGGTAAATATCCCGGTTCATCTGCTGGGTGTCAGTGATGGCACAAATATTTATCTATACGTCAACGGAGTTTTAGAAGCGACTACAGCCGCCGGCGACGCCTACGGTGGGTACGCCAGTCCAGAGTTCGTGATCGGAGCAGGGCAAACGGACGCGGGTGTTTCAATACCCGGCTCGGGCCTGCTGAACTATGCGGTCTACTTCAACAAGGCGCTGAACGCTTCGGAGGCAAGAAGCCGATACGACAATAAATTTTCGTTATTGCGGGCACCGGCCAGACGAATATTCAGCGCCAGCAGCAGCAATCTAATCGCGGCTGCCTGCATCCAGACAAACACTGTGGGTGTGGCTGCGATCGTTCAGGATCACATACTTGCCGGAACGGCTTCCAGCCAGGGGAACACAGGCGGTACCACAGCGGTTAGCGGAAATCATGGCCTGGCGGGGGCGGCAAGCGCGCAAGGCAACGCATCCGGGATAGGCGCTGTCGCGTATGCATTTACCCTTGCCGGGGGGGCAGCCTCCCAGAGCAATACCGCCGGTACCGGTGCGGCTGTCCAGGTTCATGTCCTGCTTATAGCAACGGCAGTGCAAGCGAATGATTCCCGTACGGCGGGGATAGCACAAGCTTATATTCTGCTGCCAAGCAGTTCGGCGCAGATCAATACCGCCAGCACCGGAACTATAACGCTCGGCAACGGCGGCCTGGCCCCCGCGCCATCGGCGCAGGGAAACATTACAGCCGCAGGAGCAATCATCCAGGCACATGTTCTCGCCGTTATGGCATCCGGGCAGGGAAACAGCACCAGCACTGGCGTTATCAGCGACGGCATTGTGGTTGAGTCGCTCCTGGCTACCGGCACGGTGGTTACGCCCCGTACCAAAAAGCCGGGCGTGCCCGCCGGAACACCCGAGTGGCTTAAAACCATGATTGAAATATTGACGGGGCGGCGCGCTAATAAGATCGCGGTCCCCGGATTTCAGCTGTTGACTTTTTCGGCAATACCCACAAAGGCGGAGTGCGAGGCGCTGTACGCCTACACCAACACTGTGCGCCATGCGCTCGAGCAACTTATTTCACGGATGGACGGTTAATGAATTCTGAATTGATTTCCCTGCTCAAGACCCATATCGGCGTTCCTTTATCTGCGGGGCTGGCCGCTGAAATTTGCGTGGCGGCCGGCCGGATTGAAACGCTCGTACCGACTTTGGAGATCTCGCGGGTGAGACCGGAAAGTTATAAAGGCTGTACGTTTTCCCTTGAACGCATCGAAGCGATTGTCAATGAAATAAGACCGCTGCATCAGGCGCATTGGAACGAAACGGAAGCGCACCGCCATGGGTTGCAGTTCAACCCGGACTACCCGGCATTCATCCGGTACGAGCGGGCAGGGCGTTATGTACTCCTGACCTTGAGAATTGACGGTAATTTATCAGGTAACTGCGCAATGTATCTGGACAAAAGCACGCATACACAAACACTCATCGCGACGGAAGACACGCTTTATCTGTCGCCGGAAGCGCGCAAAGGCAGGGTAGCAAGCCATTTCGTAGCCTACATGGAGAGCGTCATGCGTCAACTCGGCGCGCGAGAAATCCATATCACGGTTAAAACCGTCAATAAGGCCGGGCGATTCTTCCAGATGCTCGGTTACCGTCACGTCGAAAATGGATTAACCAAAATACTGGAGGTTTGACAATGTGCAGCCCAAAACCGCCGAAGCCTGATCCGCTCATCGGGCAGGCAGCAAAACAGAATGCAGACATCGCCCAGCAGCAGCTCGATGTTGCCAGGGAACAGCTCGCATGGGAGAAGGATCGCGCCCAAACGCAAGATCCCCTCATCCAGAAGATCGTCGGCCAGCAAATTGCGTCGCAAGACGCCAACGCCGCCAGAGCGGAATCGCAGTGGGAAACCTACCGCAAGCTTTTTGCGCCAGTCGAAGAGCGAATGGTACAGGACGCCAATACGTTCGATTCTCGGGAACGCCAGGACCGAATGGCGGCGGAAGCCGCGGCCGACGTTGCACGCGGCTACCGGGGAATGCTGGAATCCAACCAACGTGCAATGGAACGCATGGGTATCAATCCCAACTCCGGTAAATTCCAGTCAATAACAAAAGACCTTAACCTGGGGCTTGCCAGGGATTCGGCGGGAGCCATGAATAAAGCGCGGCGGGATATTGAATTGCAGGGCATGGCGATGAGGCAGGGCGCGGCCCAATTTGGGCGAAGCATGCCCACGACCGGCATTGCCACGGATGCAGCGGCGCTTAGCGCCGGCAACTCTGCAACCGACAACCTCGCCACCAAAGCTGGGCTTCATAACGCGGGTACGAATACGGCACAGAACTGGTTTGGCGGAGCCACGGGCGCAAACACGGCAGCAGGCAATTTGGCCCTCGGGCAATATCAGGGGCAGCTCAACGCATGGCAGCAGGCCGCCCAGAATTCCGCAACCGGTGCTGCCGGGCTGGGCAACCTGATTGGCCAGCTCGGCAGTGCGTATATCATGAAACCCATCGCGCTGCGCAAGGGCGGCATTATCAATGGCGGCGGCGCTCATGAATCGTCTCATGGCACAAACATCGGCCATGGCGAAGGCGGCTTATCACCCCTGGAGGGAAGCGCCGGTTCCGCTGGTTCTTTGGGTGGGCTGATACGAGGCCGTGGCAACGCTACCAGCGATTCCATTCCTGGCACGATAGAAGGCAGGCAGCCCATTCGGTTATCGAATGGCGAAGCAGTACTGAATGCCAAGGCCGTGAAACTTCTCGGGGAAGATTTCATCCATTGGGTCAACAATATTGCCTTTGCCACGAAAGGTCACCCTGCGCAGGACAGCCGAACAATGAGAAAAAACAATGGACCAGGTAGCGTATCGAATATTGTGGGGGCGTGAAATTCATGTTTAATTTTGGCGCATTTGCAGGCGGCCTCGCCCAAGGCATTCGTAGCGGTCAGGATATGCAAACCAGGCAGAATACGGCTGGCCGGTTGGCAAGGGCAGACGATCGCGAGGCTGAAATACACCAGGCGAAAATGGATAAGGCTGACATCGTTAAAGGCAAGCGAGAGCGGCTCAGCGCTGCGAATGAAGAAATCGTCGCAGGGTGGAGCCAGACCCGGCAACCAAGACCTGGCGCAGCTGTGGATTCGAACAAACCTGGGTTGACAAGATCCGTTGTGAGGCCAGCAAAAACAATGCCCCAGGCCATATCTGAAGCAGGTGGACCTGAGCCACAAGGTTTCACCACGTTGGAAAATACTACCGCTGTCGATGAAGCCACCCCGGGCTTGATGAGTCAATACGGGGTATCCCGGCTATCGAACACTCCAGCGGTGCAAGGGATAACAGCCGATGAAACAATCGGACGGCGCATGTTGACCGGCAATCTGCTGGACGATGCGGATGAGCTTACGCGGATGGCGACTATCTATAAAAAGCATGGACTCCTGGCTGAAATGATGCCTTGGCTGAATAAAGCCTATGATGCGAAGAAAAAGCGCATCCCGGATGCGCTGCATCTTTTGTTGACCGGGGACGCAAAGGGAGCCAGAGATGCTTTACGGAAAGGCGGAATAAACCTGGCGGAGGATCCGGTGCCCGTGGATCAGAGCGATCCGTTAAGCAATAATTGGAGATTTAGATTTGAGAACGGCACGGAAAAGACCATTAACCTGAAGGACTTGGCGGCACAGTTTCTACCGTCAACACTTCGCTAAGCAGAATGAGATTTCCTGAGCATATCGCTCCTGAGTAAAGCGGCCCGCTGCCCAGAGCCGGGCGGCGGCCCAGCTTTAATTTTTCTTCGGGATTCTCATTTGTGCGCTTTAATCAACTGTCTTATAGTTGGTAACTATAGCAACCACGACTCCATCTGGTGGATTAAGTTGAAATAACTAAAGAATTAGGAATAATATTTTCCTTTTTTGCTTTTTTCCATTATCAGTACTTCATTAAAAAGATCAAACACTTCCTTAGCATATCGCTCTTGAGTAAAACGACCGGCTGACCAGATTTGGGCGGCGGTACCTAAGTTTGATCTTTCGTCGGGGTTCTCATATAAATACTGTATCTTAGTCGCAAGCTCATCATAATTTCCAGACTCATACAGTAGGCCTATTTTTCCATCTTGAATCAACTCGGCAGTACCTCCACTATTTGAAGTAGCTATCACAGGCATTCCAGCAAGCATTGCTTCTACTGTTGCTCGACCGAATGCTTCCCATCGCGAACATACCAGCACAACATCTGCCTCTTGAAAGAATCGTGTAGGATTTTTAGCATATCCGACGAAATTTACTCGGTTTCCCAAACCCAAATTATATATTTGCTGCCCGAGTGCCTTGCAAAAACGCTTATTACCATCCCCGATAATAAGCAATTTAGCATCAATTCCTCGTCTCACCACTTCGGCTAGTGCGAGAACTGCTTCATCCTGACCTTTCGCAAAATTTATGGAACCTACAATGACACATGTGAAGACCCGTTTATCCAGATCTCGCTCCGCTTTCTCAATCTGACTTGGTACGGTGACGGCCTGATAGATCATGCGCAACTTTTGCTGGCTGATATATTTAGCGTAATCTATAGCGACCGCATATGAATTAGCGATAAAAGCTACGGAAAGCCGTTCCATCAAGCGAATTGTCCCGTGTATCCCGAGATCAAACATTAGATTGGGGTCGCGATCCGCAAACTCATGCAAATGCCAAACATGCGGGCAGCCCGCTAGCCGCGCCGCCAACGCTCCAATCCCAATAGCTACAGTATTAGAACATACGACGTCACACTGCCATTTTTTAATTGTCCGGGCCATCGGTATCGTCAGTAATAGTGCTTTTACTGTTCGCTGGATACGACCTGGCATCCACGCGTGACGACGACTAGCTATCCAACGAGAGTAGCCGATTATTTTCCACTCAACATTTAGGCGATCGAGCTGTTCCAGTAATGGTCCTCTCTTTGGAATAAGAACCTTGCAGTCTATCCCTTTTGCTATAAGACCCTCTAATAGTTCAAGCAAAGCCAATTCAGCTCCGCCTCTACCCGCTGTATGCGATACAAAACAAACGCGCATCAGGCATGCATGCGGCAATTTATGGCCGCTCCATAGGCTTCAAGTACATTGATACTCATTTGATCATTATTCACAATGACGGGATTAAGGGACAGAACAAAATCGACAGAACAAGAAAGTCTGCCGTTTCATTGCAAAAAATGAAAATCCTCTTCAATAGGGATATCTCAGGCTGGTGTTGTACTCTTCTTGCCAGGAAAGTTCAATATCCCACGGCAGAGTACCATTTTGACAGGCCATCGCCTAACTAGAGGCGGGCACGAACGGCCGATTTACAGATTCCGGTTGTTGAAAACGCGACTGAGAAGGCGGGCCCCGCGACTTGATTGTGGCCTCCAATAACACCGCAAGGGCTTATGTGGGCTGGGCCTAATGGATTAGAATTGCAGTCCGGCATTATGGAGGCCATCACTATGAAAGGGATCAGTTTCGCCGCTATTTTGGGCGCATTCGCCGCATTCACCGCAAATGCGGGTATTTTAAACAATGGGAACTGGTCGCCCAGTGGCTGCGGCGCCCGGCCCGAAGCTCCGGTTATCGACTCGACGAGTGTTGATGCGTTTAACCGGAGCATCAACATGATCAATACCTGGCAGAAACAGATACAGACATATCATGACTGTATGGTGAGGGAAGCAAATGCCGATGCCGCTGCAATTAACCAGGCTGCGGCTGCGGAGCAGGCTAAAATAAACGCAGCGTCTGAAAAACTGAATTCAGACGCGAATATCGCGCGAAATAAATTGGATTCTTCGCCTGCTCGCGGCCCGGTAAACGGGCCCCCGCTGGGGTCGGGGATGGAGCGCCAGGGTTACTGAGGGCGCCACCAATTGCCCGCTATTTAGAGGTTGAGCGGGACAATCGCTCGGCGAAAACCCCGGTTCCGCTGTGTAAAACGAATGAACATCCCTCATTTTTTCGCTCGAGCGATTCCCTGGATGAGCAATGGACCCCCACGGCGCTGTCGCATGGGAGAACGACTCATTCCGGAGCACTTCTGAAGTTTTATAAAGCAGAGGCGGGTATGGCGCCTGACGTCCCGTTGAGCCCCGCTGGGTTTCCGCTTTTCTGGGGGAGTTAGCTTGTTTATCCCACTGCATATGTCTGCTTATCAATAAGCCTTTCCGGGGCAAATTGGAATAGCTGGTTCTGCCTTTCTGCCCTTACCATGTTGTGACATATCGGCATAAAAAAGAACCGTTCCTCCGACGGCCGCATCTGATGCCGGTTGCGGCGCTGTTAACTATTGCAGCCAGCCCTTCCTTCGCCGAAGCGGCCGATCCAGCGGCCAGCATTCTTTCAAAACTCAACCCTGTCGTCATCACTGGCACGCGCATCGAGCAATCGAGCTTTTCTCTGCCGATGTCTGCCGATGTGGTGGAAGCGGGCGTCATTCGGGACGGGCGTCCGCTCGTCAATCTTTCTGAAGCGCTCGCGCGCGTCCCCGGCCTGGTTATTCAGAACCGCCAGAATTATGCGCAGGATCTGCAAATATCCAGCCGGGGTTTTGGCGCGCGCTCTCCTTTCGGCATACGCGGGATACGGATGGTCGTCGATGGCATTCCCGTCAATAATCCCGACGGGCAAGGCCAGGCAGCAAATATCAATCTCGGTTCGGTCAAGCGCATCGAAGTATTACGCGGCCCTTTCTCGGCCATCTACGGCAATGCCGCTGGCGGCGTTATTCAGGCGTTCACGGAAGATGGCCCGGCGGGTACGGTATTGTCAGGCATGCTGCTGGGTGGCAGCTACGGCACGTCGCGTGGGGAAATCAAGCTGGGCGGCACGCTCGGGGGAACAGCCGAGGTAAATGGGGCAACCAATGGGACAAATAAGGCGATAGACGGGACGCCGGGACCGTTCAATTACATGATCGATATTTCCCGCTTCCAGACCCAGGGTTATCGAGAACACAGTGCCGCGACACGCTACCAGTCGAGCGCAAAGCTTGTCTATAAATTTAGTTACGATTCAACGCTCACTCTGGTTGCCAATAATCTGTATCAGGGCGCTACCCAGGATCCGCTCGGGCTGTCTCGCGCTCAGGTCATTGCCGATCCGCGCCAAGCGGATGCGAGCGCGACCACATTCAATACGCGCAAGAGTATCGATAACACGCAGGGTGGGCTGGTCTATGAACATAAGTTTTCCGCGGCACACACCATCAAGCTGATCGGATATGCGGGTACGCGGCAAATTCTGCAATTTCTTGCTGTGCCGGTGGGCGCGCAACTTCCGGCTACCAGCCCCGGGGGAGTGGTGGATCTGGACCGCGAATTCGGCGGACTTGGGTTGCGATGGACATATCGCGGTTCAGGACAGCGTCCGCTGAACCTGACCGCGGGCATTGAGTACGACGGCTCCAGGGAAAGACGCAAGGGGTTCGATAATTTTGCCGGGCTGGTGCTGGGAGTGCGCGGCAATCTGCGCCGCAACGAGAACAATATTGTGACCAGCTTTGCCCAATATATTCAAGGTGAGTGGCAGTTTGCGCGTGCCTGGTCGCTTTCTGCCGGGGTGCGCCATACCGAAGTGAGATTCAAGTCCGAGGATTTTTTTATCCGCGATGGCAACCCCGACGATAGCGGGGGAATTACCTACCGCAGCGTGAATCCCGTGGTGGGGCTGTTATATAAGGCCACCCCCCTGCTCAATCTGTACGCCAGCACGGGCACGGGATTCGAAACGCCAACGTTCGCCGAGCTGGTTTACAGGCCTGACGGGGGGTCGGGTCTCAATTTTGCGCTTCGACCCAGCAGGAGCATCAATGTCGAAGCAGGGTTCAAGTGGCTGCTCACCGATACGACGCGCATCAACCTGGCAATTTTTGAGACCCATGTAACCGGGGAAATTCTGCCCGCCACCAACTCCGGTGGCCGAGCTACGTTTCAGAACGCGGCCGATACCCGCCGGCGGGGCGTGGAACTCTCGGCCGATTCCCGCTTTGGCCCAGACTTGGCCGTCTACGCGTCTTATACTTATCTCGACGCCACATTCCAGGATTCGTACACCTATCGACCCACCGCGTCGCCGCGCATAGTAACCGTGGGCGCGGGCAATTTCCTGCCGGGCGTGCCGCGCAATATCGCTTATGGGGAATTAACCTGGCGGCGGGGCCTGCCGGGATTTTCGGCGGCCCTGGAAGCGATCTATCGCGACCATATCTTTGCCAACGATACCAATACCGAGGCAGCGAAGCAGTATGCCCTGGCGAATATCCGGTTCGCCTATTCGCACCAGATCGGCGGCTGGAAGCTCAGCGAATTCGTTCGGGCGGACAATATCACCAATACCGGATATGTCGGTTCGGTAATTATCAACGAAAGCAACGGCCGGTTTTACGAACCCGCACCGGGGCGGAACTACATGGTGGGGGTGAACGCGAGCTACGCTTTTTAATTTTTGATAACTGCTCACAGATGGGCTCTTGCTCTCCGTATTGCTCTCACGCCCCACGTTGCTCTCACACCCCCGCATTGCTCTCACTCGCCTGCCCGACGCTTTCAGCTTTCCCGTGGCACGCCTGATCTCCTGCAAATCCTTCTCTCAAAGTTGAACAGCGAGGGAAAAGCCTTTTTTTTCCTTCAATTGCCCCTGTCCAGCGGGCATACACTGGCTCAGCCGTTCAACAATTTCTGAACAAATCCTGCGCCCGTCCTTCGTCAAACTCAAAAATTATCCGGAGATTTTTCAACCGGATTTCGGTAATCAAAGGAAAAGGAAGAACATGTTAAATCCCAATGTGAACACCACTACAGACCAGTTAGCCCAGGCGTATTCCACCATCCGCCAGGTTGATGCCTTTGCTTTTGCCAGTATGAACACTTTAGTTGGCAAGCTGAATCCGGACTCGGACTGGTTGCCCACTGTCCGCCAGAGAATCGAACTGCTCAGTGAAGCGGGAGAGCAGTGGCAGCTAAAGAAATCAGACATTTGGGCGCCAATATTAACCCAGTTTAACAACTATGCAACCTTGTTTTCAGGGTTCGCACAGGTTTCATCCAGCGTTGGCAACGATAAAGAGGCCTGGATGGAAATCCTGAATACGATGAACGGGTCACTCGCGACCGGGAAGAACATCACTCGCGCAGCCCAGGGCCAGTTTACCCTGCAAATCAACAATCTCAACAATATACGGCAGGTGCTCGACAGCAGTATCGCCACCGCGTGGAGCAGCCTGGCGAGCGAGGAGCAGGCCATGATCGATCTGGCGGCTCAAATTACGTCGCTGCAAGATCAGCTCAACGGTCTTGAGGGTTCCCTGTCCAGCGCTGAGATCTCGGCTGGCAAGAGCTTCATTCAGTCATCCGTCACCATAAGCTATACCCTGGTCTCGACCGCAGGCGTGGAAGTTCCGTACCTGGCGATTGCCGGTTTGCTGTATACCGTCGGCAAGATGGCTTTCGACCTGATTGTGACTGATAAAGAGATCGATCAGACCATCGGCAAAATCGTGCAATTGCGTATCAATATGTCGCAAGACGCGCAAGCCGCCGCCATGAGCAAAGCCATCATTCAGCTGATCGATAATTTCGATAAGAGCCTGTTGGCGGTGAACAATCAATTGCCGCCCATTGCCGCGATGTGGGAGAACGAGCAAACGAAGGTTCAGCAGATCATCAACGCAATCAACGCAGGGGCCGCACCGAAACAAATCATCGACCTGGTGTCGATGCCATCCGCCGCGGCCAGCTGGACACAATTATCAGATTTTTGCGGCAAGCTCTCACAATTGACCACCGGCGGCAAACCCGTAACCGTCACCACCAGCCAACCCACCACCGCAACCTTAAGGAGATCCCACGGATGATAACGTCTGTATCCACCAATGCCCCTGTGGCAACCGATACCAATTCCAACACCGCATCGGGTTTTGCTTCACTGCAAATCGTGACGGCGGCATGCCATGGCGTGCTCAATACCCAGTTCATCGCCCCTAGCCCGAAGCCCAGCTGGTTTGACGATCTCAATGCCAAGCTCGATGCAGCCAAGGTGCTGGCAAACCAGTGGATCGACGATATGGCGCCGAAATTGACGGCCAGCGTACCCAGCCACGTAATCGACTACGGCACCACGTATGAGGCCCTGACCGACCAGATCATCGATTTGCTGAACAAGAATCCGAATGCACGGGGTAAAGACGACCCGGTGGTGCAACAGGTGTTTGCCCTGATCAGCGCGTTGCACGATGAGGTGGAGACAATCATCACCGATGTGATCGGCACGCAGGAGCAGCTGAAGACCTGGGGCGATGCGATGCAGAAATCCCACGATGATTTGTTCGCGGGCGCGGCCAATATTCAGTCGCTGCAAATCGATCTGCAAGCCGATATCGGCAAGATGAACAGCGCCATTCAGGGGCTCCAGGCCCAGATCGACGCTGAAAACAAGGCGATCGTTGCCGGTGCGCTCGCCATCGGTGTTGGCTTGTTCGCGCTGGTGGTCGGTATTGCGCTGGCGCCGGTTACCGGGGGCGCTTCACTGATCGTATCCGGAATCGGCGGTGCGGCAATTATTGGCGGTGCGGTTACCTGGGGCGTGATGCAAGCCAAGATCAACAGTCAGTTTTCTGAAATTGCGGGCGATCAGAAAAAGATCAGCGACGACAAGCGTCAATTGGTGGCGCTTCAAGGGTTGTCGCTTGCGGCCAATTCGGCCATCAGCTCCATCGCCACCGCGACCAGCGCGCTCTCCGACGTGAAAGTCATGTGGACCATGTTCCAGAACGATCTGCAAGGCACAATGGACAAGCTCGAGAAGACCGATGAGAACCTGTCGGCCATCGTCAATAAGGCCTACGTCATCGCAGCGCAAAAAGAGTGGAACCTGGCGGTTCAGTTCGCCCAGCAACTCTCGGGCATGTCGGTGCCGGTGCAGGAAAAAACCCTGCCCATGGCAGCCTGATATTCGTGAGTTTGAGTTTGAGAGCCTGAGTTTGGGGCCCCAGAGTTCAGGGCCCTGAGTTCAGCCATGTGAGGAAGCAGATTGGGACCTATCCGGAGGTGTTCCAACGCGAACACCTTCTTTTATTGATGAATAGCGATCATGTGGGGAGCCCTCCCGTTTTCGCGGCGAAAGCGGAAATCCAGGGTCTTCTCAAACCGAATGCCAGATATGAGACCAAAGTTACCATGACCCTGAATGCCCAGCAAATTACTCAGCAATTTGGTTCAAGCGCAACTGCCGCCGCCAATCTTTCGGTTTCGTGCCAGGGAATACTCGAGACCCGTATACAGGCGGTCGCGTCTCCCTGGTATGCGAGCCTGAACGGGGAACTGCAGCAAGCACAGGCACTGGCCACCGAGTGGCGCGATCGTTTCGCCAGCGAGTTGCAAACCGACGTACTCACCTGCGTGATCCATTGCGGACAAGCCTTCGCAACCCAGCGCAATATAATTACGAACCTGTTTAACTCTACCGGCGGCGACTTTCCGAGCGTCAAAGCCCAGCTTATCGCGGCATTGTCCGGTTTGCAGGGCAGTACGCGGATGATCGTCGGTACCACCGCCAACTACGAGGCGCAGTTGCGCGACTGGGGCCAGCGGTTGCGCGGTGTGCAGACCAGCATGAGCCAGACGGTGGGACAGATTCAAGCCCAAGCTGGCGACTTGCAGGCACAAATTACCGCGACCAATATTGCCATCGCTTCGATGACGGCCGAAGTTATCCGGGACCGGCAGGCTATCGCAGAAGCGCAGTCCCGAAATACGAGCGGTATTGTCGAAACGATATTTGGAGTGCTCTTCGCGCCATTCACCGGGGGGCTGTCGCTGATTCTGGCAGGTATCGGGGTCGCATCGATTGTTGAGGCGCAAAGCAAAGTCAACGCGCTCGAAAGCACAATCAAAAGCTACCAGGACCGTATCGTCGCCTCGCAACAGGCTCTAAACCAGGATCAGGCCCAGTTGGTAACGCTGAACGGTTTGCTGGTATCCGGCAGCATTGCCTTGAGCGACGTGGATGTTTCCAGCCGAATGCTCGATCAGGTCCGCACAAGCTGGGACGCATTCTTCCAGGAAATGAGCGGCGTCGTCAGCAAGATTTCAAGTGCCCAAAATGCCAGCGTCTGGGTGTTGGAAAAGGCGTGGTTCATCGCGGCCTGCAATGAATGGGACACCATTGTAACCGGGACCCAGGGCATAATCGGCGCGCCGATTACCACGAATACGGTCATGTGTGCCTATTGCGATGTGCCGGTTGTGCAGTCGGTCGCTGCGGCCAGCCATCTACCAGTGCCAGGCGATATGAAGCTTGATGCCTTCTTTTCCGGTTCGAACTTGCAACAAGCACCCAACACTTCTGTATTGCATTGGGGAACCCACACCTACTGGGTTGCCGATTATATGGATAACCGCATGGCCATGTGCATGCTGTGCTACGACCAGAACAACCGTCTGGTAAAACAGGTATCCAAAAGTGGAGCGCGCTACATGTGGCGAATGGTTTACGACACGCAAAACCAAAAGATCGTATGTACCGGGCAATCGGATTTGATGCTCAGTTTTGGCCTGTCCGAGCTTAGGGTCGCGTCAGCTTAACATCGGACTCCCATCCTTCCCGCCCGAGATTTACACAGGGGCGGGTTCAACACAGGGGCGGGTCAACACAGGGCTGGGTTCAAGAGCCCTTTCGGTTGGCTGGCATTCAAACGCAGCACCCTCATTCATGCAGTCCGCTTTCAAAACATGAAGTGGCATCCTGCCAGGCAGTGATTGGAAATCATTGCGTACGCTGCCGCACTGACAAGTACGGCGATTCATTCAATACTGTTCGGCATGACCAAGCTGGGCAAAAACCTTGTCTCCTATGCTGCGGCATTTGTTGTTGGGCTGGTGCTGCCCGCCTTAGCGCTGGAGACACCATCCCAAGTGGTGGAAAAAACGCTGCCTGCAGGTGAAGCAAAAACTCCGCAAACACGGGCGCTGGAAGCGGGCGCAAAACTTCTGCAGAGCCGTACCCCCTTAAAGCCTTTTGATATTTATCTGGTTGGTTTCCACCCGATGAAAGAGTCTCCGGAAGACCAAATGGAGGCTCATCATTATTGTCGCCAGGTTAACGAGGATTTTGCGCAGTGCATGTTATTTGATGGCAATACCAAGGATGCCAATCTTAACGGTATCGAATATATCATTTCGGAAAAGCTCTTTAATGCCTTGCCGGAAGGGGAGAAAAAGTATTGGCATCCCCATAATGGAGAAATCCTTTCCGGCCAGCTTGTTGCACCCCATATCCCGGACGTAGCAGAAAAAACGCTGATGAAAGGAAAAATGAACAGCTACGGCAAGACATGGCACCTGTGGAACACCGGTTATGAAGGAAAACCTGGCGATGAATTGCCTTTGGGCGAACCGATGCTTGGCTGGTCGTTCAACCGCGATGGTGAAGCTATACCTGGACTGATAGAAAAGCGTGACAAAAAACTGAAAATCAACAGTGCCGAGAAGCGCAGGCAACGTACGGATCTCAGGCAATTCGCAAAACCGCAATCCGGCGTGGATGATCTAAAAGATGAATTTGGCCGGCCGGTACAGGCAATCCCCGGCGTGGTCGACCAGAAGCACACCAGTCACGATTGATTACGTGGTTCCAGCATCGGCAAATTGCTGAGACAGAAACGGGTCGTCATCGATTTCTTAAGGGCTGATGAGCCGGCTGATAGGGTCCAGCTCCAGCGCGATGAATTGGGTCAACTGAGTTCTGGCAAAGTTATTGTCGGCCACCAGAATGAGGGTACGTTTACCGTCGAAATCCGGACCGAAGGTGATGCCTTCTATGTTACCCAGGTCCAGCAAAGAACCATCCGTATTTTTCAGTTCCGTCATATCCAGCAGCAAAGTTTTTCTTACCGGTTCTATGCGCCTGCCCGCAATGGATTCAAGGCCGGAAACATCAGTGGCTTTTCGTGCATCGGCATAATACAGGCGGACCGTATAGCCGGTACCATTGCCGGGAATGACCGCATCGGGAGTATAAGAGCGCTCAATCGTTATGAACTGGCGATCGCCGATGGCCAGGAAATCCGTCAAACCATTGGTTGCAAATGGCCCAAACAAGGCTGGAGCGGTGGCCACCGGGTCGACCTCGTATATATATTCCGCACCTGGTCGTCCGCTGGCAATATCAAAGGCGAGAATACGCGCGCGCGAACCGGTATAGGCGTTGGCCGGTGGAGAGTCCTGTATCAAACCGTTTTCGGTGGCAGTGTACAATATTCTGCGGTCATCGGAGATTGCCAGGCTCTCGAATGCCAGATTGTCGTAAATGCCTTTGCTGCCGGGAACTATTCCAATAGAGGCTCCGCGCGGCGAATAGTAGGAGGGCACGGCGAAATCGCGGCTATGGCTGCCGTCGGGATTCATTTCGCTCACGGTAGGATGCTGTAAACCGAAGAAACCTCGCTGGCCTTCGTTGCTCCAATAGATTTTGTTGCGTGCGGCATCAAATCGCATCCCTTCCGGGTCCACCGAATTCTTTTTGAAAGGACCGCCGCTTGGCTGCTGAATCACAGTGACCGCATGAATCACCACGCCGGCCATCCCTGGCATATTGGAACGCTGAAATTTTGAGAGATCCAGAGATAACTCATAAAAGCGCGCGGAATTTTTGCTGCTCCGGTCGTCGCTGACCGCCAGGTATCGGCCGGTGCGTGGATTGTAATCCAGTGACGATAAGCCCCCGACAGCGGTGCCGTTGAAGCGCGTTTCGTTGGGCAGGATTTGCTGGCCAATATAGCTGAGTGCCAAGCCGTGCGGGTCGGCCGCATGTATGGAAGTAACGGACCCTATGTGCAGCGCGGCGAGGGCGGTAATAATTGCTATTCTCATGAGTAAGGCATTTTTGGCGTCACATTCCGGTTTCGTCGCTACCAGTCCTACTGCATCCTTCTGTAGGCCTGAAGAGTTAATACCCTTTTCATGCTTGCTGTTTTCCGTGCTTGTCTTTGGGTATCGGATTGAGCTTCAAAATAGCTAAGCAAAATACGGCAAAGCTGTCATTTCCAGATAAGATTAAAATTATCAGACTTAGCTCAGGTGTTTTCCCAGGAGATGACATATGCTTCGCCATGCAAGCGGACGTTTCTGGCTGACGTTAACCGTGGCCTTGGTGGCGACTGGCCTGCCGGGTTGCGCCAGTTTCAAGGAGATAGCCACTTATGCGTCGCTTTCGGCAAAGGCCGCTGGTTATGATGAGGTGACCAAAGACTATATCGGAGCGATTGACCGGCGCAAGCAATATCAGCCGCAGAAGTTCCAGGGCGAGCTGGAGGCGATCAAAATGCGCAGGGAAGCGCAGAGTACCAGTCTGGATGTGCTCCAGCAAACGATAACGGATTACATGCTGGGGCTCGGCGGTCTCGCTTCCGGCAATATGAGAACCTACGATAAGTCGCTCAAGAATCTTAGCGACAACCTCAGCAAGGCCACGCTGCTCAATAACATAGAAAGGGATTCGGTAGGCGCCCTGTCCACATTGCTTGTACGGAGCGTCACCGTTGTATACCTCCAGCATGAGATCCGGAAATTGATCCAGGATGGCAACCAACCGCTTCAGGAGGTGATCATCGCTACTCGAAAGATTATAAGGAACGGTATTATCGCGGATTTGCAGGCTGAATCCGTGGTGGTTAAACGATATTACGATAATTTCATGCTCGCGCCGGACAATCCCGCCGAACCCGTCGCCATGGCGCTTGCAGAAGAGGCCAAGGTAGAGGCGCTGGGCCGTGTCGATAAGAGGATACAAAGCGCGCAACGCTATAACGCTGTGCTGGAGAACATCGCTCAAGGCCACCAGTACCTCTATGACCATCAGGATACGATAGGCAATGATAAGCTCGGCAGGCAATTCGAGCCTTATATCGAGGCGCTGCGGCTCACATATAGGGATTTACTCGATGTTGCGCGATAAAAATACGGTAAAAACCGGGGGAGAGCGTGAGCAAACTGACGGCTGACGAAACGTTCGAGTTGGGTAATCTGGTTCGCGACGCGGCAATAGCGATGGGGAATTGGCGCGTCGAGAACCGGTCCAGGCTGAGCCGAATCCAATGGGATGAACTCGATGATAAGGAAATTACGCTTCTGAATTTCGCATCCGGCATCTATACCTGCGCCATAGGAATGGTTGTGGATGATAGCCACGCGCCTATTACCCGCCTGCAGTCGGGCGTCAAGCACGCCAAGTCCGCGATGCAGCACATCCAGGGGTTCAAACAGGCGGTTGATCTTGCAGCGGCGCTGATTTTTTTTGCGGGCGCTATTCGATCCGGGAATGTGGCGGCGGTTCCTGCGGCAATCGTCGCCCTGGAAGATGCCGCCAATGCTATTGTCAACCCCAGCAGCCACGATGACAAGTGACTAAGGAAATCGCTCCATTGAGCAGCGCTCCGCTTGTTTCGACTCAAAGGCTATCTAGGTTACCTACACTACCCAGGCCGGCGCCGGCTCAAACTGGCCACCGGCTCATGAATGAATAGGAAACGTGTATTGGCTGCTGCTGGGGTCGTCATCACCGTTGGGGTGGTGGCAGGGTGGTATCTCACCAGGCAACAGAGCGTAGCGGATACGCTGGTGCTGTTTGGCAATGTGGACATCCGCCAGGTTTCGCTGGCTTTCAATGGCAGCGAGCGGGTAGCGGAAATGCGCGTACAGGAAGGGGAGCATGTCAAGGCCGGGCAATTGCTCGCCAAACTGGATACTCGCACGCTGACGCTGCAAATCGCCCAGGCGGAAGCACAGATTGCTGTACAGGAACAGGCATTGTTGCGCCTGAAGCATGGAACTCGTCCTGAAGAAGTAGCACAGGCGAGGGCAGAGGTTGCTTCCGCTCAGGCGGACGCCGATTTTGCCGTGCAACAGTTCCAGCGCCTGCAAAACATTGAGCACGCGTCCGGCCAGGCAATAAGCCAACAGGATCTGGATAACGCGCGCGCACGCCAGAGGGTCGCCCTGGCACAGCTGGAAAACCGGAAAAAAGCGCTGCAACTTGCTTTAATCGGTCCACGAAAAGAAGACATCGCCCAAGCCGAGGCACAGTTGGAAGTTTCCCAGGCTGAACTGGCTTTACTCAAGCACCAGCTCAGCCTGGCAGAGCTTACGTCTCCCATCGATGCCGTCGTTCGCTCGCGCTTGCTGGAACCGGGCGATATGGCATCGCCACAGCGGCCGGTTTACGCGCTGGCAATTACCGACCCGAAATGGGTGCGCGCTTATGTGACGGAGGTCGATCTGGGGCGGATCAAGCCCGGCATGGGCGCGCGAGTAACTATCGACAGTCACCCCGATCAGCCCATCGAGGGCCGCGTCGGCTATATATCGTCGGTGGCGGAGTTCACCCCGAAAACCGTGCAGACCGAAGAATTACGGACCAGCCTGGTTTATGAACTACGGATCTATGTGGATGACCCCGGCGACCACTTGCGTCTGGGCATGCCGGCTACGGTGCATATTCCCCTGCAAGATGGCAAGAGCCCAGCCGGGGCAGTACCTCATGAATGAACCGGCGGCGGCGCTGATCGCGAGAGGAGTTCATAAGCGCTTCCTGGCCAAGGAAACAGGAAAGATCGCTCATGCCGTCGTCGATGTCTCGCTGGCAGTGCAGGCGGGGGCACTGACGGCCTTGGTCGGCCCCGATGGAGCGGGCAAGACGACCCTGCTGCGGATGGCGGCCGGACTCATGAAGGCCGACGAAGGAAAGCTCGAAGTATTGGGAATTGATGTTGCAGCTCATCCGCAGGCGGTTCAAGACCGCATCAGCTATATGCCGCAGCGCTTTGGCCTTTATGAAGACCTCAGTGTTCAGGAAAATCTCAATCTTTATGCGGACTTGCACGGTGTACCGCAAGCATTACGCGAAAAGCGCTTCGCGCAGCTTTTGCGCATGACCGATCTTGCCCGCTTCACCGCCCGCCCCGCTGGCAAATTGTCCGGGGGCATGAAGCAGAAACTCGGCCTGGCCTGTACTTTGGTTCATCCGCCCGAGCTGCTGCTGCTGGACGAGCCGACGGCGGGCGTCGACCCGCTGTCGCGTCGGGAACTATGGGAAATCGTCCGGCAAATGATCCAGGACGAGCAACTGACCGTGCTCGTCACCACGGCTTACCTTGACGAAGCCGAGCACAGCGCCCGGATTTTTGTGCTGCATGAAGGCAAGCTATTGGCTCAGGGCACCCCGGAGGAAATACGCCGCCATGCCCGCAATCTCTGCTTTGTCGCCCTGCCGCCGCAGGGCCAGCCTCCGCGTATTTTACAGGCGCGCCTGCTGGACGACGCGGAGAGCGTTATCGATGCTGTTCCACAGGGCGGCGCCGTGCGTTTCGTCCGTCGTGCCGAGGTAAAATCCAAAAACCTCGATGCCTTACTGGACGGTATTTCTCTTAAGCCGGTCGAGCCGCGTCTGGAAGATGGATTTATGGTACTGCTTCGCAAACGGCGCGATGTGCCTCCGCTCGATACCAAGGCGCTTGACACCGCGGCTTCTGGCGACAACCAAAACCCGCCGGAGAATCTCGATGAAATCGTCATTGAGGTACGCGATCTGGTGCGAAGGTTTGGCGATTTCACGGCTGTAGACCATATTTCCTTCTCAGTACGGCGTGGGGAGATTTTCGGCGTGTTGGGTCCAAATGGCGCGGGCAAGACCACGACTTTCCGCATGCTATGCGGGCTTCTGCCTCCCACCAGCGGTTTTCTTCAGGTAGCAGGCGTCGATCTGCGGCACGCGCGCGCGGCTGCGCGCCGCAAGATAGGTTATATGTCACAAAAATTCGCGCTTTATGGCGACCTGACTGTGATGGAAAACCTCGAATTTTTCGGCAGCGCCTATGGTTTGTACGGCACGCGCTTGCGCGAGCGAATCAGTATTGTCATCCAGCAATTCGATCTCGCAGGCAGCACGGACTCAGCGAGCGGACAGTTGCCAGGCGGGTTCAAGCAGCGCCTGGCAATGGCTGTAGGTTTATTGCATGAGCCCGAGATCCTGTTTCTCGATGAGCCTACCAGCGGCACCGATCCACTGAAACGCCGCGAATTCTGGCGGCGTATTACCGCGCTATCGGAGGTGGGCACAACCATTATTATCACCACCCATTTCATGGAAGAGGCTGAATATTGCGACCGGATCGTGATTCAGGACGCCGGCAGGCTATTGGCGCTCGGCACGCCAAAGGAGGTGCGCGAGCAGGCCGGCGAGAAAGATGCCATCCTGAGTATGGAAGAGGCTTTCATTGGCATTGTTGAGCGGGGCAGGCAAAGGAACGGCATTGCTGCGGTAAAGGAAGCCAGGCCATGAGTAGAGCAAGCGATGCAGGAGACCAGGATGACCAAGCTGGTTTTAGGGCATTCTGGTTCCGTGTAATTTCATTGACCCGCAAAGAGATCCGGCAATTGCTGCGCGATCCGGGAAGTCTTGCCCTCGGTATCGGCCTGCCCATCGCGCTGATCCTTATCTTTGGCTTCGGTTTGTCGCTCGATGTGCGGAACGCCCCGGTGGCCGTGGTGCTGGAAGACCCTTCGCCCATGGCGGCCGATGTGGTCGCGGGACTGGAGCTTTCTGCATACATTTCTCCGGTAATGATGACCTCGATGCATGATGCCCAGCGCCTGATGTTGACGCGCGAGGTGGATGCCATCGTGCGTGTCCCCAGCGATTTTTCCCGCCGCCTCGCTGCCGGCGACGCGAAGGTGCAATTGTTGGTGCATGGGTCTGAAGCCAGCCGTGCCACCATCATCCGCAGCTATGTCAGCAGTGCGCTGACCGAATGGGTGCAACGCCAGGCCGACCGTGGCGAGCCGACAGCCGCCTCTGGTCAAGGCACGATTATGCTAGTAGAACGCATGTGGTTCAATTCCGCCAATACGAGCACCTGGTACCTGGTGCCGGGGCTGATCGTTTTAATCATGACCCTGGTAGGCGCCTTCCTCACGGCTATGGTCATGGCGCGCGAGTGGGAACGCGGTACTCTGGAAGCTCTGTTCGTCACGCCGGTTCGGCCCGGCGAAATTCTGATTGCCAAAATCATCCCCTATTTCATGGTTGGCATGCTTGGGCTGGGCATGTGCGTCCTTGCCGCGCGCTTTCTGTTTGAGGTCCCGATGTTTGGATCGTTGCTGATAATACTCGGCAGCTCGATGCTCTATATGCTCGTCGCGCTGGGTATTGGGCTGGTCATTTCCTCGGTAACCAAAAACCAGTTTCTAGCCAGTCAACTCGCGATTATCAGCAGCTTCATGCCGGCCTTGATGCTTTCGGGATTCCTGTTCGATTTGCGAAATGTGCCAGCCGTCATCCGTCTGGTCGGGCACCTGCTCCCGGCTACATACTTCATGGAATTGATCAGGACGCTTTTTCTGGCAGGAAACGTGTGGCCGCTCATCTTCAAGAATTGCGCCATCCTGGCCGGCTACGCCGTGCTGCTGCTGGGACTGGCGCGATTTGTCACGCGCAAGAAGCTGGATTAGAGGGGTATCCATCATGCGCGATCTTTTCCGCCGCATCGTCAGCCTGTGCCGTAAGGAATTGTTGGCGATTCTGAAAGATCCTGCCAACCGGGTCATTCTCGTGGTTCCATCTCTGGTAGAGAGTGTCCTGTTCGGATACGCGGCTACCTATGACCTCAACAATGTGCCCTATGCGGTGCTCGACCAGAGCCGCGGAGCTGTTTCAACTCAACTGATTGCCCGTCTGGACGGGACCGGCGTGTTTCACCGGGTGGCGACATTGCAAACTGAATCTGATATTCCTCATGTAATAGACTTGGAGCAGGCTCTGATCGTGATTCACTTTGGGCCTCGGTTCGAGAAGCAACTGAATGCAGGCGAGTTCGCCCCGGTGCAATTGATACTTGATGCGCGCAACTCCAACACCGCCGGCTCCGCCGCGGGTTATATCGGAGCGATCATCGAGTCCTTTAATGTGGCCCAGCGCGGTGGCGCCGGGCCACCGCTCACGGTGGAGTCGCGCGCCTGGTATAACCCGAATCTTGAGACGCGCTGGAATCTCTTGCCCGGCCTCATTGCTTCGCTCAGCATGATACAGACATTGATGTTATCCGCGCTGTCGGTCGCACGCGAACGGGAAAACGGTACGTTTGATCAGTTGCTGGTGACACCCTTCACCCCGATGGAAATCCTGATCGGAAAAGCCATACCGACCATCACGATAGGCCTGATGCAATCCACCATCGTACTGCTGGTCGCCCTATTTTGGTTCGAAATACCGATGGCTGGTTCGCTGGGGACGCTATATGCCGGACTGGCCTTCTTTACCGTCGCCAGCGTCGGCTTGGGGTTATCGATCTCGGCGGTTTCGGTAAACATGCAGCAAGCCATGCTATACACCTTCATGCTGATAATGCCGTTAATTCTTCTGTCGGGGTTGGCGACGCCGGTGCGCAACATGCCGCAATTTCTTCAGATCGCCACGCTGGTCAACCCGCTGCGCTTCGCCATCGATCTGGTACAGCGCGTCTATCTTGAGGGGGTTGGATTGTTGACAGTCATACACGATCTGATCCCTCTCCTGATTATCTCGGCCATTACGCTGCCGCTGGCGGCCTGGCTGTTCCGTAATCGGCTTTTATAGACGGTGAGAAATAGGACAGGCGCACTGCGAGCGCATTGTCAGTCACGAAATTGCTATAAGCCTCCCCTCGGAGGGCACCCCTTGATTATTCACTATAAAGAGCATGTAAAACCCGGGAGGCGCGATGTTTCCATTTGCCGGTGCCGTGGTTTGGATGGTGGTGGTCGTATGTGAGTCAATCGGCAATTTAATATAACGTTGTCCGGCGTCTGTATGGTGGGTCACTGAAATCGGAGCAATCAGTACTACCGTACCAATGTTGACCGCTTGAGGCGTATCGATGGCAAAAGCATTGGCGTATGCCACGCTTGCCGGCGCTGTCGAAATGACAGGACGCGCTCCAAGGCTGAGATATCCTGGCGAATAAAGCTCCAGCGAGTGTAGGTCATGATCCGCAGTGCCGGGCGCGACCCCGCCAGAGGCCAGGACTCTGCCATCCAAAAGAAGAACGCACTCAGAATGATATTGGCGCGGGAAATTCAATGGTGCGCCCAAAGTCCATTTATCGGTGGCGGGATCGTAGGTTTCTGTCTGTAACACGGGCGTGGGCGACCATTTCTGCCCATTGCTGTGGCCGCCAATGATCAGTATTTTGCCGTTCGGCAATACAACCGCATTGACATTCGTTCGGCCGAAATTCATATCGGCAACGCGTCTCCACGAGGAGCCCGCGATACCACCGCTGAATTCGATTACTTCGGCGGTTGCGTTATTGCGGGCAGTTGGAGTCCCCGATACGCCCCCGCCGAAGACATACAGGCTCGTGTGCACCGGGGTTACGGTCGTGTCGATCATGAGGAGGCTCATGCCCTCCTGGCGATCGTAAAACTGCTGCTGACCATAATCCGTCCAACTGCCATTGTTTAGCCCGGTCATTGTCAAATAGGCAGTCTGGGTTCCTGATGCAGCAGCCCACCCGGTGCGCGTATAAAAAATCTCACCGGAAGGAAGAAGATGCATTCCAGGATATAGTTCACCAAATGCGCGATCTGCCCCAGACACAGGTGCCCACACTCCGCCGTCGAATACTTCAACCTCCGCCGCGAGCGGGTTGTTACCGGAGAAGGCGAGCACGCGCCCGTCATTCAACCTTAATGCGGTGGGATACCAGCGCGCATGCGCCATGCTGCCGGTGGCAGCAAACGTTCCACTATCGGGGTTCGCTGTGTTCGGCGTAAAGATATAGCAGCGATTGTTGCTATGTCCTTGCCCAGTGGGGGTTGTGTCGCCCCCAATCACAAGCAAGCGACCATCACTCAAAAGAGCATGTCCGCTACAGAAAAGGTCTTCAGGTAAAGGGATGACTCCCGGCATGATCTGTTTGCTCGCGGGGTCCCAGACGCGGGCTTCGAGCGGATACGCGACCCGATCGGGGCTTTCTGTCGCGCCTGAAAAGAGCAGTACGTGACCCGTATTCAGCAGTGCGGCATGAACGGAGAAAATGGGTGACGGCTGCAGGAGTTCCCAATTATCTTCACCATCCCCGCCGCAGGGAAGATGTCCGACCTCCGGGCACTCATGCACCCGCACCTTTGGCAATTGGTAACAGATCCGATCAACCTCTTCTTTAGATAGCTCCACTTCCTGGATAGCACGAAGCACCGCCGCCATGCCTTCCATCATGTGCATCTCTACATGGCAATGGATCAGGAAATCGCCTTGCAGTTTATATTTCTTCCGTCTTTTATTTGGATGACCTGGGTAGGTATCGTCGCTATCTTTTGACAATCGCTCATGTTCATGCTGCGGCATACGCTGCGCTTCGGCCTGTACGGGGCGGGCAGGGCGAACTGGGTGAGCTTCATGCTGAGCGTGTGGCGAGCCGTGCCCGGCTTCATCCGCGTTCCGGGGCATTTGCTCATGACCTTCTTCATCATGTCCGCCGCCATCGCGGGGCTTGCAACCGCAATCCAGTCCCAAGGGCTCCAGAATTACCGGCGGCACGATCGTGTCAGCTACAAAGGATTCGGCCGGCCCCAGCGAGCGCGTGTCAATCCATTCAGCGCCCCACCGCCAGCGCTGCCCATGCAAATGAAAATTGTGCCATATCATACTCAAATCGAGATTGAAGACGTACCAGCGCACGCGGGTTCCGCTCTCGGCCACAATTGTCGGAGTATTTCCCACGAACGTGCGTCCATTGATGGCATAGGATTCCAGACCGGCGCCGCTGCGCTCGGTTATGGTATGGGGCTGATTACCCGCATGGTTCCACGTAACTGTTGCGCCTACTCCGACTGTTATATCATTGACTTCAAAGCGGGGCGGTGTGTCGAGGATAGTGATGCTTGCCGTGGCCGCCCCTGTCGTGGTGACGCGCACGCGCCCTTGCATGGGATGAAAGAGGCAGTAATACTCGAAGGTGCCTTCCTGGGTAAAGGTGTACGAAAAAGTATCACCCGGATTGAGCGATCCACTGTCGAAAAGCGCCGCACCGACATTCGCCGTCAGACGGTGAAAAAAGATGGGCACTTCGAGGTCCGCTTTTTCGCAATGAGGGTCGCGCACTACGATTCCACCAAAGAGTCCTCGCTTTACCACGTCCTCAATGTGCATATGGTGATCGTGGAAGGGCCATGCGCCAATGGTATCCTCTCTGGCATCAAAGATGTAACACCATTGATCTCCGGGACAAATGGCGTCGCTGCGATTCGGTCCATCGTATTCCTGCACCCCAAACGGCCATGATCCATCCGAATCGATGCCGTAGTGCAGGCCGTGCGTATGAAAGCTGTGCGGTTCATTGTCGCCGTTCAGCACATGGATATAAAGTCTCTCGCCTGGTTGGGTATAAATGATCGTGCCAGGAATGCGACGCTCAGCACGAGGTTCGTTGATGTCTGCGACAATAAGGGGATCATCCTTTATTACAGTGTAGGAAGCGTCGAGGTATTCGCGGTAGACCAGGGCATTCAGCATGCGGCGATCCACCTCTGACTGGGGAATGCTCGCATCCATGTGATCCATGTTTCTCATGCAATCAAGGCGGTATTTATTATGCTCGGCGTCGTCGGGCGCTACCGGACTGTAGTTCGGCACTCCCTCGATTTTTAGATAAATATGTCTTGTTTGCATGATCCTGGTCTCCCGTTTAATGAACATTTAACCGTGGCCGTATTAAGGTTAAAAATAGTAGATGCCACGGTAAATGCAAGAGGAAGAGGATGACGACGGGCAATATTATTAAGTATCTGGCAGGAAGCGGGCACTGCTTCAGGAGCATCTTGCTGGCGAGAGGGTCGCAGTACTGTTGCGCAACTCGGTGGCATGGGTCTGTTTCGATCGGGCCGCGCTGGCTGTGCGGCTTGTGGTGGTACCGTTATACCCGTCAGACGCGCCGGACAATATTGCCTATATCCTGGCGGACTCCGGGGTGCGTCTGGTTTTGGTCGAAACACAAGGCCGATGGTAGACACTGGCTCCGCTGTGGTGAAACCGCCCGATTTTTCATCGGCCTGGGGTTGCCGCTAGTGCAGGGCTACGGGCTGACCGAGGCCTCGCCGGTATTAACCGCCAATCGCTTGTTTGAAGGCGATTGCCTAATTCTCCGCAAGCAGGCTGAAAGGGCAAGCCAGGCATATTGAATCGGAGACTCCGGCAGGACAATCACAGATATAATTATAATCCGAGCTGAGCAGGGGAGAATGTATGGCCGAGATTGTTCTTGTGCATGGCATTGACCAGCAGCAGAAGTCCGCAGATAAACTGGAAAGCGCCTGGTTGCCCGCACTCGCTGGGGGTATACGCGGGGCGGGATTTGCGGACGTCGCCGATCGCATCTGGCGTAACGCCGGAAAGCCCGGGAGCATTGACGCACGGATGGCCTTCTATGGCAATCTCTTTTTGGCCCCTGGTCAGCAGGGCGATGAGCCTGGGGCATTTACTTCCAGCGAGGCGCAGTTTGCACAGATTCTGGCGGTCGAATGGCTGAAGCACGTCGCCGAGCGCGCGACGAAGCCTAAAACGCAGGAGATCGGCGAGCATGAGCTAGCGTATGTCAACAGACAGATGGGTATGGAGCAGGGCGCGGGAAGTATTGTCCGAAGTGCCATCGGGGGCCTCTCCAGGGTCTCGTGGTTTGCACCATTCGGCATGGGTTTCGCCGAACGTTTTGTTAACCGCTCTCTTGCTCAGGTTACGCGGTATCTCACCAGCGACACCATCCGTTCCGCAGCCCTGGAATCGGTATTTAAACTGATTGGCCCGGAAACCCAAGTGCTGATCGGGCATTCGCTAGGCTCCGTGATCGCTTATGAGGCAGCTCATCTCATGAAACAGCCGCTTCCTTTACTGTTGACGCTGGGTTCGCCTTTGGGACTCCAGACCATCGTTTATCAGCGATTGCGGCCGCAGCCGCCCGGATTTCCACCAGTTGCACAGCGCTGGGTGAATATTGCCGACCGCGATGATTTCATCGCAGCCGAGCCAAATCTCGAAGGTTTGTTCAACGCAGGGATACCGGCTGGCGCATCGTTTGAGGGCGGCTATACGGTAGATAACGGTGCGGAACCTCACAATTCAGATTTTTATCTTGGCAAATCGCGAGTCGGCGCGGAGATCGGAAAGGTCTTCAGCAAGGTGTGCGGGACTGTGAACGATTGTTGAAAATCCGATTTTTGGAAACCCCTATTGATAACCCTTGAGATGGTTAATGCTGTCGGCAGCCAGGAGGGTGTTTGGATGACGAGGCCCGAGCACGCGCTTCAGGTCGGGCAGCAGAAGCTTAAAAAGCCGCAGGGCTTCGGACGCGTTTCCGCATTCGCCAGTCAGGTAAGCAATATTGTTGCGGATGGTCAGAGTAGTGGGATGAGTAGGTCCGAGCATGCGCTCCTCATCTGAAAGCAGAGCCTGAAATAAACGCAATGCCTCACGGGGATCTCCGCTTTTGCTTGTCCAGGTAGCCAGGTTGTTGAGAGTCGTCATAACGTCCGGGTGATCGGGGCCGAGCACGCGTTTCTGGTCGGCGAGTAGCGCTTCGAATAACCGCAGTGCTTTCTGAACATTTCCGCATTCACCGGTCCAACTCGCGATATTGTTACGAATTGTAAGCGTATTGGGATGATCCGCTCCGAGCACGCGCTCCTGGTTCCTAAGCAGCGTTTCGGACAGATTTAATGCTTCGCGCGGATTGCCGCCGTTACCTGTCCATAAAGCGATATTGCCACGGGTTCTGAATGTGTCCACATGATCCTGCCCGAGCACGCGCTCCTGGTCGGGGAGTAGCGCTTTGAACAGTCGCAGCGCTTCTTGGGCATTGCCGCATTCACCGGTGAAGTGAGCAATATTATTACGAATGGTAAGCGTTACGGGGTGATCATGCCCCAGTACGCGCTCCTGGTCGGGAAGCAACGCCTGGAACAATCGTAATGCCTCGTGGGGGTCCCCGCTTCCGCCTGCCCACAGAGCGATATTGTTGCGGGTTCTAAGGACGTCGGGATGATCAACGCCCAGCACGCGTTCCTGGTCGGGAAGCAGCGTTTTGAGCAGTTGCAGCGCCTCGCGCGCGTGCCCGCACTCGCCTGTCCATTGGGCGATATTGTTGCGAACTGTAAGCGTAAGCGGGTGATAAGATCCAAGTACTGATTCCTGGCGGGGGAGCAACGTCTTGGCAAGCGTGAGTGCCTCATGGATGTTACCGCCTATGCCAATAGCATAAGAAATGTTATTGCGGGTCTTAAAGGTATCCGGATGGTCGGGCCCCAACAGGCGCTCCTGATCAGGGAGCAGTTTTTCAAAAAGTCGCAGCGCTTTGCTGGTATCCCCACACTCGGCGGTTAAATGCGCAATATTGTTGCGGATGGTGAAGGTAATTGCGTGGTCAGAACCGAACTGGGCCTCTACCCGAAGTAACCATAATTGCCAGCGGCGTAAATTATCGCGAGGAACCGGGGAGGTTCTGGCGGAAAGACTGGCCAGCGCCCTGTCAACGTCCCCCAGTGTCCATAAGTGCTCCGCCTCGCGCTCGAAGGCATAGCGCTGGACAGCGTCGGTTAAATCCACAGGGCTGGAACCAGGCGATCCGATGGGTACAAGCGCCTCAATGCTGGTCGCGAGTGCCCGGTGGGCGGCCAGGTTTTCTTCAGGTAGGCGGCCGGCGACGTGATCGGCAAGTGTTTGGTGGAAAAGACCGGCATGCTCTTCTTCAGTACCCGCTGCAGCTCTCACCGCCAGGCCGCGCAGGCGCACCAGCTGATCACGGACCAGGGGCGGTGATTCGGGACCGCCGAGCATTCCGTTGGCTTTGCACAGCAGCACAAGCGGCAGCAGGGGGCCTGCTCCGGCGGCGGCCAGAATCCCAAGCACGCGCCGGAGATTCTTATCATCATCTGTACTGCCGCGCGCAAGCATTTCTTCATAGATATCAGCCAGGACGAGCTGACCCGCGCCGATGGGCGCTTCGGGTCGTTCGCAGAGCAGATCGGCGAGCATCCGGACTACCAGCCAGCTACCCCCAGCAGCTTCCATGACTTCTGTCTGGCGCGCTCGTGGAATTTTCCGTTGTTCCAGATACTGTTGCACTTTTTCGTCTGGAGCAGGGCCAAGCACATATGAAGAAGCCTGTGATGGGAGGTCGGTATCCGGCCGTGCGGTGACAAGCAGGTGCACAAAATTCAAATTCCCCAGCTCGTTCAGCATCTCCATGACCGAGCCTCGAGCGCCGGTCGCAAGCCGATCGAGCGCATCCACTGCGACACGGACATCGTCAACCTGACCCGGCTGCCGGGCCAGCCATGTGAGCGGTCCGAGCAATTGCCGTTCCAGCGTATCCAGCTTCTGCTGTTCCTCATAAGGCGTATCGCGCACGAACGATTGCTGCGCGTTCTTAAATCCTTTCACGGATCGGGCAAGCTGCTCGGTCAATGTCTTTGCGAGTTCACGAGGCGTGGTCGCTTCAGTAAGCAAAGCGATCGCATGCACAAAGCCAGCGGGCACCTGGCCTTTTGCGGCGTTCGGCCAAGCCAGCGCCGCCGCCAATGCGGATTTTCCCGTACCCGCGTCTCCAATCACCGCCACGCAGCGCTGCTCCAGCGAAAGCGCCACGACATCGCTCAGGGCAGGAGTGAACTGATATGCTCGTGTCAACCGCTGGATTTCATCTGCCAGAGGTGTCTGCGCCCATGGCTCCCGGATGGCTCCGGCGTTTTTCGCCAGCCATAGCGTTTCATCAGGATTGTATGCGGGATTCTGAGGTTCCTGGTTGGGGCACTGTTTTTTGATAAGGGGGCGCAGGTTAACGCAGTGAAGATGCTCTGAAGGAACTGCTGAGATCCCGTCACGTAATAGTGACGTCAGACTCCGGCTAAAGCACCCATTCGCAGCGGGGCGATCGGCGGACGCAGTGAGAACTTCAAACCGCAGCATACCACCCAGACCACGTACCCAGGACTGGGCTGCGCCAAACCCAGCCTGACCCGAGTAGCATGCGTCTACAAGTACTGCCAGGCCATCCACCTGCCCTACAGCCTTTTTATGGGCCTCTTTAATCAGATTGGTGAGATGGACTGCCGTGTCGGAATCAGGAGGATTTTCCGCGTCTCGCGGGAGCAGGTAGAAATCTTCGTCCGCCTTCTCGCCGTGGCCTATGTAGGCGATAAAAAGCGTCGCCTCATCTTTTGCGGCTCGCCAGTAAGCTTTCCTGATGGCGTCCTTGGTTTCTTTGACCGACGGATCAATAAGCAATCCGCCGGTATCGAGCGCTGGCATACATGCCCCCCGCTCGGGATCAATCATGACTTTATGAAGCTCTTCTGCCACCTGCGGGAGAAAACCCAGTTGACCGAGCGCTTCGCACTGGGAGGCGATGACGAGGACCCGGCGTTCGCTCATGACAGGTATGTTATTAATTTACAAGAATGTTTTTCAGATTGTGTACTGATTGCAATACCATGTCAATCAGGCGGAATTAAAGAAAAAAAGATCACACGATGGTGCCAATACTGTGGAAAACCAGATTTGTATTTCCCGGAGTTGTATTTCAAGGAGTTGTATTTCCGTTATCCTGACCTATAAAGAAGGTAATCAGTTCAGAAGGACGCTTTGGGGCATTTGTGGAAAAAATTCTAAAGGTAAAGGAAGTTGGACTTGCGGTTCCGGAAAGCTTCCCGCCCCAATTGCACATCAGCGCTTCGGGCACCGTGCCGACAGCAGGCTGGTCCAATCCTCAGTTGATGCCTCATGTCCATATCCAGGCGCCTCCCGACGGGATTTACGGTTTTGATTTCGTTGCCGTTCCGCCTGAAGGCGCTACGGCCCAGGTCATCTCCTCCATAGAAGTGGCTGATGTCTGGGAAAATTTACCGGAAGGCATAAAAGGCGTGCGTATTCATGCCTCGCAAAATTCAAAAACGATCCTACTAGACTTAAGCAAGCCCGATCGCCAACCCAACCGCTATATCTTTACCAATGCAGAGGGTGTCAAACGTGTTGTTTTTTTTCCTGAGGTGCTCGGCCCTTTAGATGAGGGAGAATCTCTGGCGGGCCCACAACTTGAATACCACGGTGCTGAAGGCCAGCTTACGTTTCACGGAGACGACATCAGTCAGGAGCAAACTGTTCTGGGCACACTCATCTCGGTGGCCTTGAAGCTAAATATGGACGCGGGCGGGCTGGATTTCGCACTGGTTTTGCCGCCCGTCAATCTAGGCGGCAGGGCGCACCAGGCGTTCGAAACTGTGAGCTTCAAGATACACAGCAAGGGGCGTATGGCAAGGCCGGCTGGCCCGGAATTGACCTATGAAGTAGTGCATCTCAACGGAATTGCCGAAGATATTCCTGTGCTCTAGACGCGGCATAGTCGGGCCGATCGACGCAGTTCCCGAGCCGCCACCTACGCAATGCACTGACCGGTCTGGGGTTGATTGGCTGGATGGCAAACCACACAAGCAAACGTAATCGGGGTAGGCGCTGCCAACAGTATAAGCGTTCGCTCAAACATTGGCTGCGATGCGCATGCGGGGCTAAGTATTTAAGATGGAGTTGAAAAGCAGTTTCATATCCGAACATGCAATCAAACTTACAGCTGGATCTCATCTCATGCGAGGCAGCTCGGACGTTGCCTGGCCTTTTCAGAAGTCGTCTGGAACGGGCACCGCAGTCCCCGGCTTATATGCAGTTCGATTCCGCTCGCGGTAAGTGGCGGAGTTATACCTGGGGTGAAACGGGCAGGCTGGTGGCGCGGTGGCAACTGGCTCTCACAAAGGAACAATTCGCCCCGGGCGAGAGAGTGGCCGTATTGCTGCGCAACTCGGTCGAGTGGGTGTGTTTCGATCAGGCCGCGCAGTCTCTGGGTCTTGTCGTGGTTCCACTTTATCCGGCGGACGCATCGGATAACATCGCATACATCCTGGCGGACTCCGGGGCTCGTCTGCTTCTGGTGGGAACACCAGGGCGATGGGAGACACTGGCTCCGCTCTGCGCGAGCTCGACCCAACTCAAGAAGGTTTTATTCGTACAGCATTTGAACGGGCCTAATAAAACAACCGGGCCGAGCGAAACAGTGATTCTGGAGGGCGTGGACGACTGGCTGGCAAGAGCCGTCCCGTCGGGCATAGACGAAGCCGATCGCCATCCTGAAGACCCTGAGAATGAAGACCATGAGAAGCAGTACGCAGATGAGCAGGCAGAACCCGACAAGCCTGCCGAGCCCGATCCCCAGGCACTGGCAACCCTGGTTTACACTTCTGGAACCACCGGGCGGCCAAAAGGCGTCATGCTCTCGCACTACAATATATTGTGGAATGCGGAAGCGGTGCTCAAGGCAATACCCGGCTACCGGGAGGACGTCTATCTTTCACTGCTGCCACTGTCACACATGTTCGAGCGTACCGTCGGCTATTACGTGCCCATCATGGCAGGAAGCACTGTGGGCTTTGCGCGCTCGCTCAAGGATCTGTCGACCGATATGGGTAGCATACGCCCGACATTGCTGATCGCGGTGCCGCAGATTTACGAAGGCATTCGAACGAAAATGCGTCAGCAGTTGGAAGGGGAGGGGAGGCTTGCCCGCTCGCTGTTTGACTGGACGCTCGCAGTTGGTTGGGAGCGCTTTTCTGTAACGCAAAAGCGGCAAGGGCAGGGACAGCCTCGCTGGCGGCATACCTTCGCCTGGCCGTTGCTGCGACGCCTGGTTGCGGATAAGGTTCTGGCACGGCTCGGCGGCCGGCTCCGGATTGCGGTAAGTGGTGGCGGACCGCTTTACGGTGAAACCGCCCGATTTTTCATCGGCCTGGGGTTGCCGCTGGTGCAGGGCTACGGGCTGACCGAGGCGTCGCCGGTATTGGCTGCCAATCGCCCGGAGGACAATATTCCGGATTCGGTCGGCCCGGCTCTGCCAGGGGTTGAAATCCGCATCGGTGACGACGATGAACTGCTGGTGCGTAGCCACGGAATCATGCTCGGCTATTGGAACAAACCGGAGGAAACCCATGCGGCAATTGACGCTGACGGCTGGCTCCATACCGGCGATAAGACGCGCATCTCCGACGATCATATATTCATTTCCGGGCGGATCAAGGAAATTCTGGTTACGTCAACAGGTGAAAAAGTCCCGCCCGGAGACCTGGAGATGGCGATCACCCAGGATTCTTTATTCGACCAGGCGATGGTAGCGGGAGAGAATCAACCTTATCTCATCGCGCTTCTGGTGCTCAATCAGCATGAATGGGAGGGACTTGCAAAAAGCCTCAACCTGAAGGCTGACGATTCGGAATCATTGTCTAATCCAGCTGCAAAAAATGCTGCCATGCAAAGGATCAAATCTGCTTTGCGAGGTTTTTCAAAATACGCCCGGGTTCGCGCCGTATACATGACACTGGAGCCCTGGCGCGTGGAAAATGGTTTACTTACGCCAACCATGAAGCTGAAGCGCTCCGAATTGCAGAAGCGATTTGCGGATAAGATTGCCGACCTGTACAGGCAGCGTGCATCCCCATAATTCTGGTGGTGTGTTCGACTCAGGAATCCTATGGTGAGGCTGGCCTCGGTCTATATGCTGTTCGATTGTGTTGGCCTACTTGGCTCCTGTTTACAATTGCATTCCCCGTACGTTCGATAGCGAAACGAACAACTGAGGAATAGTACTTGTTACGAGTGACCGAAGGTAGTATTGTCAGTTTCACCAATAGATCAAAGCAACAGGGCCTGCTTGGTTTGCATATCTGAGGAGAGAGAGAAATGCCACTGAATGCTTACGGAGTACTGAAGGGTCGTCCTATAAACCGCCAGCTAGCCTCAGGCGCTAATCCGCACTACCAGATCCACATCGTCGACGATACGACACATTACCGGATCGCGGTGAACGTCACCTCTCAGCTCGCGCCATCCGAGCTTCAGTTTCTTGTTGATTCGAGGTTCGATCATCCCGTGCTCGCCGAACTGATCGACAAGCCCCTCGGTTGGCTACCTCTTCAATCGCGGCCAGGCGGGATGGCGCTGGATTTTATTCGTGGTAATCTGTTCGATCCGCGTGACATGCGCATCCTGCCGCTCAGCGCGCCCGGCCCGGATAACGACTTGAACGAAAAAATCGATCAGTTTGTACAGCGGGCAATGGCCGACGAAGACGCGCTCGTTTATGCCTTCGGCCAGCGCTGGGGACCCGAGAATAAGACCGATAAGATATTCGGTTTTATGCCGGGCAACGGCGTTCATGATATCCA
Source organism: Nitrosovibrio tenuis (assembly GCF_900109785.1). Taxonomy (GTDB): domain Bacteria; phylum Pseudomonadota; class Gammaproteobacteria; order Burkholderiales; family Nitrosomonadaceae; genus Nitrosospira; species Nitrosospira tenuis_A. Next base: position 293,182 of record NZ_FOBH01000002.1, read on the forward strand.
CATGAATCAGGGTAATGCGGGCCGATTCAGGGGTGACGACGGGGTTTATCAGGATGGTGCTCTCCTGTTCAATTTCCCGCGGACCAGCCAATGGGTCGCCGTCTTTCTCAAATTCCAGTCTCAGACCTGGCACACCGACGACAAGACCGGGCATCAAATCCTAACCGAAACCAGCGGCCCTCCATCGGATGCCAATGTTGTGCCGAATCCTTTTATTCCCGGCGGACAACCCACGCCCGAGATGCCGGATGGGGCGGTCCGGATTGTTTCAGCACTCGTCAACAGCATTGAGTCTCCAGAGGTCGAATTCGTTTCACTGCTCAATACAACCCACGCCACGATCTCACTTGAGGGCTGGCGAATCGCCGATCGTGACAAGAATAAAATGCCGCTAAGTGGATCTATTGCAGCTGGGGAAACGTTGCGCATACAGCTTGTTCCACCTGTTTTTCTGCCCAATAAGGGGGGGATCATCACTCTATTGAATGACCGCGGTCTGCGCGTGGACGGCGTGGCCTATACCAAGGAGGAGGCGCGTAATCCCGGTTGGACCATAAAGTTCTGAATCAGGCATTTGTTCCAACCCAACTCCGGAACCGGAGGGAGGGTCGAGCCCTCTGCATTGATCGATGTTATGTTCGGGTTACTTTCTCTGGCTGGTCTTATCAATATACCAAGGGGGCATTTATGCCAAAATGCGACGCATGCGGAAACGATTATGACAAATCCTTTCAGATCCTTGTTTCAAATAAAACATATACTTTCGATAGCTTTGAATGTGCGCTCCACACGCTGGCGCCCACCTGCACGCACTGTGGCGTACGCATAGTAGGACATGGCCTGGAGAAAGAGGGCGTGATGTTCTGTTGTAACCACTGCGCGGAGCAGGAAGGTGTGACAGAGCTACGCGACCGCTCGTGATGCCTGCTCGTTAAAGAGCGCAATCTCACCTTACTGCAAAGAACGCTTCAACTTCAGCCAGCTCACGCGTGCGCTTCATCGGCGGCAGGCTTTGCCAGATTTTTTTGCCGTAGGATTTCGTGATGAGGCGCGGGTCGCATATCATCAGCACCCCACGGTCAGCCTCATCACGGATTAATCTGCCGGCTCCCTGCTTCAGATTGATGACTGCGCGCGGCAATTGATATTCCATGAAAGCGTTACGCCCCTCCTTGTTGATCTTATCGATACGCGCGGCAAGAACCGGGTCATCAGGCGGGGAGAAAGGCAGCTTGTCTATCACCACAAGGGATAGCGCCTCGCCGCGAACATCCACACCTTCCCAGAAGGATTGGCTGCCGATCAGCACGGCATTACCCAGCCTGCGAAAACGCTCCAGCATGTGTGACCGCGAACTCTGGCCTTGCAGTAATAAAGGATAATCCAGCTTTTCCTGTTCGAATGCCGCTCGGAGCAATTCATGCGCCCGCTGCATTGACCGCAGGCTGGTGCATAGAAAAAATGCACGGCCACGGCTGGCTTTCAAAACCGGCAGCGCGGCGGCCACCACTTCCTCGGTATAGTTTGAGCTGTTGGGGTCGGGTATCCGCGTGGGCACATACAGCAGGGCTTGGTTCGCGAAATCGAACGGACTTTCCCAACAGGCCGATTGCGCTGATTTAGTAGCCATGTTGAGGCCCATCTCGCTGTTATAGTGGGAGAAATCGCCCTTCACCGAGAGTGTCGCCGAAGTGAAAATCCATGCGCGAGGGGTACCACTCAACTGCTTGTTGAATATTTCCGAAATGGAAAGGGGCGTGGCATTGAGCTGCAATGCATGACTGAATACCTCCAACCACCGCACATACCCTTCGGCTTCCGCCTGATCCCGCCAGCGTTTTATGCTTCCGGAGATTTCGCGCGCGCGTTGCCAGCAATTTTCCAGCCCGTCCGAACGCTCAGCCTGGCTTTCCAGGTTCTCTGCCAGCACCTCGAGTTTATCCAGTAATTCATCCAGCGCACCGCCGAACTTCGCGTTTCTTGTAATCGTCGCCATTGGCACGCGCATGTTCTCGCCTTCGATGGTCAGGCGGAAATCGCGTGTGGCCTTCTCCATCGCCACAGCCGCCGTGGGCAGGGCGGCAAAATCCTTTGCGCCGCGTAGTGCTTCAGCCTCTGTGTCGCGTGCTAGTTCCAGCAACTGGCTGGTGCTCACCGATTCTCCGAAAAACAGGCTGGCGGTTTCCGGCAATTGGTGCGCTTCATCGAATATTACTGTATTACAGGCGGGAAGCAGCTCAGACAGTCCTTCGTCACGCAGCATGACATCGGCAAAAAACAAATGATGGTTGACGACCACCATATCCGCTGAAAGCGCCTGTTTGCGCGCCTCCATGACGAAACAATTCTTGTAATGAGCACATTCCGAACCAAGGCAATTATCGCGAGTGGAAGTTACCTGCTGCCAGACCGAGGCATTTTCCGGCACCTCGCTCAGGCCGCTCTTGTCACCGGTTTTGCTCACGCTTGCATAGCGCTCGATCAGCTTCAGATATTTCACCTCTTCGCGGCTGGCAAAGGTGGCGCGTCCATCCTGTACCGTACGTTCCAAGTGATAATGGCAAACATAATTGGCGCGGCCTTTTAGCAATGCCACGGTCACCGGCGCTTTGAGCGCTGCCCGCACGGTGGGGATATCACGATTGAAAAGCTGATCTTGAAGTGTTTTAGTCCCGGTGGAAATGATGACCTTGCCACCCGAAAGCAAAGCTGGAACTAAGTAAGCGAAAGTCTTGCCCGTGCCGGTGCCGGCCTCGGCAACGAGAATAGAGTTTGTGGCGATGGTAGTGGCTATGGCCTGTGCCATTTCCTGCTGCTGCGCTCGTACCGCAAAACCGGGCACAGTGCGCGCCAGCGCTCCGCCTGCAGAGAAAAAAGAATCGATATCCGGCATTTAGGAAATTGAGCGAATCCGGCCATGATACCGTAACGGCACCCCGAAGTGCGATCGGGCAGCGTAGGGGCCGCGATGTGGGGCTGGGCTAATTAACTTTTAGCTTGCTCGACCCGTTCTTCTAATCCGCAAAGGAGATGGATCATGTCCGGCCTGATGTGTTTTTTTCCAGACCATCTTGCATAAAGGGTCGCCGAAAACGGTTCTTTTCTGGGCGATATTCCTTGCCATTCCGCTTAACGCAAAAATACCAATCATTGTAAAAATGGCAAGAAGTGTTAACGGGAGCCATCTCCGTATCATTTTCATCTCCGCCGCCATGATGGCCGGGTTTAAAATAAATAATGCCACACTCCACAAGCCCTCTGCGGAGCCGTAGCTATCAAATAGGCTCACCTGAGCTGGCCTAACCAGAAACCGATTCAGAGGTTTTGGCTTGGTGGGTTTGCTAGATAGGTCCGGAGGACTCGTTGTTTTCAGGGATTTCCTCAAAGTCAGGCCAAAGCTGTGGCCGCTTGGCTGAAAAGTGTTCGAACATTTTTTGCCGAAACGTTTCCGATCTGTGATCGAACAAAACGAAAGCGCTATCGAACAAATCATCACCGGGCTTCTTCATCCTATAATCACCTTAGAGGAATAGAAAAAATGAATAAGACTGTCTTTCGTTTTAAGAGGCCGGCACTCTGCCTTTGATTATCCTAAGGCTTCCAAGGGCAAGCGTGAAGGGGGACTTAATTTCATCTTGCCGTGAAGGCAGCATCTACGAGACCGGACGGCAGGCTATGGTTATGTTGCTCAATAGGCCGGTGCGTCTCCGTTTCTTCTCCTTATGTTCAGTTATTCCTTATTTTCAGTTATTCTGGGCCGCCGGTTTATGAATGATTTCAGCCATCCGGCGGCTAGAACCGTAGCTGTTTCGTTCAAGTTCCGCTGCAATTTTTCGGTGTGAAGCTGCGTTGATCCGGCTTGTCTTTGCGGCTTTCTCATACTTGAGCATTAAAGCCCACGTATGGGAGCGCCGGTCCTGCGCCTGCCGGCCATAGAGATAACCCTTTTCCTCGTAGTGCTGAAGCAGTTTCCGTTGCTCCTCCGCCTTTTTGCGCATTTCTTCGGCTAACGTTTCGAAATGCTTTGTCAAAGCCTGGTGGTCGTCGCGGGTCCTGGCGTTCTCAACAGTTTTACGTAGAACAGGGCTATCGACTATTTCATAGGGACTCATCGGGACGCATGAAGTCAATAAACCGAGCATGAATAAAATCGCAGGAAATTTTTCTTTCATACGGAACCTGCTTGAATCGATGAGCTATTGGCTGAGCCAGTCAACTGAACTGTTGAAGTACTTGGGGAATAGATTACTCTCGCGGAGATACTTTGTCAACTTTAATATGTTTAAAGTATCTCAAGATAACGTGGGTATCAGGCCCTTCATCACCTCAAGCTAGCCAGTTTCCGGAAGAGGTAACTGCGGAAAATGACTAAGGATTAATATGTAAGGGGCATAGATGAGGCGATTATAACGAGGCTGCTCTGTCGATGCTTATTGCCCTGTATCTAATGGCCCGCGTGTTCTTCCAAGCTTTGTGCTTGCAAGCTTCGAGTTCGCGGGCAACGTCTTGAGAACCTGAGCCTTGAGAACCTGAGCCTTGAAAACTGGACCGGGAGCTATAAGGAATCTATATATGGTGATTGTGCCTGACGCAATCAAACGATACGATGAGGTGAACTTCTCATAACAGCGGCCAAGGCCAGCTCATGAGTGGTCATGCAGCTCAATAACCTCAAGGAATTAACATGAGATATGTCTGGGTATTTCTCATAAGCGTGCTCACCGGTGTGGCATGGGCTGACGATGTTCCTAATCTGGAAATAACACCCGGAGCGGTGCGCGCAGGTTTAACCGGTGAAAAAATATGCGAGATAAAGTGGGGAAGGGATGAGCGGCACGTTACCGCCAAAATGAAGCAGCAGGTCTTCGATCTTTACGGATATTCTGGCTATGATGATCCGCGATGTGTGCCGGCAGGCAAGAGGCGCTGCGAAATCGATCACCTTATCAGCCGCGAGCTTGGGGGAGCCGATGAGATCAAAAATCTATGGCCGCAGGCTTATGGCACGAGTCCATGGAATGCGGTACTAAAAGACAAGCTGGAAAACCGTTTGAATAAGGAAATGTGTGCCGGAAAGATTACCCTGCCAGAAGCGCGCGATATGCTTGTCAATGATTGGCGTAAGGCATATATCAAGTATTACGGCGAACCCTGAGAACGGCTGGCGGAGAGCACACTATTGCTCAATCTGATTTTCGCATCCTCTTTAGCTCAGTGCGCATTGCCCAGTGCCCCCTATGACGCCAGCAGGCCTTTCTCTATAAAAGCAGCTTCAAATGCCGCCACAATATTCGGATCCGGCAAAATCAGGCGCTCGTCCTTGTCCGTATAATCCAGCCGGCTGAGCATGTCCTTGATGATATTGATCCGCGCCAGTGGCTTATCGTCCGCATGGACGATCAACCACGGCGTTATAAGATTATGGGTGTGAACCAGCATCTTGTCCCGGGCCAGACTGTACTCATCCCACTTCTTCAGCGCATACTCGTCAAGGGCGCTGAGCTTCCACTGCGCCAGGGGATCCTTCTTGCGATCGTTCAGCCGCTTTGCCTGCTCGGCCTTGCTGATGTCGAGGTAATACTTGAGTAGCTTCATCCCTGAACGGATCAGCATATGCTCGAATTCGAGCACCGAACCCATGAATTCCTCATACTCGGACTCGGTGCAAAAGCCCATCACGTGCTCCACGCCCGCGCGGTTGTACCAGCTGCGATTGAACAGGACGAGTTCCTGGGCCGCCGGCAGGAATGGTACAAAACGCTGAAAATACCACGAGCTGCGGTCCCGGTCCGAGGGCTTGCCCAAGGCAACCACGCGGGTTTCCCGCGGGCTCAGATGTTGGGTGATGCGCTTGATCGTGCCATCCTTCCCGGCCGCATCCCTGCCCTCGAAGATGATCAGAATTTTGTCACCGCATTTGATAAGGTGACGTTGCAGCTTGACGAGCTCAATCTGAAGCTTATAGAGCGTATCTTCATAAGCCTTTTTGGAGGGGTCAGCTGTACACTCGCTCACCTTCTTTTTATCGTCTTTCTTGCCCATGGCTATCTATCTTATTTAAGGAACTGACTGGATGGATTTTTGTTGATCGGCATGCGGCCGGCAGAAACATCATATTGGCGGGAGGCAGTCTCCGGTGGCGTGCAAAGCATACCTATCCATTTTTGGTTGGGTTATGGGGTGCGGGTCAAGCCCGGAATAATGAATTTAGCTATGATCCCGCTGGATATATGTGCTATTTATAGGGCTCAACCCGTTCGGCCTTCAACTGATAACCCGCCTGACCCATTTCAGTTTCGCTTCCCCGAGTCTGCATGATCCCGCTGACCCACATGGTATCCATCGTACGCATATTCGCTATGGGTTTGGATGTCTTTACGTGGATGATCTGGTTGGGAGGAGGCGGAGGTGTGTGGATGCAAGCCCCGAAATAGGGGACGAGCAAAAATTCTCTGACTTTATTGCCCGTTTTCTCCAGGGGAATGACGAATCCCGGAATACGGATGCGCTCGCCATTCAGTGCCGGTTCGATGGGCGCGTTGTTCCACGCTTCACGTATTTTTTCCAATGCTTCGATAGCGCGAGGGTCGCTGTCTTTCAGATTGTCCAGTTTCAATCCTTTCAAGGAAGCCATTGGATCCCAGCTCTTGGGCATCAGGTCGTCCCAGTTTTTTTCCTTGAAGGTAGAGGGGCTGCCCGCCGAAGGTGGGGGATTATTTTTGTCTTTACCCTGCGGCGCCGATAATTTGTCCCCCACTTTGTAATCGGCCGCGGCAGGCGCTTGTGTCATAAAGCCCAGCCAGCCAATCAATAATAAAACGAAAAAGCTGGAAGATTTAAAGTGTGTAGTGATCATCATAAGCCTGATTTATACACCGTTATAGTCTTGGCGTTAAGCCATCAGCAAGGGATATGCGGTAGGCGCGGTAGCCCGGAACAAGGCTGACCAGAAAACCGGTTGCCATGACGAGCAAGAGTAATTGCCATGCTTCGGCTGATATCAGCCCTGCCGTTAATGAAATGCCCAGGTGTGCCTGCAGAAAAGGTGCAGCAAAATGGCTGAGCGCAATTAATCCCAGCAAGCCAAGCAGGGAACCCACCACCACAATTATCAGGCCCTCTATGGCGAGAAGCATGAACACCACGCGCGGGCCCGCCCCAACCGAGCGCAGGATCGCCAGCTCGCGCCGGCGTTCGCCCAGGCCGGCCAACACAACGGCTACCAAACCGCTGAGGCCCACCGCAACCACCAGTGCGGAAATAATCAGCAGCGAGTTTTCGACAATGCCCACAACGGACCAAAGCTCGTCCAGCGCCACGCCAGGAAGCACAGCGAGCAGCGGTTCTCCTCTATATTGATTGATGAATCGCTGCATCTGGAAAACGCCGACACGGCTTTTCAAACCGATGAGGACGGCGGTGAGTTCCTTCGGGTTGAGATCGAATTTGCGCACATACTCAGCCGGGATAGACAACCCGGCGATCGGTGCGCCACCCTGCCAGTCCAGATGAATCGCCTCGATTGCCTCAAGACCCACATGAACGCTGCGATCCACCGGCAGACCGGTCCGCTTCAATATGCCGACAACCTGGAAGGGCTTGTCGGCGTGCTGAGCCAGCCCGATATCCTTAGCCCCGTGATTGAGAATGATATGATCACCTAGATGATAACCCAATTGCTCGGCAACGTCCGCGCCAATCACCGCGTCAAAAATATCCCCAAAAGGGCCGCCCGCTGAAAAGGCCAGCGAACGCCCATCGGCATAGCGGAAGTATTTGAAATAAGCGGGAGTGGTTCCGACCACCGCAAAACCGCGGTGCGAATCCCCAAGCGATATGGGTATTGCCCATGCTACTGCCGGATGTTGCGCTATTGCCTGGAAGCTTGCCCAGCGAATGCTATGGGTGGCATCCCCCAGGCGAAACACGGCATACAGCATGAGCTGTATCGGGCTGGTGCGAGCGCCGACGACGAGATCGGTGCCCGATATGGATTGTGAAAAATTCTCTCGTGCCTGCGTACGTAATTGCTCAACGCCCAGCAGCAATATGACCGAAAGCGCAATACTGATCGCCATCAAGCCAAGTGTAGCTCGCCGGTTCCAGGCGCTCGCAAAAGCAAGGGATACCAGCGATCTCAGGTATTTCCTCCGGTTTCGCTATACTGCATTCATGCTGTCAGTTTTCGTAAAGACGGGCTTCCCGCTTGAGTAAATCATCAATAGTGAGACCCACCGGTATAAAGCCGTCGAAGACCGTTCCCAACCGCTTGGTCCTGAAAAATTCCATGTCTGCGGTATAGGCCCTGGGCGGTAAGGTGAAATAATGGACTCTCTTCACTATGGAAGGGGCGTTTTTGATATAGAACGTGACGAACTCCTTGACTTCAGGTTTTTCTGCAGCCTTCATGTTGACATAGATGAAGATGGGTCGCGACAACGGCTGATAGGTTCCATCCTCAATAGCTTCAGCAGAGGGATAGACCCCATTGCCTGTCCCATTATCTATGGCAACAGCCCGGACTTTTTCCTGATTCTCCGCATAGTAGCTGAACCCGACGAATCCCAAGGCGTTTTTATCAGCAGCCACATGCTGCACCACTGCATTATGATCTTCAAACTCTGTAAAGTCGCTCCGGCTCGATTTTGCCTCGCCGATGATGGCTTGCGTAAAATAATCGAAACTGCCGGACGCCGGGCCGGGCCCGTAGAGCTTGAAGGGCTCGTCAGGCCATTTCCGGTTGACCTGGCTCCACTTGGTAATTTTCCCTTGAGCCGCAGGCTCCCACATTTTCTTCAATTCTGCCACGGTCATGGTTTTGCTCCAGTCATTCTTCGGATTCACCACCACCGTTAACGCATCGAACGCCACCGGCAATTCCACATACTGTATACCGGCTTTATTGCAGGCCTTCATCTCGTTTTTCTGAATGGGTCGCGAAGCGTTGGCGATGTCTATTTCACCACGGCAGAATTTCGTGAAGCCGCCAACGGTACCGGACACGCCAAGCGTTACTTTAATTGCGCCTTTCTTGCTGGCCTGGAAATCTTCCGCTACCGCTTCGGTGATCGGGTACATGGTGCTGGAGCCATCAATTTTAATCGTTGTGCCGGCGACCGCAACGGAGGCAATACCTACAAAACCAATTAACACGCTCAATATGGCGAAAGCGACGCCTTCCATTAGGCTAAATCTATACGATTTCAACATTCTTCCCCCCTTTCCATTAGTCAAACGGCTCCCCATATCAATACTCAGCAATGTTAAGCATAGCAGATGGGGCTGATATCATACGATTATGCATTTATCGTGTTACGGTTTTGTTAACAGAGCCGTTCCGCAGTTTGGCGGAGACTCCAGGGTTCCGGCTTCAGGCTTCCTCCTCTCAGGGTTATATGGCCTACTTTATTAAGGGACTTAAGGGACTTAAGGGACTTAAGGGACTTAAGGGACTCAGGGGGCTGGGGCTCGGTCGACTCAGGATTCGACATTTCTCATCCTTGGCAGCAAATCACATCGCATCGCGGCTGCCGAAGGTTCACCTGATATTCGTCTGTACGCACACGAATCTGACGGGCTGCTAGGCAATACTATAATAAAGTCACGGTGGAACTCACTCGCATAAGGAGAGCACCCGCCAAATGATCAATGAGCCGGAAATTTGCCCTCTGATCGGGCAGTTCGAATGGTTGAGTGGATAGCTTAAGACTGGTTCTCGGCTGATTGCCGTGCAAGTCAGGCCGACAGCACATGTACTTCAAACAAGGCAATTAAATAGAAATGAAAGGAATTCTGCGAATCGCCTTTAAGCTTCTCGTAAATGACAAAGGCAAATATGCCGCTCTGCTGGTCGGTATAACCTTTGCAGTGTTTCTCATGGTTCAGATGACATCCATCTTTTCCGGGATACTGATGAAATCCTCATCGACCGTCATTAACCTAGGAGCGCAGGTCTGGGTAATGGATCCGGCCGTGAATAACGTTGCCAGTAGTATTCCGATGCCAGATTACGTCCTTGACACCGTCAGAAGCATCGATGGCGTCAAATATGCCGTGCCACTGTACTCGGGGGCCGCACTGGTCAAGCTTAGAAACGGAATCTTTCAATCCGTTACTGTTGTGGGGCTGGACGATAACAGCCTGTTCGGTCACCCGGAACTTGTCGAAGGCAAGATTGAGGATATCTATGCCGAGAATGCCTTTATCGTCGTTGAGGACGCAGAAATCCGTAAGTTGGGGTACCCCACTGTAGGTACAGATTTCGAGCTCAACGATCATCGCGGCGTCATTGTGGGAATTGCCAGAGTGGCTGCCAGCGGATTATTCGGGATCCCCACTCTTTATACAACGTACAGCAAAGCGATTCAGTATATCCCGTCAACGCGGTTCACGATTTCCTACATTCTCGTCGAACCCAAAAGTAGCGATGCAATTCCACATATCCAGCAACAGGTCAAGCGTTTGGGTTATGAAGCGCTGACCAAAGATGAATTCATGCAGAAAATCGCCAATTACTATAAATATCAAACCGGGTTGGGAACCAATATTCTCATCATGACAGTCGTGAGCTTCCTGGTTGGCTTTTCAGTTTCGGGGCAAACATTTTACACATTCATACTTGAGAATCTTGAAAAGTTCGGCGCATTGAAGGCGATTGGCGCCAAGGGAAGCGAGCTGGTCTATATGATCCTGTTCCAAGCGATGTTTACGGCAATGATCGGATACGGGCTAGGGGTTGGCCTTTGCACACTCATTATCACCATCGCCAAGCTGAGAATTCCCGACTATTCCGCCAATATAACCTACACAACCCTGGGTTTTGCATTTTTCATGGTTCTGATTATCGCGGGAATTTCAAGCTATATTGGCATAAGGAAGGTTCTGAAAATCGAACCGTTCGACATCTTTAGAGGCTAGCAGCCTGCCGGACTTGGCTGGCCCTCTAATTGAAAGTAATGGTCCCCATGGCTCTGAAACCCGAAAACCGATGAGAACGACCAAAAAACCGATCAAAACAGGATTTCGGACGGCAAATCACTCCCTTCGCCCGAATCTTGCCTTACGCCGGTTCAAGTCCGTCAGGCCGCCAGGATGTGAATCCCGCAATTTCGGCTAACGAGCTGGCCAAGTGGTTTGGCGAGGGCGATCTCAAAACGTATGCGGTAAATGACGTGACGTTTGAAGCCTATTTTGGCGAGATACTTTTTATCGTGGGCCCATCCGGGAGCGGAAAAACGACATTACTGAGCATTGTTTCAGGCATCCTTCGCCCAAATTCGGGGACAGTAGTCATCGACAATGTGGATATCTGGAAGCTGGAGCCCGATCAGATCGCCCAATTCCGCTTGAATAAAGTAGGTTTCGTATTCCAGGATTATCATCTTTTTCCGCGCCTGACCACTGCTGAAAATGTTGCCATACCACTGATTTTAATGAAGAAGGATTGGGATGAATCCATCCGGGAAGCGACACGTTACCTGGAGATTGTCGGGCTTGGGAATAAGGTCCAGCTTCCCCCGGTAAAGTTGAGCGGTGGCGAGCAACAACGGGTCGCCATTGCGAGAGCCCTGGTCAGTCAACCTGATATCCTGATCTTTGACGAACCTACCGCGTCGCTGGATGGTGATACGGGGCGGCGCGTCATGGAGTTTGTGAAAACCAACGTACTCAATGACAAACGGTGTATTTTGATTGTTACCCACGATAGCCGCATCTTCGAGTACGCCGACAGGATCATGAAAATGGAGGATGGCAGGGTCGTCGGTATCGAAAAAGGGGCGAGCCATTGAGAAATCAGATCATGATGGCGATTGCCATAGGCGGCATTATTGCCGGTTTGGTAAGTGCCTATCTTTCTGGCAGGCAACATCAGCCACAGCCGCCGGTTTTTAACCCGGCTCCGAACCCTTATGCAAAGGGTATTTATTCAAATGGCGTCATAGAAAGCTACCAGGCCACGGGAGAGAACATCAATCTCTACCCGGAAGTTGCGGGAGTGGTTACAGAGATTCTGGTAACAGAAGGGCAGGCTGTCAAGCAGTGGGAATCCCTGCTCAAAATGGACGATTCAGTTCAGCGGGCAACCGTGGAGCAGCAGCTTTCACAATCCAAAGCGGCACATGCGCTACTGGAAGAACTGAAGGCTCAACCGAGGAAGGAAGTTCTCGAAGTTTCCAAGGCGCAGATGGAGTATGCGAAGGCTAACCTTAAAACTGCCGAGACTCAACTCGAAAAGCTGCAAAAATCCTATGATATGAATCCCAAGTCGGTAAGCAAGGATAGCCTGGACAATGCGATCAATGCGGCCGATGCAGCCAGAGCTAACCTCGAGGTTGCCTTCAGGAATTACAACCTTACGAAAGCGGGTGCCTGGAGCTATGATATTCGAAACCAGGAGAGGCAGTACATCGCGCTATCCAACGCTCATGAGGCGGCAAGCGCCTTGCTCGCTAAATATGTCATTAAGGCTCCCACCGATGGGGTCATACTGTCCATAAGAGCTGCCGTGGGCAGCTACATTTCGCCCCAGGGCGTCTATGGTACCTATACAGAAGGCTTTAACCCGATTATTTCGATGGGTAATCCTGAAAAAGATCTTGCCGTGAGGTGTTATGTTGATGAGATCCTGGTTCATCGGCTTCCGGATGCCTCAAAAATGCGTGCACAAATGTTCATTCGCGGCACGAACATACGTATCCCGCTGGAATATGTTCGCGTGCAACCCTATATCTCGCCCAAGATCCAGTTATCGAACCAGCGGACCGAACGGGTGGATGTAAGGGTGCTGCCGGTACTTTTCCGGTTTGAAAAGCCGAAGGAGGTACAGGTGTATCCTGGTCAACTGGTAGATGTTTATATCGGTGAGAAGGAAGAAACCTCTGAATAAGTCCCCGGGTTTGCAGACAGCACATTCACGGGATTTATGTGACTTGGCCGGATTAGTTTTCCAGGGGTTCCCGGACGCCGACGGTGAACGTATTGCCGAGTCATTTCCGATGCACATAGAAATGGTGAAGATCAACCGCAGTTAGCGATGGAATCTGGAAAAACGCATATGAGGAAGGAAGGCACATGTTGTTTCATCGTCAAAGAGGACCGGATGCTAAGAATATGCGACAGCGAACTCCTTGCTGGGGAAAGAGCATGTTGGGCGGACTCTGCGCAACCTCTGTGCTGGTATCGGCCGGTTGCATGGTTGGGCCTGACTTTGTCCGTCCGCAACCGCCAGGGACCAATCGTTATCTGCCTGGCACGCAGCTGAAGGAAACCGTTTCTGCAGATAAGCAGGTCCAGCATTTTGAGGAAGGTGCAAAAATTGCGGCGGATTGGTGGCAGCTATTCAAATCCCCCAAACTGAGTGCACTCATAACAGAAGCAATCGTCAACAATCAGAACCTGAAAGCGGCCCAGGCCAGTTTGCGGCAAAGCCAGCATAATTTGCGAGCTGGATACGGTATTTTCTATCCGCAGGCGGATTTTGGCGGGTCAGTCGCCCGTCAGAGATTCTCGGCAGCCCGCTTCGGCGCTCCGACCAGTGCCGTATTTAATCTCTTCACGCTATCGGTCTCGGTAAGTTATGCACTCGATGTATTTGGGGGTCAGCGGCGCGCGGTGGAAAGTCTTGCCGCCCAGCGAGATTTTCAACGTTATACGGTTCTGGCCACATATCTGACCCTATCCGGCAACATTGTGAATGCCGTAATTGCCAGGGCAGCTTACGATGCTCAGATTCAGGCTACGCAGGAACTGATCGTTTTACTGCAGGAACAGATCAGTATAGCCGAGACGCAAACGCGGGCGGGCACGGTTCCATATATAAATCTGGTCAGCCTTAAAACTCAGCTTGCGGCACTCGAAGCCACGCTTCCGCCTCTTGCGCAGAAGCGCAGCCAGACGGAGCATTTGCTTGCCACACTGATGGGGCACGCTCCAGGGGAGGGGATATCGTTACAAATCGATTTGGCGGACCTTTCGCTGCCTGCGGATCTTCCCGTCACCTTGCCTTCCGAACTGGTGCGTGAACGCCCTGATATTCTGGCAGCCGAGGCGCAGGTCCATCAATACAGCGCCAATATCGGCGTGGCGACAGCGGAAATGCTTCCCAGTTTCACGCTGAGCGGCACCTATGGTCAGAATAACCGGAATCTTCTGGATATTTTCATGAGGAGCGGCAATTTCTGGAGTGTCGGCGCTGCCTTCGTTGCGCCGATATTTCATGGCGGGCAGTTGTGGTTCCAGCGGAAGGCCGCGATCGATGCTTATCAGCAGTCCCTGTCACAGTATCGCCAGACTGCCCTTGATGCCTTAGGTCAGGTGGCTGATCTCCTGCTGGCGCTGGACCATGATGCCGAAACATTGCAGAGTCAATCGCAAGAACTTGATTTGACGCAAGAAACAATGCAGCTGGTGCAGACCAATTATAAGGCGGGCCTCGTTAATTATCTGCAAGTTCTGACTGCAAATAGTCAATATTTTCAGGCAAAGATTGGCTACATCCAGACACTGGCTCAGCGTTTTCAGGATACCTCAGCCCTCTTCGTCGCTCTGGGCGGCGGTTGGTGGAATGCCGAAGGAAAGGGACAATTGTCGCGACGCGGTGAGGTTTTATTCAATCCGGGAGTGCCGCAGAAATCCGGTAACCCTAATTGAATTTTAAAAATCCATTTGGCGAGCTTCGGGTCTAATTCAGTCGCCAGCTTTAAGCTCTCCCACAAGTTATTATTCACTGCGCTTCCTCCATGCTTTCGGGCTACTGGACTCCCTTGCCTTGCCATTAGGGTTGTTGCTGATTGAATAGATAACTCATCCGCCACCCATGTTCCTGCCGAACTATGAAAAGGCAAGCGTTCTCAAGTGGTTGCGGCTGTGGTAGCCACGCCAGTCGCTTACATAACTGGCGGCCGCTGGGATGTTTCCACAGTTTACCCGCGCAGCTCGTTCAGGTGAATGCTGCGCGTGAAATGCTGCGCTAGTCGTTCGTCGTGACTGACAAAGATCAGGGTGACATTCTCGTTCTCGCATCGCTCCAGCAACAGGTCGAGAAATTCCGCCTGCCGGTCTGAGTCAAGCGCCGAAGTAGGTTCATCGGCTATGATCAGTTCGGGATGGCCTATCAGGGCGCGAGCGGCTGCCACGCGCTGCTGTTGTCCGACCGAAAGCGCTGTGGCCGGTTGCCGGGCCAGCGCAGCATCCAGCCCTAATTGAGCGAGCAACCGGTCCGCCGATTGCTCAAGCGCATTAGCGGCATTCGTACCCGCGGCCTCAAGGGACCGTTGTCGCCGGCGCGGTGAGAAGCGGCACGGCAAAAGTACGTTTTCGCGCACCGACAGGTACGGCACAAGGTTGAACTGCTGGAAGAGAAAGCCCACGTGATCCACGCGGAATCGGTCGCGCGCACTGGACGTCAGTGCCGTCATGTCGGTATCCAGCACCCTTAGCCGGCATGGCTGTGGCAGCAGTACGCCACCCAGCAGGCCCAGCAGGGTGCTCTTGCCACTGCCGCTTGCACCTTGCAAAAAGATGCGTTCCCCTGGTTTTACCTTGAATTGCGGGATCGACAGCCGAAAACCGTTCCTGCCGGGCCATTGAAAAACCAGGTTTTCAATATCGATTACAAACTCACTTACACCCGAGCGACCCATGCCCGAACGATTCATATCCACATGATTCTTTCCGAGACTTCCACTTGAGCTACCATTTCAATCGAGTGGACGCAGGCGTAAGTTTTACGCTCGATTGCCCTTTGGGCCCGACTATTGCCGTATCGATGCGCCGCAGGCCGGGGAATAACTGAAACAGCCGCACATCAAGGCCCTGCAAGTTCTGTGGCGTGGCGCACCGGAAATCCCAGGTGGCTTCCAGCTCGGCATGGTCATCAGCATGTCCATGGGAAGGAACAATTTGTGTGGAAGGAGAGGGGGCGGGAGTCGGGCGGGAAGAGGTTGCCGCTGAAGGAGCGGGCGATAGACCCGGAGACTTATCACCCGTGGGCTTATCAACGCTAGGCTTGTCGACTTTAAGCTTGTTATCGTTGTTGAGGACACTGTGGTCGCTCCCCATACTGGAACCGGAGCGCGACAGCAGCAATTCTGAAGGAAGCTGGGGAGATACCAGGCGGCTCGACTCCAACCGGCACTGAGCTGTGGGGGTAAAAATGAAGAGGCTGTCGGGCTGGTGCAGCTTCGACGCCATGGTTCTGATGGCTTGGCGTTCCTTCTCATTCCGGGGCGCGTGCTCGAACCCCAGCAGGTTATCCACCGGGCTGTTCAGATTAATCTGTACTGCTGGGCCGTCTACCGCGATTTCGAGGGTTGCCTGTCCATGAACATGGGGGCCCGCTCCATAAGCACAGGTGGGCAACATCAACTCAGTGGCCACCACCAGTGCCGCTATGGTAATGATTGCGGCTCGTCCCGAAAAACCCGGCCAACGCGAGGCCCGCTTCATCTCTGCCATTTGATCGACTTCGGATCTGCCCGTAAGAAGGATGATGGGATCAAGTAGAAATCATAAGTCCGATTGTAGACCTGGCTCTACCTACATTGTCTAATCGACGGATAAAGCGATCTACAAGGGAAGAGCCATCTACAAGGGAAGAGCCACCCTCATCTCTGAAGATAAGCTAGCTCCCGTTCGTCCGCTCATGGCGCTCATGCCGTTCCTGTGCCTCGATGCACATCGTGGCGACGGGTCTTGCCAGCAGACGCGGAATGCCAATGGGTTCCCCAGTCTCCTCACACCAGCCATATGTGCCATTCTCGATACGCGAGAGGGCTTCCGCAATTTTTCGAAGCAATTTACGTTCACGATCCCGCACTCGAAACTCCAGCGTGAATTCCTCTTCCATACTTGCCCGGTCGTTGGAATCAGATTCGCTGACGATGCCTTGCATATGCACAAGCGTGCCCTGTGCGTTTTCGAGCAGTTGGCGCCGTTCGTCCTCCAATCTGAGGCGGAAAAATTCCAGTTGTGCGGCGCACATATACTCGCCCGGTGGCACTGCGCCAATAGTCGTCTCAGCTGAAGAATTCGATTGCTTTTTTTTCATCACATTTCACCATTAATGCAGGTCTATCCCGGTCAACTGTGCCGTCAATCCCTATGTGCCACAAACCTGCCATGCTATACCACCATCCGCTTAAAGTCTCCGAAATTTACGGCCTTCCGCTTTCCATTCATCGATGCTGCACCTCGCCTGTGCCTTCCCTTTCGTGTTAACGACCTCTTGCCCTGTATGGGCAAAATGCGCATACTAGTCAATATGAGTTCATTTTTCCGCAAGCTTGTACTCGTTCTGACCATGGTGGGGCTACCCTTGCAAGCCGTACAGGCCGCGATCATGCCGCTGTGCGCACAAGCCAAAAAGATATCTGCCGGGCTTGAAGCTCAAACTTCTTCTGCAGATTTGACCCCCATCTCTTCTTCCGCTTGTAGCCAGCATAGCGAGAGCGATGAGCAACATGTTAACGGTCACGGCACAGCTGATGATATAGCCTTCGTTTTATCCTGCGATGGCGTCGTGTGCCACATAAGCGGGGGCGCATTGCCTCCCGCGGCCGCGGCCCTGAATCTCGCCGATGGTTTTTCTTACGCCGCATCTTTCAACTCCAGCTTTACTTCCTCCATCCTTCCGCAACCGCAGCGTCCTCCGCTTATCTAGCGCTCGATAGAAGAAATCCGCCTGTTGCACCGGTTTCTGTTTCTCGCCCGGTGCCACGGGATGGCCATTTAGTCTAACTCGCACCCAGGATTTATTTCGTCCCCAGGATTTCTGACGGTACTCAGCTTTACGGCAACTTGCTGGCCGCTGCGTTTTTGCGGCTGAATCAGTTTGTCTGTGCGGCCAGCGAGATCGTCAGCGAGATTTAAGGAGATCAGCATGAACATCGCGATGTTCCAGAGCTCAAGGATTCGAAGGGCGGCTATTGTCCCCTTCTTTGCAATCGTCATGTTTTCGGGAAATGTGAAGTCAGAGGTTCCAGCCAGCGGATATGCATTAACGGCTACGCCAAAAGCCTCTGAAATATTCTCCGGAGCGCCTGCAACACATACCAACTCTACGCAACTGAATATGCTCATCGCGGAAGCGGTAGCAAACAATCCCGAAATCCGGGCTGCGTTAAAGGCACGCGAAGCCGCCAGCCAGAGGATATCGCCGGCGGAGGCACTCGACGATCCTGTCCTCGAAGCCGGGGTGATCAACGCACCGTTGGCCTCATCGCCCTTCAATCGCGAGGACATGACCATGAAAATGATCGGTCTGTCCCAACGCCTGCCTTTTCCGGGGAAACGCGGGTTGCGCAAGGATGTCGCCGCCAAGGATGCGGAGAGCATCGGCTACGGTTACCAGGAAACCGTGAACCGTGTCGTACGCGATATCAAGATCGCTTATTTCGATCTGGGACTCACGCTCGAAAGGACGCGGATAGTCGAGAAAAACAAACTGATACTGGAGGATTTGCTACACATCGCTGAGCAACACTACGGGGTAGGCCTGGGAAGCCAGGCCGATGCACTGAAGGCACAGACGCAGATATCAAAAATAGTGGATGAACTGCTCAGGCTTGCACGCGAACGGCCGACCGTTGAAGCCGAGCTCATTCGCGCGCTTGGCCGCAGCGCAAATATCCCCTTGCCGGCAACGGAGCCGCCGCAGTTGCAGGAAGAGACCTTGAGCCTGGAATCATTGCGCGAAACCGCCGTGGCGCAGCGTCCGCAGTTGTTAGCACTGCAAAGTATCGTTTCGCGAGAAGAAAAGGCGTTCGATCTGGCACGTAAAAATTATTACCCCGATTTTGACGTACGGCTGGCCTACGGCCAGCGCGACAACATGCTGGACGGTGTCAGGCGCCCCGACATGGTGACCCTGACGGTGGCCGTAAACCTGCCGGTGTGGCGTGAGAACAAGCTCGCGCCGCGCGTAGCCGAGGCCCTGGCAAGGCGCGATCAGGCCCTGAGCCTATACGAGGCGCAGCGCAACGACATAGCGGCCAGCCTGCGTCAGCAGGTTGCGATGGTCGAGCAAAACCTGAAATCAGCGCGGCTCTATCAGACCGCCATCCTGCCGCAGGCTCGGCTTACAGTTGAATCGGCATTGGCCGCGTACCGCGTCAATCGCGTCGATTTCCTGACGCTGCTCGATAGCCAGATGACCGTATTCAACTATGAAATCAGCTTGGCCACAACTATGGCGAGTCACAACAAGGCGCTTGCGGAAATCGACCTGCTGATCGGCAAGCCCGCGATTAGCCTGGTCAATCCAGCGGAGCTGCAATGAAAGCCACCGCCGGATTTATAGCCATAATCGCCATGGCCGCAGCCTTTCTCGCCGCGGGATATTGGTGGGGCAGCGCTCAATCGGTAACACCTGCGGGTGAATCTCCCGGCCTGCCGGAGGCCTCGAAATCCGAGGGCAAGAAGGGCAAGATTCTCTACTACCGTAATCCGATGGGGCACCCCGACACGTCGCCGGTGCCGAAGAAAGATTCGATGGGCATGGACTATTTTCCTGTGTACGAGGGGGAAGCGCCGCCATCTGACAGTTCGGTAGTGAAGATCAGTACCGAAAAAATACAAAAGCTGGGGGTGAGAACAGAGATCGCCGCGCTGCGCGAACTCACCCGCACGGTAAGGGCAGTCGCAACGGTCCAGGCAGACGAGCGGAGGCTGTATACCGTCGCCCCCAAGTTCGAAGGTTGGATACAGCGACTCTATGTGAACTCCACCGGCCAGGCAGTGAGAAAGGGCGATGCGCTCATGGATGTATACAGTCCCGAACTGATCACAGCGCAGCATGAATATCTTATCGCCAAGAGAGGGATTCAGTCGGTCGAGGGTAGCGGCCTTGAGGTTCGGGCGGGGATGCAGCGGCTAGCCGAGAATGCCTTGCAGAGGCTGCACAACTGGGACATATCGGAAACCGATCTGCAGACGCTGCAGCAAGAGGGCAAGATCAAACGGTATCTCACGTTGCGTTCAGCAGCCAGTGGTGTGGTGTTGGAAAAACACGCCATTCAGGGGCAGCGCTTCACGCCGGGAGAAATACTGTATCAGATCGCCGATCTGTCCAGCGTATGGATGCTGGCAGACGTGTTCGAACAGGATCTGAGCGTTTTGCGCCGGGGCCAATCCGCCACCATAAGGGTCGATGCATACCCGGACAAAGTATTCAACGGCAAGGTGACGTTTATCTACCCCACGGTGATGCCGGAAACCCGTACCGCCAAAGTGCGCATCGAGCTGCCCAATAATGAGGGTCTGCTCAAGCCCGCCATGTACGGAAGAGTGGAGTTCGCCTCAATCCCCAGCAAAGACAAGGTGCTTACGGTGCCCGACTCGGCGGTGCTCGATACCGGCACCCGCCGCTTGGTGCTGGTGGATCTGGGCGAGGGCCGATTTGAGCCGCGTACGGTGAAACTCGGCATACACGCTGACGGGTACGCTGAAGTGCTGGGAGGATTGCAGGCTGGGGAGGCGGTTGTAGTCAGCGCAAACTTTCTCATCGACGCCGAGAGTAACCTCAAGGCAGCGCTGGGCGGCTTCG
Source organism: Nitrosovibrio tenuis (assembly GCF_900109785.1). GTDB lineage: Bacteria > Pseudomonadota > Gammaproteobacteria > Burkholderiales > Nitrosomonadaceae > Nitrosospira > Nitrosospira tenuis_A. The sequence goes on from NZ_FOBH01000002.1 coordinate 313,724, forward strand.
GCCATCCTCCATCAGGTTCGCCTGCCGAGAACGAGCAGGGCAAGCCCGCTGCATTGCTGCCGGCGAGTCATCACGGCGAGGGCAGCATTGAAGCAATGGATTGGGCGCACGGGACGATAACCATCATGCACAGTCCGATCGCCAGCCTCCGGTGGCCAGCGATGACCATGGACTTTCGTGCCAAAGATCCGGCATTGCTGCGGCCGTTCAAACCCGGCCAGAAGATTGATTTCGATATAGTCGAGGAGTCGGCCGGTGAGTATGTGATCATTCGCATCCAACCGGCCGGCGGCAACCTCCTGGTCAGCCCTCCTGCCAACCCCGCCTCCAGCGATCAGGGGAAGCACTGATGCTCGGCCGAGTTATTGAATGGTCTGCGCGCAACGTGTTCCTGGTGTTGCTGGCGACAGCATTTATCATTGGCCTCGGCATTTACTCCGTGATGCGTACGCCGCTGGACGCGATTCCGGATCTCTCGGATGTGCAGGTGATCATCTACACCGAGTACCCGGGCCAGGCGCCGCAGGTAGTGGAAGACCAGGTCACCTATCCCTTGAGCACGGCCATGCTGGCCGTGCCGAAATCCAAGGTCGTGCGCGGGCTCTCGGTGTTCGGCGCATCCTTTATCTATGTCATTTTCGAAGATGGCACCGATATCTACTGGGCACGAACCCGGGTGCTCGAATATCTTAATTTTGCAGCGGGACGCATGCCTCGGGGGGTCACTCCGACCTTGGGGCCGGACGCCACAGGCGTTGGTTGGGTGTATCAATATGTCATTGTCGCCGCCCAGCATACGCTAGCGGAACTGCGCACTATACAGGACTGGTTCGTGCGTTATCAGCTTACCAAGGCCCACGGCGTGGCCGAGGTGGCGAGCGTAGGCGGCTTTGTCAAAACCTACCAGGTTACTGTGGAGCCGCGCAAGTTGCAGGCTTATGGAATTCCTCTCAACCAGGTCGCGGCGGTAATTCGTGCCAGTAACCGCGACGTAGGCGGGCGGGTGATCGAGATGGCGGAGACCGAATACGTGGTGCGAGGCCGCGGCTACCTGCGTGGCATAGCCGACATTGAGAATCTGGTGCTCAAGGCGGAACAAGGCACGCCCGTACTGATCCGCGACGTGGCGCGGGTCGAACTGGCGCCGGATGAACGGCGCGGAATCGCGGAGCTGAACGGCGAAGGTGAGGTCGTTTCCGGTATCGTCGTAGCACGTTATGGCCAGAATGCGCTCGACGTCATTGACAACCTGAAAAGCAAGATTGCGGAAATCGCCAGCGGTTTGCCGGAGGGGGTGTCGTTGCAGGCGGTCTATGACCGTTCAGGCCTGATCCATCGCGCCATTGACAACCTGAAGCGGGTCCTGATCGAGGAGAGTATCGTCGTGGCCGTGGTTTGCATGGTGTTTCTCATGCATGCAAGGAGCGCGCTGGTGGCGATCGTCATGCTTCCCATCGGCGTGCTCATCGCGTTGAGCGCCATGCATATGATGGGGCTCAATTCCAATATCATGAGCCTGGGCGGTATTGCCATTGCCATCGGTGCCATGGTGGATGCCGCAATCGTCATGATCGAGAACGCCCACAAGCACCTCGAGCGCGCTCCGCCGGGGGCGCCCCCCCTGCAAATCATAATCGATGCCTGCCGCGAGGTGGGGCCTGCGCTGTTCTTCAGCCTGCTCATCATCACGGTTTCGTTCCTGCCGGTATTCACGCTCGAAGCGCAGGAAGGGCGTATGTTCGCACCGCTCGCCTACACAAAAACGTTCGCCATGGCGGGTGCGGCGCTACTGTCCATCACCCTGGTGCCGGTGCTGATGTTTCTGTTTATCCGCGGCAAGATAATGCCTGAGCAGAAAAATCCTATTAACCGCTTTCTGATATGGACTTACCGTCCCGTCATTGCCTGGGTCATGCGCTGGAAGAAGCTCACCATTGCGGCCGCCGTGATCGCGCTTGCGGTTTCGGTATTTCCGGCGATGAAACTGGGCAGTGAGTTCATGCCAACATTGAACGAGGGAAGCCTGCTGTACATGCCCATCACCTTGCCAGCGGTTTCGGTCACCAAATCCGCCGAGCTGTTGCAGACCCAAGACAAAATCATCAAGACTTTTCCTGAGGTGGAGTCGGTGTTCGGCAAGGCCGGGCGTGCCAACACCGCCACCGACCCGGCCCCGCTGGAGATGGCCGAGACCGTCATCAACCTGAAACCGGAAAATGAGTGGCGCCCCGGCATGACCATCGACAAGCTGATCACGGAACTGGATCATGCGCTTCAGATTCCCGGGGTCAGCAATGCCTGGACCATGCCGATCAAGAACAGGATCGACATGCTCGCCACCGGCATTCGCACGCCCATCGGCATCAAGGTATTCGGCAAAGACTTGGGCGAAATGGAAGAGCTCGCCACGGAGATCGAAGCCGTCGTGAAAACGGTGTCCGGGACCACCAGCGCCTACGCGGAACGGACCACCGGCGGTTACTACCTCGATATCGAGCCCGACCGCATTGCGCTCGCCCGTTATGGGCTGGTGGTGGGTGATTTGCTGGAAGTGATCTCAGTGGCGCTGGGCAGCGAGATGCTCACGACCACGGTAGAGGGCCGTGAGCGTTTTGCTGTTACCGTGCGCTATCCGCGCGAATTGCGGCAGGATCCTTTAACCATTGCCACTCAGGTCTTAATACCCATCATGAACGGCGCCATGATTCCGTTGGGGCAGCTTGCAAGCGTAAAAACGGTTAAGGCTCCTCCGAGTATTCGTACCGAGAACGCGCTGCTGTCAGCGTATATCTTTATTGATATTCGCAACCGCGACATCGGGAGCTATGTAGCCGACGCGCAAAAAGCGGTGGCAGAGCGGGTGAAATTCCCGCCCGGATACTACGCGACCTGGAGCGGCCAGTTCGAATATATGGAACGGGCCAAGCAGAAGCTGAAGGTAGTCGTGCCGCTCACCCTGACGATCATTTTTCTGCTTCTGTACCTCAATTTCCGGCGGTTTACCGAAACTCTCATCGTCATGCTGTCGGTACCCTTTTCGCTGGTCGGGGGTGTCTGGCTGATATGGCTGCTCGGCTACAATCTCAGCGTCGCGGTAGCGGTGGGGTTCATCGCGCTCGCCGGTGTCGCTGCAGAGACTGGAATCGTGATGCTGATCTATCTCGACCATGCCTGGGAAGCCGCCAAGGCGAAACGCGCGGCCACAGGTGCTAAACCATCGATTACCGACCTGTATGCGGCAATCATGGAGGGCGCGGTTGAACGGGTTCGGCCAAAGTTGATGACGGTAATGGCGATTATGGCGGGTCTTTTGCCCATCATGTGGGGTAGCGGTACCGGTTCGGAAGTGATGCGACGCATTGCCGCGCCCATGGTCGGGGGAATGGTGTCGTCCACCATACTTACCTTGATCGTTATCCCCGCCATTTATGCAATCGTCAAAGAATGGAATTTGCGTAAACGGACGGATATATGACAAATGTTTTACAGTGCTTTCACTAGGCATAAATTGGTACATTTATCGCGGCGTTTCACTCGCAGGTAATTTCTTAACAGTACGATATAACACATTAATTATAATAAAACTTACAATTTTTTTAAATTGCTGAGTAAAGACAGCCCATCAAAGCTAGCTCAGAAGGGCGGGTTGAGCGAAGTGGTGCCACTGGCGACACTGCGAGAAGGTACATCTGGTCGATTCATCTGCTTCATTAGCGTTATCTCTTTCTTCGAATCATCTTAAACAGGGATATTTCATGAAAACGAGAGATTTTTCGGTTTTAGTTATCACTACGCGAGTGCCATCTTCCCTAGTCTCATTGATTGTTGGAAACACCAGTACGGGTCGTGTGAGATAATATCGATACGGTTGAGATCCAGCATTACCCGGTCTGGCCGGGGCGTTATGGGGAAGGCCGTACAACAAACTTCACCCCCCTGGTACACGCTTCGCAGGAGCGTACCCATAAGGTATAGATGAAGAGGAGTATGTTCGGCACATCGAGCCGACGGGCAACCGCCAAAATCGCACGACATATCAAATCATTCAAACCCAATCCCTATAAAAGGAACAACGCAATGAAATTCATCCCAACTCTTGCCTTAATTCTCGCTTTCTCCGCCTCTGGCCTCGCCACTGCGCAAACCGCCGGCATGAGCGACGAACCTGGCGCCGGTTCAAAAGCAACCACCCATAAAACTATCGCCGTAGTCAAAGGCGTGGATACGGCCAACGGCAAGGTCAAGCTCGCGCATGAGCCCGTTAAAAGCCTGAACTGGCCCGCGATGACCATGAATTTTTCGGTCAAGGACCCGGCGCTGTTCGACAAGCTTGTGGTAGGCAAAAAGGTTGAAGTCGAGTTCGTGCAGCAGGGCTCCACCTCCGTCATTACCGCTGTGAGGTAAGGCCAAGTAGATGCGACGACCCGAGATTGGTCACGCCTTCGGTATTGCGCCTTAGTCGTTGGCGATTTTCAGGAATTCTGACAAGCGCCGGGCATGCACCCGCAGTTCAGGAACCGCGATTGCTTCCCACAAGCGGGCCTTCAGCATGGTCCTATATAGAAAAAATTTTCTGCTGGACGCCTTGGCAATTGATCACTCGGTAATCATCGTTCACCTCGAATCCAATCCTGGTCGGGTCCTGTTGCAGGTAGCCCTCATCCCTCAACCGGTCTTTTAATCCCTTCCGGCATATTTTCAGACCTTGCGGGCAGACCGGCGCGCCAGAACGCCGAATCAGGCTCCGAGCATAAAAAATAAAAACGCCCGCTGAGCGGATCAATCAAGAGCTCTCCTACTGCTGATCCTGATTTACGTAATACGATCCTGCGGGCTTCCCTGGCTCGACGCTTCCCGCGCTACATAACCTATAACGCTACCGCGATAAGGCAGAAGCTTTCCAGGTTCAACCACTACGGCTTCATTGACAGTATGCGCATGAGCTTCAACCATTCGCTAAATTGCCATATCAGTGCATCCACGGCAGCGCCAACGATGGCAGGTTATGGTACGGCATGGGGATTATTAATACCCGGCGATTAGAAATACCGCGATGGATCGGTTATACATATATATAAGACGGTAACTTCAGGGACTCGGAAAGTGCCAGCAGACCGTAATCACATACCGTCGCACGCGGCTCACCCTCATGGGCATGAAGATATGATGGCCCACGTCCCACATCAACCGGTGACAAGTGCCCAATGGACCTGCCCGATGCATCCGGAGATCGTACGGGACGCACCGGGCGATTGCCCCATCTGCGGCATGGCGCTGATACCCATTGCCGGCACAGGCATGGGCGCAGGGGAGGCCGGCGATACCGAATTGAATGATCTCGCGCGGCGGTTACGGGTAGGGATCGCTTTGACCGTCCCGCTGCTAGTAATCGCGATGGCGCCCATGCTGGGCATCGGGGAGCTGTTTGGGTTACAGCCGCGCGAACGCGGCTGGGCCGAATTTTTGCTTGGGACGCCTGTTGTGCTGTGGGTGGGCTGGCCCATCCTGCGCAAATTCTGGCTATCGCTCGCGCACCGGGCGCTCAACATGTACACCCTGATTGGACTGGGGGTAGGGTGCGCCTACCTGTTCAGTCTTGCGGGCATATTCATGCCCGGCTGGTTTCCACCAGAGTTTCGCGAACACGATAGCTCGGTGGGAACCTATTTTGAAGCGGCCGCGGTCATCGTGACGCTGGTAATACTTGGCGACTACCTGCAATTGAAGGCCATGGGACAGACCAGCCTAGCCATTCAGCAACTGCTGAAACTCGCTCCCAATCAGGCTTGGCGCTTGCGCGACGATGGGATGGAGGAGCAGGTGTCGCTTGAGGCTGTCGCTGTTGGTAATCGGCTGCGGGTGAAGCCGGGCGAGAAAATACCTGTCGACGGCATAGTGCTTGAGGGCATGAGTAGGGTGGATGAATCGATGATTACCGGCGAGCCGATACCAGTGGCCAAGGGCCCGGGCGACAAGGTGATCGGCTCAACGGTGAACGGCAACGGCTCACTGGTCGTTCGTGCCGAGCGGGTAGGTGCGAACACGCTGCTGGCGCGCATTGTTCACATGGTTGGCGAAGCACAGCGCACGCGCGCACCCATTCAGCGGCTCGCCGATGTCATTGCCGCTTATTTTGTCCAGTTCGTGATCGCCATCGCGATCATAACGGCACTCGCATGGTCGTTTTTCGGTCCCGAGCCGAAATTCACGTATGCACTGGTCAATGCGATCGCGGTCCTTATCGTTGCCTGCCCCTGTGCAGTCGGCCTTGCAACGCCCATTTCGATGACCGTGGCAATGGGGCAGGGCGCACGCGCGGGCATCCTGTTCCGCAATGCCGGGGCCATCGAGCGCATGCGGAATATCGACACAATTGTCGTGGACAAGACGGGCACGCTGACGCTGGGGCACCCGGCCCTGACCGATTTTGCCACTGAAGGTATCGCCCAGGACGAGGCGCTCGCGCTCGTGGCTGGCGTAGAGCAGCTTTCCGAACATCCGATCGCGCGGGCAATTGTTGCGAGCGCCAGGGCTCGCGGTCTGAAACTTCCGCAAGCGGAGGATTTCGAGGCACTCAGTGGTCTGGGAGTGCAGGCCAATATCGACGGCAAACGGGTGCTCGTTGGCAGTCGGAATTTTCTCTCACAGCACAATATCGACACGCAGCGTTGGGACGAGCAAGGGGAAGCTTGGCGGGCGGAAGCAAAAATGGTGGTATTTTTCGCGGTGGATGGCGTAGCGGCCGGAATCGCCGCGGTCGCCGATCCCGTCAAGGAGAGCACGCCCGAAGCCATCACGACGCTTCGGAGCCTGGGTATACACATTGTGATGCTCACCGGCGATTCGCGGCGCACTGCCGAAGCGGTTGCCCGGCAGCTCGGCATCCGCGAAACCCTGGCTGAAGTGCTTCCCGAGCACAAGGCCAGGCATGTCAAGCGATTACAATCCGAGGGGCACAAGGTGGCAATGGCGGGCGATGGCATTAATGATGCGCCCGCGCTGGCGCAAGCAGACGTGGGCATTGCAATGGGGACGGGGACCGACATAGCGATGGAGAGCGCGGATATCACGCTCGTCAAAGGCGACCTGCGGGGCATTGCGCGCGCTGTGGTGCTGTCGCGCGCTACCATGCGCAATATCCGGCAGAACCTCACCTTTGCATTTGGGTATAACGCGCTTGGCATCCCGCTTGCCGCAGGGGTGCTTTACCCCGCTTTCGGGCTGCTGTTGTCGCCCATGTTCGCGGGCGTCGCCATGGCGATGAGTTCGGTCTCTGTGGTCACCAATGCACTGCGGCTCAATCGCATCAAGCTATAAATAACACTACAGGGTTTAATGTTATTATTATTTTTTGTAACAACTCAACAGGGAGACAATTCATGACATCCCGTATTTTTCTAATCCTTCTTGCTACCGTGGGTTTATTGGCCTCCTGCGCGCATATCGAGCCTCATCCCATGGATATGACAAGCGCGATTCGGAATGCCAAAAGCGGCGCGGATCATTACGCGTTGGCCAGGCACTACGAGGATGCGGCAAAAAGCATGCAGGCAAAGGCGGACCAACAAAAGAAGATGCTCACGGAATATCAGGATCACGGCTATTACTATGGCAGGCAAACCGAAGATCTGATAGAGCATTCCCAGGCTTTGGCGCGCGTCTATGAGGAGGCCGCGAATGCAAACATGAATTTGGCTCACTATCACCGCCGGTTGGCGGACGATGTGAAACAATGATTTGGTGAGCATGCCGGCGATCACCAAGCGGCGGAGTTCAAGCGGTGACCCAACAAGGCGCCAACTCCAGCTGTGCCATTTCCTTTCGAGGCCCGGCAGTTAACCAGGAGGCCCAGTTAACCCCGAAGTCCTTGGGTACCGACATTCATTCATTAAATAGCAGAGGGCTGTCATGCGACCTATCCTGGTAATTCTTATAATTCTTTTTAACCACCGGTCCGGTTGATCGATTTTCACCTGTCCAGATTGCTCGCCCTTCCACTCGTCCCTTCTACTCATTCCTTCTACTCATTCCTTCTACTCATTCCTTCTACTCATTACTTCGTGTATCGTCCCGGCTACGATGTGCTGCACCAGGTTATAGAATATGATCGGCACCATTATGTTGGGGTAGGCCGATAAAGCTAACGATGCCAGGACCAACCCGGTCCCGTTATTGTTCATTCCCAGTCCGTACATCAGCGAAACCTGCTCCGCGCGGTTCAACCTGAACAATCGGCTCAAGCCGTATCCCGCAGCAAACAGGGCCAAGCATAGCCCTGTGGTAATTGCCAGCGTCATGCCCAGGAAATCATAGTCACGTTCAGCCATAGCTTGTGGCAGGGATACTGAAGCATTGGAGTAATTCAATAACAGCAAAACAATACTATTGATGAGCTTTAGGTAGGGCATACCCCGTGTTTGCCAGTCTTTGTTAATGACCAGGCGCACCGCAATGCCCATCAATGACGGCATCACCACCCAAAGACCGAGGAAGCCCCCGGAGCCGTATGCGGCCAGGCCCTGCAATACTTTTTCGTACTCGTCCGAAGCCATTTCGCCAAAAATGTGAAATGTTGCTGGAGTGAGGATGGGGCTTAGAATCGTCGAGCAAAAGACCAGTCCCAGGCTTAAGGCCAGATTTCCGTTGGAGTTCTGCGCCCATGCGGTTGACGATCCAGCGATCGGCATGGCTGCGACCAGCGCCAGCCCCACCAGAATATGTTGGACTTCGATCGGTTCATACCAGAGCAGCCGCATGGCTATGGTCATGCCATAAATATAAACGATGGGGATGATCAAATTGGCCGCCAACCCGGCCAGCAAAAGATACTTTTTCTGCATGAGGTCTTTCAGATCGGAAAATTTCAACCCCAATCCAGCGTTGAACATGAGCATGGCGAGCATGATCATCAGCAGCGATATGCTTGTTTTTGCTTGGAAGATATTTATCTCCCCCAACGAAACATTTCTGATCCATAAGCCGGGACTCGGCATGACCATGGCAATAAGATACGCGCCGATCAAAAACCAGAGTAGATGCCGATGGATCAAATGGGAGATCGAGAGCAAACTCAATGTGGAGTAGCTGCCAATTGTTTTTGAACGTTCGGAACGGCCTATGGACTGTATGCTGTGGGTCGTATGCTCTATATCCAGTTTAGCAACGGTATGTATAGTTTGCGCGGGTGGCAGCCATACCCCGGAACCACGCTCCCAGCGGTGTAGCGGGCAGCGTCAAACATTTCGAACAGGTCGGCGGCCATGCTGATGGGGAGTGTTGGGGGAGTGTTGGGGGAGTGAGTATTGGGGCAGTGATTCGCATCAACTCATAGCGTTGCAGCGATGAGGTCATTGCCGCGTCGTTTCGGAGCTCGACACGGCACGGCGCTCCCATCGGGGACGCATGGAAAGTCTGGTGCAGATTCAGGACCGGCAGATTCCTGGCAGGACAGCCGCCCACAGCCGCATAAAAAGGACTTGATTAACGGCGCCCAGATAACGCCCGGCTGGACCGGCATACCATTTCATAAAACTACCCTAGTGCATGGAATGCAATCCAATCATATTGCCCTCGGTGTCGAACACCAGCGCGATGAAGCCATATTTACCAATGGCCATTTTTTCCTTGAAAACGCGTCCGCCGTGTTCGGCGGCACGGGCAGCCTCCACCGCGCAGTCTTCACACATGAAGTAAACCAGCGTGCCGCCTCCACCGGAAGAACAACCTTCCATTTTCGCCAGCGCACCTGCTGCACCATAACCTTCTTCCGACATCGGAAAGGTCCACATTTCCAAGTCAGGGCTTTCTATAGGCTCGAGCTTACCTTGAAAGACGGCCTCGTAAAATGCTTTGGCGCGCTCCATGTCTTGCACATAAATTTCAAACCAGCCGACTGGGTTTTTTTTCATGACGTTGCTCCTTTGGTGGTAGTTGTGATTTTTCCGCATAGCGGGCGTATCCCACGTTTCGAACAAATCCATCCACGTACTGTTGTGCCGCTAGTCGCACGTTGCCAACTGGTCGCCCGGAAGGCTGAGGCTTTGCTTCCCCTGTTCCCCCTGCCGCCTTGTGCGCGTCCTCAGCATCATGTGATACGCGCCTGTTTCTGCAAAATAGAGCTCGGTTGCGTCACTTACTTGCGTTACATACTACTGAGCCGTTGCACAGATCGCGATAGCCGTCGCCTGCCGAGCGGTAGCTCCCTCATTTCGCACCATCACCCGCCAGCCATTATTGACAATGTTCCCCTGGCCGTCGCTCGGATCTGAGGCATAAACCTTTACATCCTCGGGTATCTCGATGTTGAACCCGCCTCCCAGGACCTTCTTACCGCTCGGGCATACTACCTTGACCTTTGCAACTGCACCCGCCGGAACCACGACGCGGTTCTGCATGATTTCGTGACCGGTGACGCAGCCCGAAACCGCAATGCTGAGCGCCAAGGCGAGCACCACGCTGGTGGATCTTGGACGTATTGTCTGCTGTTCGCACATAAATCCTCTTCGTAGTCAGGTTATTTCATGCTGTAGAGAATTACCCCGTCAGTATCTCCCCAATGGGCCTAGTTGCCCATCCTTATAACATTAGTTCAGGAGAATTTCACGTCAAGTAGTATCTATGTAGAAAGCCAGATAACGCGCCATCTTGCGAGGGTGCGACCTGGTTGCGCTGCGGATGCTGGATGTCACACGGTCGTGCGCACATCGCTGCACATTGCTTGAGATAAAACGACAACCCCGCCGAAGCGGGGAGTGTTTAGTTGCGACTGAATACCACTAGGCAACTTCTTTCTTTTTTCTGAGACGCGCCATAAAACCCGTCAAGCCAAGGCCAGCCAGGAACAGGGCATAGGTTTCAGGCTCAGGCACTGCTGAGATAGCTCCGGGCGAACCAATCTCGGCGCTGTCATTTGTGGCTACGAAAGCCCCATTGACGCCGGCGACGCTTAACGACGAGATCATTGTGTTGTTCAGCCCGGCTGCGTTGTCGAAAGTTTGGAAAGGGGAGGTGGTATCTGACGCACCGAAGGTCACTGCAGCCTGCAGAGCACCGCTGGCGTTGTAGATATTGACCGCGTCGCCGGCAGTGCTCAGTCCAACACCCGAACCCGAGTAGTTGCCTATATGCAGGGCGGAGGGGGAGGAGCTACCAAACCAGGTGCTGAGGAAGCTCGCGTTGACCGAATTTTCGATGAAAATCGCAGACTCGCCGGCTGCTATGCTGGTTATGCCCGTCAAGGCCACCGCCGAGCTGAAGGAATTTGAGTTGTCGTCCATCTTCCAGCCGGTAATGTTCACTGCGGAGGTACCGGTGTTTGTGAGTTCGAACCAGTCCGAGGCGTAGGGTGAGTTGCTGCTAGCCCACGGCGCCACTTCGGTGATTCTGACCTGAGCGTCGGCGATAACGGCGCCGGCAGAGACGCCGGTAGAGAGAAGGGCGGCAACAGCGCCGAGCAGCAATTTCGTTTTTGTCTTCATAGCTTGCTCCAAATGAATTAACAGGACAATAGATTCCAGAACTTGAAACACCGGCGCGCGGAACATCCGGAGAACGAAGTCGCGCTTGCCGCGACCTTGTTTGCTTATAAATCACTTGGGATAATAGCGGCCGGGTGTGTCGGCATAGTGACGAGGCCGGCTCAAATACTGATCCAATGGAACTCTAGCCTAACTTTACGTGTTTCCGCCTATTCGCCGCATTGGTTGCCCGAGTTGCCATCGAATTGCTACGGGGAGGCTAGCAATATAAACTCACCCTAATATGCTCGCCCATCAGGCTACCAGTACTCTAAAAAACCCGGCTCATAGGGTTTGCCTAAGGCCGGGGCGGGTGCTACCTCTGCAGGGTGGTCGAGACACCCGCACCAGCATCTTACTGAATTACCGGAACGTTACCATTGGACTGAGGTACACCCCGAGGAGTACCACAAAGAATCCCACGAATGTGGAACTACTTATTAAAATAAATCAGCGGGATATCCATATTATCTGATATATCACTTTAAATGAGTAGCGACACGCATGCGAGGCGTTTTAGCTTGTGGGGATCAGGAAGGAAGCATCGATTGTGCTCTGCTTTTTTTTGTTTTCATGGGCATCGCTTTCACCAGGAGCAGGTGACTGAGCGCCACTTGGCGTTTTGCCCCATCGATCGAGTTCGCAGATGGTTGGAGACGCAGGCAGTTGAAGATTTTCTGGCGCTTGGCCTGTTTGAGTTAAGCTGATCCGGGCGCGGACACACACTTTTGCGTAATTGCCCACGAGGCGGATATCGGCGTGGCCCCAGTGGCTCCACGTGGCATCTGCATGCCGGGGGAGCCAGAGAGCACTGGCGATGGCTTCAAATCAGCCCTCTCGCCTTAATCAGCTTACCTCATACCCTTTCGAAAGGGTATGAATGGTTACTTGGGATTTGCTAGGGAGCGCTACGGACGGCGCGACGATCTCCATTGCCGCACCCGCTTCGATTGCATGATCCTGTACCCGAGGAAGGTCAGCAAAAGCATTCCGATCAGCGGCCATACCGCGGCGCGGAAGGTTTTCGCGTAATTGATCATCTGTACTCGCAATGGATACTGGTAATGCACCGGAGGCACCGATTCACCCGTGATAAATACGGTGTATTGTCCCTTATCGAGGGTGGTCTCTCCCCGCATCACTCCATCAGGGTGGTGACTCGGACGAACATAGCTCACGGTCTCATCTTCCTGCTCGCTGGTTCCTCTTACTATTCGCATTCCTACCGGGATATCGCGTAATGCTGGATCGACGAGATCCACCACCAGGAATGTATTTCCTTCTTTCGGTATATCAGTACAGTACTGGTCGCTCGGCTCGTGTTGTGGCTGATAAGCGCTCAAATGCACCATGCTGTTGTCGCCGAGCCGGCGCATGCATGTATCTTCTTCCATAGCCACCCTTCCATGCGCCGCCGCGGTGCCGCTGTACAACCCCGCGGCAAAAACAAGCGCCAACGCGCCCGCTTGAATCGCTTGCTTGATCATCATCCATTACCTCCTTCTGATTTGTTCGGTTGCCTCTGCATTCATGCTTGATCGATATATCGCTGGATGAGGTGCGTGGTTTCGGCACGGCGCCGTTTCAGCACACCAGCCGCGCCTCTGCCATAAGACAAAGGCGTCTTAAGATGTAAATTATGACTTGCCAACGATGAGTTAGCGCTTAATTATCGTCGTTCATGGTTGCACAATGAAAGTATAATGAGAGTTAATACCCCAATGCAACTAAAAATAATCCTGTCCCGCCCAATGGCTAACAGAATCAATAAACAAGATCAAATCAAACGCTCCTCCTGCCCGATGAGTTGCGCGCTCGATATGATCGGCGATAAGTGGACCCTGCTCGTCATCCGCGACATCATGTTCCTGGAGAAGCGCTACTTCCGGGATTTCCTTTCTTCTCCCGAAAAAATCGCTTCCAATATACTTGCCGACCGCCTGAGAAAACTGGAAGAATCCCATATTGTTCTGCGGCAGGGTGACCCCGACAATGCGCGCAGGTTTATTTATTCGCTCACCGAAAAAGGTCTGGATCTGCTGCCTACCATGATGGAACTGCTGCGCTGGGGCGAAAAATATGACCCGGCGAGCGAGGGACACGAATGTTCAATCCGGCAGTTCGCGCACCATCCTCACGGTAGCGGCTGAGACGCGCTCGTCTTATTTCCCTTCTGTGGGTCAGCCTCGATCATGGAGCCCGGGACATGGGTAACAGGGACATGGATAAAGGGGAACGGTCATTAAGGTGAGGGTCAAGCTGAAAAGAAAAAAACGCCCGCCCGCCATTATACCGCGCCAACGACCACCCGTTGCGTAATGAACGAGAAAACGCCGGATAGTTCCTCAAGGTAAAACGATACTCTCGGCACTCACTTGAAAGGCGGACCGCTATCCTGGCAAAACTGTTGAGAGCGGCGGATCGATCTTTATATAAGCCCGGGATTATTTCGTGGTACGTACTCACCCCGGATTTCGTCGAGTCCTGGCCGATCGGTTGCAAGCGCAGGCCACCGGCTGTTGCTGTGGTTTTTGACAAGCTCGTCCCCATAACCTATGTTGAATCTGCCACAGGATCGGGCGCTATATCTATTTGAGAAGGGAACCGCGCGATGCAATGGCTGAAGAAAACCATGACGCACCATGAACGCGAGGCCAGGTAAAACCAATGAACGACCGTTCAGGGAGCAAACCGGGGTACGGCCAGAATCAAGCGTCGCAATTACCGCGCATTGTGATTCTCGGTGCCGGGTTTGGCGGATTGACCTGCGCTCGGGCGCTACAGGCCGCGCCAGCCGAAGTTACGCTGGTTGATCAGCGCAACTTCCACCTGTTCCAGCCCTTGCTGTACCAGGTCGCTACCGCCGCCTTGTCCCCAGCTGATATCGCCACGCCGATCCGCCGGATATTGCGGAACCAGATCAATGCCAAAGTTGTGCTGGGTCACGTTGAGGCAATCGACCGGCAGGAAAGGACGGTGCGTTTGCGCGAAAACGGCCGCCTTGTCGCCTACGACATACTGGTGATTGCCACGGGCGCGCGGCATTCATACTTTGGCCATGAAGATTGGGAAGCATTTGCGCCCGGTCTCAAGCAAATCGAAGACGCGCTTGATATCCGTAATCGCGTGCTCGATGCGCTCGAGCGCGCCGAAGCAACAGAAGATGCGGATGAGCGACAGCGCCTGCTCAGCTTCGCCGTCATCGGAGGAGGCCCGACAGGCGTGGAGTTAGCCGGAGCTATCGCGGAATTGGCAAAAATCGAGCTGGCGCAGGAATCCCGAACTATGCACGGACTCGCGGCGCATATTGTCCTGATCGAAGCGGGTCCACAGATACTGCCGGTTTTTGTCCCGTCGCTGGCGGATAAGGCCCGGCGCTCACTAGAGCAACTGGGCGTCGAAGTACTGACCAACTCCATGGTCGAGCACTGCGATTCAGAAGGAGTAATAGCCGCCGGCAAGAGAATCGAAGCACGAACCCTTATCTGGGCTGCGGGCGTTGCGGCTTCCCCCGCCGCTCAATGGCTGGACGTTGAGCCAGATCGCGCCGGGCGTGTGCGTGTCCTGGGCGATCTGTCACTGCCGGGAGACCCAACGGTATTCGTGATTGGTGATACCGCGGCGGTCTATAGGCCCGACGGAAGGCCTGTGCCCGGCATTGCACCCGCTGCGAAACAGGAAGGCAACTATGTTGCCGAGCTGCTGCTGCGAAGGTTAAATGGCTCAGTCAGCATTGACGGTAGGGGCGGTGCTGCCGGGATGCAGGCACAGCCTGAGTTTCACTACCACCATGCGGGCGATCTGGCCACTATCGGCCACAAATCAGCGGTACTGGATTTCGGCTGGATCCGTCTCAGCGGGCTCCTAGCATGGCTGCTCTGGGGCTGTGTGCATATTTTTTTCCTGATCAGCTTCCGTAATCGCATGGTCGTGATGCTGGGCTGGTTATGGTCCTATTTCGCTTCTGATCGCGGTGCGAGGCTTATTACAGGCAGCGGACGCGAACTTTGAAAAGTTGGCTAAAAAGGTGGCTACTAAGTAACGGGCGCCAGAGCTCTGCCTCTCGGGTCCTGCCGAATATAAGCCCCAGGCAAGAATAAGAGGTTCAATTGCCGCGGTCTCACATTCCCGCCGAGGTCATTGCCGCCTACCGCTCGGCTCGCTACCAGGCTGGATCCGGGCCTGACGCGATGATACTGCGTGTGGATCAGTATTCCGAGCCATTGTCGCAACTTTTTGCCACTTCAGGTCATCGGTGCGCCGCCTTTATTACTGCTTGCAATCCGTTCGGCGTACGTCAAAGCCCCGAGGCAAACCGGGCAGCATGCGTGCGGCTACGGAAACGGTTAGCTCAATATGTGCCCCAGCTGGCACGCATTATCGAAGGGGTGGGCTTGGATTCCGCCGGAGATTGGCCGGGGGAAGAAAGTTTTCTTATCCTGGGACTCGATCTTGAAACGTCGCGCGCGCTTGGCAGGGACTTTCATCAAAACGCCATAGTATGGGTTGATAAGGATGCTATTCCGCGGCTGATCCTGCTGCGTTAATAGGAACCAAGGCCCATAACTCAAGCATATCGGAGCATTCAGTAGTGTTAACACGCCTGCATTTCATCCGGCATATCGTTGACCATAAACTTCGGAAATAGTATATCCGCTTCGAGAGGGAGATATTTATCATTGTTACCGGATGGCCGCCTGCCACCAAGCCGCGCTGCCTGAGGTTCTCTTCGAGAGCCTCCAGAGAGGCTTTGTGGCAATGACGATACCTTTGTCGCCCAAGGCAAGCGCCGAGCCTATAAGTCGGTCACTCCTCTATCAGGAAGGTGTAATTCTCATAAAACTGCATGAAATGTTCACTGGCTTCACTGTGCTCATGTATCCGATGGCTTAAAATAAAAAGGTGCGACCAAGCCAACATCCTCACCTAATCGTTTGCTACCGCACTGAAGCTCCTCCCAACATATGGGACTATTGCGTCCAATAAAGCATTGACGAGCTGTTTTTTTGCGCCGCATAAAAAAGAGCCGGCAGAATAAAAAGCTTAATTGTAATTGTATTAACGGATGGCTTTCCTGCTCCCAGCATTCGCGCACCGGGCAGTGGCCGAAAAAGAAGGATGGCTCAATGGCAAAGTCGCTAATAATAAAGCCTGCGCAAAAATATACCAGAGTGCTAAAAATCAGCTTTCTATCAGAAACTTAAGCAATTCATAACTTAATATCATAAGGAAACAGTCATGGCCACTACAGGAAGCACCACAGGAAAAACCACAACGCGTAGCACAACAACACGCAAGGCAAAAAAAGATGCGATCAAACTTCTGACCGACGATCACAACAAGGTCAAAAAGTTATTCAAGGAATTCGAAAAGCTTAGCAAAAAAGATGATGAGACTGGAAAAGAAGAACTTGCGATACAGATTTGCAAAGAACTTAGTGTGCATGCTCAGCTGGAAGAGGAAATTTTCTATCCTGCGGTGCGTGCCGCTATTGATGACGACGATTTAATGAACGAAGCAATGGTGGAGCATGCATCGGCTAAGGACTTGATTGCACAAATCCAGTCAATGGCAGTTACGGATCCGATGTATGACGCAGTTGTCACTGTACTGGGCGAATATGTTAACCATCATATAGAAGAAGAACAGAATGAAATGTTTCCCAAGGTGCAAAAGTCGGATATGAATCTTGAGGAACTGGGCCTTGAAATCGCCGAGCGCAAGGAGGCATTAGTAGAGGATTAATCCCACACTGCTAAACAGGTGCCAGGGCTTATTCAGCCATTGGTACTGAGGAATTGGCGCGTCTTTTAAATGTTTGACCCGCCTCATGCATTAACCGCCTGAATACTGCTTTTGCAAGAGGTGCATCGTGTTCTGGAGCGTACGCTGCTATTACCGTCGCTCGATACGAAGATTTTATTCCCCCCAGAACTGATGCAGAGCAGCATTATTTCACCCCGGTTGGACATTTGTATCTCAACTGCCAGCAACTTTATCCCTCCCTGACGAAATGTTACGAGACATTTTTCTTCGAGGAGCCAAAGTAACGGAGGAGCAGTGTGTACTTAAAACCGCTTATTTGCCCGCTGGGAGCATGAGGTAAAACGAATATGGACTACTTTTCTTTCCTGCAGTGGCCTGCAATGGTGGTCACTATACTCTCGGTATGGCTGCTGACCTTCCCATCAAAACCTGCGCGTCATGGGGGGTTTTTTCTTTCTCTCATCGGCAATATGCTATGGATTATTTGGGGCTGGCACGCGGAGGCATTTGGGCTTCTTAGTCTGCAGTTTGCCTTGGCTGGGCTTAACGTCCGCGGAATCAGCAAGACAGAGTAGAGAGAATAGTATTTACGTACGGAAATGTTCGCGCATGGAACTGACGCTAGTCAATTAGATCGAGAACCCCATGAATTCACCAATTGATGAATTGGAGACCGAATTAACGCCTGTGGCGTCAAAAGCTGTTGTGCAGCTCGTTACCGAGGAAATACCGCCGCCGGGAGCTGCGCCTACTGGAACGAGCGTAACGGCGGTCTGGATACTTGCATTGATCGCTCTGGTTGCTGCGCTGTATCTGGCACGCGCTTTCATTGTCCCGTTATTGTTTGGCATTCTTGTAAGTTACACATTATGGCCGCTGGTGGACTGGTTGGAGCGATATCGTGTTCCGCGAGCATTGGGCGCGGCATGTGTGCTGACAGCGCTTGTCGGAGGGGCCTCATGGATGACATTCACTTTAAGTGATGATACTGCGCAAATGGTCGAGAAACTTCCAGATGCGGCGCGTAAGATGCGGCAGAATTTGAGCATTTTTCATACCGGTGGCTTGAGCGCATTACAGCAAGCTGCCGATGAGCTCCAGGGGGCTGCGGTTAACGCAGGAATGAAATCACAGGATCCCCCGGTAGTGACCCGGGAATCAGGAACCGCCGCATGGTTGCGCGATTTCATGCTCACGCAATCCGCTTTGTTGGTCACGTTTACCGCACAAGCGCCAGTCGTGTTGTTGCTTACTTATTTTCTGTTGGCCTCAGGAACACATTTCCGGCGCAAACTGGTGCAGTTCGTCGGACCTTCTCTCACTCAAAAGAAAGATGCTGTTCGGATACTTGAAGAGGTGGATGAACAAATTCAACGCTATCTGCTTGTCATGCTCATATCAAATGCCCTGGTTGCGATGCTTACCTGGCTTGCCTTTGAAGCAGTCGGGCTCGAACATGCGGGTGTATGGGGGGTTGCTGCCGGGATACTGCATTTTATTCCTTATCTGGGCACCGTGGGGATTGCGCTTGGCAGCGGCGTTGCGGCATTGCTCCAATTCGGATCGCTTCCTCAGGCGTTCTTTGTAGTAGCGGTCTTTCTGCTTATTTCAGGGGCGGTGGGGATGGGGTTTACCACGTGGTTACAGGGTAGATTTGCAGGCGTGAATGCAGCGGTTCTATTTATCGTCCTGTTGTTTTTCGGCTGGTTGTGGGGAATAGCAGGTTTGCTGCTGGGCGCGCCGTTGTTGGCTATCACTAAAGTAGTCTGTGATCATGTCGAGCTCCTTAAACCCGTCGGAGAACTCTTGGGGCGGTAATACTTTGCTCCTGGCGGACAATTGGGAGGTAATGCCGAGTAACTTTTCCGCAATCTTTGATAGGCAAAGACTGGGCCGATAGATTCGATGCAGGCTAAATTGATTGACTGAATCCATCGTGGTGTGGCCCATTACAAAGCATATGGACGAAGCAGATCGAAAATCAAATCGTTGCCTCATCACCAGTGCAATACTCAGCCAGATGCGTATCCTCCTAACAAAAATGGCTTGGCGGGCAGGCGCCTTCACCATATTCTGGCGATGCTGCCCAGATACTACACCC
The DNA here is from genome assembly GCF_900109785.1 of Nitrosovibrio tenuis. Classification (GTDB taxonomy): domain Bacteria; phylum Pseudomonadota; class Gammaproteobacteria; order Burkholderiales; family Nitrosomonadaceae; genus Nitrosospira; species Nitrosospira tenuis_A. Next base: position 333,107 of record NZ_FOBH01000002.1, read on the forward strand.
CCCCGGCGTTCCAGGTTGCTGCCATCACCAGCACCGCAAGCGCCATCACAATTGTTCCCAGCCAACCGAGAATTCGAAGTCGAGTGGTAACGACGAATGGTCCCATTACCTCGGGTTTCGCAGCCATTAACATCATCACTGCCATGATAGGCACTGCTATAACCCCATTTATAACGGCGCTCCAGAATAGTGCGTCAATAGGGTCGATCGACGTGAAATTAAGCGCCACTCCTAAAAGGGTTGCGATCGTCAGGATGGCATAAAAACCTCTTGCCTGCAGGAGGGTACGTCCCAGGCCGATGCGCCAGTCGAACGATTCCGCTACCGCATAAGCAGCCGAGCCTGCGAGGACCGGCACGGAGAGCAACCCCGTCCCGATAATACCTGCCGAGAACAGCAGGAACGCAAATTCGCCAGCTACAGGCCGTAATGCTTCTGCAGCCTGCGCGGTGGTCTCGATCTCCGTAATACCATGGAGATTTAACGTTACCGCTGCCGTTAGCATAATGAAGAAAGCGATGAGGTTGGAAAATCCCATGCCGACGTAGGTGTCAATCTTGATTCGGCGCAAGTGAGCTTCAGCCTGTTCAGGTGCTTGTTTCAGAGGCTCTTCGCCGTCCGCCGCTCTCTGCTCTTCCACTTCCTGCGAGGCTTGCCAGAAGAACAGGTAAGGGCTGATGGTAGTGCCGAAGACAGCGACCACAGCAACCGCGTAATCAGCCCTGAATGATATGGAGGGCATGACCGTATTGTAGATTACCTCTCCCCAGGGAACCTCGACGGCGAAGACCGTGGCGACATATGCAAACAACGATAACGTGAGTAATTTCAGGATAGGTGAATAGCGTGGAAAAGGTATGAAGATTTGCAGTACGAGCGATATTAGCGCGAACACGACAGCATACAGATGGGCTGGGCCACCAATGAGAAGCTTAAGCGCCATACCCATCGCGCCAATATTCGCGCCAATGTTGATCGTGTTGGCAATCAGAAGCAAGCAGATAAGGCTATATAGAAGCCATGAAGGGTAGCGCTGCCGAATGTTCGCGGCGAGACCATGGCCTGTCACACGACCAATGCGGGCACTCACGATCTGGATCCCCACCATAAGGGGAAAGGTTAGAAATGTTGTCCACAGCAATGAATAGCCGAACCCGGCACCGACTTGTGAATAAGTCGCAATGCCGCTCGGATCATCATCTGCGGCGCCGGTTATGAGTCCGGGGCCGAGTTTTTTCAAGAGTGATTTATTTTGTAAAGCAAAGGGCGTCTGATTATTCAAAAAAGCTCCACGCGTCAATTACTATATCTTTGCTGCGTTACAGGCAGAGCTTATCCCGGTCACCGCCAGAGATCCTCAAACGGAGCCGCAACAGGCCATGGAACGGCGCTGGGCCCTCCCTTTTATATTTCGGTTGTTTTTCAGGTAATTCATGGGTTCAGAACCCCTTAGGTTCAGAGCTCATCGGGTTCAGAACTCATGGGTTCAGAACTCATGGGTTCAGAACTCATGGGTTCAGCAACCATTGTTCAGCCGGGACGTCGGCATGCTATTATAATGTCATTACTTACCCAATAATCAAGAACCGCTCAATTACAGCTCGCTTGATGCAGCAAGCCTGGAGCAGATAGGACCGAGACAATGAATATCGAACAGCTGAACAACAATCATGGCATCGTTGATCACATCAAGTTTATCGAAGGGGCGGGCGGATTCCCCTATATACGGGTCGATAATGCCAAAGGCAGCGCCATTATTTCGATTTACGCCGGACAGGTGCTTTCTTTTCACCCCGCCAATGAACCGCACAACCTGATGTTTGTCAGCGAGCGTGCATATTATCAACCTGGAAAGTCAATCAAGGGCGGTACCCCGGTTTGCTGGCCCTGGTTCGGGCCTGATCCGGAGGGGAAGGGCCGCCCGGCGCACGGCTTCGTACGCAACCGCTTCTGGGAAGTCATGCGGACGGAAGCAAGCGGAAATGAGGAAGGCAAAGTTACGCTGGGGCTGAGGGATTCCGCCGAAACAAAAGCGATCTGGCCGCATTCATTTGAGCTTTTGCTGGAGATCACCGTCAGCGATTCACTGAATATGGAGCTGATCACCCGCAGCTTGAATGGCGATACGTTTCCCGTAACCCAGGCGCTGCATACTTACTTCAAGGTCGGGGATATTGCTCAGGTGGTGATATTAGGGCTGGAAGGAACCGAGTACGTGGATAAAACTGATAAAGGTCATGTGAAATCCCAGGCTGGAGCAGTGGTCATCGATAAGGAAGTCGATCGTATCTATCGAAACGTGCAGGGCGAGATAGTCATTGAGGATGCCGAGCTCGACCGTCGCATCAGAATTAAATCGAAGGGCAGCAAGACCGCGGTGGTATGGAATCCATGGGCTAAAATCTCGGCGGAAATGGGCGACCTGAAAGACGACGATTATAAATGCTTTGTTTGCGTCGAGACTGCTAATGCCGACCAGGATGTGGTGCAGGTCGGGCCGGACAGCGAATCGAGACTGGTGGCAAACTATCGTATCGAGCGGAATGTATCATAATTCTTTTAGATCAATTTTTATCCGAACGATTGGAGCGAAGCGGAACCTATGGTGTTTGACATGAGGTAGGCTTGCTGACTCCGTATCCGATGTACTTCACGCGCCCACTTCCTCCCATAACTTCTCAAGCCGCTTAACAGAAACAGGGTAGGGCGTTTTCAATTCCTGGGCAAATAGAGAGATGCGCAGTTCCTCGATCTGCCAACGGAACTCCGCAAGTGAGGGATCGCTGAGTCCGGCCTTCCGGTGCTTCTCCAGGCGTTGTTCGTACTGTTGCCATAACCCGGCAATAACAGCTCCGTGACGAATGTCGCGCTCCGGGTTGACAGGGTATTTATCCAGGCGCAGGGCCATGCCCTTCAGATAACGCGGCAGATGTTGCAGCCGCTCCCAAGGCGTCTCGCACAGGAAACCCGGATAAACCAGGTGCCGTAGTTGCCCGTTGAGTTCATCCTTCAGTTTTCCGGCATCTTTTCCCATGGATGGGGACGATGCCGGCTTGCCAGTCCCGCCCCCTCTACCGGTTGCGGAAAGCCTGCTTAGTAATGCCTGACATTCGTTCGCGATAGCTTGTACCGCTCGGACAACCCCCTCGGTTACGGCGGGCAGCCGCGTTCTCGCCCGCTGCCTCTGGGCGGCGAATTCGTTTTCGGTACGCGGCAATGTGTCTGTGCCGATAAAGGCGCGGTCGGCGATGGCGCTCAGCACGTCCTCCCTGAGCGCATCCGCACTGATGAGAATGTGTAATTGCAAAGCAGCCTGGCCCAGGTAACGGCTCTGCCCTGACAGATCCTTTTCCAGTTGCTTCATTTGCTCCTTGATCTCGAAACGCAACAACTGCCGCACTCCGCCGCGCATGCTCTCCTGCGCCGCTTCGCGAGTATCGAACAGGCGAATCGCCACTTTTCCCCCACGATTGACCAGCGCGGGATGGCCGGTAAGCTTTTTGCCTGCGCGCGTAAAGACGATTTCTTCGGGGAGATCGCCAAAATCCCAGCGCGTCACCTCATCCCGCTCGATCGGAATACGTTCGTCTGGTCCCGACCCCGAGGGCCCCGAGAACGTCAACCGTGCCGCCTGGCCAAGCTGCGCCTTGAGTTCCTCAAGATCCCGGCTCATCGCAAGTTCGCGCCCGGCATCATCTACAATTTGGTAATTCATCAGCAGATGCTGAGGCAGCTTTTCGTCTTGCCATGTATCCGGCGAAACAGTGATGCCCGTCTTGAGCAATACAAACCCGGCCAGCGCCTTGGTGAGCAGCATTCGAAGCGGTGCGGGCGTGGACTGGTCTGCTGCGGGTCCCGAATCACAACTTTCCAGAAACCCCGTGACAAACTCCGGTATGGGCACCACATGACGGCGTATCTGTTTGGGAAGCGCCTTCAGATACCACGTCACCTTCTCGCGGATCAATCCCGGAACGAGCCAATCGAATTGCGCGGAGTCCAATTTATTGAGCAGCGGTAATGCCGCGGTAATCGTGACGCCATCCAGGACGCTCCCGGGATCGAAGCGGTAACTCAACGGCAGCCGGGCATTATCCACGGTCACGCTGTCGGGAAACCGCTCCTCGGTGACGCTGCTCGCCGCATGGCGCATCAGGTAATCCCTGCTGAGATAGAGAAGTTTCGGGTTTTCCCGCTCGGCCTGCTTGCGCCATTTCTCGAATGCCGCGCCGTTGGAGATGTCGCCGGGGATGACGCGATCGTAAAAAGCAAAAATTGCCATATCGTCCACCAGCACGTCCGGTCGCCGCGCCTTATGCTCCAGCGCGGCAACACTTTCGATAAGTTTGCGGTTATGCTCGAAAAATGGAGCCCGGGTTGCATATTCGCCCGCGACCAGCGCTGCACGGATAAAAATTTCGCGCGCTTCGCGAGGATTGATGGCGCCGTAATAAACCCGGCGTTTCGGCACCACGGTAAGGCCGTACAGCGTCACGCGCTCGTATGCCGAAACCTGTGCCGGAGTTTTCTCCCAGTGGGGATCGAAGTAGTGCTTTTTGCACAGCCCGCCCGCGATTTTCTCTATCCAGACGGGATCTATTTTCGCCGCGCAGCGCGCGTAGAGCCTGGTTGTTTCGGTCAGTTCCGCTGCCATTAGCCATTTAGGTTTGGCTTTCTTCAGCACCGAGCCGGGAAATATCGAGAATTTGATTCCCCGCGCTCCCAAGTATTCGCCATCCTCATCGGATTTAAAACCGATATTGCCCAGCAGCCCCGCCAACAGTGCACGGTGGATTTCCTCATACGAGGCGGGAATTTCGTTGGGTCGGAGTCCCGTTTCCAGAACCAGTACATGCAGTTGGCCATGGATTTCACGCCATTCGCGCATCCTGCGGTGAGATAAAAAATGTGCCTGGCAATCCGCCAGCAACTTTCGATTGGATTTTTTGTGCTTCAGCAAATCATCGAAAAAATCCCATAACTTCAGATAGCCAAGAAAATCGGAGCGCTCGTCCTGAAACCGCTGATGCGCCCTGTCCGCTGCTTCTTGCCGCTCAAATGGACGCTCACGCGGGTCTTGCACACTCAGGGCGGAAGCGATGATGAGCACTTCACTCAAGCAATTCTCGTCTTTGGCTGCGAGAATCATGCGCGCAATTTTGGGATCGATGGGAAACTTCGCCAGGCGCCAGCCCACCTTGGTAAGCGCATTGCCGTCATCCACAGCGCCGAGCTCGGCCAGCAGCTGGTATCCGTCTGCAATCATTCGTGGCAAGGGCGGATCAAGAAAAGGAAAGTCTTCCACGGATCCAATTTTGAGCGACTTCATGCGCAAAATCACGGATGACAGCGATGAGCGCAGGATTTCCGGATCGGTGAATTCCGGACGCGCAAGATAATCTTCTTCAGAGTAGAGCCGAATGCAGACACCGCTCATCACACGGCCACAGCGCCCCGCCCGCTGGTTGGCGGACGCACGCGAAATTTTTTCTACCTGCAACTGCTCCACCTTGTTGCGGTAGCTGTAGCGATTGAGGCGTGCCAGTCCCGTGTCGATCACATAGCGGATGCCGGGAACAGTGAGAGAAGTCTCCGCCACATTGGTCGCAAGCACGATACGTCTCATGCTGCTGCCTCCGGGCTTGAATACCCGTTCCTGATCGGCATAGGACTGGCGCGCGAACAACGGCAGGATTTCAGCGCTGGAAACGGCGGCGCCACGGTTACCCCCCACACCGGCGCCCGGTCCACCTAAAGCATGTTTGCGCAGAGCCTCGGCAGTCTCGCGGATTTCCCGTTCTCCCGGAAGGAAGATCAATACATCACCTGCGCCCTCGCGTGCAACCTCATCCACCTCATCAAGAATGGCCTGTTCAAAATCGACTTCTTCCTCTTCATTCTCTTTCTCCCCGGTTCGATTCTGGGCTGCATCACGGCTCCGGCTACCATCCTGAGACTGGCCAAAACGGGCGGCCCGGCGAATGAAATCGATAGGACGGTAGCGCACCTCCACGGGGTACATTCTGCCCGAGACCTCGATCACCGGCGCATTGTGGAAATGTGCCGAAAAGCGTTCCGCATTGATAGTGGCGGAGGTCACGATAAGCTTGAGATCCGGTCGCCGAGGCAGCAATTGCCTTAGATAGCCGAGCAGGAAATCGATATTGAGACTGCGTTCATGCGCCTCGTCGATAATGAGGGTGTCGTACCCAAGTAGCAACGGATCGCTCTGGGTTTCAGCCAGCAGGATGCCGTCGGTCATGAGCTTGACATAAGTCTGTCCGCTCACCTGGTCGGAGAACCGCACCTTATACCCGACCGCGTGGCCCAGCGTGCTATTCAGTTCCGAGGCAATCCGCGCCGCAACGGTGCGCGCCGCAATGCGCCGCGGTTGTGTATGCCCGATCATTCCTCCCACTCCACGCCCGAGTTCGAGGCAGATTTTGGGCAACTGCGTAGTCTTGCCCGAGCCCGTCTCTCCGCACACGACGACAACCTGGTGTTCCCCAACCGCGCGCGCGATCTCGTCACGACACGCGACGACCGGCAAGCCTTCGGAGTAAACCGGTTTAGGAAGATTGGTCAGACGCCAGGCAGCGTCGAAGGGCTTTTTCATAAGTCAGTACGGGAGCTGCAATACTTTCGGAGAGTGTGCTTAAGGATTTCCGGTGACGGATAATATCTTATGGCGAGGGGGCTGGCTCTCTCCTACTACCGGGTACGGGAGGGGTAGTACTCAGCACTGCCTCACTGCCTTGTTCCGCTCGCATTCTCGTGGATGAGGGCTATATTGATATTATCCCGTCTGCGAAGCATTTCATTGAGTCATGATCAGAAATCCTCGCACCAAACGATTATTATCCGTCCCGCTGCTTATTCTGGGTGGTTTATTGATGTTTCTCGCCCCGGAAAATATCTGGATCGGAGCAATATTATTCGTCCTCGGTATCGGGGTGGAAATAGTAGGCCTTGTGCTGGCGCATCGTGCCAAGACGTCGCAAAGCCGAGAATAACGCGAGATGGGGCCAAATCACGTCAGATGCCACGTGATCTCTCACATCCAGCTGAGGTGAATAGAGAGCCCGAGAACCTGTTGAGCCATCTAAATTTCGGACGTAAAATAAACCCGAAGGCGAACCACCGGCTTCGGGTTTATTAGTTGTTCTACTTCATTCGCCTGAAGCGATTATTTCGTAATTGCTGTGCCAAAGGCAGTAGTCAGCATCTAGCATTTAAGTCCCTGTCCAGTAAAAGTCAAGCCGCGACGCTACCTCTCCCTTCGTTTTCTCCATTTACGGCACGGCGCCGGATCATAAACACTATGACCCCGAGACCAGCCAGCATCATCGCGTATTCCGAAGGCTCCGGAACGGGCGCCAGGACACCGAACAACCCATGAGCTTCATTGTTGGGCCCCGCGGTGAAATACAACAAGTGGCTGCTTCCGCCGGATCCGTCATTCCCGGGCGATATAGCCCACAGGCCGTCGATCGCAAGTGGCTTATTGCTGGCATCGAGTACTTGCCCGAGGAACGCATGAGTAGTCGGATCGTAAATATTGATGTGACCGTCGCCAAAATTGCCCACTAGCAAGTCGCCCGCCATGGAGCCGAACGAGGAGGGCGCAATCGCCATTCCCCATGGCGCGTTCAATGTTCCCTCAGACGCGACTCGACCAATAAAGTCGCCGCTCAGGCTGAATTGGTCGACAAATCCCTTTCCAAGCCCCGGAACGTCATCGTGCTTTGCGTCATCCTGTTGAGCATAAGAGACATAAAGCGAGCCGTTGAGATTCTGAACATTGAAAGGTGCGTAACCGCTGGGAAGGGTCGCGTCGGTAAACGATCCGGACAAGGATGGAGCTGCGCCGTCTCCTTTATAGACGTCGATTGCGCCTGTCTTGAAGTTCGCCGCATAGAGATAATCATGGCCCGAGGTATTGCCAATGGCTGCGCCCTTGTAAATGTTTGCCGTGGACGCCGGAGCAATTGTTTCAGCTGCTGTGCCCAGTGCCGGACGCCACCCGGAGACTGTCCCATCCTCGCTCACGAACAGGAAGCGATTGCCATTGAATGATGTGGTACTGTTGTTGAAAACTTGGCCAGTTACGCTCCCAGCGCCGGGGATCGAAACCATCAGCGACTGTTTGGTCGTAGCCTGGGTTCCAGGATCCACGGAGTATAAATTCGCCGTTCCCGTACCATTTGCGGAAACCCAGAATGGAGTCGCCGGACCGAACGACATTCCCCAGGCATTCTTGAGATTAGGATCGGTGATTTGCGCGGCATTGGCAGTCTGATCATCGGTCACCAGATTGGTTTGAACAAAGGGAACAGCCCAGACAGGAATCGATAAAGAAGACATCAGTGCTGCCGCGGCAATTGGAGATAAGCACGATCGGATTTGTCGCATGATATTTCTCCTCAATGAGTTATAAGAATTTCAGTTCAAGTTGCCAGGTTCGGTCCCTTCCATGAAGTTCCTTTTACTGTTTTCCGGTTTGCTTCGTCTTTCTGTCTCTCCCCTTCCGTTATGGAGCCTGTTGACCGAAGCCAGCAATGCTACAACCTGCCAGCCAAATTGCTAAAGCTGGAGTGCTACGGCAGGCCCTCTGAATCTGGCTTGATGGCTTGCGCGGCATCAATTTTTAGAATGGGATGACCCTGGCTCATTCAGCATAGCTCATATAATGGATTTATTTTCTTGTACGTGGGGTCTCAGACCGATTCTCCTGGCAAGAAGGCTTACAATGGTTTATAGGTGGCTAAGTGAGTGGCTGTGAGTGGCTGAGTCAACTGCCGAAGAACCATCCCGAGGCGTTGACGGTCAAAAATGGGATAACATGTAAGGAGGGCTCCTCTTATGAACCGACGAGTCGTACTTCAAACTCTTGCTGCGCTGGCTACATTACCCGTAGTTTCGGCATGCTCTCCCGGTAAAACGGCCACAGCCGGCCCCACGGTCAAACCTTTGAATAAGCCGCATGAAGAATGGCGGGGTCTGGTTTCGCCCGCAGCTTATAAGGTATTGTTTGAGGAAGATACTGAACGGCCGGGTAGTAGCCCGCTTAATCATGAAGACCGCGAAGGCACTTACGTTTGTGCCGCTTGTCACTTGACGCTGTTTGATAGTGCGGATAAATACGAAAGCGGTACCGGGTGGCCTAGCTTTACACAGCCCATCAAGGGACATATGGAAACAAAGCGTGATTTCAGGATGATTCTGCCGCGCACAGAGTATCACTGCGCGCGGTGCGGGGGTCACCAGGGTCACGTGTTCAATGATGGTCCGCTTCCGCGCAAAGAGCGCTGGTGCAACAATGGCGTCGCGCTTCAATTCATATTAAAAGGCGAGCAGCTGCCGGCGCTCAGGAGCTGATTGGCTATCTCGCCTATTTCGAGTTGTTGGCGCGTCCGGCATGGTTTGCCTATTCCATGAATGTTTTCGATCATATCCACCGTAAACAAGCCGGCGTTGCCTTGCTGGCAGCATTCTCGTTATTGATGCTCTCTGCCTGCGACCAGTCAAATGCGCGTAACAAGTCCGGGAGCGGCAGCCTGCCCGAGCATGGAGCCGTTGCGCTTTCCTCAGCAGCGGGGATCGCCACCTTTGCCGGGGGCTGCTTCTGGTGCACGGAAGCGGATTTCGATAAAGTGCCAGGGGTTCTATCCACAACCTCCGGTTATCTGGGCGGCACGGTGGCTAACCCTACTTATAAGCAGGTTTCCTCAGGCAAAACGGGGCATGTTGAAGCGGTGCAGGTGCGCTTCGATCCCGCAAAAACCACTTATGCCAAGTTGCTCGCCGCTTTTTGGCCGACGATCGATCCCCTTACTTCCGACGGCCAATTTTGTGATCACGGCGGACAATACCGCAGCGTGATCTTTTATCACGATGCCGAGCAGAAGCGCGAAGCCGAGGCATCGAAGGCTGAACTCGAAGCCTCGGGACGTTTCAAGCAACCGATCGTAACTGAAATTTTGCCCGCTACCGAGTTCTACCCTGCTGAGGAATACCACCAGGACTATTACCTTAAAAACCCGATCCGTTACAAATACTACCGCAGCAGTTGTGGCCGGGATGCGCGTCTGGCCGAAGTTTGGGGTATTTCAAGATAAGCAGTGTTACTGCTTCAGAAATCTTTCTCGGAAATCTTTCCTTCCGCCTGCGTACCATGGTTATTAGCGGAGGGCATTCAACGCTGGACCTGGGGGGCTGATCCCGAAGCTGCTGCTGACGCTGGATTTTCGGTCCCGTCGCGTCTGGCCCTGACTTCGTTGGGATCCAGGTTTATGACCCGGGGGTCTTTCGCTGAAGGTGAGGAGAGAAGTCTTGCCTGCATATCTTCGGTCCTGGCGTCTTTCGCCTTTATATTTTTGGCTTCACCCTTGGTTTTTATCTCCTTTGGCTCCCTTGCCCCTTTTGCTTCTTTCACCTTTGGCTCTTTGTTTTTTGAGGGATTTGCTTTCGGACCGGCGTCTTTGGCCGTGATTTCCCCACTCTTTAAATCTTTGGCTGTATCGTATCGGCCCTTAAGCTCGTTGCTCAAGGCAATATAGTTGCGGTATTCATTCTGCATTTGGGATTGAAGCAGCGAATATTGATGGCCATAGGTCGTGCTGGCATTTTCCAATTGGCGTAATTTGACATCCAGTTGACGCCGGTTTTGGGAATTATCCTTGGCTGCGACGGTTTTAGCGGCTAGCGATACTTCCTGAATTTTCTGGTTCAATTGCTTGAATAACTGGGCCATACTATTGGCAGCGGCGCTATAGCGCCGGTGGTGCAACTCCATCCTTTCAAAATCTGTCAGCGGCTGACCTATCGGGAGAGAAGGTTGCTCAGGCACGTCACTTGCCGGAGCCTGTTCCGCAAACGCGCTGACCGAGATGAATGCGAGTATCAGAACCATCAATGCGGCGTAACCGACCAATTTATTTTGAGCACCGTAAGTCATGAATGAACTCCGAATTGTTGGATCCCCCACCCTGATGGTATACCTGTTCAGCCCGGTTTCCAATTTCTAACCTCTGATAAGATGCTTTTTCGGCTCATTAAATTCAAGGTAGCGGGCAAAACTATTGTCGTTTACCAGTATAAGCTAAACTGCGCGATGGGCAATCATGCGACAAATACGCTTTCTTTACTGTGTACGCCTTTGGACCATTTCCATAATGATGATTTCCGAAACTTCTAAAGGCAAATTTATCACAATGGAGGGTATAGACGGTGCGGGCAAGAGCACGCACCTCAACTGGCTTGCTGATTTTTTTCGTAGCAGGGGAAAGACCGTAGTGGTGACACGTGAACCAGGCGGTACGCGCCTGGGGGAAAGACTGCGGGAACTCCTGCTCGACAATTATCAGACCATGCATGGAGAAACCGAGGCATTGCTGATGTTTGCGGCGCGGCGCGAACATCTGGACAAGGTCATCGTGCCGGCGCTGGATCAGGGGAACTGGGTTATTTCCGATCGATTTACCGACGCCAGCTTTGCTTATCAGGGTGGAGGCCGGGGCTTGCCCATCCAGAAACTCGAGGTACTCGAACACTGGGTACAAGGACTATTTCAGCCGGACCTGACACTTTATCTCGATGTGACAGTCGAATTGGGCAGGCAGCGAACCAGTGCAATCAAGACGGCTGACCGGTTCGAAAAAGAACGGGATGAGTTTTTTCAGAGAGTCAGAGAATGTTATCTTGAACGGGCACGGAAATTCCCTCAGCGAATAAGGGTGATAAACGCAAATCTACCTTTGGAACAAGTTAACAAATCGATTGAAGAGACCATTATATCTTTCTGTAAATGAGCATTTATTCTTGGCAGACAGAAGTATGGCAGAGATTGGTTACCCGCAATCAAGCGAGCGTTGAACGGGACCACCGCGAAGGCGCCACGTTCCTGAATCACGCCTTGCTGCTGCGGGGCAGGAAGGGGTTGGGAAAATTCAAATTCGCCAATTGCCTGGCCAAATCCAGATTGTGCCAAAACACTTCTGTTGACGGAGAAGCATGTGGGTCTTGCGCGAGCTGCAGATGGTTTGAGCAAGGTGGTCATCCGGATTTTCGCCTGGTCGAGCCCGAAGTTCTGTCGGCGCAATTGGGGGTATCAGGTTCGTCCGAGGATCGCACGGGCGAGGAAAGCAGCAACACCGAGGAATATGCGTCTGGGGAATCCTCAGCGGGCGCCGGGGCAGAAACCGGCAGCACGAAATCCAGGAAAAAACCCAGCAAGCAAATCGGTGTCGAGCAAATTCGCGCTCTCACCGATTTCATCAATATATCCAGCCACCAGAACGGCTATAAAATTATAGTGATCCATCCGGCGGAAACCATGAATACGGCCGCAGCCAACGCGCTGCTGAAAAATTTGGAAGAACCACCTCCGCGAACGTTATTCATATTGGTGGCGCATCAGGCGCAGCATTTACTTGCCACCATACGCAGCCGTTGTATGCAGGTAGCGATGCCCGCGCCTGACTCCGCCGTCGCGACTCGCTGGCTCCGGCAACAAGGCGTTAAAAATGCGGAAGCCTGTCTGGCTTCCGCGGGTTACGCGCCGCTGGCGGCACTGGAATTTAACGATGACATTTATCTTGAGCAACACAGCGCCTTCATCGAACAAATCAGCGAGCTCGCAAATTTCAATCCAATCGCGCTGGCCGAGGCCATGCAAAAATCCGACTTACCGACCGTCGTGAAGTGGCTGCAAAAATGGTGTTATGATTTATTGATCTTTCGGACTGCGGGGAAAATACGCTACCACGTGAATATACCTGCCATCCCATCGTTGGCCTCCGATATCGATCCCCGTGCGCTGATAACCTATTTGCGAACCTTGACCAGAACGCAACAGCTTGCGAGCCACCCCCTCAATCCACGTTTGTTTCTGGAGGAAATGCTGTTTTCCTACGCAATGATGCTATCTTCATCCTTGTGGCCCGCCAGTAAGCGTTAATTAGAAACGTTCCAGGCAGGGTTTATGGAAGGTCGATCTAAACAAAAAAGCCTTTCCGAGGGGGAAAGGCTTTTTTGTTTCTAGCTGTATCGCCGGCGTACGGTGTAGGCCAATCCGAACAGGCCGATTGCCACCAGCGGCAACACGCCGGGCTCAGGGACCTGGCCGGGATCGCAAGGCGGTTGACCTGGCTCGCCGCATTGGAACACTGTTCCGGCACCACCGCCAATCACAACCGCGCCCGGGAATGTGCCACCCGTAGGGCCGAAGATCGGGCCGTTCACCAATGGATTCAGACCGCCAAAATTACCGGAGAACCATGCATGCCAGGGCGTCGCATTCGTTACATCGCTGTTCGTCAACCCCGGAAAGGCGGAATTGCCAGCGGCAGTAATGCTAAGTGAACTGGAATTGAAACCGGGACCACCATTATCCCCTTGAACGGTCAACCCCGGCAATAACGCTGAAAGCCATCCGTAACCGATGCTGGAATTCGCCTGTTCCTGCGTAAAAAGGCCACCGCCACCGACAACAAAATTATTAAGAACGGTGGAATTACTGTTGACAATACCGAGTTGAGCGTCGGTAATCCCGCCACCTACGTTGCTGCTGACCGTGGGCATGTAAATAATACCGGTATTGTTGACGTTCGTGGTCCCAGAGCCATTGAAGAAATTGGTTATATCGCTTAAGGTGGACAAGGCGACAAAATTCCACGTCCCATCCAGGCTTGATTTTGTAGTTGCCGAATTAAACGCCGAAAGCGCACTGCTGGAGTTACAGCCAATGCAGGTCACGGTGAGGTCACCATTAGTGACAGCGGGAGCCAGATTTTCAAAGGCTTTCTGCATAAACAGCCAACCGGTAAAGTTCGTGGTTGCGTTGGCAGAGCCATGATCATCAGCATCGGTCCCGGCAATGATGATGGGGCCGGCTGAAGCTGTAAGGGATAACCCGCCCAATAGGGCGCCACAGAACAATGACAGTATTTTTTTTCTTTCCATAACTCAGATTTCCTCTTGTTGGTTTTTAATGTTGCATGCGCCGCCCAATCACCGCACAGATTCGGACCATAATAGGCTCCCCCGATCATTGGGGATCATGCAGTTGGGTATGTTAAGCATTTTCCATGCCAGGAATAAAAATTGCATCTTTTAACCTGAATTACAATGGATTATTATTTTTTCAATAAAGAATTCTTTTTAAGAAAGCTGATTCCCTAGGTCAAGTGTAAAGGCCACCGACAGTTATTCAGAAGGTTTTGGCTGCCGGTTCGCCGCTGCTTTACTTCCATTTAACTTCAATAAGGAGATAATGAGTCGGTTAAAGCGTATTCAATAATTTCCGCCGACTTATTCAGCTATGTTTGTTGACTCTCACTGTCATCTGGATTTCCCCGATCTTGCCGCCAATCTCCGCGAGCTATTGAATAACATGCAGGATAATAATGTCAGCCACGCGCTCTGCGTGAGCGTCAATCTCGAAGATTTTCCACGAGTACGGGCATTGGCGGAAACGCATTCCAACCTGTTCGCCTCGGTCGGCGTGCATCCGGATTATGAAAATCTGGACGAGCCGAGCGCGGCGCAATTGGCTTCTCTGGCCGGCCATGCCAAGGTGGTTGCAATTGGCGAGACGGGACTGGATTACTTTCGTCTTAAAGGCGATCTTGAATGGCAGCGGGAACGCTTCCGTCAACACATCCGGGCGGCCCGGCAATGCGGCAAACCCCTCATTATCCACACCCGGGCAGCCGCTGCGGATACACTGCGCATCATGGCGGAGGAGGGCGCGGATCGCGTCGGCGGGGTGATGCACTGCTTTACCGAAAGCTGGGACGTTGCGGAGCGTGCCATGGAAATGAATTTTTATATCTCATTCTCCGGGATTGTCACTTTCAAGAATGCCCTGGCGCTCAAGGAGGTAGCCAGGAGAATCAAACTTGAGAGAATGCTGATAGAAACCGATTCGCCCTACCTCGCCCCTGTACCTCATCGCGGCAAAATTAATCAGCCCGCCTTTGTACGGCACGTCGCGGAAGCCATAGCGGATCTGCGCGGTATTAGCGTAAATGAAATTGCCTCGGCCACTACCGACAACTTTTTCAACTTGTTCAAGGCGGCTTGAATCATGATCTCATCGCAAAAAATCTTTTTTTTGGCTGGCTTGGCGCTTGTTTCCAGTTTGGGCCATCAGTCGCTTGCCACGGCAGGCATTTATGAAGACCTGCGCTGGGCGGTGGAGGACAATAATACGACCGACATTGCGAAGCTGCTGGCCCGGGGCGCCGATCCCAACACGCCCGATGAGCAGGGAAATACGCTTTTAATGGTGGCTGTTGGCCACAAAAACGCCGATCTTGTTGATCTTCTGGTGAATGCGGGCGCCAAGCTCAACTTGCGCAACAGGCGAGGCGAGACCGCTATCATGCTTGCCAGCTATCGGGGTTTTAAAGATATCGTCGAGAGACTGTATATTAAAGGGGCCGAAATCAACCATCCTGGATGGAATCCCTTGATTTACGCCGCATCCGGAGGTCACGCCGACATTATTCGCTTATTGCTGGAAGGAGGTGTGCCCATCAATTCAACCTCCGATAACGGAACGACTGCTTTGATGATGGCGGCCCGCGGCAACCATATTGAAGCCGTGAAGGTCCTCCTCGAGCATGGCGCCGACCCCAATCTCAGGAACGAGTGGGGCAAAACAGCGATGGAATGGGCGCTCAGCAAAAAACACAACGATATCGCGGCGTTGTTGAAAACGAGCGGAGCCAGGCAATAATATAAATTGGAAAATACATGAGCGCGATCGGCTTCAATCACTATAATTTGCGCGCCCCGCGCGAGCTGTTGGATGAGCTCAAAACATTCTACTGTGAAATCGTGGGCCTCACGCAGGGTCAACGCCCGCCATTTGAAAGCTTTGGCTACTGGCTTTACGCCGGAGATCAATGTGTGCTTCACTTGAGCCAGACGCGCCCGGATGAAGTGCGGCATATCGATGTTGCCACTACCTTTGACCACGTTGCGTTTACTTGCACCAACCGCCCTGAAATGGAGGCTCGCCTGAAGCACTACAATCTTCCATTCAAAGAGGGGCGGGTGCCCTCGCTCGGCATATCCCAGCTATTCATCAAGGACCCAGCGGGAAACGGCATAGAGTTGAGCTTTGCCTCCAATCAGGCGTGACTATCGAAGGAACGGCTGAGAAAGCCAAAAAAAGGGTGGAAAATAGCGGAACCGCGTTAAAACGCTGCTACATTTAAGTCCATCACCACATCCAAGGAGAAATAATATGGCAAAAATTCTCGTGCTTTACTACAGCATGTATGGTCATGTGGAAATAATGGCTGGGGCCGTAGCCGAGGGTGCCCGCAGCGTCGAAGGCGCCGAGGTCGTTATCAAGCGAGTACCGGAACTGGTGCCGGAGGAAGTTGCACGCAAAGCAGGCGCCAAGCTGGATCAGCCGGCACCGATCGCGACGGTGGATGAGCTGCCGAACTATGATGCCATCATTTTTGGCACGCCGACCCGTTTCGGCAACATGTGCGCGCAAATGCGCAATTTTCTCGACCAGACCGGCCGGCTATGGCTGAGCGGTGGCTTGGCCGGTAAGGTTGCAAGCGTGTTCACTTCCACTGCCACACAACATGGCGGGCAGGAAACCACGATTACATCATTTCACAGCACCTTGTTGCATCAGGGGATGATCATTGTAGGTGTGCCCTACACCTGTCAGGGACTGCTTAACATGAACGAAATCACGGGCGGGTCCCCGTATGGGGCGGGAACGCTCGCTGGCGGGGACGGCAGCCGGCAACCCTCGGAAAACGAACTGAAGATTGCCCGTTTTCAAGGCAGGCATGCTACCGAGATTGCGAAGAAACTATGCGCCTGACCATACTCAGGGGTTGTTCTTCGGGGGCCGTTCTTCGCTTCCCCCGCCTTTCCGTTCTCATTAAGCCGGGAACCGGAATGCCGCAATGATAAAGCCGCTTAAAGATAAAGTCGCTATTGTCACGGGCTCGTCGCGGGGCATTGGCGCGGAGATTGCGCGAACACTCGGGAGCGCAGGCGCAAAAATCATTGTCAACTATATCTTTAACCGGAAGGCGGCCGAAGCGGTATGCGCGGATATCACAAGGGCGGGGAGCGAATCGCTGGCTGTCAGAGCCGATGTCAGCCATCCGGCTGAGGCACGCATACTTTTCGACGCGGCGGTCGGACGCTTCAACCGTGTTGACATTCTTGTCAACAATGCAGGTGTACTCCTTTCGAGGAAAATTGCAGAAATCAGTGACGAAGAGTTCGACCGGGTCCTGAGTGTTAACACCAAAGGCGTTTTTTTTGCATTGCGCGAGGCGGCCACCCGGCTTGCCGATGGGGGACGCGTAGTCAGCCTCTCCAGCACCGTGACCCGCCTGATGCTGCCCAACTATGGTGCGTATGCGGCAAGCAAAGGCGCGGTCGAGCAGCTCACTCGCATCTTTGCGAGCGAGGTCGGAGAGCGGGGGATAACCGCTAATATCGTGTCGCCAGGGCCGGTCAATACGGAAATGTTTACGACGGGAAAATCCGAGGAAACCATCAAACGGATGGCAAACATGTCATTCCAGGGCCGGGTCGGCGAACCGGAAGACATTGCCCGTGTGGTGCTTTTCCTGGTAAGTGATGAGGCGAGCTGGATTACCGGTCAGAATATCAGTGTCAGTGGCGGAGCTGCATGATAGCTTTGGGGGAACAGCCAGAACCAACGCAGCTAGAACCGTGGCAAGGCATAGCGTAACCATTAACATACCGGAGAGGCACGCAACAGTAAAAAGAAATGTTCAGTATTCAGTAAAGCAGCCGGAGCAAAGCAACATCCATCATTGCTTGATCCTCCTGCAACGCCAAAAAAATCCGGAAGAATTCGCCTGCCACCTGAGGAACAGAAAAAACTACCAGATGAACAGCGTCACTCATGCTTCCATTTCTATAACAAATAAGCGATCTGCCTTAGTTCTTGCTAGCTTTCCCAGTCCTTCTAATCCCTGGTATTTCACCTTATCCATCAATAGGCAGAAATCTCTCATCTGCATGCAATCCAAAGCCCATTCTCCAGGCTCTGCTTCATATATTGCATTTTCCAGTGTCAGTGCCGCAGCAGCCCAGTGCCCATGCGCAATTTCCACCATGGCGATTTTGCATCGCGTCACCAACGCGGGCGGTGCTGCCATTAAAATTTCATACATGGATTTCATGGCGACCTCCTACTTAAAAAAGCCGTTGTACAATAATTTTGACCGCTATCTTATGATTCAGTGCCATGGATACGGATTTTTTATACGATGAGCCTGGCTATAACCGCGTTCCTCCGGCAGTTCGGTTAAATGAAGTTAAATGCTTTATTATTAGTAGATTATGGATCTATTCTCTTAAACTGCTTTAACTGATAACAACTATATGGCCAGAGGTGGAGAGAGGAGTGCCCCGCATAATATCCTGGCCAGGATAATAATATTTCGAGGTTGTCATGAATGCCGATAACTTAACAGTTATCCTCCATCTTGTTGGGGCGGTGGTTGCAGGCGGGTTTATCGGCCTTGAAAGGACTTTTCATGGTCATCCCGCTGGTTTCCGCACCCACGCGCTCGTCTGCCTGGCCTCCAGCCTGCTGATGTTGGTGGCACTCCATGAGTGGAGATCGTTGCCGGGTTTTTCGCTCGATAGCATGCGAACAGATCCAATGCGAATGGCGCAGGGAATCATGACAGGCATAGGTTTTCTCGGCGCGGGAGTTATCTTCAAGGAGGGGTTAAGCGTCCGCGGGCTGACCACCGCCGCTTCCATCTGGATCACGGCCGCCATTGGGATTATGCTGGGGATAGGGTTTTACTTTCCCGCAGTTCTTGGAACTGTGTTCACGCTTGGGATCCTCTCTCTGTTCCGTGTGCTTGAAGACAGGATTCCACGTCAGAAGTATGCTCAATATCACGTCAGCTTCGACAGGAACAACGTCATGTCGGAAACTCTCGTGAGAAAGCTCCTGACTGACCACGGGTTTGAGATAGCGAACATGAGTTATCGTATTACCCAGGCCGGACTATTTGAATACCGTATGGATATCCGAACCACAAATGCTGATCGAACGTCCGCTTTGGCGGAAATATTGCGGGGGACGGAATCGGTTCGCGAATTCCGGATCTCGACTACTGGCAGTTAAAGCTAAAACAAATTCAGTGGCCTCTGACTGCGCGCCAGCTATAGAGAGGTTGTAAAAAGGCGAACAGATTCCCAACATCTATTACCAAAGGAGTTCATCCATGCAACTGAATCCTTATCTTAGTTTTAATGGCCAATGCGAAGCGGCGTTCAAATTCTATGAGCAGTGCCTGGGGGGCAAAATCGTAGCAATGCTCACCTACGGGAGTTCACCCATGGCGGATCAAACGCCACCTGAATGGCGCGATAAAATCATGCATGCTCGCTTAATGGTGGAAGACGAAATATTGATGGGCTCGGACAGCCCGCCTGAGCACTATGAACAAACAAATGGCATGTCTGTATCGCTTGGCATAGACAACCCGGAAGATGCGGAGCGCATATTTCATGCATTGGCGGAAAACGGCACGGTTCGCATGCCCATCCAGACAACCTTCTGGGCGACACGCTTCGGCATGCTTGTCGATCAGTTTGGCACACCGTGGATGATAAACTGCGAGTGATTGTGACCAGAGAACGGTAATGGTCTCGCAAGGGCTATGGGCGGATCGCCAGAACGATTTTTCCGATATGTGCTCCGGACTCCATGAGAGCATGAGCCTCGGCTGCTTCTTCAAGCCTGAAGACCTTGAATATCGGAGGCCTTAGTTTTCCCTGCTCCAGGAGGGGCCACACGTGCTGTTCGAGTTCTGCCGCAATCTGTGCTTTTTCCTGGACGCTTCTCGATCGCAGCGTGGAGCCGGTGTGAGTAAGCCGTTTGGCCAGCATGGTCATCAGGTTTAACTCTCTGGCGGGACCATTCTGAACCCCGATCTGGACGATGCGCCCGTTCAGCGCGGCCGCCTTGTAATTCCTGGCGACATAGTCTCCAGCGATAATATCGACGACAACATCGGCCCCTTTGCCGTCGGTGAATTTTTTGGTTTCCTCGACAAAGTCGTGGCTGTGGTAATTGATGGCAAGATCCGCACCCAGGGCGAGACAGGCTTGCCGCTTCTCCTCCGAGCCAACCGTTACAATCGCTGTGGCGCCGAATGCCTTGGACAGCATGATAGCAGTCGTTCCGATGCCGGAAGCGCCGCCGTGAATCAACACGGTTTCCCCTTCGCGGAGCTTGCCGCGCTGAAAGAGATTGGTCCATACAGTAAAAAAAGTTTCCGGCACCGCGGCTGCCTCCATCATGCTCATATCTGGCGGTATAAGTAGCGCATTACTCTCATGCACAGCACAGTATTCGGCGTAGCCGCCGCCGGCAACCAGGGCGCATACATCATCGCCGATGTTGAAGCGGCCTGTTCCCGTGCCCAGCGCGACGACTTTTCCGGCGATTTCAAGCCCGGGAATTCCAGACGCGCCAGGGGGAGGAGGGTAAAGTCCGCGCCGCTGCAAAATATCCGGACGATTGACGCCAGCCGCCTCGACTTTGATAAGAATGCATCCACTCTCCGGTTGAGGAACGGGATGGGAGACGGGCACGAGCACTTCCGGCCCTCCTGCATGCTGAATACTGATGGCCAGCATGCTTGGCGGACTATTGGGCTTGGAGGTCATGATTTCCGCATCATTTTTTTCTATTGTATTAGTGTAATAGTGAACCCCTGAAGTTTGGAAAATTATGCAGAAGCCTTGAAAGAGAGATAATAGTTTAACTGCTGCCTCATATAAATGATGTAATAAGGAGAACGCAATGATCAGTCTAATCGGTATTTCCGGCAGCGTACGCAGCGGTTCATATAACTTGGCATTGCTTCGCGCGGCTACTTTGCTGATGCCTCCTGACAGCAAGCTCCATATCGAATCGATTGGTGGTATCCCGCTCTATAATGGCGATGACGAAGCCGAAAGAGGGGTGCCCGCTACTGTAGAGCATCTCAAGGATCAGATCGCGCAGGCTGATGGATTACTGCTTGTAACGCCGGAGTACAACAACAGCGTTCCAGGGGTTGCCAAGAACGCCATCGATTGGCTTTCCCGCCCTCCAAAAGATATCCCGCGCGTTTTCAGGGGCAAAGCAGTTGCTATTGCAGGAGCGTCTCCTGGAGGGTTTGGGACCATCTTATCGCAGAATGCTTGGCTTCCGGTATTTCGCACGCTGGGCGCAGAGCTATGGTCGGGCGGCCGCTTGCTGGTATCACGCGCTGGCAGTGTCATCGATGCAACCGGCGAGATTTCCGATCCCGCTACGCGCGATAACCTTCGCAAGTTTATGGAAGGCTTTGTCGGCTATATTCAAGATCGAAAGAGGTAATTTGCCTGAGCGTGACCCTATAAACGCAGAAACGTATATATGTCAGTTTTTCCTATTTCCTGTGCCTGATCAGTCGCTACAAAATAGTCTTAAAACCAGGGCGGGATTTCTCTTACCACGGATATGAATTCGGACTCTGCTATGGTGGTATCCAGGGGGCAATTGCATGGATAAGGGAGAATGGTACTTTGATGTAGGATATGTAGAGCTATTGTATGCCGCCATGGTCGTTGGCATCGTTGTAGCCCTGTATTACTTCCGCCGTCTTAAACAGGTATCGGAACTCGCAGCGAATCTGATCGACGAGCACAGCCTGTTGCTGGGCCTGCTCGTGTTGGCGGTGTTGCTTTTTATCCTTAACAGGCTGCTGGGAGATCTGTGGTAACTCTGCCCTATCGGCCTCTCAAACAGAAGGAGATTTGTTATGAACATTCTTATGGTTCTCACGTCCCATGACCAACTCGGCAATACGGGAAAGGAAACCGGGTTTTGGCTGGAAGAACTCGCCGCTCCGTATTACGTGCTGAAGGATGCGGGAGCAACGATCACGCTGGCCTCGCCCCATGGCGGCCAGCCCCCGATAGATCCAAAAAGCGATCTACCGGAAAATCAAACCGATTCAACCAGGCGTTTCCGCACGGATACTTCCGCCCAGGCTGAACTAGCCACTACCAAGAAGCTGGACAGCGTCTCCGCGGCCGAATATGACGCAGTCTTCTACCCCGGCGGACATGGCCCGATGTGGGACATGCCCGACAATGCGGCGTCCATCGCGCTGATCGAGGACTTTATCAAGGCGGACAAGCCTGTCGCTGCAGTATGTCACGCGCCGGTCGCGCTAGTGAATGTGCGCGGAAAAGACGGAGACTATCTCATCAAAGGCAAGCGCGTGACCGGATTCACAGATACTGAAGAAGAGGCTGTGGGCCTGACCGGGGTCGTGCCTTTCCTGTTGGAAGACCGATTAAGGGAACGAGGGGGTATCTTCAGCAAAGGTCCTGACTGGAGTGCGCATGTCGAGGTGGACGGTAAACTGATAACTGGCCAGAACCCGGCCTCTTCACGGGCTGGAGCGGAAGCACTGCTGAAGCTGCTTCAAAAATGAAGAGGGGAAGCGGATATCAGGGATACTGTTTTTAACCGAAATTGTAATCCTCGAACCGGGGCCTTCGGAGCTCGCGCATGTACTAAAAAAGAGAAGCCCGGATAAACCCCGATGATTTTGCCCGACTCCGCCTTGTACCAGCTTCTGCAACCCGCAGCCCAAACCGATGTCAGCTGGGCTTGCTGCAATTCTTCGTTATATCGGACCATGGCACTTGGCTTTACGTAGAAAAAACTCTTCTGGCGTTTGGTGATTTCCTGAACGCATTGCGGCGCATAGTTCACCTGGGTTTCTATGAAAAGTATCGCCGAGGTGTGCCCTTGACCTGTATTCGGGCCCAGAAGTAAAAAAGGTTGGAAAAATTGGCAACAGTGACTCCGCGATATGCCTCCGGGTCGCTTGCCTAAGCTTGACTCAGCGACCTTCCGTCGAGGCCTAGACTACGTACAGAGGATAAAGCGTGTTTACATCGAATCCAGTCGCGCAAACAACCGCATCGACTTCGCGCCTCCGGCCATCCCTGGACACAATCCCAGCTGCATCAATTCGGTCTATCGGCGCTGTGATGAGTTCCACGTTGGAACGCATGAGGGTAGGGTAGTAGTCATTGGAAAGCAGAACCCGTTTGCATCCAAACGGATAGTCGGGCCGCAGTTTCTTGTCCGGCACTTGCCGTCGCAGGTGAGCCTCAGCCAACGTACGACCAGCCTTCGCCATCAACTACCTGGATTAAAGGCAAGCCGCCTGCCCCGAGGATTGCCACCCGATACGGTACGGCGATATGCGCTTCGTCAGAGGTGTTTATGCTAAGTATTCCCGGATTTCAGCTTGTAAGCAGGCTGGCTCAGTTCCGTTCCTTCCGGCTTTTTGCCAATGCCTCTGCGTCGGGTATCTGTTCCAGTGCTTCACGTGAATTAATGGGATAACTGTTGGCAGGTCCGACGAAAGGCTGGATCAGCATTCGATCGAGCCGTTCCCACGCGGGTTCGCGGAAGAGGTTGATGCCGATGGTCATGCTCTCATGGCCTTCCCGCGGCTGATCTTGATACGTGCCCAGCAGTCGATCCCACCAGGGAAGATTGAATCCAAAATTGGAGTTTGTCTCGTTAGGATGCCAGGAATGGTGGACCCGATGCATGTCAGGCGTAACCACCAGCCAGCGCAGAAATCTGTCGAGGGGCAGGGGAATGCGCACATTACCATGGTTGAATAATGAGGTTGCGTTGAGTAGTACTTCGAAGATCAGCACTGCAAGCGCTGACGCTCCGAGCGTGACCACTATCATCAGCTTGATACACATGGAAAGCATGATCTCAATCGGATGAAAGCGCACTCCCGTGGTGACGTCAAAATCGAGGTCGGCATGATGCATACGATGCAATCGCCAGAGCAAGGGCACGGCATGAAACAGCACATGCTGAAGGTAAATAGCCAAATCGAGGACCACGACAGAAACAGGAACTGCGATCCATGTGGGGATGACGAAAGCGTTCAACAAGCCCCATCCATTAGTTTCAGTCAGCAGCGCAACCCCGACTGCGGCTGTTGGGAATATGACTCGTATCACCAGGGTATTCAGAACTGCGATTCCAAGATTGCCCGGCCAACGCTTGAGCCGTGCCAGAGCGCGCCGACGTCGGGGCGCCAGCGCTTCGCAAGTGCCGACGGCAACGAGCATCACGATAAAAAAGCCCAGCCGAATAAACGGCTCAGCCTCTAATCCAGCTTCAGTCACGCTTTATCCCCTGACCCCTCCTGATCCGATGCCCGATACGGATGCACAGCCTTGGGCCTTGGCATTCAATCGTAATCCGAGGAAAATTTTTTCAGGTATTTTTTTATAATGACTTTGCCCGGTATTCCGCCGGCCCGGTGAAATACCAGATAATTTACCAGGCCATGCATTGCCATGGCGATCAGCAACCCCTCGAAAATCCCTACCTGATAGACCAGCAAGCCGCAAAAAATCGCAAGCAGCATGGCATAGTGCCCATGATGCGCCACGTACCACAGGCGCGAGATCATTTTCCAGCCGGAGAATATCATGATCACCGCCAGGGAGAACTTGGGCAGATACTCCAGGTATTGTGAATTCATGACAAAGAACGTGACAACTAATCCGATTATAAAGACGGAAAATTTGGTCATGGCCCCGGCCAGCTTATTGGTGGTGCTTTTCGCCAGACCATCGAGATTGGTCATGCCTCCAAAGAAGCTCGAACCCATATTGGCTATCCAGATAGCAAGCAGGCTGTTGTTGGTATTGCACTTGCGCCCCAGGGGATCGATTTTCTCGATGGCAGCATTGCTCATGACCTGCTCTATGACATTGACGGCCGCCAGCATGGCCGCAAAACCCAATACAGAGACCCATGTCAAGGCACTGCTGAACTGCGGTATCGGCGGAAAGAAATCTAGCGGCACGTCATCGACATGTAGCATGGGTACGGGCAGGAATTGCGCCAGCGCCACGCTTGCACCGATCAGAAGAAAATACGGTACAGCAGGCTTCGTGTCCTTGAATTTGGAAAACAGGTACACAAACATGGCAAAAGCCATCAGCGATATCAGCGCCATTCGCAACCTCTCGCCGTTCCAGAATGCATCGGTCGATTCCTGCTCAACCGGTATCTCATAGGTAAAGGTCAAAAACTTGAGGGCGATTTTCAGCCCGACCCCTGCCAGCAGCCCTTCGACAAGATAGGCCGGCACTGCCAGCAAAATGTACCTTTGCCAGTTGAATTTCCATATCAGCGCTTGCATGGTCGCCGTCAGGAAAATGACAAAGGCCATGTTTTCAATTCCGAATCTGGCAACGCCCAGGGCCAGCACGGGCGACAGCCCTGCGGCAATGCCGGGCACGCCGATAAAATTTCCGGGCCTGAAAAGCGCAACGATCCAGCCAATAAAGCAGGCGAACGCGACAGTTGCCAGGCCGACCTTGATCGGGTACTCGGACATCAGCACAATCCCCACGGACAACGGTATCGCCATTGCCCCGGTTATGATGCCGGCCTGGAGATCGCGGGCAAGGTATTTCCATTGAAAAGCTGCTGATATGGATCGCGGTGGTGCCAAGGCGGGTCGTTTTTTCGTTTTACTCGCAATACCCGGGTCATGGCGGGATGCGATCACTTGGTGCGGATGGGGTGAAGACATAGGTTTTCCAGGGTTGCCACATCCGGGTTCATATCTAAGCTTGCCGCGCGCAAGAATACGGCCACCTTATTATGACGCCGGCGCATCACCAGCCAAGTCTCATTATTTCGAACTGGAGAGCGAGAGGGAGAGCGAGAGCAGGCGGAGAGACTGCTGATTTACCTGATTTTGATTTACCCATGTGTATCATACGGATGAAGCTTGGACTCGATGTCGGCTGATAAATTCAGCCTCTCCATGACCATGAGGGCGAAAAGGTAAAAAGCGAATGTAAGATGGAACTGCGACCAAGACAGAACCATGATACCTGGTGCGTCATCTCTAGCGCCTCCCGTCATACCAGATCGGTAATTGCTTCTTATCCTGCAGTGACCGGCGTGGGTTGAGAATCACCCGCAGGATTTGACCAAAGATTTCCTGCGGGGAGTAGAGCAGAACCTTGCGCGATGAGGTCTCCAGCGGATGCCTGGTCAAAATGGAAAATTGGAGGCCCCTTTGCCGGCCCCATTTGGTCAATTCCTGGCTTAAGGTAATCTCGTCGGCCGCGTAGAGTTCCTGATTAAAACCGCCGACATCGCGAAACGCATCGCTGCGGCACACGACCAACGCTCCGGCTGCCCAGCGGAACCGAACCGAAACGGCCGTCCAGAGATTCAATGTCGAGTTTGCCCACCACGGCAGTCCTTCCATTCGTATGACGCTTCCACATCCCACATGTTTGCCTTCTTCAATCAGCCGTAATATGTCAGCGAGCAATCCGGGGTTCAACAGACTGTCAGCATCCACAAATAGCAACCAGTCTCCCGCGGCCTCAGCCGCGCCGGTATTGCGAGCGCGACCAATCTGGTTGATTGGCTCGAAAACCACCCGTGCACCCGCCTGCCGTGCCAGGTCTGCCGTGCGATCCGTGGAATTGTTGTCAACGACAACGGTTTCGGAAGTAAACCCAGCCTTGTAATTTGCAGCGAGTGATGTAGAAATAGAGTGCAGACATTCTCCGATCAGGCGCTCTTCATTAAAAGCTGGAATAACAATGGAAAGATGCATGGAAAAGTTGACTCTCGTCAGTAGATCGAATTCCAATTATCCTTGAAACAGTTTCTGAGCGGATTATTTTCTCTATTGCTGCATCGTTATGTGGCAGTGATCCGGGACGCGATCACCACAAAAATTCAAAGAGCCGGGAGCATATATGAATGAATTTGCGATCATACAATGGCTGATAGCAGCCACGATTTTTTTCGTCGTGCCATTTTGGCGGATCTTCAAGCGGGCGGGCTTCAAGCCAATCTTTGCGCTGCTTGCGCTGGTTCCGGGAGGTATTTTGGTGCTTCTATGGGTGATCGCTTTCGCGAAATGGCCCGCCTTCACGGAAGAGAAAAAAATATTATAAGTCAGACCCGATTTGTCTGGTTCAGCAGTTTCCCTGATTTTGCTGACAATAAATACGCAGGCGCCCCATCGAAAGACGGCGCTTGCGCTGCACGGTTCGACTTTTGCAAGCCATCTGGGCGGACACAGCAGCAGGCCAACCGTTGGAAAACCTTCCGCGGGGTAATTGCCAGGCAATCATCCGGTGTCCACGTCAGGTTGTTTATCTAAGGCATCGCGCCTTCAAAATGATTGCCGCCGCATCTCGATGCTTTTACTTCAGTAGGGGCTATTTCTTCAGGAGGAGTTGTTAAGCAAATATCGGGGCAAGCCCTATTAATTGCCCGTTGCCATCGCTTATTTAA
Organism: Nitrosovibrio tenuis; assembly: GCF_900109785.1. Classification (GTDB taxonomy): domain Bacteria; phylum Pseudomonadota; class Gammaproteobacteria; order Burkholderiales; family Nitrosomonadaceae; genus Nitrosospira; species Nitrosospira tenuis_A. The sequence continues at coordinate 360,519 of NZ_FOBH01000002.1, forward strand.
CATAATATACATTATACGCAAATGAAGGATGTGCTGAAACGGCTGTGGGGTTGTACTTCTGCGTAATAAATTTTGTACAATAAATTTTGCTTATGTGCGGTTGAGTACAGAATGCGTAAAGCCGGTTCGAGAGAATATGGTCAGGCGTCTGCTTTTTCTCCCTCTTGTGGTAGACGTCACTGGCCCGGCACAGGCCAACTACTCCTTGCCGGGCCTTTTTATGGCCGCGGTCCGCACACTGAGCCGCACTGAACCGCACTGAACTTTACCGGCTGATCTATGCTCACACGTAGCACTGTCCTGTGACAGGTCCTGTGGATAAGCGCTTGAGCTCGGCATATCTCTGCCTAATCAATATAAATATTTTTTTTCTGAAAACGTCATTCTATAATTCTCATACTCCAACCGATAAAAAGGAGAAGATATGAAATTTATAGTTCTGGCCATTTCCATGATGTTGCTTGCAGCCACTGCCCGAGCGGTAGACACATCTCCGATATATAAGGAACCCGATGCTCAAAGCAAATTCCATGATGCACAGCTACATGTAAAAAAACTGATGGATGCTGGTCAGTATCAGGAGGCGGCTAAATATATGCCTCTCTACCAGACGCTGGCCTGCGAGGCTGCGGAGCAAAAAGCTGGAAGGAGCATGGAAGAAGGTGCTGCGATTTGTACCAGGAAAAACAGTCGGGGAGATGTTGCCGGTGCGAGCAGCAGCGCCCTGCAGCAGCTGGATCGATCGGCGGGCACATCCTCAAACGTGTTAGCCCCGGGCCTCACGGTGATGCCCCGTTCAATACCGGGCTCATCGACGGCTTTAGATGGCTCGACGCCCTCTCTTCTCATGTTTGATCCCCGAAGTGATCCGGGAACCAGTTTCAAACGACCTGACCCTCCGGCTGATGCCTGGGTCGGAAAACCCTGACAATTGCCGAATTCATCCACTCCATCGTATACGTATCAGGAAAATTATAAAGCGACCCCAGGCGGCAATTTCGATTGGAACTCCAGGGATTGAGGTGTATTATTGCCGGCTGTCAAATATACTCAACTACTGGAGAAAGTTTTGAAGACATCTTATTTGGCGGCGATTTTCTCTATTGGATTCGCGCTATTAAGCCCCTCGCATGTGTTTGCCGAAAAGGCGGGCACGAACTCCACCAGTGCAACAGCAGCTATGCCGGGAAACGAAGGTAAAGTGCTTGCCACACTCGATGCGCCTGGCTACACCTACATGGAGCTTGCCAATACCGACAAACGTTTCTGGATCGCCGCCCCGACGACCAGAGTGAAGGTTGGCGATCGTGTTCGTTTTGAGCAAAGCCTGGTCATGAAAAATTTCAATAGCAAAACCCTCAACCGCACTTTCGATCAGATCATATTCGTCAACTCCGCGACCGTACTTAATTAATTCATTAATATGAAGGTTGCATAGCGCACAGCGCGTCTCGAGAGAACGAGCAGTGCCTGCTGCGTGCCTTAGCGTGCTTTAGTACGGTTGAGTCTGGGGTGGAGAAACCATTCCAGATCAGGTTGAATCGCGAGCGGATCGGTTTTCCTCAAGCTCTATTCGTTCTTCTGGATGTGGTTGATTTCCTGTTGACCAGCTCAGATTCTGGTTCAACAAATCCAACGAACAACTTGTTTCTTAACCTTTTTACCTCATCCCGACACTCCGCTGCTTTTTCGAATTCCAGGTTTTTCGCGGCGTCGAGCATCTGCTTTTCGAGCAGCTTGATCTCTTTCGCCAACTGGACTTCACTCATGGAATCGTAACGAGCTTGCACCTGGGCAGCCTTAAGCTGCTGCTGCGCGGTTTCGATGTTATAAACGCCATCTATTAAATCCTTGACGCGTTTATGGACACTTCTGGGTGTAACGCCATTTTCCTGATTGAATAAAATCTGCTTGTTACGCCGGCGCTCGGTTTCACCCATTGCGCGACGCATCGAATCTGTTATTCTGTCCGCATACAGAAGCGCGGTGCCGTTAATATGACGCGCGGCACGACCTATGGTTTGTATCAGCGAGCGCTCCGAACGCAGGAACCCTTCCTTGTCGGCGTCCAGTATGGCGACCAGGGACACTTCGGGGATATCGAGGCCCTCGCGCAGTAGATTGATCCCCACCAGTACATCGAATTTGCCCAATCTCAGATCACGAATGATTTCCACCCGTTCCACAGTATCTATGTCGGAATGGAGGTAGCGCACTTTGATCCCATGATCGGAAAAATAGTCGGTCAAGTCCTCGGCCATGCGTTTGGTCAGGGTTGTGACCAGAACACGCTCATCCCGAGCCGTGCGTAGGTTAACCTCTGACATAAGATCATCTACCTGAGTCGCCGCCGGTCGAACCTCGATCTGCGGATCTACCAGTCCCGTGGGCCGCACCAACTGTTCCACCACCTGTCCACTGTGCACGCGCTCGAACTCAGCCGGGGTTGCCGAAACAAATACTGCCTGCGGCATGATCTTTCTGAATTCGTCGAACCGCAGCGGACGATTGTCCAGGGCCGATGGCAGGCGGAAGCCGTAGTCAACCAGATTTTCCTTGCGGGAGCGGTCGCCCTTGTACATCCCGCCGATTTGCGGAATGGTGACGTGGCTCTCGTCGATCACCATCAGCGTGTTGTGCGGCAGATAATCCATCAAGGTAGGCGGCGGCTCTCCCGGTTTTTTTCCTGACAAATGTCGGGAATAGTTCTCGATGCCTTTGCAAAAGCCCAGTTCATTGAGCATTTCAAGATCAAAACGGGTACGCTGCTCGACGCGTTGCAACTCTACCAGCTTGTTGTGCTGCTGGAAAAATGCGATGCGTTCGCGCAGTTCGGCCTTGATTGTCTCGATGGCACGCAAGGTGGTACTTCTGGGCGTGACGTAATGGCTGGAAGGATAGACCGTGTACCGGGATACTTTTTTTAACGTGCGGCCAGTGAGTGGATCGAACAGCGTCATGCTTTCCACCTCATCGTCGAATAGGGATACCCGCACTGCGATTTCCGAGCTTTCCGCTGGAAATATGTCGAGTACCTCTCCCCTGACGCGGAATGTCCCACGGCCAAATTCGAACTCGTTGCGTTCATATTGCATTTCGATCAGGCGCTGTATCGCTGCGCGCTGCGTAATCTTTTCGTGTTCTCGCAGATGCAGAATCATGCCATGGTAATCCACCGGATCGCCGATACCGTAAATACAGGAAACGGTCGCGACGATTATGGCATCGTCCCGCTCGAGCAATGACTTGGTCGCCGAAAGGCGCATTTGTTCGATATGCTCGTTGATGCTCGAGTCTTTCTCGATGAAAAGATCGCGGGACGGTACATAGGCTTCCGGCTGATAGTAATCGTAATAGGATACGAAATACTCAACGGCATTTTCCGGAAAGAACTCGCGCATCTCGGCATAAAGCTGCGCTGCCAGCGTCTTGTTGGGCGCCATGATAATTGCTGGGCGTGCCAGCCGGGCAATCACATGAGCCATGGTAAAAGTCTTGCCGGAACCCGTCACACCGAGCAAGGTCTGGAATGCGAGACCATCTTCCATTCCCTCTATCAACTTCTCGATCGCCTCAGGCTGATCGCCAGCGGGCTGGAACATCTGATGCAATTTGTAAGGACTATTGGGGAAGGTAAGGATCACAGGTATAATTGCGGGCTCAATAATTTATACGCTCTTGTTAAACTGTTTCTCCGGGCGATTTTATCATGCAAGCAAGGCCCGCATATCAGTGTAAGGACATAATCGTGGAACTCTCAAAACGCGTTCAGGCCATCAAGCCCTCCCCTACCTTGGCAGTCACTGCCCGGGCTGCCAGGCTCAAGGCGGAAGGCAAGGACATTATCGGGCTGGGCGCGGGCGAGCCGGATTTCGATACGCCGCAACACATCAAGGAAGCAGCCATAGCGGCCATCCGCGCGGGTTTTACAAAATATACGGCGGTAGGCGGAACCCCTGGTCTGAAGAAAGCCATCATTTCCAAGTTCAAACGCGACAACGGCTTTGATTATACTGCCAGGCAAATCCTGGTTTCATGCGGTGGAAAGCAGAGTTTCTTCAATCTGACACTCTCCGTTATCAATCCAGGCGATGAAGTCATCATACCAGCGCCCTACTGGGTTTCCTACCCTGATATCGCCCTGATTGCCGGCGGCAGGCCAGTAATCGTCGAAGCCGGTATCGAACAGGATTTTAAAATTACGGCGGCACAACTGGAAAAAGCTATCACTCCCCGGACCAGGATGTTCGTCATCAATAGTCCGAGCAACCCTTCAGGCGGGGTTTATACACTGGATGAGCTCAAGGCGCTGGGTGAGGTCCTCCTCAAGCATCCAGGGATTCTGGTGGCCACTGATGACATGTATGAGCATATCCTGCTTTCAGGCGAAAAGTTCGTGAATATTCTTAACGCATGTCCTGACCTCTATTCGCGCACGGTGGTGCTTAACGGCGTATCCAAAGCGTACGCAATGACTGGTTGGCGCATCGGTTATTGCGGCGGCCCGGAGCATATCGTCACGGCCATGGAGAACATTCAGTCCCAGAGTACCTCCAATCCCGCGTCCATTTCCCAAGTCGCCGCAGAAACAGCGCTCAACGGTGATCAATCATGCATAGGGCCAATGGTGGCTGCGTTCAAAGAGCGTAACCAGTTCGTGACGAATGCACTCAACGCCATGCCAGGCGTTAAATGCCTGTTGTCGGGAGGGGCGTTCTATGCCTTTGCCGACACACGGGAAGCGATCGGAAAATTATATGCCAGGGGATTGTTAAATGAATCGAGCGATATCGCCTTCAGCGAGTATCTGCTGGAACATGCGGGTGTAGCAGTTGTACCCGGATCTGCGTTTGGAAGCGAAGGGTATATCCGGCTTTCCTTTGCCACCAGCATGGCTAATCTGCAAAACGCATTGGGCCGTATTGCGAAAATGCTTTCTTAAAAATGTCCGTTAGAAAGTGCTTCGTGAGAAAGCCGATCAATGCTCCGGACTACTTTCAGGCAGATGCACGAGTTCCGGGTATTTCTCAAGCGCCCGCTTGCGATCATACTTCAAAAGTTTTTTTGCCGCTACGTCAAAAGCCTGTTGACTTTCAGTCTGCGGCTGCGTCGCAGGGGCCAGAGTCACAGAACTGGAAATGATCTCTTGCGGTGGCGGCGGAATATCTGTCCTGGGCTGCGGAAGCGGTTGAGCTAGAACCTGCGAGACGCTTTGTATGCCTGCTTCCCTGCGCCGCTTGACTTCGTCATTATAATCCGGCGTACCGGCAAACTTCTCCGATAACAGTTGTAGTATGGACGTGTGGTCCATGGCGCCTTTGAATACCGTACCACGGGAAATCCAGGGAGATGCGACGAGGCTTGGAACCCTGGGCCCGGTACTCTCGAATGCGGCCGAGAATAGCGAGCCCGGCGGAACCGCAGCGGAAATGGCCAACGGCGGAACGTGATCAAAAAAACCGCCATGCTCATCATGAGTAACGATGAGCAGCGTACGGTTCCATTTTGCTGGGTCTTTGGTCAGGACCTGATAAATATCCCTGAGAAAATGTTCTCCGGGACCGACCGCCGTAGGCGGATGGTTGTCGTTGGGCGTCCAGCCAAGGTGGACGGGCGAGTCCGTATACTCGGGCTCAACGAATATTACCTGGGGCATATCTGATACAGATTCGGCTGCCAAATCTCCAGGGAATTGCCTGAAACTGCGAAAGTTTGGTCCGAGCACTTCCTCAAACCGGTCAAATAACGCGAAGAAGGATATCCCGCAGTGATACACGCGCCACGTAATGTTGTGAGCATTTAACCATTCGAAAACGAACGTTCCCGCGACCGTCGGAATGGGACGGGGTTTCGTGTCATCGATCATGGAATAGCCGCTGTAGGCGATTGAACGGTTTGGCTGGGTATCGGTCGGAAGCGGCGCGAACCAGTTGTCGCACACCGCATATTGTATCGCAAGAAAATTCGACATAGTGACGTCGGCGGGCGAGAGAAAGCCCATCGGCGGCGGATCGTTTACTTTACTGCCTGTCGACTGGTAATACGCGTCGACAAAGCCGCTCATTGTGAAGCGCGTTCCGGCCTTTGCCAATTGAGTTGCGACACGAGCCCTGCTGTGAGGTAGATCGTGCATCAAGGGCCCATCTTTCAGTTCGAAGGGTTGATAGCCTTGGCCCTCCAGGAAGTTCGTATAGTCGAGATTCGACTCCGGATCCACCAACCCTGCAACATCCTTGCGATTACCGAATCGGGCCATGCTCAAATGCCCGAGCATATGGTCAAAGGAGCGGTTCTCCATCATTACAATTACAATGGTCTGAAGCTGATCCAGGATAGCCATGCAGTCATCACTCCCCGCAGCTCATCTGCGTTTTAATGGTTAAACGGTTTCTAATCGCGTCGAGGACGTTCTCGCAAGCCTCGTTGGTGCCCAGGGGCGTGCGAATTGTCCAGGTTCCAATAACGGACGCGTTCTTGAATCCGTCGGTTGAGCCATCCGGAGGAATCTCCACTTCGATATCGTCTTTGCTGACCACAAGGTGCCGATGATAGTTATTCCCCACCGATACGGCTCGGACGCGCGAAGAAGAATCTTTTTGCTGAATAGAGAATGATGCCGACGCGAACGGGGGATTGCCCCCGCACTGGGCAACTCCTCCCAACAATCTCGAACTTTGACTGGGGATAACTGTTACGTCCCACTCCCGTTGAGCGCTCTTGAGCAGACCTGGAACGTTAAGTATAAATCGCGTGTTTTCGGTCGGCATAAAAGATCGCGATCCCTCGGGAGGGCCTTCTCCCACACCTTCCACCGAAGGAACCGCATTCAGCATTACTCTGTCCGAAGCTTTCCAGTCGATCTGGACAGTTTCACCGGGGCATACGGTGCTTGGAGCTACCGAGAATAATTTGATCTGGGCACAACCTGCAATAAATGGCGTAAGAAGCAATGTTGTCAAAACCAGCAACCGGTCATGCGTTCGCAACTTTTCCCGGTTTGCCCAGCATAAACTCATGGTTTCCCCTTCCCTGTTAACTTAACTGAGAGTCGAATGGATCAGCATGCGGGTAGCATGGTAGAGTGACCCTATAGAAGCAAGAATATCGGAAGAAAGAATATGGGGAAACGCGCGACGAATGTAGGTCCTCAAATCTCCGCCGACGGGCAAAGGTTTTACCGGTTTTACCAGTACCCCGGCGGCACCATATAAAGTCCCGTATCCCATTTCCATTGCCGCACAGGATTTTCCATCATGGCATTCTTATCATCAGGCTGTGCCGTCCAATGGAAGTCGCATACTTTCCCTTGATGCCCCACAAAAGTATGAATGCCGCCATTCGCAACCCCGACAAAAAATGGCACGTTTTCCAGCTTCTCCAAGAGCGCCTCGGTGTGGCTGTCCGGCGTTATTCCGCGGTAGCCCGAAATCACCGCATCGCAGCGAACACCATTCGATCCCGGGACTGGAGATTTCCATATCCGTGCGCCTGCCTTTGCCATATTAAGTGCGCCCAATTTCTCCCGCTCCCCCGACTCTGACAGATCCTCGGCGGTTCGCGGCGAATAGAACACAGCCTTCCAACCGTCCTTCTGCAGCTCTTCGCAGAGAACGGTGCCGCGCAGGTCGGCCTGCTTCACCCTGCGATTAATCTCCACAAAACGTTCTTCAACGCCAGCGCCTTCATACGCACCCTTCACGTTCTGCATTACCCAGCCAATGCACGAGCTCTCCTGAAGCCTGGCGGCCTGCCCGGAGCGATTTTCCAAGGTAACAAACCCCGGATCGACTGAAACCATGCGCCAGTCTCCCGCGCTCATCGCATCTATTTGCGTTTGCAACGCTGCATGATCGCCTCTGAGAATATCTTGATGGAAAGGCGAGTGATCGCCATAGTAGAGACCCACGCCGGTATTATCGATAGCGGTCCGATGAGCCCTGCAATTCTCGGTAATGCACTTGTCCCCGAGTTCTGCAAGCTTTTGCCAATTCACTGTAGTGCCACCCACCGTACTTCCATCTGTTACCGCCTGACTTCCCGATTTGGCAAACAGCCATTCCGCGATCGACAATGCCGGTGGGTCGGAGATAGTGTTAACGTTGCCATCATGATCGTAGTTGTCAATGGCCTCCCACAATTTCTCAAGATTTTGGGTCGTGCCTTCGATAACCCCATTGCCAGCGATACCCCTCACGCTCAAATCAGGGTAAGCGCCATGCAGTTCGATGAGATCAATGGATTTCCCCTTCAGGCGATCAATGAAAGCGGCGTGGTTGAGTGTGGGCATCCTGCGATTTTCCCTTACGGTAAACTAACTGAGCTGTCTGAATCACATCAATTCACTTTAGCAGTAATTGTAAAAAGTTCAACTCCTATTATTAACGGAGTGCAAGAAACTCCAGCAATCTCTAACTGGAACCGAGCGTAACGTCATTCTGAATACGCGGAGCTAATAATTTGAATGATTCAGGCCGAGATAGAAGACTCCCAGTCTCATTATTTACAATGATAAACCATAGGATGAAGTTATTATTGTATGTCTCTGACTAATATAGTATTTCTTATATATAATAGCCAGAGCATTACGGCGTCGCGGATAATCCCATCGCTGCCATCGCCGGTTAAGCACCAACTTGGTTTCCGGTTCGACCACTATCTTGGGCGATTACTTTTAGCAGGATCAAAATGGTCGAATACTTCCGATTAATACGCTACCAGAATCCAGCTCATGGGTATTAGTGGGAATTGGCTTGGCGAGCCTTGCGGGTATACGCCGCCGCAAGCTACCGCTTTGCCAGGTTATCAATAGGGGAACGCCTGGAAATGCTTGACCTATCAAAAGGCCTGAACCCAGCCAAAACACAGATCGCCCGCTACAGGATCAGGGGGCTCCAGGCACCGCTGGCGCGTCCTTACGGGCGGCATCTGCTATCTCCAGCATGGTCTGCAGCCCTTCCGAGACCAGCTGCTCGATCACTGGAATAAAGTAAGGGAGGGACATTATCAGCGCCACCATGCCTGCGATCAGGGTGATAGGGAAACCGACCGCGAAGATATTAAGCTGGGGCGCGGCGCGCGTCAAAATGCCTAGTGCAAGATTGACAATCAATAGTGATGCCACTATCGGTAACGCGAGTTTGAGGCCCACAAGAAAAATTTTGCTTCCCCAGTCGGCCAAGGTCTTCCAGCCGCTGACTGAAAACGGCTCGGCGGAGACGGGGAATGCGTTAAAGCTCTCCGCCAGTACTGAGAGGACAAGCAGATGACCGTTGACGGACAAAAAGGCGAGTGTTGCAAGCAAACCAAGAAATTTGCCCACTACCAGCGTACTACCATCGCTATGTGCGCTGAAAAAAGTTGCAAACCCCAAGCCCATCTGCAGGCCTGCTATCTCGCCCGCCATCTCGACTGCACTGAATACAATGCGCATGGCAAAACCCATCGCGACACCGATGAGGATTTGCTGGCTGAGCACCAGCAACCCTTCAAGCGAGGCGGGATCGATTTTTGGTAAAGGTCCTATTGTTGGCGCAATAACCAGCGTGATGAGCATCCCCAGGCCGATCTTTACCCGTGCTGGAACAGCCGCGTTGCCAAGTACCGGGGTAGCAGCCAATAACGCCAGAATGCGAGCAAGCGGCCACAAGAAAGTGATCAGCCATTCATTGATATCGACGGAACTGAAGGTGATCAATTCGCACTCTCATGCTTGCTGAATAATTACGATTGGGATCGCTATCCCGCCAATCCAGGGATACTCTCGAATACCTGCCGCATGTAGTCGATCATTACCGAAAGCATCCATGGACCCGCCAATACAAGCGTGGCAAATAATGCCACCAGCTTGGGAATGAAAGACAACGTCATTTCATTGATTTGCGTGGCAGCCTGGAAAATGCTTACCATCAGGCCTGTCGCAAGCGCAACCAGTAACAGCGGTGCCGAAACCATCAGGGTGACTTCCATAGCTTTCTGACCCAGGGTCATTACACTTTCAGGGGTCATTCGTCGATTCCTTTAGAGGACACTTAAACCGCTCAAGTAAGCAAATTCCGCCAGCCGTCAATAGAAGCTCTCGGCGAGCGAGCCAATCAGCATATGCCAGCCGTCGACCAGCACGAACAGCATGAGCTTGAACGGTAGCGCCACGAGGGCAGGCGATACCATCATCATGCCCATGGACATAAGCACGGATGCCACCACCATATCGATGATGAGAAAAGGGATGAAAACTGCGAAACCGATTTGAAAAGCTGTCTTCAATTCACTCGTGACAAAGGCTGGAACGAGTATCCGCAATGACACATCCTCGGGCCCATTCAATTGCGTACCTCCGGACAGCTTGACGAATAGCGCCAGATCAGCTTCACGAGTCTGCTTCATCATGAAGGCCTTTAGCGGCGCCGAAGCTCTATCCAATGCCTGTGGTAGGGTTATTTTGTTACTGGCAAAAGGCTGATAGGCATCCGTGTAGATTCTGTCGAACACCGGACCCATCACGAAAAAAGTCAGAAATAGCGCAAGCCCGACAAGCACCTGGTTCGGGGGCGACGATTGGGTACCAAGCGCCTGGCGCAACAGTGACAAAACAATAATGATGCGCGTAAAGCCAGTCATCATCAGCAGCGTCGCTGGCAGAAAGGAGAGCGCTGTCAGCAGCAGCAGCGTTTGCAGACTTAATGTATAGCTTTGACCTCCACCAGGGATGGGTGTACTGGTGAATGCGGGCAAGCCGGGAGATTGACCCAGCGCGAATAAGGGTAAGCTAAATAGTGAGATGCCGAGCAGGCTCTGCTGCACGGCGCGCGATCTCAAGCCGATACCGTTATTCGGCACGTTGTTGTTCGCCCTTGCATTCGTCATGACGCTTCTCCATCACCTGTCTGAACCAGGCTGGAAAACGAGCATCGTTACCCGTCTGGCCCGCGATGCTCACGGTACCCTCGCCCTTTGGCATGCTGTGCAAAGCTGACACGTGGCCAGGTGCAACGCCAATGACCAGCCACGTATCAGCGATTTCCACCAGCACCACGCGTTCGCGTTGTCCAACAGCCGAGCCGCCAATAACCCTGATCGCACCCGCAGTGCCGCGTTGCATGCCGGTAAAACGCCTGAGCAACCACGCCAGACCCGCCATCAGCGCGAGCACGAGCCCAAGACCAAGCATTACCTGAAGCATACCTCCATCGGAAACAGCTCCCCCGGTATCCACCGATGCCGCGGCGCGGGCATTGGATGCAAGCACGCCATAACCGATCAGCAAAAACGAAATTGAGCACCTCATTCCCCACAGTGAGTTCCACAGTAAGCTCTTTGGGCGGCGCGTCTCGGCGCAACACATCGGCTTGACTGTTTTCGCGGGCTTTCTTAAGAAGCCCAAAGGGGCGGCAAAAGGGGAAGCAAAAGGGGAGGCAAAAGGCGCTGTAGCAGCAACAATACTCATCTATTTCACGTCCACAGACATTGTGCTATTGAAGATCTAGCGGTTTAATTTACGAATCCGCTCACTCGGCGTAATGATGTCGGTCAGCCGAATACCGAATTTTTCATTGACAACCACAACTTCACCCTGGGCAATCAAATATCCATTAACCAATACGTCCATCGGTTCTCCTGCCAAACCGTCCAACTCCACAACTGAGCCTTGAGCCAGTTGCAGCAAATTCTTGATGGCAATTTTGGTCCGCCCCAACTGTACGGTGAGCTGGACCGGTATATCCATGATCATGTCTATATCGTTCTGGATTTCCGACTTTTGCCCACCGTTGAATTGCTCGAAAATCCGTGCTGAAGCAGGGTCTGCCGCGGCCATTGCGGCATCTTCCTGCTCGATCACACGGGCTGAATTAGTTTTTTTTGCGGGCACGTTCGTCTCCCTGGATTTATTCTTAAAGGGCCTGTTGGAAAGATTGCGGCGTTCGACCGAACTCATTCGCCGCTTGCCGAGCTCAGCATTTTTTCCATCCGGAGTGCATACTGGCCATTGGAAATGCCATAGCGGCACTCCATCACCGGCACGCCATCCACGCTGGCTGTGACAAATTCAGGGATAGCCAATGGAATGACATCGCCCACCTGCATTTTGAGTATCTGGTCAAGGGTTACCTGCACCTGCGCCAGATTCACCAGTAGCGTTACCTCAGCCGACTGCACCTGTTTTGACAGACGGCCAACCCACCGTTTATCCACCTCCAGTGCCTCGCCCTGCACGCTGCTGGACAGCAGATCACGGATCGGTTCGAGAACGGAGTATGGAGTACAAATGTGCATCTCACCCACCACCGAGCCAAAATTGACCTCGAACGTCGTAGCGACCACCACTTCATTCGGTGTTGCGACGTTGGCGAACTGGATATTCGTCTCCGCACGTACGTATTCAAATTCAATCGGGTAGACCGGATGCCAGGACTTCCCGTAGCTGTCGAACACAAGATTAAGCAAGCGTTGGATAATGCGTTGCTCTGTCTGGGTGAAATCACGGCGCTCCGCCTTTGGCTGGAAGCGGCTGTCCCCACCGAACAGGTTGTCGACTACCAGAAATACCAGAGTCGGATCGAATACGAACAGCGACATGCCACGTAGCGGTTTGACGTGCACCAGGTTCAGATTGCTCGGCACCACCAGGTTGCGCACAAATTCGCTGAATTTCGTTACCCGCACAGGTCCAGCTGTGATATTGGCGCTACGGCGCATAAAATTGAACAGGCCAAGGCGCAGTAGGCGCGCAAAACGCTCGTTAATGATTTCAAGCGTGGGCATGCGCCCGCGCACGATCCGCTCCTGGGTTGCCAGGTTGTAAGGGCGAAAACCGGACGAGGAACCGGTTTGCTGCGTTGTGCCCTGCCCGGTCATTCCCTTAAGCAGGATATTCACCTCTTCCTGGGAAAGAAAGTCATCCGCCATTGCGCTCACTGAATCACGAACGAAGTAAAGAGCACACTTTCAACGGTTTGACTCGTGCCGCCCTCGGCAAACGGGTGATTGACCTCGGCGGCCAGTTCGGTGGCAAGCTTCTTCTTGCCTTCCACAGTGGCGATCTGTGACGCGGTCTTACTCGAGAGCAACAACAGTATTCGGTTGCGCACTACCGGCATATGCAGCTTGATCAGATCTACCGCTCCTGTATCTGCGACCCTGAAAGTCAAATTGGTCTGGAGATGCTGATCACTATGCTCAGGCTGCAGGTTGACGGTAAAAGTTTCAAGGGCGATAAAAACTGGCGGCTTTTGTTTTGCAGCAGCGGTAGCACCATCCTGGGCCTGAACAAAGTACCAGGCAGCTCCCCCTCCACCCGCCCCAAGCAGCAACACTGCTGATGCAATGGCTAGTATCAGCTTCAGCTTGGATGACTTGGATGATTTTTGTTCCACCTTGACTTCCCTGGAATCCTTGTCGTGTTTAATAGGTCTGCTCGCCATGATTTGATCTTGTCGCGGAAGATGCCATTATCGGGTGATCAGAGCGCAGCCAATGCAGCAAATAAACAGGGAAAGAGGCGTTATCTTGGAATTTGGGTCAAGACAGGCGTTCCAGCCGAAAGCCTCACGATTGCTTGTTTTAAATGCCGCCGAGTTTCGGGTATTGTCGTGAAGGATTTTTCATGAATTACGGCCGCACTACTCAGCTGCTACGCGAACGTATCTATAAGTCCGCTGATACTGATGCCGGTAATATTTACGCGCGCGCCGTCCGATGTGCTCGTTGGAGCGCCACCATTGACATCGCTATGATGCCCACCGGAATTATTGCGTCCCTCAGACCCTTCCAGCCATTCGTTTTGTTGTGAATTGTCGGAGTTGACAGTCGTGTTGCCTAAACTGATGCCGCTGTCCGCCATCATTTCCTTCAGTTTTGGCAATGCGGCTTCCAGCGCCTGGCGGACATCGGCACTCTGCGAAATAAACATCGCGCTGGCCTGGTCGTTGTTGACGGACAAAATGACCTGCAAGGGGCCCAGATCGGGCGGATTGAGGCTTAACTCCGCAATCTGTTGCTGCTGAGAAACCGTCCAGACCACTTTTTGACCCAGCGCAACATCCCAGCCGGCCGAGCCGAGGCGAGGCTCGAGTCTTGATAATGAATGATCGGGAGAGCTTTCCGCCGTGGATAAAATGCCAGGCGTAAAGCCACGCTCGGCTGTAGCGACTGACAGCACCGTTTCCGTCTGAATAGTCGACAGATTTTGTGGAGTAGCACCCGACGAAGTGTCTGCCAGCTTTGCGAGCTCTCCTGTAAAGCCTTTTTCAGGAAGACTGAATTCCTGGGACTTCAAACCGTCCTGCCTAGCATTTGTATTGAGCTGGATTACCGTGTTTTGAAGAGCAGCGGATCGTCCCCTTCCCACTCCCCCTTCCTGGACGCCATCCGTCATGCCAGCGGATAAGCCGGCGGAAACACCAGTGGACCCATCAGCGATTTTCAGTGCGGCCCGATCGCCTGCAGCCGTGACCGGTCCCGCACCGGTTCCAGCGTGCGTGTTCTTGATAGGGATAAAGCCGGCCGGCAAGCCTGCAAAGCCAGCATATGCCGCTGCATCAACGAGTTGCTCCGCCTGTGCCACGTCGGCCAATAAATCTTCTGCTAGGGTCCCGGCCCGGCTACGAGCGGTAGCATTGACCCCATTTTCGCTTTTCACATGGGCTTGGGCATCCAGGTCGTGCCCAATACGAACGTCGATATGAGCATGAGCTCCTGTAATAGCCAAGGCCTCGGCCGGGGGCTGTACCGATTGCCCGGTAGTCATCCCGGTATGCAGATCGGGTAGCATGGTCGCAAAATTCACGAGCTGCAATGGCGCGGAACTTGCAGGAGTGGCCTCCGTTTTGCTCGCTTTTCTCAAGCCCGGCGTGTCTTCGCCTGGGTCCACCGAAGCGTCGCCACCCTCGGAACCTGCGGCCGTAGCCCTCTCGTTTTTACCCGCTTGTACCGAGGTGTTTATATTTGTTGATCTAGCCTCCGACATATGGGTTCTATCATTCATTTCCTGCTCAAACAGCTTGTTGAAACCCGATCTTTCGGGTGACTGCAACGTTTCACCGGCGTTGGCGGCAGAAGCTGGTGTTTTTACCGGGCCGCTCAAAGAAGAATTAGAAGGAGAATTAGAAAAAATGGATGGGGTAAGCATGATGATGCGTTCTCGTGGTTGGGTGCTGGTTGGGTGTAGACTCAGGATGACGAATGCGATGAATGCGATCCATCCCGGCGGGTAGCGGAATTGGTGACATGTTCATCACTTTGCTTTTGCTCATACCGTGCCGCACGCAGCGTTTCCGCGCGCACCCGCCGCTGATCCAATGTATCGTAGGAGGAAAGTGTTTGCCTGGCCGTTTGCCACGCCGTCTGCCCTGCCGCGACGCGCTGCCGCATCAAGATCAGGATTTCGCGCTGCTGTACGATGGCGGCGTCGAGCTTATTGAGAAATTCATGGTAATTTCGCCAGTCCGATGCCGTCAGTCCGCGCTGCATCGAAGCCTGAAAACGCGCGCGATACTCATCACAATATTGAAGCAGCAAGACAAGTTTGGCTTCCATATCCAGGTTTTGCGCGTTCAAGGCGCCCAGGCGCTTCGCCGCATCGTCGGCGCGGGTCTGGGCCAACTCGATCAAGGTCTCTAAAGCAGAACGTTCTGACATTTTTTGTTTCGGCTCAGTTAATGTTGGAAGCCAGCAAAGCGCCCAATCCGGCGGCGCTGTCCGTATAATCCGCGCGTTCAAACATACTCTGCTGGAGAAATGACTCCAATCGGGGGTACAGTGCAATCGCCCGGTCCAGCAAGGGATCGGTCCCAGACGAGTAGGCGCCCACGCTAATCAGGTCGCGCGAGCGCTGATACCGCGAATAGAACCGTTTAAAATTCCGTACCTGTTCAAAATATTCCGGCCTGACGAGACCGGTCATTGCACGGCTGATTGATGCTTCAATATCGATAGCGGGGTAATGCCCGCTTTCCGCGAGCTGGCGCGACAGTACCACGTGCCCATCCAGGATTGCGCGGGCCGCATCTGCGATAGGGTCCTGCTGGTCGTCACCTTCAGTCAACACTGTGTAGAATGCGGTAATCGAACCGCCGCCTTTTATGCCGTTGCCGGCCCGTTCCACCAACCGTGGCAGTCTGGCGAACACCGACGGCGGATAGCCTTTGGTCGCGGGTGGTTCCCCTATTGCCAACGCGATCTCCCGCTGCGCCATGGCATAGCGAGTAAGTGAATCCATGATCAGCAGGACATTCTTGCCCTGGTCGCGAAAGTATTCGGCGATGGAAGTTGCGTAAGAAGCACCCTGCAACCTCATCAAGGGCCAGGTATCGGCCGGCGCCGCGACTACGACCGAGCGAGCTAACCCTTCAGGTCCCAGGATCTGCTCGATAAACTCCTTCACCTCGCGGCCCCGTTCGCCGATTAACCCGACCACGATCACATCGGCGCTCGTGTAACGGGCCATCATACCGAGCAGCACGCTTTTCCCCACCCCGGACCCGGCAAACAGGCCCATGCGCTGGCCGCGTCCCACGGTCAGCAGCGCATTGATGGCACGCACGCCGACATCCAGTATCTGGTTGATCGGCTCCCGATCGAGCGGATTCAACGATTGCTCCGTAGGGCGCGCGCCCTGCTCCACTTTCAGCGGACCGAGACCGTCCAGGGGGCGGCCTGTTCCGTCCAGCACCCGTCCGAGCAATTCATTTCCTACGGGAAAACGCGTGATTCTGTCTGATGCACGACGGCCTGGATTGCGGCCATCGCTAGAGACGGGCAATACCCCCGCTCCGTCCCAAGAGACCACTTTTGCGCCCGCCGTCAGCCCAAATACATCACTGGTTGGCATCAGATAAAGTCGGTCGTCGTGAAAACCCACTACTTCCGCCTCGACTCTATTACCGTTGGGTAACAGCACAGTGCAACCGCTGCCTACCGCAAGCTTGAGTCCTACCGCTTCCATTACCAGTCCGGTAACGCGGGTGAGGCTGCCCGAAAGCAGGAAAGGCTGCGAAACCGCTGTAATATCGCCGCAGCTCTTGAGGAAATTGCGCCACTGGGCAGTATGGCTGGGAGTTTCAGTTGCTGTCATTCCAACCAAGTACCGTTTTGTCCCAGTGCCTGACAGATGCGCTGCCAACGAGTCGTCACCGTTGCATCGGTTTGGCTATGGCCCATTTTGATCCGGCAACCGCCGCGTTCCAGCTTAGAATCGATGCAAATCGTCCACCCATCAAGTTCCTGATTCAGGTATTGCCGCACCAGGGCAGCATCCTCCGTATGTAAAAATATTTGCGCCGGCTGCCCGAAAGCAAATTCCTGTTGAAGACATTCGCGTACCACCGCAACCATGAGTTCCGGTTTTATCCGCAGAGCCTCACGCGTCATTTGCTTGGCCAGACTCAAGGCAAGTATCAGCAAATCACTGCCGATGGCTTGATCTGCAATCGCTAATTCTTTTTGGAAACTTTGTAGCAGGGCTTCCAGCTTAATTACCTCCGCCGCGGCATGGTCCCCGCCGGCCTTGTACCCGGCCTGATAACCCGCATTGTGTCCCACTTTATAGCCAGCCTCATAGCCTGCTTCCTGGCCCGCTTCATGGCCGGCTGCATACCCCTCGTGCTTTGCCTGCTGATGGGCTTGCTCGATCTGTTCGTGAAGATGCTGGGCCCCGGCTTGCCCCGCACTCGAATCTCTTTTCATGCCCGCGCGTCCGGACCACAGTCGCTCGACGCCAGGCTCAGGTACTCGGGGTTGCTCTCCCTCGAAGGCATCCATTTTCCAACGTTGATAAGAGGAGAGCCGTTCTTTGGGAATTATTCGACTGGCCATGGACGTTCATCCGTTCGTTTGTGATTCTGTCATCCGGCTTTCAACCTGAATCCGGCATTTGGACGAGGTGGAATGCAGTGTTTGAGGTTTAGGTATAAGGAGCGTTTAATCACACATAGCTCTCCTCGTTCTTGGAGCCAAATACGATTTGGCCTTCATCGGCGAGCCGCCGGACGGTCTGCAATATCTGCTTCTGTTGAGCTTCCACCTCACTAACCCTGACCGGGCCCATCGCTTCCAGATCTTCGCGCAGCATTTCTGAAGCCCGACTCGACATATTCCTGAATATTTTTTCCCTTAATTCCCATGCGGCGCCTTTCAGCGCAATAACCAGTGAATCGGACTGAATTTCCCGCAGCAGGATTTGAGTGCCACGGTCATCGATATCCATCAGGTTTTCGAATACGAGCATCTGGTCCATTACTTTCTGGGCTAATTCGGCATCAAACTCGCGCAGATTATCGAGCACTGAGGTTTCGGCCGCGCTGCCCATGAAGTTGATAATCTCTGCCGCAGTACGGATCCCGCCTACCGAGTTTTTTATGTTCTCACTGCCTGAGAGCAAATCGGTAAGGACATTATTCAGTTCCCGCAGGGCCGAAGGCTGGATGCCCTCAAGCGTAGCGATCCGTAATAAGACGTCATTACGCAGTTGCTCGGTAAGCTCCCCCAAAATTTCGCTTGCCTGATCACGGTCGAGATGCACCAGAATGGTGGCGATGATCTGCGGATGTTCCCCCTTGATCAACTCCGCCACCGATTGCGAATCTATCCACTTGAGGCCTTCGATTCCGCTGGTATCCTGGCCTTCCAGAATACGGCTGATGTTGTCCGTCGATTTATCTTCGCCCAATGCTTTTTGAAGTACCGAGCGAGCGTAACTCTCCGCGTCGAGATCCAGAAAAAGGTTTTCTCTTGTGGCACGGCTACAGAAATCAGAGAGCACGGTATCAACTTCACTCCGGCTAAGCTTCTTGAGCCTGGCCATTGCCGCGCCAAGTTTCTGCACCTCGAGGTGGTTGAGATGCTTGAGCACCTCCACCGCCTCGTCCTCTCCCAATGACAGAAGCAGGACCGCGCCTTTATAAACGCCCTCATCATTCATGGCCCGCTACCCACTGCTTGAGCACATTCGCCACCATTTTTGGATCGTCTCTTGCCAATTGCCGGGCCAGTGCCAGAGTTTCTTCATGCTGTGAAACCTGCGGTGCCTGTTTCGGGGCAGGAATAGCCTGTGCAATGCCATCATCCGGCTGCTCGGCCGGTAATAAGGGAGGGGCTGGTACATTCATGCGTTTCAGCGTAGGTTTCAACACGCCCACCACCAGATAGAGAATCAGTCCACCGATCAATACAGTCTTTCCTATCTGCTGGGCAATCTCAATCATCTCGGTTTGTTTCCATAAAGGAAGCTCCGGCGTGGTTTCCTTCTCCATATCCGCAAACGGGCTGTTGACCACATTCAATGTATCGCCACGCTCGTTGCTGAAGCCCATAGCCTCTTTCACCAGATCTGTAACCTGGGCCTTTTCTGCCTCGGTCAGCGGCCTTGAGCTGGTTACTCCATTCTGGTCCGTCACCTGACGGTGGTTGATCACCACCGCTGCCGATAGCCGCTTGATTCCGCCCACCGGCTTGCGTATATGTTGAACGGTTTTATCCACCTCATAATTAATAGTGCTGTCTTTACGCGTGTTGGGAGGCACCAAAGGAATAGTTGGCGGAGTGCCAGGCGCAGCACCAGGCTGCGCGGCGTTCGCAGGGGGGGGTACCGTAACCGGAGCCGTTGCGGGTGCTGGAGGCTGATTGGAAAGCGCTCCCGGTACTCCGCCTTCGCCCAGACCGGACCGGCTGGCCGATTCGGATGTTTGCTGGCTGCGCACCACGGAATCCGCAGGATTCTGGTTAGGCTTGTATATCTCGCTGGTATGCTCCGACTGAGCAAAGTCGATATCCGCCGCGACTTGGGCGCGGACATTCTCGTGTCCGAATATGGGAGATAAAATTGCCTCGATGCGTTTGATATAGCTTTGTTCCAGCGCTTGAACATATTTTAGTTGGCTTGGATCGAGGCCGGTATTGATGTTCAATTCGTCAATCTTGCTTAGAAGATTGCCATGCTGATCCACCACCGTGACGTTCTTGAGAGGCAGGTTGGGCACACTGCTGGAAACCAGATGTAAAACGGCGCTGATCTGTTGTGTATCGAGGGTACGGCCGGCGTGGAGATTTACCAATACCGACGCGCTGGGTTTTTGTTGTTCACGCATGAATACGGATTGCCTGGGCATCGCCAGATGCACCCGCGCTCCGCTGACAGCGGACAGTGACTGAATGGAACGGGCAAGTTCACCTTCCAGCGCACGTTGAAAATTGACCTGTTCAAGAAACTGGCTCGTACCAAACTTCTGGTTTTCCATCAGCTCGAAACCGACCAGTCCGCCCTTGGGCAAGCCTTGCGAAGCGAGCTTGAGCCGGACGTCATGCACCTGGCTGGCTGGCACAAGAATCGCGCCGCCGCCTTCTGCAAATTTATACGGCACGTTCATTTGTTGAAGGGCTGCAACGATCGCCCCGCCATCACGATCGGAGATATTACTGAATAGCACCTTATCATCGGGCGCCCGGTTCCACATCCAGCCGGCGGCCATCAACGCGACAATAGCGGAAATGGCCACTATCAACCCCATCTTCTGCTGGCTGGAGATTCTGCTTAAATACCCCCGTACAAGGCTCTGGGTACCGCCGACCGTTATGGCTTCCGTTTCAACCGCCACGCATCCTCCTGTGGTGCTTCAGTTTGAATCAAACAGTTTTTTAATCTTCGTATCAGATTCAGCTTGCGCGATAAGGCGCGAGTGCATTGAGCGCGACGTGAGCCAGTTGCAAGTGCGCTGCCAGTACCAGTACCTGTACCAGCCAGCATTATCGATATACCCGCTTATTTCGAAACATCGAATAGAAGCGCGTTTTTGGGGCTTATTCCTACCCGAGCTTGAGCAGGGCAGTGATATCTTGCCTGGATTCCGAAAAAAGCCAATAGCAGGGTCCGTATGGACGTATCCAAAATAGATTCGATGCTCGCCCAGTTGAGAACGGGTGCAGCGCTTGCCGCCGGGAAGCCGATGGAAGGTGGTACGCGGCTGAGTGAGAATATGGGTGGTAATGGTGTCGATTTCGGCACTGTTCTCAAGAATTCGCTGGACCAGGTCAACAATACGCAGCAGCGTGCAGCAAAGCTTGCACGGGATTTTGAGGTGGGCGAGCCAGAGGCTAACCTGACCGAGGCCATGATTGCGATGCAAAAAGCGTCACTATCATTCAATTACACATTGCAAGTGCGCAATAAGCTTGTCGCCGCGTATCAGGAAATCATGAACATGCCGGTGTGAGAACCAGTATGCGACAACGGGTGAGAATACCGGACAGGAGCAAATCCTCGATTAGACTCGCCGCCTGATTTCGCTTGCTGTTTCCAATTTGTAAAGCCATGCAAGCAATTCCGCGATCGCTTGATAGAGTTGCGGCGGAATATGCTGGTCCAGATCCACCTGCATCAACAAAGATACCAGCTCGGGCGACTCATGCACATAGATGCCATGCGCCCGTGCCTGGCTGATAATGGTTTCAGCAATCAGACCGCGGCCCTTGGCGACAATTCGAGGAGCGGCCTGGCCTTCCCGATAAGCCAGGGCCACTGCAGCACCGCGTGGCTCAAACCTGTTCGTCATTCACCTTCACTCCCATGCCGAGCAATCTAATGCCAGCTCCCTCAAGGCCATGCGTAAGCGATAGGGCGCCGGATCGCAATAGAGGGATGACCGCATGATCGGGTGTCTCAAGATTTACCTCCAAACCATGCCGATGTAGCCGCAAACCTACGGTAACCTGACCCAGGTTGGGCAGGGTTAAGCACAAGCAGGCATTCCATGGAATAGCGGAAGGCTGATCGGGTTCTCCTGATTCCCTTCGTTCTTCCTCACAGATTTCCAGGGAGAGGGCCTGGCCCGGCCATGCTTCTCCCTGCCATGCGATATGGCGTGTCTCAAACACCTCCAATTGCTGGCGCACCAGTGCAAGCGCATCGAAGTGGACCGGGTTACGATCGCTCGGATTCGGATGAGCCGGATTTAAAGATAGGCGGTCGGAGATCAGAGACGTATCCTCCACCGCCGGATCCGTAGTCGCCATTATCGTTGCTCTTACATTCGCCTCGTTCGCATCCTTATCTTTCCCTGGGAGCCCCGGCCAGGCAAGATGCGCCTGGGGCTCCGCCAGCAATTCGGAAAATGGCCTCACGCCGCCAACCCATTGCGCCTGGTGCGATTCATAGAACAGGCCGCTGCGTTCAAGTGCTTGCGCCAGGCGCAGAGATAATTCCGCTCCACTACCTGGCGGCACTTCAAGCAGCGGCGTTGCTTTCGAAAGGGCGGCAGGACTATCCGGAAAAACCGGGTGACGTAAAAGATCATCAATAAAGCGACCCGTCCCGCTCAGCAGTGGCGATTGCGGCCTCGGGGAAGCATCCTCAGCCAGCACAAACTCGGACCGGGCTTCATGACCGATGAAAATCAGCTTCAATATATCGCCCGGCCTCACCCCAACGGGAAGCTGCATGCGCCACGCCTGACCATCCGGTGACCCGCCGTCTTGTGAATGCAGCATAACGGCAAACTCGCCATTGGAAAGGCTGGCCTGCACTGTTGCTTGTAGACGCTGGCCCAACTCGAGCTTTCTTAAAAACGGTGAATCACCGCTGTGGCGCTGAGCGATCGCTGCGCCAGGATCAATCGCGGCTACCGGGTGCAGCGCATCAAATCGAGGCATATCCAGTTTTTCCATTTATTTGTCAGGAATGGATACAGGACGATAAAACTGCTAAAGCGGCCAGGCGGCTTTGACGATGGGAGGACGGGCGCAGGACCCATGAGACGGGTTTACCGGAACCCATCCCGGCCATATGCCTGATGTACCCGCCGGGTCATCCCCGTATTGCTAAGCAAGGTCTGAATGCGCCGCATCCAAGGTTCGGTATAGCTGCGTATTCTGGCATCGTCGGCTAAAATCTTGTGAATCAACTCGACCTTTTGACGCTGCATCTCTCCGGTAAGCGGCACGGTCGGCTGAGCGGCCCTGAGTTGAGCCACCACAGCGGCACAGCGCTCCTCCAGTTCCGCTAATTTGTCCCATTCGCCAGCTCGGGCAGCTTCGGCCATGTCGCCGGTAAAATTGGAAATCGATCGAAATGCCGAGATGATTTGTATGCTGTTCATAAGCGTCACGCTTTTCCAGAGCCGGTGAAAGGTACTGCTGTCGCTGCAGGTAAAATCGGGGAAGCCGGTGCACCGGAGCCGGCACCATAAGATAAACTGGATGTACCGATCGCTTCCCACGCCTCACCGAGCTGACCGAGCAAACGAGAGACTTCCTCGACATATCCAATATTGTTATGCAAATTTGCCTGCAACAGCCGGTGCCCCATATATTCGTAGAGAGCGTTCAACTGCTGAGCCAAGGGTCCGCCGGCCTCGACATCCAGGCTGGCCTGCAGACCCGAATTGATGATCGCAATGGCTTTGGAAATGGATTTTCCCTTGGCTGTGATATTGCCGCTTTTCATATGAATGAGAGCGGAAGACAATGCGACATGAGCGCCTTGGAATAGCATCAGGATGAGTTTGTGCGGATTGGCGGCAAGGACGCCGGTCTCAAGCCCAACACTGGCATAGGCGTTCACGCCGTGGCTGGATTTTGAATACATTGGTTCGTTTCTCCCGGATTATTCTGTGTTTGAGGTTTCTGGTTCAAGGATTGTTCTTTGGTAAGGTAGCCAACTGCTGCTGGAGGAACTGGCTGGTCTGATTCAGGCTGCTTAGCATCGTATCCAGCGCGGTAAACTGGGCCCGGTACCGAGCTTCAGTCGTGGTCAGGCGCTGGTTGAAATCTTCCTGACGACGGTCGATATCCTTCACACTGGCATTAATGCCATCCATGCGGTTGGCAATGATGCCATCGCTCGACAGCAGGTCACCCATCAGTTTGTTCAACTGATCGGCATACCCGCGCGACAAGTTGACGTTGCCTCGAGCTCCGAGTGCGCCACCATTGACGGTGAGGCGCAAGCCCTCGGAAGCCTCGCCGGCCGCCGCGGCAAGCGCCTGACCTGTTCCGGTGGCAGCCAGGCTATTGATTGTACCGGCCACGTCTGTTCCCGCCGTTGTGGTAGGGCTTGCACCCATCAGATTAACGGCACCGTTCCCGCCAATGATGCTTACGCTGGAAGCGGAGCCGTAGCGCATGGATGTAATACTGATGACACCGGAGGATTGCGAAACTGAGACCCTGTTGCCAGCATCTGTCAGGCTGGCAGCCCCGTTCAACCGGTTTTGCACCTCGGCCGCCAGCGCGTCGGTCGATGCGTAGAGACCGGCTCCAAGCGTGACGCTGGCCGTCACCCCGTCAATATTTATGTCTAACTGATCATTTACTCCGCTGGTGATAGTCAGCCCCGTCGCCTGGCTGCCGGTAAGACGGGCCTGGGAGGCCAGTTGCGTAACAGTAACCGCATAATTCCCTGCAGCCGTCTTGTCGGTCGCACCCGCATAAGTGAGCAGGCTGTCGGTGGGTTTGCCGACCAAAGTGAACAAGCCGGCGATACTGCCGAAATTATTGTCCAGCGCCGCCTGCAGCTTGGTGGAGTCCAGGGCCAAACTTCCATCTTTCTGAAAAGCAACACCGATTTGGGATAAGGTAGTGAAAGCGCCCGTGTCGACTGCGGCCGATAGCGTGGCCCGGATACGGGTCTGGATTGAAAAAATCGTCGAGTCGCCCTGCAAAACAGCGCCTGACTTGGTCGCCGCGTTGTAGGCGCTTAAGTTGCCGAGCGTCTGGTTGAGGGTATTGAAAGACTTTACGAAAGTTTCCACCGATGACTTCACGCCCGCGGTGTCGCGCGCCACGTTAAGCACGGTCGGGCTTCCCGCATTACTCTTGAGCAAGTTGAGCGTTACACCCTCAATCGCATCAGTAACCGTATTGGAGGGTTTGATGACGGCAATGCCATCAATCTGAAGCTTGGCATCCTGTGCGGCCTGCACCTGGGTGAGGTTTTTGCCGGAGCCTGCGGCAACTGTCGGGTCGAAAGCGAGCTGCGACAAACCCGCAGAATCGAGGTTCGTGCCGTCGTCATCGCTGGCCGTAATCTTGATGCTGTTGGAAGCTCCGGTGTCCTTTGCGGTCAACACAAGCTTGCTGCTCGTCCCATCGTTGATTATTGTCGCGCTCACGCCGATATTCGCCGCGTTGACCGTATCGCGCACCCCGGAAAGCGTATTGTTGGATGGATCAATGGTTATTGTCTGAGCCGGCTTCCCGCTGTTCAGGGTAAAGGTGTTCGAGCCACTATCGTAAGTGCCGTACTGGATGGTCAGCATACCGCTGCCGACCGCGCTGGAGGCACTGGCAAATCCTTCCGAACGGATTTTCTGCTGTTGTGCCAGTTGCTGCACCTCCACTGAATAACTGCCGGGTACCGCCTTGCCATTGGCGGTAACGGTAAAAACGGAAGGATCTGCCGCGCTGGCCGTGGCAGCCTGAAACTTTGCCCCATCAGCGAGCCCATTCATTGCGGTCTGGAAAGCTGACATTGCACCCTTCAGTGCTCCATAGGCGGACAGCTTCGCCTGATAGTCTGCTCCGCGCTGCGTCAATAGATCGAGTGGCCGTCGCTCGATTGCCATCAACTGACTGACAATGCCATTCACATCCAGATTCGAGCCCGCGCCTGGTACGGTGATACCCATATTTGTCTCCGTTTCGTACGGTTATCTTGTGTGTGGTTAATTCGCCTGTAATTTATGCTTTTGTTTTCAGCAATAAACCTTGTAACTGGTCGAGCGATTTGGCCAGCGCAAGCATTTCTTCCATCGGTATCTGCCGCAATAATTCCCCTGTTGCGCTGTCGGTGATTTTCACCACGACCCTGTCGGTCTCGGCATCGATATTAAATTGCAGGCTTGACCCCCCGGGCTGAGCAATTTCCTGCGCAGCTTTCTGTATCGTCTGCACATCCGCTGATGCGGGGACTTGGCCAGGACGTTTTTGGCTGTCCTGTGGCGCTCGTGTCAGGCCTAGCTCCTGTGGCTTTACGGCGATAACCGTCGCCAGAGTATTTGGTCCAAGCTGTTCGATCCCCATTGCGGGCTCCATCAGGGTTTGATAAGAAGTGCGGATCCGGAATCACCCGGATCCGTCAAGCAACCGGCTCTCGGCCAGGTTTGCCGGCCTTGTCGATTTTAATCGATCAAGGCCCTTTGTTTTCGTACTCGCTTCTTCTACTGCGCTTATCCGGGCTTAACCCCTGAGTAAGGTCAGGACACTTTGCGGCATTGCATTGGCCTGAGCCAGCATGGCCGTTCCCGCCTGTTGCAGCACTTGATTGCGGGACAGCGTTGCGGTTTCAGAGGCAAAATCCGTATCGACGATACGGCTGCGAGATGCAGTCAGGTTCTCGGCGGTGGTTTGCACATTCGATATCGCCGACGAGAAGCGGTTCTGATATGCGCCCAGATCGGCACGGCCCGCGTTAAGCGCACTGAGCGCCTTATCCATGGAAGCAATGGCAGCGTCGGCGCCCCACTTGGTGCTGATGTCCAAACTCGTGAACCCGGCGACTGTAGTGGCCGAGGTCGTAGCTGCTGTCAGGCCGGTGGTTGCCGTGGTGGCGGTGCCCGCAAGAGCCACGACCGTACTGCCGCCAGACACGTTAATAAGCGACACCGCGCCGGTAGCCGCATTGGCTGTGGCATAGACACTGGTCGTGTTGGATACCGTATTGATAGCGGCCGCGATGTTCGCTCCCTGAGTGACGGCATTACCACCTGCGGCGACCGCACCCACGCTGGTACCGTTGATGGTCAGGTCGCCCGCGGTGATTGCGGTAAAAGCCGTGGCGGCAATGCCGGTCACGTTGGCGGTGGTGGTAGTGCCCAGGGATGAGCTTTGCGCATTCACCAGGCTGTTGATATTGATGGTTTCACCGACATTGGCGCCTACCTGGAACGATTGATTGGTAAACGAGCCATCGATCAGCTTGATTCCGTTGAACGAGGTGGTCGAGGCGACACGGTCAATTTCCGATTTAACCTGCTGTACTTCATTATTGAGCGCGGTACGGTCGCTTGCGCTGTTGCTTGCATTGCGCGATTGCACGGCCAACTCGCGGATGCGCTGCAGGTTGTTGCCGATTTCTCCCAAAGCGCCCTCGGCGGTTTGCGACATCGAGATACCGTCGTTAGCATTGCGGACTGCCTGGTTAAGACCACGAATCTGCGAAGTCATACGCTCGGAAATCGCCAGCCCCGCGGCATCGTCCTTCGCGCTGTTAATACGCAGACCGGAGGACAATCGCTGCAGCGTGGTGGCGAGTGCGTTCTGCGAACTGTTGAGGTTGCGCTGCGCATTCAACGAAATGACGTTGGTATTAATAATTGCTGCCATGTAAATCTCCTTCTGGTTTTTATGGAATTGCACCGTACAGCGTCAAGTTTGGGTCGCCTTCCCTACCGGAGGCTGATCAATCGCTGTTATGCTTATTAACGGTGACCCAGGAGAAACATTTAACCTGTCCGCCAAGTTTTTTTGGCAATATCGCTTTATTCCTAAGAGGCTGCAGCCCCGCGTTAATTAAAAAATCATTCCCCTGAACAGTGCTTGCAGCCGTGCTATAAGACATCATCATCGTTGAAATGTAATCCAGTCCAATCCGGCCGATCGGATCCCGCTTAATAAACATTCTTCCGCAGAGGGGAACCCGGACTTACTCAAGATGATTGTCTTCTCTAATTAATGATCGATCTGCGCTGCTGCGAATCTGTCCGCGTCAACAATCTATGGAGACTGTCATGATAAACCGTTGGGATGGCGCGCCATGAGGCGATTAGGGGCTATTCGACGTCATATATTCAAACTTTGTGGTGCAACGAGGAAGGAGAGGAAGGGCTCGGTGGAGCATGAGCACCGCACCGGTGAGCGGGAATTGAACCTGGGGCAACAAACGAAAAGGGGTTTTAAGCCCAGGGAATTGAGAAAACTAGCGCAATAAGAAACAGAGTAAAACAATTGAATCAATAGATGAATTGCGTCCCCTTACCGGGGCTATTCTTGGCAAGCTATCCGCTTTTTACCGGGAGGATCCCAATTACAAAACGATGGCTGTTCCACTCTTCAAAAACTCGATTTGACCGTCGCGCCACGCAGTCGATCTGGTTAGGAAAGAAGACGCTCGTGGTCGACCAAGATGATGTCGATGTGCCTGCTTCAGGTGCGGCAGCCTGCTCTGCTTCCTTCCACTCGGCAGATTCAAACTCATCGTTCACGAACGGGTGTATTTCCTGCCGCTTTTCAAAGCCCAGGTATGCTGTCGAGTCGAGGCCGAAGCGCCTCCTGCATGAAACTGTACGCATGAACCTGAACCCCAGTGGAACTCGAACCCCAGTGTTTTTTGGCAGCTCGTGTGGCTCGGTCACCGAGGCTTCGAACTCGACATCGGATACGCTTGGCAGTTGTACGGCCGCCACGACTGCGGGCCTTGTCGATTTTAATCGATCAAGGCCCTTTGTTTTCGTGCTCGCTTCTTCTACTGCGCTTATCCGGGCTTAACCCCTGAGTAAGGTCAGGACACTTTGCGGCATTGCATTGGCCTGAGCCAGCATGGCCGTTCCCGCCTGTTGCAGCACTTGATTGCGGGACAGCGTTGCGGTTTCAGAGGCAAAATCCGTATCGACGATACGGCTGCGAGATGCAGTCAGGTTCTCGGCGGTGGTTTGCACATTCGATATCGCCGACGAGAAGCGGTTCTGATATGCGCCCAGATCGGCACGGCCCGCGTTAAGCGCGGCCAATGCCGAATCCATTGAGGCAACAGCCGCGTTGGCTCCGGCCTTGGTGCTGATGTCCACTCCGCTAAAACCTGCAACTGTAGTGGCCGAGGTCGTAGCTGCTGTCAGGCCGGTGGTTGCCGTGGTGGCGGTGCCCGCAAGAGCCACCACCGTACTGCCGCCAGACACGTTATAAAGCGACACCGCGCCGGTAGCGGCATTGGCTTCGGCATAGACACTGGTTGTGCCGGATACCGAATTAATGGCTGCCGCGATGTTTACACCCTGAGTGACAGCATTGCCGCCGGCGGCGACCGCACCCACGCTGGTACCGTTGATGGTCAGGTCGCCCGCGGTGATTGCGGTGAAAGCCGTGGCGGCAATGCCGGTGACATTCGCTGTGGAGCTACTGCCCAGTGATGAGGTTTGCGCATTTACCAGGTTGTTGATATTGATGGTTTCACCGACATTGGCGCCTACCTGGAATGATTGATTGGTAAACGAGCCATCGATCAGCTTGATGCCGTTGAACGATGTGGTCGTGGCAACGCGGTCAATTTCCGATTTAAGCTGCTGTACTTCATTATTGAGCGCGGTACGGTCGCTTGCGCTGTTGCTTGCGTTGCGCGATTGCACGGCCAACTCGCGGATGCGCTGCAGGTTGTTGCCGATTTCTCCCAAAGCGCCCTCGGCGGTTTGCGACATCGAGATACCGTCGTTAGCATTGCGGACTGCCTGGTTAAGACCACGAATCTGCGAAGTCATACGCTCGGAAATCGCCAGCCCCGCGGCATCGTCCTTCGCGCTGTTAATACGCAGACCGGAGGACAATCGCTGCAGCGTGGTGGCGAGTGCGTTCTGCGAACTGTTGAGGTTGCGCTGCGCATTCAACGAAATGACGTTGGTATTAATAATTGCTGCCATGTAAATCTCCTTCTGGTTTTTATGGAATTGCACCGTACAGCGTCAAGTTTAGGTCGCCTTCCCTACCGGAGGCTGATCAATCGCTGTTATGCTTATTAACGGTGACCTAGGAGAAACATTTAACCTATCCGCCAAGTTTTTTTTAAAGGAGTATCCGCTTCATGCATTGTCATGACAAACCGTTGGAATGGCACGTCATAAGATGATAAGCATCATATGTCCAAACTGCGTCTCGTAAAGAGGAAGGAGAGGAAGGGCTCGGGGGAACATGAGCACCGCACGCGTGAGCGGGAATTGAACCTGGGCAAAAATGATGGAGGGGATTGAATCCCTCGTATCTGTCGATGGATGTGCTGAAAATGATGGGCTCGGCGAGAGCTACTCAGGCCGTGCCAGGAATCAGGCCAAACCATTTTTGATGGCGTAATGGGTTAGCTCGGCGTTGTTTTTGAGCTTCATCTTTTCCAGCAGGCGGCTGCGGTAGACGCTAACCGTCTTTACAGACAGGCGCATCTCCTCTGCGGCGTCAGTCAGGCTTTTGCCGGACGCAATCAGGCACAGAGTCTGGTATTCCCTATCGGACAGCGTCTCATGAGGCGACCGGTCAGGGTCTTCACCGAAGCTGTCCGCCATGGCCTCGGCCAGCGTGGCGGTGAGATATTTGCGGCCCTTCGCCACGTGGTGGATCGCGGCCATCAGCTCGCCCGGCGCGCTCTGCTTGGTGATATAACCCGACGCACCCGCCTTCAGTGCTCGGATAGCATATATGCCTTCATCGTGCATGCTGAGCATAAGGACGCGGATTTTCGGGCATTCTTTTTTGATTTGCTTCAAGATCTCGATGCCGTTCCTGTCCGGCAAGGATATGTCCAGCACCACAACATCCCATCCGCCTTCCCGTACTTGCCGCATCGCTTCGGCGCCACGCTCCGCTTCCCCGACAAGCAAGACTTTACCGCTCTCTATCAGGATCTGCCTCAAGCCTTGGCGGACGATAGCATGATCGTCGACGATGAGAATATTCATGACTTCACGCCGTTCAGCTGTACGATGGCTGGATCATTCAGCCTTGTCGCGAGCGGAATCAACAAATGCACCGTAGTACCTCGTCCGGCCATACCGCTTACAGTCAGCTTGCCGTCGAGCAGGCCGGCGCGTTCAATCATGCCGCGAATGCCAAAAGAATTGAATTTGGAAGTATCCGCCGGCGTGATGCCGCAGCCGTTATCGCGCACCTCCAGTTGCAATTGGCCTTTCGCTGTATCCGCAACCAAACTTACCCACGCGCGGGAGGCGCGGCCGTGTTTGGCGATATTTGTAAGCGCTTCCTGAAAAATCCGGAATACCGAAATCGCCACATCCTGTTCCAATTCGATGTCCTGATGGGCACCAATGACTTCGCACGGAATGCGGAGGCGCTTGCTGAATTCTCCAGCCTCCCATTCGATGGCCGCAACAATGCCAAAATCCATGATACCCGGGCGCAGGTCCCGCGATATGCGCTTGATTGAATCCATGGTGCGATCGACCATTTGAGAGACGGTATGGATTTTTGCCACCCATGCCTCGTTTTCTGCGGCGTCGCTGCCTCCGCTGCCGCCGCGCACGTTGCGAGCCAACCAATCCAGATCAATCTTGATAGCCGTCAGATTGCCGCCCAGGTCATCGTGGATTTCCCGAGCAATGCGAATGCGCTCATGTTCCCTTGCCGCTATGATATGAGACGATATTTCTTTGAGCCGTTCATGAGATTCCTTGAGCTCTGTCTCTCGTTGTCTGCTCTGGGTGATGTTGATAATGATCCCTTCCCAGATGACGCCAATACCTTTCTCCCGGCGCGGACTCGCCCGCAGGCTGACCCACTTTACGTCGTTATAGGATTCGATCCACAGGCGTCCCTCCCAATTCCATGTGGACAGATTGGCGGCTGATTGTGCTCTGGAATCATACAGGCCTTTTCGGTCCTTCCACAGTATGATCTCCTCGAACAGCGCGGGATTGGCCTGCAACGTCTCAGCCGTAATCCCAGCACATTGGCGCACTGGTTGCTGACAAACGGTACGGCATATTGACCATCTTCGCACAGTATGTACTGGAAAACCATGCCAGGAGCGAGGGAAACGATGGCTCTTGATTGTGCTTCCATTATCCTGATCCTTTCAATATCTTTTCTCTTCTTTTCCTTTTTCTTCTCACTTCAGCCGACGTTATCGGAAGGGGCGATAATACCGTCTCCGCACCCGGTATTTCAATGCGCACATACAGCGGAAAAGCAGCCAAATTAATTCAGGAAAAAAGCGGGCGTACTCAATGCCTCAAGCGTATACCACTCTTGCGGGTGGACACAACTCTTTGACAATCGATAGGTTCCGCCAAAGCCTTCCTTTTAATTCGCTCCCATTCAGCGCGAGGGAATTTCTAAAAATGGAATTATCCACATCCCATCAAATCAAATAATGATGGGTATGTCCAGGACAGTCGGCATCATACTGTGCCGGAAACCCTATCCAGGGCTTCACTAATCACTGCGGCATCGGCGGGGCGGACCAGGCGGGCGATTTCTTTGCCGTCCTTTAAAAAAATCAGAGTCGGCCAGAGCGTGACGCGAAAAGACCGCCCAAGCGGACGACCCTTGCCGTCTTCTACCTTTATGTGGCGTATGGCAGGGCGCTCGGAGAGCGCCGATGCAATCAATGGTTGGGCAGCGCGGCAATAGCCGCACCATGAAGCGCCGAATTCCAGAAGCGTTACCCCACGGAGGAAATCAATCTCGGCGCGTTTGGGTTCGCTCGCGGCATAAGTATTGTTCATGCATCCATTATAAATACTTCAGCCCCACCGGGGAATTCAGCCGTGCCGGATGGATTGATCGGTGTAATAAAGTAACGGCTTATGCTCTGCTACAACTTCAGTCATCCTCAATTCATCCGTGGATTTTGGCTGGTTCTCATAAGAGGACAAAGCTAAGTTACATTACGCTTGCATACATTGGACAACAAATTATTGCTCCATTCAAACGCTTCCAATTGCAGGGGATAAAGATCTGCAACCGGCAGTTCCAATTTAACAAGCAGCGGTAATAGAAGCCGGCTGGCCTCAGCGGGTTTTTCAATATATTCGGATAGCTTCAGCAAGTCACCGTAAAAGCCGGCGCGATATAATAAAGCTTCGCTGACATCCTTGCCGAGAACCATCCGTTCAAGAATTTTCTTCATGGGTTGTCCGAATAGTGCGTCCAGCAGGGATAGGATACCAACCGTGAAAGCGGTATCGGCGACAGCCTTGGTCGCAGGTTTCAATTTTTCCGCGGCGAGCTCAAGAAGTTTGCCCCGCGTCGTTGCCAGCAATAGAAGTGGCGATGCGAGCTGAGTACTGGTATGACTCCCGACATAGAGCTGGATTTGCAGCCATCGCTGCAGTTGGCGGCGGCCCAACACCACTAAAGCCTCACTTAATGAGTTGATGCTCTTCGTGATGCCCATCCCGGGCGTATTGACCAGCCTCAGCAATGACAGGCAGAGCGATACTTCCTTCTTGATGCTGTGCTCGATTTCCGCATTATCGGCATCCCTGGCTAGCAACATCATCAACTGCACAATTACCGATTGCGAGGTGGTCAGCGTTTTGCCCGACAGAATAGCGGGCTTGGCAAAATAATAGCCTTGGTGATAGTCGAATCCAAGATCCAGATAATTCCGGAACTGCTCGATCGTGTCCACTTTTTCTGCCAGAAGTAATTTGTTGGCCTGCTTGAACTGATCGACCACGATGACTATGTCTTCCCAGGTCATGGCAAACGTATTGATTTTGACGATCTCTATCAGGGGCAGCAGCGGCTTGATGTAGTCGGAATACGTAATCACATCGTCGAGCGCAAACGTGTACCCTTCATCCACCATTTTGGAGACGCGCTGGACAAGCTCGGAAGTTACGTTGATTGTTTGAGGAATTTCAAGCACGATCCTCTGGCTTGGCAGAAAATCAACCAGGTCACGCATGAGCGTAGCATAGTCGACATTCAAGAATCCCCTGACTCCGCCAATTACATTTTCAAGACCGAGTTCCGATGCATGCGCGATTATGGAGACAGCTCCGCGCCAGTTGTCCGCGTCGCTCGCTGAACAAGCTTCCGGACGGCGGAACAATAATTCATAAGCAACAAGGTTCTCGTTCCGATCCAGAATCGGTTGGCGTGCAAGGAAAAACTCCTTCACTTGAGGAGCAAAAGAAAAATCGTGAGCCATATCGGGATCGTTCGTCGGTCTCAATTCATCCGTTAAAAAACCCGAACCCCGTTATGCTGAAATCGCGCCGAAGAGCTGTAAAGATAAATAGCCTGAACAACCAGCTTAGCGGCAACATTCTCGCACTCTGCCGATATCTGACAGAGCCGTTATGAAACTTGTTTCGCGGACTATCGTTTGATGCCGGATCGGTCTCCAGGCGGACTTGCATCCTTGGGTTGTGAATGGCAAATATTCGGGAATCCAATCACCATCACTTTATATAGTCGAACAACGACAGACCTTGCACGTTCAGAAACGCTTTTTGCGTCGCTTCCAGGTATGTCTGCTGTTGCTTAAGGTCACTTATAGCCTTGGCGTAATCGACATCCTGCAGATCGGAAAGCTGCTGCTTGTATTGGATGTTCAAGTCGTCTCCACTCGCGTTTAGCGTGTCCAATTCCTTTGCGCGCGTCCCCACCGACGCATGGACGCGCAAGACATTGTCAAGGGAATTGGACAGGTTGGCCTGAGCAGCGCTCAGGCCGCTGGCCAGCGCAGCCTTGTCGGCAGCATTGGTTACCGGGGTTTCAAGGATATTGATGAGATCGGAGAGCGTTTTGAACATACTTTGGTACCCGCCCCCTGAAGCCGGAATGCGCTCGAATACTTCTTTTCCCGACTCGTTTACCGCAAGCTGGCGTGATGCACTGGCCTGTACCATCCGCAGCCCCTCATCGCCGGAATACTGAACGCCGCTGCCCGTATCAGCGAACGGTTTTGTCCCGCTCTGAAAACCGGAAAACAGGTATTGCCCATTCCCGTCGGTTCGGTTGGCGAGGCCCAGCAATTCGTCGAGGCTACCGCGCAATTCGGTTGCGATGGACCGCCGGTCGCTGTCGTTAAGCGTGCCGTTGCCCGCAGAGACGGTAAGTCCCTGCGCATTTTGCAGGAGGTTGGTTACTCCGCTCAGAGCCCCTTCCAATACCGCAAGACTGCCGGCGGCACTCTGCCGGTTCGAGGCATATTGGGTATTGGCTGAATCGGCCTGCGATACCTCCAACGCCCGCACATAGGCCGCCGGATCCTCCGATGGTGTTAGCATGCGTTGGCCGCCGCTTATCTGCTCCAGCGTCTTGAGCTGCGCAGTCTGCTGACGACCAAGCGCAGCAATGCCAACTTCATAAGCGGTATTACTACTGACGCGCATTGTTGCTCTCCTTTCTCTTTGTCGTTTGAGCTGTGATGTTGGCGATAGTCTCCAGGGACTGATCCGGGAAACCAGCTACAAATTACTTAAATTGCATAAACAGGACCATGATGCATATACACTGCGCACTGCTAACCTATCTCATTACCGCGAGCAGAGTGTCAAACATCTGGCTGGCAGTCTGTATTACCTTGCTGGCTGCCTGATATGCCTGCTGATAACGCAGCAGGTTGGCAGCTTCCTCATCCAGGTTGACCCCGGATTCTGATTGCTGCAAAGCCTGCGTCTGGCTCAACAGCGCCGTTTGGGCTTTGCTGGTCACTTCCAGCTCCCGGGCTTTATTACCCACTAGGCTTACGACCTGTCCATAAGCTGCCTGGTAGGTTGCCGTGCCGCCTGCGAGTACGCTGCGAGTCTGCAGCGCTCCCAACAATAAAGCGTTCCGGTTATCATCGGCTCCACGGGTGTTGGGCCCGATGCTGAACGTATCGCCCGGCTTGGGTGATCCGGTGATTTGCACTGTCCAGCCATTGAAGCTGATCGGGTTGCCCCGAACAAAGATAATGCCTCCAGGATTACCTGTTCCCACGCCATTCACGTCGAAAGTCGTAGCGCTGGTGAATGTGATCGTCACGGGCTGTTTCAGATTTGGATCGGTTGGCGGCGGTGCATTAACGGTACCGGCGCTAATCCGTCCGGTACCTGTATTGGCGAGCTGGGCATCGGTACGGATCGGTGCGGCAGCTGCAATCAGGCTTGTGTCCTGAATGGCTACGCCGATTTGCCCCGCGCCATTTACGGTAGGCCGGATGAGAAATTCATCTCCCGCAGCCGTGGCGCCCGAAGTGAGGCTCAAGCGTACGCCATCTACTGTCTGCGGAAAGGTGGCGAAAGTTTGCGCGGCACCTTCAATGCCGTTTGTGATCTGCGTAAGTGTGTAAAGGGTACCATCGAAGCGTAAACGGTAATCGCTCACGGTAAGGGCGCTATGATTAACGATGTCAGCGCTTATAACCGCGCTGCCGCCATTCTTTATGGAAGGAGTCACCGATGGGCTTGGGGAGGTAAAAAAGGCACCT
Organism: Nitrosovibrio tenuis; assembly: GCF_900109785.1. Taxonomy (GTDB): domain Bacteria; phylum Pseudomonadota; class Gammaproteobacteria; order Burkholderiales; family Nitrosomonadaceae; genus Nitrosospira; species Nitrosospira tenuis_A. The sequence goes on from NZ_FOBH01000002.1 coordinate 396,640, forward strand.
CCCGCGTTACCCTGAACGTCCTGCCCCAGCGCCTGCTGCGCGTTGAAAGTGCCCGCCAGGCCAATGGCGAGACGTCCCAGACCGTTGCGCACAGCATCGATCGCTTCATTGCGAAATTGCAACAGGCCGCCCAGCTTACCGCCATCCAGGGCCGATTCCTTAATCGGTACACTATTGCCGCCTGATCCATAGGCTATTTCCAGACGGTGTGCGTCCGTCGGCGAAGCTATAGTGTCAAGCTGGAACGATTTCGGACCCGCGACCAACGCCTGCCCCGCACCGATGAAAACACTATACGCACCATCGCCCTGTACAACTACTTTGGCGCGGGTTTCCTGATTGAGCTGATTTACCAGTTCGTCACGCTGATCGCGCAGGTCGTTTGCCGGTTGGGCACCCGCCGCGCCTTCAGCCAAACCAATGGTTTCGTTCAGTTTGGCGATCCGTTCCGCAAGTGTATTGATGAGTGAAACACTATTCTCGATCTGTGTGTTCACCCCACCCTGAATCTCATCGAGACGATCGTTCATCGACTGAAAATGCCGTACCAGCACCTCGGCATTGGATAGCATGGATTGCCGTGAGGCAATGTCAGAAGGATGAGTAGCAACCCCTTGCACGCTGGCAAAAAAATCCTGTAGTGCCGGGGACAATCCCAGTTGGCCGCTCGGGTCAGCGAGCAGGCTATCGATCTGCTTCATCTGGGAGAGATATGTGTCGAGCTGGCTGGATTCGGTTTGTGCCTGCGCGACCTGATTCGCAAGAAATTGATTATATGCACGCTTTACCGAATCAATCTGTACGCCCTGGCCTATGAACCCACTACCGGTCCCTTGGGCCTGATTGGCGGACTGAACGATCTGCTGACGCGTGTAGCCGGGAGTGGCCGCATTACTGACGTTGTGGCTGGCCACGAGCAAACCGTGCTGCGCGGCGTTCAATGCGCTGAGGCCAATGCCGAAAATACTATTACCCATGCTCCACCCTGGCCATATTTATTCGCTAATATCTTAACGGCGCCACACGGAATATATTTAGCTCCAACATTTCACCAAACAGCCGATAATTGTGGAAAGCAGCATGAACCATGGTATTTGGTTAACAGGGCTGCTTTGGGCATTTTTGTGCCCTGCTTCGCGTCAGTAGGCTCGGCTATTGGCTTGGCGCGGGATGCATAAATCCACTCCAAAACACCTCGCCCTTATCCTGCGATGCGGTGAAATATCCGGGCCAGCCCTGACAAATCACATACGTGCGTTCGCATGCTCCTGTCATACTTACCTGGGATGAGATATATACGTTGCAGCGAAATATCGCCGATTGCTCCATCAGGACAGTTGGGCGCGCTTGATGATCCGGCTCAACTTATCCGCATAGTTCGGATCGGTCGCATAGCCCGCCCGCTGCAGGCCATGTGCAAAACCTTCCGCATCAATGCCCTGTGCCGCCTGTGCCAGCACTCCTGCATAGCGCGGATTGCTGCGTAGGAAATTGGCATAATCCCGGAAGGCATCGGCGTAGGAAGAGTAAGCCCGGAATTTTTCGACGGTCTTACGCGCAACACCGTTTACGTATTCTGTCGTCGCCGCTTCCACGACCGGCCCACTCCAGTTGGCACCAGCTTTTATGCCGAACAAATTATGGCTGGGAGTTCCGTCCGCTGCGCGAAGCTCCCGTTTACCCCATCCGCTTTCAAGTGCTGCCTGCCCGAGCATGAACCGCGCCGGTATGCCTGTAGTCTGGCTGGCTTCGTGTGCATGGGCCATTAGCCGAGCCTGAAATTCCATGGTCGGGGACTGTTGTATCTGTGATTGTTGCCCGGGCTGAAACGCCGTGGCCCCTGCCTGCTGTGCCTGCCCCGATGGTGGCGGTTGTTCCTGCGCTTGTGCCCCTTGTTGCACGACTGGATGAAGGGCGTCCGCCTGCCGCGCAGCCGGAGGCAGCGCTCCCATGTTGCGCACTTCTTCAGTGCGCAACTGGCTGGGAACCGGCGCATCAGTCTGTGGTGCCGTGTCGGGCGGCAGACTATGTTGCAGCTGTCGCATCATGATCTCGGCCAGGCCAGCACCGCGTGCCGCCATGCTCTGGGACAACTGTTGATCGAGCATCGAGACGTAAAGACGGGTTTGCTCGCTGTCCATCAAACTGTCTTTTGGCGTGGCCTCACGCATGCTCTTGAGCATCATGTTCAGGAAAAGAGCCTCGAACTGCCTGGCAGCGGCTTCAAGTCCGGCCTGCCCGGTTTTCCTCGCGGCGACGCGCAACTCACTGACCGCTTGCACATCGAGCGCGAACTTACCGGAGATATCAGCTGGGGCTGCCATCAGATGATCTCCAATTCCGCCCGCAGCGCTCCGGCCGATTTCATCGCCTGCAATATCGCCAACAAGTCTTGCGGTGTTGCCCCGATTGCATTCAGCGCCTTCACCACTTCAGCCAGCGATGTGCCCTGGACCATTGTGAGCAGGCCTGATTCCTGCTTGATCTCAATGGTCGAGCGCTGTGCCTGCACCGTTTGTCCGCTGGAAAATGGCCCTGGTTGGCTGATCACGGGCTCAGTGCTGATGACCACGGATAAGTTGCCGTGGGCGACGGCGCATGGTTCCACTGTCGCAGCCTGATTCATCACGACCGAGCCGGTACGGCTGTTGACGATCACCTTGGCTTGCGCCTGGGCTGGGTTGATATTCAGGCTCTCCATTTCCGCCATGAATGCCACGCGTTGGTCACTGCCTGCCGGTGTCCGCACCTGAACCGTCCGGCCATCCAGCGCCGAAGCAGTGGCTTCGCCAAACCGAGTATTGATCGCATCCACCACCTTCCGCGTGTTGGAAAAATCTGTGGTGTTCAGCTCGAGACGTATGAGATCGTCCTGTCCCAGCGCTACCGGCACGGCGCGCTCGACCGTCGCACCGCCAGTGATACGCCCCACGCTCAAATGGTTGACCTGCACCTTGCTGCCGCTGGCAGAGGCCCCGAATCCGCCGACCAGCAGGTTACCCTGGGCCATTCCATAGACCTGGCCGTCGGCCCCCTTGAGCGGAGTCATGAGCAACGTGCCGCCGCGCAGGCTCCTGGCGTTGCCCATGCTCGACACCGTCACATCGATCATCTGGCCTGGCTGAGCAAGCGACGGCAGCACGGCGGTTACCATCACGGCAGCCACATTTCTCAAACGCATATTGGTGCCTGGCGGTACGTTGATACCCATCTGCATCAGCATGCTGGTGAGGGTTTGTATGGTAAACGGAGTCTGAATAGTTTGATCGCCTGTGCCATCCAGCCCCACCACCAGGCCGTAGCCAACGAGCTGGTTGGGACGCACGCCCTGGACCGAAGCCAGATCTTTTATGCGATCGGCCTGAGCCGTCGTTGCGATGGCGCAGCACGCCAGCCATAGGATAACCAGCAATGGAGCAGCGAGCCGGGGTGTCGCACTTGCTTTTTTCATAGTTCAGAACGGTGAAATCGTCAGGAAGAAACGTGAAAGCCAACCCATCGTCTGCGCCTCGTCGATATAGCCGTTGGCCTTGTATTCGAGGCGCGCATCCGCCACCTGTATCGAGGATACTGTATTGTTGATGACGGTTTCGGGGCGCACCACGCCGGAAAAACGGATGTATTCGGTACCTTGAGTCATTGCCAACTGCTTTTCGCCGCTGACCACCAGATAGTTGTTGGGCAGGACGTCGATTACCGTGACCGCAATGGTGCCATTAAAATTGTTGGTGGAGGCCGCCTCTCCTTTGCCCGTGTACTGATTGGTGGACGATGCTCCCAAGTCGACTTTTTTCGTGATCGGCACGCCGAATACCATCGGAGGAACGGCAAAGTTCAGGGTGCCGCTCTTGTCGGCGCTGCTGTTGGATTTCTTGCTGGCATTGGTTTTTTCGTTGAGCAGGATAACCAGTGTATCGCCCACCTGGCGTGCGCGGCGATCCTCGAATAATGGCCGGTGGTGAGTGCGCTCCTGATAGATGGCGCCATTGCTGGGGGGCGGCGTCCATTGCGCCGCGCGGGCGGACATCGGTTGCTGCACGATCGCGGGCGGGGCCGGGAGGCTCATGCAGCCGGAAAGCATGAACAGTGTTATGACAACAAGCTGCGCTAGCGGAAGGGGCGCCCCGAGTCCGCCGCTTTGCTTAGATGAAAAAAAAGCGATCATCTGGTCTGTGCACATTGCTCCCCCCGCCCGTTCACCATCGTTGCTACATTTGTGACAGACGCTGCAGCATCTGATCCGATGTCTGGATGGACTTGCTATTGATCTCATAGGCACGCTGGGTCTGAATCATATTAACCAACTCTTCCACCACGTTAACATTGGACGTTTCCACATAACCCTGGTTGAGCAAGCCGGTGCCATCCGTGCCGGGGGTATTAATGTTGGGAGTTCCGCTGGCGCCCGTTTCCATATAGAGGTTTTCGCCCACGCTCTGCAATCCTGCCGGGTTGATAAATGTTGCAAGTTGCAGCGTCCCCACCTGAACCGGAGCCGCCGTGTCCGGCTGGGTTACGGAAACAGTACCATCGCGCCCAACGGTGATGCTTTGGGCATTGACGGGAATCGTAATCGCCGGTTGAACAAAGTAGCCGCTGGATGTCACGAGCTGGCCTTCGGCATCGGTTTGAAACGAGCCGTCTCGCGTATAAGCCGTCGATCCATCCGGCCGCAAAACCTGGAAAAAGCCCTGTCCCTGAATAGCGACGTCCTTGGAGTTCCCGGTTTGCTGTAAATTACCTTGGGTAAACACGCGTTCGGTTGCGACCGGCCTGACTCCGGTGCCGATCTGTAATCCAGACGGTAGTTGAGTCTGCTGCGATGATTGAGCGCCAGGCTGGCGCAAGGTCTGATACAGCAGGTCTTCGAATACTGCGCGCGAGCGCTTGAATCCATTGGTGCTGACATTCGCCAGATTGTTGGCAATCACGTCCATCTGGGTCTGTTGCGCATCCAGACCGGTCTTCGAAATCCAAAGTGAGCGAATCAAAATGAGTCTCCTGGGCGTTAAGAAAAATGAGGTGGCCGTGCCAGACTGGACTGTGCCCCACGATTAAGGATATCGGATGTTCCGCCTGCGTTGATGTCTGGCATTTTTTCAGCTATGGGTTACGAATTGATGCTAAGCAGGTTGCTCGCCCGTTGTGCGTTACCTTCAGCATTTTGTAGTAGCTTCATATGCATTTCGAACTGGCGGGAAAGCGAAATCATGTCCACCATCGCCTCGATAACGTTGACATTGCTTCCCTCCAGCACACCGCTGATGAGCGCGACCCCCGCATCCGCTTCGGCCTCACCGCCGCCCGCAAGCCTGAACAGGCCATCCGGTCCGCGTGCAAGCTGAGCTTCCGGAGGATTGACCAGCTTGATGCGCCCTATCATCGCGGAGATATTGGGTTCGCTCGACCCAGCGCCGGCGGGCGCCGTAGAAACCGTACCATCTTTCGCCACCGCAACGATACTATTCGGCGGAATGGAAATCGGCCCGCCATCTCCTTGCACATTCAAGCCGTTACGCGTCTGCAGCAGACCGTTGGCATTGATATGCAGATTGCCGTTGCGGGTGTATGCCTCGCTGCCATCTTCCAGCTGCACGGCGATCCAGCCAGCGCCTTGAATGGCCATGTCGAGATCACGCCCCGTTTCCTGCACCGTACCTGCACGAAAATCCGCACCGCCACTGGAATCAACCACAAATGCGCGGGTTGCCAAGGTGTCGCTGAACACGGGTACGGCACGCAGGACGCTGGTTTCAGCGCGATAGCCGGTCGTATTTGCATTGGCCAGGTTGTTCGAGACAGCGGCATGCTGCTCCAGCGTATGCTTGGCGCCGGTCATGGCAACGTAAATCATGCGATCCATTGCATCTCCTTCGGCAACAGGGGCGGATGCGCGTCCGGAATACGGCGACGCTTTTTACTGTAGCGGCTATCCCTCATTTATGTTGACCTGTCATTTCAGGTTTACAATCGTCTGCAACAACTGGTCCTGTGTTTTGATGGTCTGGGCATTGGCCTGGTAAACCCGCTGGGCCGTGATCATATTGACCAGCTCGGAGGTAAGTTCCACATTCGAGTCCTCCACCGCGCCGGATTGCAATACACCAAGACTGCCGGTAATCGGTTGGCCGACCAGCGCAACACCCGAGGCGGCACTCTCTTTCCAGGTATTATTACCATGTACTTCCAGACCCTGCGGATTGGCGAAGTTGGCCAGTACAACCTGACCCAGTGTAAGAAACTTGCCGTTTGAGTAGCTGCCACGGATCACCCCATCGGGGGCAACGGAAAAGCCGGTTAGCTGACCCGAGGCGTAACCATCCTGACTGAGTGCGTTGACGCCGAAACTGGAACCGAACTGTGTCGTGCCTGCAAAGTCGAGATTGAAGGCGAGAGGAGTGGTGGCGCCGGTGGTGATTGGGGCTGACATGCTGAACGTACTGGGGCTCAATGGGTTAAGCACGCCGCTGGATAAAAAATTCAGGGTGCCTACCGCCGCGCCGGCGTTCAGCGGAGCGCCATCATTGGTTGCAAATACATCCCAGGTGTTGGCAGCGGTTTTGAGAAAATAGGTCGCCAGTGTGCTCGGATTGCCCAGGCTATCGTAGATGGATACCGAGGTCGAAGAGTTATAAGTGGTTGGATCGGATGGATTGAATGCGAGTGGATTCAGCGTTGTCCCGCGAGCATCCACGTTTACCACTGCATTGATGAGGCCGGTGGAGGTCGGGGGCAAATCCGATCTGGAAATCTGCAGATCGACTGGTGCTGAGGCATTAATCTGTCCGGCCGCGTTCGTCGTATAGCCCGTGAGACGCAGACCGTTGCTGTTGACAATGTATCCGTCCTTATCGGAATGAAACTGACCATTGCGCGAATAACTGATGGCCCCTTGGTCACTTAGACGATAAAAACCGCTTCCGTTGATGGCAATGTCGAGTGAATTGCCGGATACGGTAATGCTGCCTTGGCTAAACTGTTGCGATATAGCAGCCAATTTGACGCCGATGCCTGCCTGTCCGGTGCCGCCGCCACCGGACAGCGAGTTGGCAAACATATCCGCGAACTGTGTCTGCGACTGCTTGAACCCTACCGTATTGGCATTGGCTACGTTGTTTCCGATCACATCCAGATTTTTGGACGCTGCGTTCAGACCGCTCAAGCCTTGCTGAAAACTCATCGTGTGCTCCTTATTGTATGCCTTTGGTAAGCTGCTGCTTTTAAATAATTATCTCTTCTTCGAGCTGAATGCTTCTGCCTGATATTGGCCGAAGCAGAATGGTTGCCCTATACCCCGGTTAAAATATCTGCTTGATATCCGACAATCCCACGGATCCCAGCGTGCCCACGTTCAACCGCACGCCCTGATCACTCTGTGTTACACCATTGACCGTGGCGGAGGCCAATGTTTGCGCATCGACTTTCTGGCCACCGCGCAACGCGCTGATGCTCACACTGTAGTCCCCATCAGTTGCCTGGACGCCATCCGAAGTTTTACCGTCCCACGCCAGTGTCAAGGGGCCGGCAGCTTGCGCACCAAGATCCAGAACCCGCACTGCGCGGCCCGAGGCATCGGATATCGATACTTTCACCTGATCCGCAGCCTGTCCCAGATCGATGCCGAATAATGCGCCTTCACCCGCTAGCCGCAGCGTCGAGCCCGGCACGAGCACATCTCTGCCAATCATGCTTGCCGCCTGCAGAGATTGCCCTGCAGCCAGGCTGCTCCCCATGGCCTGCATCGTTTGGTTAAGTTTTTCAATCCCATTCACTGTGCTGATTTGCGCAAGTTGCGAAGTGACTTGGGCGTTGTCGAGCGGATTGAGCGGGTCCTGGTTTTTCATTTGCGTGACCAACAGCTTGAGAAACCGGTCCTGAGGGTCATCCGCGTTGGTCTTGGCCGCATTATTGACACCTGCGGACAGGTTTAGCGATTGGGAAGACTGGATATTCTGAACTGTACTCATGATCGTATTCCTTTTTTTCGGTTTATTGCCCTATTGATAAAGTCTTCAACAGCAACGTCTTGGCGGTGTTCATCATATCTACGTTGTTCTGATATGAGCGTGAGGCGGAAATCATGTCGACCATTTCTTCCACCACATTCACATTCGGCATGGTTACATAACCCTCTTCATTCGCCAGCGGATGAGCGGGTTCATGCAAAAGCTTCATCGGAGACTGATTCTCGATTATTTTTGATACCCTCACGCCATGAGTGCCGCTCGCCGTGCTGCCGGGATCAGCATCCTGAGTGAATGGGGTACTCACGAATACGACCTGCTTGGCTTTGTAAGGCTGGCCGTTTGAACTCACTGCGCTGTCGGCGTTGGCCAGGTTGCTGGCAACGACGTTGAGGCGCTGACTCTGGGCCGTCATTGCCGAGCCGGCGACGGTAAAGATATTGAATAGGGACATGCGAGGTTGCTCCTTGTATTTCCTTGAGTCTTTCTTAAACCTTTGTTGATTTTTCTTAACCCTGGATGGCCGCACGCATGATTCTGATCTGGTCGCTTATGAACGTGAGGTTGGCCTCGTAATGAATGGCGTTGTCGGCAAACTGATTGCGCTCCACATCCATATCCACGGTATTTCCGTCCACGCTGCCTTGTACAGCGGTACGGTACAGCACGGGTTCTCCGCTCACCGTACCGGCGGCGGATGACGTGATATGACCGGGCGCCGTACTAATCAGCTTGGTGGTTCGAGTTCCAGTCAACGTATTTTCCAGAGCAGCCTTGAAGTCGATGTCGCGTGCTTTAAAACGCGGCGTGTCCGCATTGGCGATGTTGGAGGCAATCAATTGCTGGCGATGAGCCCGCAGGTTGGCGGCATCCTGATAAAAGCGGAATGTCGCATCAAGTTTGTCGATCATTGGGCGTCCTCAAATGGTGGTGCTTCTGCTGTGCAGTTCAGCAGTCATGATATAGATGGCAACCCAACTCAAAAAAAGGATCAGCAGGGTTAAACGGCGTTATCTTCGGGTTTTGAAATAACGTGCCGTATTCACCCCCACAACCCGCAGCCTGTTGTGCGCCGTCGGCAGACATAGTACGTCGGCATGCATGCAGCAATCCGGCGAACAACGCGTAAATCCTGCTTCATTTTGCCCCCTGTCTGAGACAGATCCAAACTAGAATTGCAGTGGGATTATTATCGCCCGGGAGAACTTCAAGGAACCATTATGCGAATTGTGTATTTTGGGCTGCTCTCATGCGGCCTGAATCTGATGGCCATTTCATATTTGCCTGCCGCAGTATCGGCGCCAATGTCCGCAAAGCAGGACTTGGGTCTTGTTCAGGAAACGGCAGAAAACTTTCTGCGTGCTCAGTCGGCTGGTCTACCCGGCCAAGTCGAAATTGTGCTGGGACCAGTGGATGCGCGAATCAGCCTCCCAACCTGTGCGGCGCTTGAAGCGTCATTGGCGCCGGGTAGCAGGGCGTGGGGCAACACAACGGTAATCGTGCGTTGTGCTACGCTTAATCCATGGACGGTCTACGTCCGGGCAACCGTAAAGGTAATGGCCGCTTACGTGGTCAGCGCAAAACCTTTGACCCAGGGCCATATTCTGACTGCGGCAGACCTGACCATGCGTAGCGGAGACCTGAGCCAATTGCCCACGGGCGTCATCACCAATCCGGATCAGGCATTCGGCAGGACGCTCGCCGCCAACCTTGCCTTCGGCAGCCCCTTGCGGAAGGACATGCTGCGCGTACAGGCGGCTGTTATACAGAATCAAAGTGTAAAGCTGGTTTCGAGCGGACGCGGATTCAGCGTGAGCGCCGAAGGCAGAGCGCTTAATAATGCTGAGGAGGGGCAATTGGTACAGGTTCGGAGCGCATCAGGCTCATTGGTGAGTGGAATCGCCCGCACCGGCGCAATCGTGGAAGTCAGTTATTGATGAACTCATCCAATAAAAACACTTTATATAATGACAACCTTGCGCTGCGGCACATATTAAGATTGAGCCAAGCTAGCCTAAACTTCCACACGAGGTTGTCGTTAAGCAGTTTACGGCTAACTGTAGGAGGTCCCCCGTGAAGATCGACAATTCCATCAAAACTACCGCCGCCGTGCCCGGCGACATATCCTCTGCAAAATCGCTGCAAAGGGCGGAGATTACGGCCAAAAACGCCCAGAGCAGCTCGAGTGATAGCGTCCAACTCAGTGCGCAACTGAAAAATATCGAGAGGAACCTTTCAAATGGAGAGGTTTTTGATACCGCGCGAGTGGAAGAAATCAAGCAGGCAATAAGCGAAGGCCGCTTCACCGTAAATCCGGAAAAGGTAGCCGATCGTTTGCTGGAGACAGTGCACGAGTTGTTGCGCACCAGGCAGGGTTGAACCGTTGGATAATACCTTCGATCCAGCTGCCTGTATTGCTTCTGAATGCGATGCGACGCGGAATTTTATTGATCTCTTGCGATGTGAGCAACGCGTCCTGGAACAGGCCGATGTGTTCACGCTGGCGTCGCTGACAAAGGAAAAAACACATCAGGTACAGCAACTGGCCCAACTGGCTGATGCACGCAACCGCTGGCTCGTTACGCTCGGCTACGCCGGGGATCGTTCCGGCATGGAGTCCGTGCTGAACGATCGTCCCGCTGCAAGCGCCCTGTGGAAAGAATTACTTCAGTTGGCCGAGACGGCCGTTCATCTCAATAAAACCAACGGGGTCCTTATCGACCAGCGCCTGCGCTATAACCAGCAGGCGCTCACGATATTGCAAGCCGCTACCCAAAACTCCGGCCTGTACGGCTCGGATGGGCAATCACGGCCTTTCTCTCGGGGACGCCAGCTTGGCGAGGGCTAGCCCGAATAATTCACTATCCGGGCTGGCGAGCCGGTGCCTCGGTAATCCTTTCCGAAGTATACCCCGCGGGCATTTTTCAGATGCTGGATATCTCAGATGCTGGATCGGCAGTATCAGTGGTATCAGCGGTATCGGCCGTCATCGGCGGGGTATCAGATAACATATCAGCCGAGGTACCCGAGGGTGCAGACAAGATCATCACTGTAACGCGTCGGTTGTGCTTGCGGCCCTCCTCGCTATCGTTAGGTTCCAAAGGACGGGTATCCCCGTATCCCACCGCAGTAAGCCGGGCCGCATCCACTCCATTGCCGATCAGCAGACGCACTACACTGCTGGCGCGCACTGCCGATAATTCCCAATTTGAGGGAAACCTCTCGGTTACAATCGGTATATTGTCGGTGTGACCTTCCACCTGAATCGCATGGTCGATATTTTTCAATACCTGTGCCACCGATCCCAGCACTCTGTTGGATTCTTCCTGTAATACTGCCTGACCTGGAGCGAACAGCACGCTGGCATCAATTTCCACACGCACGCCCACGCTGCTCTGACTTACACGTACCCGCCCGTTTTTCAAAAGTGGATCGAAAGCCGCCATGACGTCACGCGCGATAACTTCCATATTTTCCTGCTGCCGTCGTTGCGCTTCCGCAACGCGGCGCGCTTTTTTCGCTACAAGGTAGTCGCGCATCGGGTCGCCCCTTAACTCACCCCTTAACTCACCCCTTAAGTCGTCCATCGAAGCGCTCAGTGGGTCGCGAACCGGCTTGGGCATTTGCGGCAGAGAATCAGGCGTTATTATCGTGATAGGTTGACGATTCGGTTGATTTCCAAAAGCAGTGACAAGTGAGCCTGCCACCACCCTATACTTGCCTTCGTTTACATGCGAGATTGCGTACATCACGACAAACAGCGCAAGCAGGAGCGTAATGAAATCCGAATACGACACCAGCCAGCGCTCGTGATTTTCAGGTTCCTCCGGTCTGCGTCTTCGCGGCATTTTAGGTCCAATCCTTGCGTTACGAGTTAGCGCAAGCAGGCGCAAAACAGTTACCGTCACAAGTCGTCATTTTGTCCTTTGCTCGTTTGCTCGTTTGCTCGTTTGCTCGTTTGCTTATCCGGCCCTGCCGGCAATCAGGTTTTTTTCTGTCGGAATCGTTTGCTCCTCCGCTATTCGGATTGCCAATCCAGCGCACCGCTCTGCTTCTCGTCCGGGATGCATTCGGTATTTTGAGGCAGCCCCGTTATACTCATCAGAGTGAGCTGCCCATTCTTTGCCGCGCATTCCATTCACCGCGCATTCCGTTCGCCTCGTTGTGCCTTTTTTACTGTCCAACCGGGTCACATAACGTACCCCTTTAGCCGCCCGGTAATCAGCCGCGGGTTTTCTCCTTTCGCAATCCCTACCAATCCGTCCACCAGCATTTCGCGCATCAGTACCTGGCGGGAAATCAGAGTCTTCAATTTGTTCGCAATCGGCAGAAATGCCAGATTGGCTAATCCCACCCCATAAATGGTCGCCACGAATGCCACCGCAATTCCCGCGCCCAGACGCGTCGGGTCGGCGAGATTCTCCATCACCTGGATAAGTCCCATTACGGCTCCCAAAATGCCAATGGTCGGCGCATATCCGCCCGCTGCTTCCCACACCCGGGCGCCCTGGCGATGCATGTCATCGAACGTCTCGATTTCCACTTCCAGTACCTGCCGCAATACCGGCGGCTCGATACCGTCCACCACCAGCTGCAGGCCTTTTCTTATGAAAGGGTCATCGATTCCTTCGATATGCGTATCAAGCGCCAGCAATCCTTCTTTTCGCGAAATGGCACTCCAGACGGAGATATGTTCCACCAGTCCCGCGGCATCGAGCAATGGCGGAACAAAAATCCAGCGACTCATTTTCATGCCGAGCACAAACTGCCGTAGTGGACTTTGCAATAGTACGGCGCCCAGCGTGCCACCCAGGACAATGGCTAAAGATGTAAACTGGACAAGTGAACCAGGATGTCCGCCATCCAGCGCCTGCCCGCCGAATACGGCGACTAAAGCAATAATGATTCCGATTATGCTATTGAAGTCCATGCGCCTTCCTTGAGTCTGGCGCGGAGCCGCGCAATAGCCTGGCTATGTATCTGGCATACTCTCGATTCAGATACTCCCAGAATCGCTCCAATTTCCTTGAAATTCAGCTCTTGCTCATAGTACAGCCCCATCAGTGTTTTCTCCCGCTCGGGAAGAGCATCAATTGCGCCGATTAACGTTTGCCGAAGATTGCCATCCAGCAGATCTGTCAGTGGATCGGAGCGGCTATCGGCGCAGTTGCGTTCCAGGAAGTCGTCGTCTTCACTGTCACCGAAATCTTCATAGTTGAGAAGCTGAGTGCCGCGTGCATCGAACAGCATTTCGTGATAGATATCGATTGATACTTTGAGTTCGCCCGCTATCTCGAGCTCCGACGGTGAGCGGCCCAGGCGCTGCTGCAATGCGTTAACCGCCGCTTCAATTTGACGCATATTTTTGCGCGCGCCACGCGGCAGCCAATCCATCTGGCGAAGCTCATCCAGCATTGCGCCGCGGATGCGCTGCTGTGCGTAGGTCGCAAACTGGGCCCCCGGCATTTCCTCATAGCGGTCCAGGGCCTCCATCAAACCGATCATGCCTACCTGTATCAGGTCATCGGCCTCCACGCTGACCGGCAGCCTGGCTACCATGTGGTAGGCAATCCGCTTGACAAGCGGAGAGAACCTGGTGAGATGCTGTTGTTTATCGATAATTCCGGTTGAGGTATACATTAGTTCACCATGAACCCGCGGTCATTGCACTGGCGCGGCTGCTTTGATTGCCTTGATTGCTTTGCAACAAACACTGTATAAAACGTTCGAGTCTCGGGCTTTCGCCCTCCTGGCACGGCCAGTTGGTTAGCGATTCCGCTGCGCAACGAAAAGCGGCCGCTGAGGCAGCGACCGGAAATGCCTCTGCCACTGCACGGCCCAGGCAGAGTTTGTCGTCCGACGGGATGGCCCCCATGAAATCAAGCGAGACATCCAGATATTGCATGGCGGCGCTGGCCATATTGTCAAAGATGATCTGTGCTTCGGCCTTGATACCGGTCTTATTGACCAGTATGTGGAAGCGCTGCTTTCCTTGATGCTGGCTATTGATATGCTTGATCAATGCATAGGCTGAGGTAATCGAGTTCGGCTCGGGTGAAACAACGATCAGGAGTTCATGTCCGGTAAAGTTGAGTGGAAGCAATCTGCTGGATCGGCGCGGGGCGGCGTCGATCAATACCACATCCATCGGTTGCGCAAGACGTGCAAAACAGCCGATCAAGTGCGCCCGGTCCCCTGCGCTGAGTTTATCGAGCACACGCATACCGCGCCCCGCCGGCAGGATGTGAAGACCTTCGCCGCGCGAAATGATGACCTGGTCAAGTGTTTTATCCCGGCGGATGACATCTAGCAAATCTCGATGGGCACTGATGCCCAGCGTGGCAGATAAATTGTTGGCGCCCACATTCTCGTCTATTACCAGCACGTTTTTGCCGTTCCGCGTTAGAAAAGCCGCGAGATTGATCACCGTGGTCGTCTTGCCAGTGCCCGCGTTGCCGGAAGTGATCGTGACGATGCGTACAAAGTCCTGCACCAGTAAACGGCGCAGGCCCTCCGCCTGATCATGGATGGGATCAGTCAAGGCGAGCTCCACTGATTTTCAGATGGGACTTCTTGCCTTCGCTGCGCGTCATAACCAGAGGGAACGCACCCTCTGGTGCCGCATGGAGAGGGGGGGTCAAGCTGTCCAACGCACCGTTCACCAAGTGCCTGGGATCAGCCAATTCAAGATCCTCAGGTACGCGCTGGCCCCGGGAGACATAATAGAGCGGCAACTGATGACGGATTGCAGCATCGAGCGCACAGCCGCTAACGACGGCTTCGTCCAGCTTGGTGATGATAGCGCCCGTCAGGCCGTCGCCGCGATAGGCCTCCGCCACCTCATCCAGGGTATGCAAATTCGATGAAGCATTGAGCAGCAGCAAGCGCTTGACCTTGGTGCCACAGCCTGCGAACATCGCCACCTGCTCGGCTACCATCTGGTCTCGCTGGCCTACGCCGACTGTATCAATCAACACCATATGCTTGCCCCGAAGCTCAACCAGAGCAAGGGCCAGGTCCTGCGCATCCTTGACAGCGTGGACGGTGACGCCGAGAATCTTGCCGTAAATTCGCAATTGCTCATGGCCGCCGATACGGTAGCCGTCGGTCGTCAGTAAAGCCAGCTTATCCGCGCCGTGGCGGATTACGCAACGCGCCGCAAGCTTGGCGGTGGTCGTCGTCTTACCAACCCCTGTTGGGCCCACAAGCGCATAAATGCCCCCCTTTTTCAGAATTTCGTCCTCATCACCGATGGTCTTGAGATTTCGCGTCAACGAACTTCTTATATGTTTCATCGAACCTTCCTGATCGTTCCGAATGTCCGCATGATCTGCCAATTTGTCCAGCAAACCGTGGGCCAAGGGAGCGCTGAAACCCGACGTCAGCAGTTTGTGCAGCAAATATTCCCGAGTCGAACCGCTGTGCTCCCGCCCCTTCCAGTTCAGCGAGGCAAATTGTTGTTCCAGCGTGCTGCGCATCGAGTTGATCTCCCTGAGCACGCTCGCAGCCACCTCGTCGGCCAATTGGCGCGTATCGATTGCGGATATCTGCCTCGATTTTCTTTTGCCGTCCGTTTTAACGTCTGGAGCTATTTCAGCCGCAGCCCTGCGAGAATTACGCTGCCTTTTAACAGGAATCGCGGCTTCGAGCGCCTCATCGCTCGCCAAACGGTTTGCTATAGGTCCCTCCGCTTTAGCTCCCCCTGGTGAGCGCCCCACCGAACGCCGTTTTTTTGTGACAGGTTTCGTCACCTGCCCCACCTGAATTTGACTGATCTCTTCCCGTTTTTTTACGACATCACGAACTGCAACACCGCTTGTCCAACTCAAACCGCTTTCCCGATTCACCCCCCGCTCTTGCGCCTCGGTTTGTAGGGACAAAACATCGCGGCCCCAGCCTTTTCCCGTTATGCCTGCCTCCCTGATGCGGTTCAGAATATCTTTCCGGCCGGCGAGAGAAGGATCTTGTGCCTCGAACACAGGTTTGGATGCATTCGCTCCCACTTCTTTATCCGAAACGGCCCTGCGCGAAAGGGATACATGTACGCCTTCGGAGTTTTCAGCGTCAGGCTCTTCGGCAGTCTGAACCGGTATCAGCGCCGTAATATCGTCCTGGCGTAGAGCCAGTATCTCGATGCCCCCTTCCAGCGGGCGATTGGACAGGATAACCCCTTCAGGTCCGAGCGCATCGCGGACCTTCCGCAATGCTTCGCTCGTCGTTTTCGCGAAAAACCGCTTGATGCTCATGCTCTGGCTCCAAGGATAGAAGTAACTTTAATATTGCTGGAATCAGGTATTTCGGCATGCGACAGTATCTTGAGCTGTGGCAACGCGCGTCGCAGGAAGCGCGCCAGTAACGTCCGCAAGGAGGCAGGCACCAGCAAGACGGGCACCAAACCCACCTGCTCCTGCCGCTTGCTGGCACCCGAAGCTTCGCGCAGAAGGGTTTCGGCCAATCCTGGCTCGATACCGGTCCCGTTCGGATTACCCTGCAAAGCGTGCGTCAATAATTTTTCCAGCCCGGAATCCAGGGCCATTACCTGCAATTCACCAGCCTGCGGCCAGATTTGCTGGACAATCGCGCGGCTCAGGGCGATTCTTACCAGGGCAGTCAGCTCATGCGGGTCCTGTACCCGGGGGGCATGCTCGGCCAGGGCATCAACGATAGTGCGCATGTCGCGGATATGCACGTTCTCTTCGAGTAGATTCTGCAAGACCTTTTGCAGAGTGGAGAGTGATAGCAGCTTGGGAGTCAGGTCTTCCACCAGCTTGGGAGATTCTTTCGCCATGCGGTCGAGCAATTGCTGGACTTCCGTGCGGCCAAGCAATTCTGCCGCATGGCTATGCACGAGATGATTCAAGTGGGTCGCGACGACGGTGCCGGCATCAACTACGGTATAACCCGACATTTGTGCCTGTTCGCGTTGGCTGGGCTCGATCCAGACCGCCGGCAGCCCGAACGCGGGATCGTTCGTTACGGCGCCAGGCAAAGTGCCTGAAACGTTACCAGGATTTATGGCAAGGTAATAGCCCACGCTGACCTCGCCACTGCCAATTGCGACGCCTTTGAGAGTGATGCGATAACCATTGGGCCTCAGGTCGAGGTTGTCACGAATATGTACCGTCGGCGGAAGATACCCGACTTCCTGGGCGAACTTCTTGCGCACACCTTTGATGCGGCGCAACAGTTCCCCATCCTGCGCTTTGTCTACAAGCGGGATCAGCCGGTACCCCACTTCGAGCCCGAGGACATCTACGGGAATGACATCGTCCCAGCTTGCGTCCTGTACCTCCGGCTGCACGGCTGGCGCGGCTGGAGGTTTCGTTGCAGACTGCCTCTGGCGGCGGATTATTAAATAGGCGCCCCCGCCCAATGCCCCAGCCAATAACAGAAAAGCGATGTGCGGCATGCCGGGTATGAGCCCCATGAAGCCGACAATTGCAGCGGTCAGAATCAATACCTGCGGTCTCGAAAGCAGTTGGCCGGCCAGTTGGGCGCTGATATCCTCATCGGTTCCAACGCGGCTAACCACCAGTCCAGCAGCGGTAGAGATGATAAGGGCCGGAATTTGCGCAACGAGGCCGTCGCCGATGGCGAGCAATGTGTAGTTCCGGGCAGCGGTGGCAAAGTCCAGATCGTGTTGAAGCACGCCTATGATCAAGCCGCCGATCACATTGATAAAAAGAATAAGAATTCCTGCTATTGCGTCGCCTCGCACAAACTTGCTGGCGCCGTCCATCGAACCGTAGAACTCCGCTTCCTGGGCGATGGTGGCACGCCGCTTGCCTGCCTCTTCTTCCCCGATGAGGCCGGCATTGAGATCGGCGTCTATCGCCATTTGCTTGCCCGGCATGGCGTCAAGGGTAAAACGCGCCGAAACTTCCGCAATGCGGCCCGCACCCTTCGTAATGACGATGAAATTGATCACTACCAGGATGATGAATACGACAATGCCCACCGTGTAGTCGCCGCCTACCAAATAATGGCCAAACGCTTCTATAACCTTACCCGCCGCGTCCGGCCCGTTATGGCCTTCCATCAGCACGATGCGGGTGGAAGCCACATTGAGCGACAACCGCAATAACGTCGAGAGCAACAGAACGGTGGGAAACACCGCAAAATCCAATGGCTTGTGCGTTTGAATACTGACCAGCAGCACCATGATCGCAAGGGCGATGTTGAACGTGAACATGATATCCAGCAGGAATGCCGGAAGGGGCAGCACCATCATGCCGAGAATCATGAATATCAATAAGGGACTGGCGAGGCTGCTCGCCTTTATGTCTTTCAGTGCTGCGAATATGTCTGTCAGTCTGGCGATCGAGTTCATGGATTATTGGCTTTTTCAAATACCGGGCACTACAGCCCGGGATCCAGTTCAGCGGGGACTGGCAAATCATCCGGGAACTGCGGGGCTTTCCCCGCATACTCTCCGGACTCACTGGATTTACGGTAGCGGCGCAGCTGATAGACGTAAGCCAGCACCTCCGCTACGGCGTTATAAAGTTTCTGAGGAACCTCATCCCCCAGCTCGGTATGGTGATAAAGAGCGCGTGCTAGCGGCGGCGCTTCCAGCAGCGGGACCTGATGCTCGCGGCCCGCTTCCCGAATTTTTAGGGCCAGGATATGCGCCCCTTTCGCAACTACGCGCGGCGCACGCATCTTGCCATCTTCGTACTTGAGCGCAACGGAGTAGTGCGTTGGGTTGGTGACGATCACATCCGCCGTGGGAATTTCGGACATCATCCGTTTTCTCGCCATGGCCCGCTGCTGGGCACGAATACGGGCCTTGACATGCGGATCACCCTCGGTTTCCTTGTTTTCCTGCCGCACTTCTTCCTTGGTCATCTTGAGCTTGCGATGGTGATCCCAGAGCCTGAACGGCACGTCTACCGCGGCGACCAGCGCCAGGGCTCCCGCTATCGCAAGGAAACTTATGATGACCAACTCGGCCATGTGAGCAGCGCTGGCTACGAACGGTGCGTCAATAAGAGAGAGCGCGGCCTCTTTATGGCGCCATATTGTCCAGGCGCCGATCGCACCGATAAGCGCGGCCTTGAGGAGCGCCTTGATCAGTTCAACCAGGCCATGGAGTGAAAATATGCGGGCAAGGCCTTTGAGCGGATTGATCCGGTTGAAATCGGGAGTGACTGACTTCCAGCTAAAAAGCCAGCCGGAAAGCAGCATTGGTGCAATGAGGGCTGTCACAAACATCAAAAACAGGTAGGGAGCCAACGCCACCAGCGCGTGCAGGGATTGATCGAGCAACCGCTCTCCAAGCACCCCGGAATCGAAGCCGACCGTACGAGGCAGCTTCATGCCCTCTCTCATTAATTCGGAGAGTTGTGCGGCGAGATGGCCGCCCAACAGCCACAGGCCGCCACCCGCAGTGATCAGGACGGCAAAGGTGGAGAGCTCCGGTGAACGTGGCACTTGTCCGTCCTCCCGCGACTTTTCCAGCCGCTTGGGCGACGCAGGCTCCGTTCGTTCCATATCGCTCTCTTCACTCACCGTCTGTTCCCTCAAATACGCTCATGCTGCCCCATTAATACATGGGTTTGCGGCATTATCGAACGATTGAGAAATACGCTATCGGAGGAAAAGGATGAAATTCGTCCCGCAATTCGGCTTTAGGACGAGATTATTGATGGTGCTGAGGAAGTAACGATCGAAGCAATCGGGACGCCAAATGGCATTAGCGGCTTACGATGGCGTCTTACGATATCTCATTTTCATAGTCAGGAGTATGCCAGGCTGGTGACTTCCAGCACTTATGGGTAAGGTACTTATGGGTAGGATACTTCCACAGTGGCAATGCCTTAGCTGGCGTCAGAGGGTCGAGGGGCCTGCAGATCGACTATCGTATTGGCCTTGATCTGCTTTGTCTGGCCGTCTTCCTTGCTTAACGCCTCCTCAGCCTTTTTGCTCATCACGATGATACTGATGCGCCGGTTGATAGGATTGACGGGATCATCCTTGTCGAACAGCACGGCTGAACTCAAGCCCACCACACGCATCATCTTCTGTTCATGCATCCCGCCTGAAATGAGTTCGCGACGCGAGGCATTCGCCCGGTCGGCGGATAACTCCCAATTGCTGTAGTTCTTCTCGCCGCTTGCATAAGGTGTTGCGTCGGTATGACCAGAGAGACTTATCTTGTTGGGCATTTCGTTCAGTACTCCACCGAGTTTTTGCAGAATATCCCTGGTATGGGGTTCCAGCTCGGCTTTTGCGAGACCGAACATCGGACGGTTCTTGTCATCGACGACCTGGATGCGCAAGCCTTCAGTGGTGATGTCCAGCAATAATTGCTTTGTGAATTGTCGCATGGTTGGATTGGACTCGATCAACCGTTCCAGTCTTTTCTTCAAATTCTCAAGCCTGAGCGTATCGAGACGCTCCAGCTCAGCCTGTGCTTCCTTTAGGCTGAGGCGTTTTTTGGCGGCTTCGCTATTGTGCTCACCGACACGTCCATCGTGCCGCATGAGATCCCTGCCACCGCCATTAATTATGCTAACGCCATCCTGGGCGCCGGAGCCGCCTCGCGGCAGCACCTGCAGCGGGGACTGGAAGTATTCGGCAATTCCTCGTAGCTCCGCCTTTGTGGAGGAGCCAAGCAACCACATGAGCAAAAAGAACGCCATCATGGCAGTGATGAAATCGGCATAGGCAATTTTCCATTGGCCGCCGTGGCTGCGTTGATGTTTCTTGAGTTTCTTTATAACGATGTGGCGATGTCCTTCAGCCATGACAATTCCCATTCCCGATCATTTTTTCTTGGCCTGTCTCACATGTTCTTCCAATTCGGAGAAGCTGGGCCGCTCGGTCGAGTAGAGCACTTTGCGGCCGAACTCAACCGCCAGCGCCGGGGCATAGCCGTTAATACTCGCAAGCAGGGTTACCCGGATGCATTGCAGCATTTTGGTGGATTCGCCCAGCTTCTGCTCTAGCACTGCCGCGAAGGGGCCCACAAAACCATAGCCAAGAAGAATACCTAGAAAGGTGCCAACCAGAGCTTGTGCGACCAGTATGCCCAGCTCGGACGGAGGCAAACCAACGGATGCCATTGTGTGGATTACTCCCATTACCGCTGCGACAATGCCAAACGCCGGCATGCTGTCGGCTAGTTTGCTGATGCAGTGCACGGGTATTTCCCCCTCCTGATTGTGCGTCTCGATTTCGTTGTCCATCAAGTTCTCGAGCTCGAACGCGTTAAGATTGCCGCCGACCATCAGGCGCAAGTAATCTGTCATGAACTCGATGACTTCACGATCAGCGAGAAGGTTAGGATACTGGGTAAAAATTGCGCTCTCCTCGGGGTTGTCCACATCCGTTTCGATTGACATCAACCCTTCTTTGCGTACTTTTGCGAGCAAACTGTAGAGCAAAGCCATGAGGTCCATATAAATGGCTTTGGTGTACTTGGGGGCCCGGAGCACTTTTGGCAATGCCTTGAATGTCGCCTTTTGCGCCTTTTGCGTATTGCCGAGCACGAATGCGCCTGCCGCGGCGCCGCCGATTATCAAGAGTTCGAGCGGCTGATAAAGTGCGGCGATGTGACCGCCGCCAAGCGCGAACCCACCGAAGACTGACCCGATAACGATGATAAGCCCGACTATGACTAACATGGTGATCGATGCTACCTGATTTGAGCTGTTGTAAGGATTACGAGCCAGCGCCTGATCCGCGATTTATATCTCGCGAGTATTACATTGAACCAATCAGGTGAGGACATCGGAGAAATGCAAATGTGATGAATTATTCACATTTGTAACGGCCGGGCTGTAGCAAACTTTAGAGAAAAAAATGGGGATAGAAAGATGAAGACCTAAATTATATTCGCCGACGCCTGGCTGCTTTCCCACAAGTGATGTTACTGCCCCGGCGGTCTTACCGTTTTAGGCGTAACAGTGCATGCAAACTCTGGTCAGAGCCTGCAGAAAAGAGTAGATATGAAATATGCTAGTAAACGAGGAAAAGCTTCCGGCCACCGTGGAGGTAAGGCAGCCGGGAGCAGGAGGGATCGATGCTAGTTCGCCGCTACCGCGAGCTCGGCCGAGCGTGACTTGTTCGTTTTGCCGGCACGTGACGGCATATGGCATAAGCCGCATACATAACGTGCGTGAAGATCGTTGCTATGCACGACGAAATGTCCTCCGCAGTGAGTGCAGGGCGCGGTTTGGAGCATTTTGGCCTCGAAGAACCGTATCAAAGTCCAGGCGCGGGTCAAGCTTAACACGGGTTCTATTTCCGTCATTTCGCAATGCTCCAGATAGAGCTTATAGCTTTTGACGATAGCCGCGACACCTCGGCAGTCAGCATGCCTGATCAGATACTGGTAAGTATTTGCAAATACGGAAGAATGAATATTGGGCTGCCAGGTTAGAAACCAATCGGCCGAAAATGGCAGCATTCCCTTCGGAGGCGACACCCCTTTCAATTCCTTATAAAGCTTGATGAGTCGCTCGCGGCTCAGGGTGGTTTCGCTTTCCAGCAACTGCAGGCGGGCGCCCAGATGAATCATCTCCATTGCGGTGTGAATTTCTCTGGCTTCCGATACAACGCTCTTTTTGCGCATGATGCACCTTTTCCGGTCTGGTTCAGGAAATCTCTTCAGCGGGCTGGCCCGCCATCAGAATGGCTGCATGGGATTGCACCATGGCTTTGCCCTTGCTGTAATTCACCAACAGGCCGAACACCAGGTTATCGTCGAAGCGTATCCGGCACAGCATCATATTGGAGTTTGACAGCTTAAGGATCTGCCCCGGCGTCAGGACCTCCAGTACGTCGGCGACGTCCTTGCTTATTCCCAATCGGAAAATTGCCGTATCCTTGTCCGCCATTACCATCTGTTGGGCCAGCATCAGGTAAGTCAGATTAAGTTCCTTGATCTCGGTTGCCAATTCGTTGGATTTCATTATTGCCTCCCGTTAATGTAATGTCGCCATTGTGCCCAGCCGCACAGCAGCACAAAACCGGAATAAATCCGATTTGCAGGTAAGAAATAATAGAGATCCTGTGTAGGAAAATTTCCTACACGATAATCCAACTTAATCCAACAGGTAACTTGCCGGAGAACGGCTAATGAGATACACCGCCCCTAATGAGACAGAGCTGTGTCCTTTGTTTCAGACAACGGCCAGCTTTAGGGAAAACTTTAGTATTTAACAGAAATATTTATGAAATATTGGTGATTACGACTTGCCAGGCTATTGGTCCTCATAAATTATGGAGTCGCGGTGATTATCAATTAAAAAGTGATTATCAGCTTTCCACCCTTCTGCAAAAGCGGAAACCGAGCTATTCCAAAGCCCATGATAGCCAAATGTTAGGAAATCAGGGCTTCGCAGCCGATCCAAGGTCAGGTAGCCCGCGTAATCAACGAAATTTTCTATCCAGTGCAGTGTAGAAGGAACTGATTTGCCCTCTTATGCTGAGTGCGCCGCTTTTATCCTCTTTGGCTAAATCATCCACCAGTGCTTCGATGGCCGGTCGCTTTTCCTTAAACTCGGCCACTACCTGTGAAACGTCGCCCGGTTTAAAAAAACGTCTATCAGCCAAGTCGGGCAGCTCAGGTGGGGAATTGTCGGATTTTACCCAGCCAGCCAAATCATAATCGTATGGAAAAACGATCCAGTTGCCATCAGCTTCAACAACCTTGAAATTCCAGAGCCCCTGCGAGTCAGGAATGTCATCGGGAAAAATACGAAGCTCCCAATCATAATTCCGGGCAAGCGCCTGAAAAAGCAGAATTCGAATAATATCCTTCGGATCGATGGGTTCGATCGTTGAACCGGCAGCACGCGCATCTCTTTGAGCATTCACAATGCTGGTGAATATATAAGGCTTGTCGGGATCCTTGAAGCGCGCGTCCGCAGCCCGGATCTCCTTGCCGTCCGCATTCTTGACAAAGGTTTTGATATCCTCCAGGAAAAATCCGGGCATCGGCCGATCCACCACGAACCCGCTGGGCTGCGGCTCAACGGGCCCTTTTCCGGTTTTGCTGTCGATATAACTGAAGTTTGCCGGGGCTGCCTGAAAGCCCGGTATGGACAGCAGTTCCTGTACCTTATAAATGAGTGCTTCCCGATGTGGTGACAGTCCTCCCCAGACACGATGGAAACGCACTGAAGAACCAGGCTTCCCCCCGCAATGCGTGCCTATCCCAACCGTTTTCAAACCCTCGAATAGCGTCCCTTTTGAAACTCGGTCGCCCTCCCGATCTTTTTCAAAGCTCAAGGTCATTTTGGGAAAGGGGCATTGCGATTCAACCTGGCTGGTGTTCCCGCGCAAATGCACCTGCACCGGCAGATCATGTTTGCCTTTACTGTCTGTCCATGAAAGTTGTCCTGGCGCCTCGAATTCCTTGATGTCCTCGGGCACTTCGGCATTTGGTGGCGCACGGTGCTTCCATAAATTGCCATAGTCGGTCTTCAGCGTGAAAACGATCTTTTCCTTGGTGGTAAAGACTGGCGCTTTGGTGTGACCAATTTCGACCGTCGCTTTGTCGGCGAGAGCAGCCGGCGCCAAAAAAAATGAGCAGGCGGCCAGAGCCATAAGCGTGATATAGGTGCGCAAATACTTTTCCATTACGATCTCCAGGTTGATTCGAAGTCCCACGCCTAGATTACAGCACCTTATCGGGAGGATGAGATTTAATCATAGGAAATCATTGCCTATTTTCAAGTTCAGTGGAACAACCCGTTTTATAGAACTTGCGTTTATGGAGCAGCTCTGATTACCTCAAAGCGCTACGCAACATCTGAACGGCATGCGTTCCGTAGGGCCGGGATTGCCCTGCAGGTCTATAGATATAAAAGTTGCAGAGATCCCCAGACGGCGCTGCGGCTGCGTATGAAAGAATTTGCCCAAGAAGGAGACGGGCAATAAAAACCCGCCTGGGGCGGGTTTGGGATGAACGGGTATACGTCAGCGCTTGAGCTTATCGTGATCCTTTATCGTAATCCTTTGTGATGGCGGAGACTGAATGATTAGACTTTACAACTTCAACTGATAGCTGCTTCATTTTCAGCTTTAACTGCTTCACTTGTTCAGTCGCCTGATTTTCAAGAAGTGAATGACTGTCTCGCGTCAATCAGCAAGGCCTAAGTTTCACATTCTGGCGCCGGGCGAACCAAAGACCTAGAAGACCCAGGCTCAGAAGTGCAATGGATGAAGGCTCTGGAATTGCCGTACCCGGAAGGTCTGGTAACTGAGTTGGTAATAAATGGTCTGTCGTCGCAGTTAAATGGAAAGCGGTTTGAACGTTAAAGCCATTATTTTCATAGTCAATATAGTTCGAGGGACCGTTACTAAAAAGATTCAGTTCTCTGCCACTCGCTGTTATGAACAATAGGCCAGGATTACTGATCAGTAGATCGTGATTATCAGGAAATAGCTGATTGTCATAGAAAAAGTAACCGGAAGGCGAAAATGATATGCCGAGTCCATTCGGATTCGGGAATAAGTTGAAGGAATCCGTTATGGTACCCGTTTCGCTGCCAAACCCGTTTACTGCGGTAAAACTCCCGTCACCATTAGCAATCGCCTCAAGCGTCCCGCTACCCGATTCACTCGCGCTAGTAAATGTGAAATCGAATTTGATCAGTGTTGCCATAGCGGGATTTATGCCAACGATGAGAAGGGCTATCGTGATAGCCGCAAACACTGCCTGTTTCATAGCAGAGATACGAGTTGCCGCAAAAATCCTTAGTAAAGTCATCCATTCAACAGTTTTAAGCATGATCTCCCTCCCCGGCTTTTTAGCTGACCGACAGGCCAGCGGAGAGGGTATCTTACGGACTTTGTAGACTTTAACTATTGGACTAAAGTACACCTAGGGCTTGCGGCCCTTGCGAAGGGGGTGAATAACCCCATAACTTCGCACCTATAAAACTCTGTGGCGCAGCACCGGCGAGTGGAGAAATGTGTGCAAGAGCAGATCAATGTCGGGCTCTGGCCAGGAGCCTTCCGTGTCGGAGCAATCCTCAGCCGGCCAGGGAAGCAGCACGGGGAACAGAGCGGACCGACATATGGCCAAGGCATGTCCATGTCCGGTAAAAAGGTCTCATCAATGGAATCTTCCAGAAAGCAAGGCTCCCGGCTCAACCGGGGACACAGGCATGGGATCGAGCTCTGCCCAAGGGTCTAGTACGTGTGGAATAACATCGGATCGGGCGACTGCTGACCTCTCTGTCGGTTATAAGATATGTCAGAGCTGGAGTAAAAAATGCGCCGGAACCATCAGGGTATAAGAAATGAAAAAGCCCGGCGAGAAGGGGGTCTCGCCGGGCTGTGCCTACATGTGTTAGGCACCTATAACGCCTTTAGGGATGGCGCGCAAATAGAATCTCATAAAAATATGTCCGGCTCGTGACAGCGCGACGCCAGTTGTCGATAATGCTGATATTACTATTCATTCTGTAATGCGAATTTTAGAGCGTAAATGCATGGTCGATTTCAGCTAACCGCGGTAGTTTTCGCGATTGTTAGCGACAGTGAGATCAAGTGCTGGCGTGGGGATGCGCGCTCAAGCTACCGATTAATATGGCACTTCTGCTGCCTCCTGGTTTCTTGGAAAGCCACACCAACAGGTGATCGATTTTCGATGCCATCGTAGGATATCGCTCTAGAATCCATGCGGGTTTTCAGGCGATGAAACTCTGAACATAAATCTGTTTAGGCGCAGGATATTGCATAAGCTTCTCCAGGCTGGGTGGGCTTTCCAGGCGTCGGTTATTGCACTAAAAACGAGGCCCCCCATTAGGCGTTTTACTGTCAAATTTAGCTGATGCCATGATCGAACACTTATTCGACCTGAAGGTTCCTAAGGGTTTGCGACACGATACGCGGATACACCGGATAGTGGACTTCTTCTCGGTCGCACATCTTGTCACCTCGGGTAGTTTGTACATTCCGCTGGCCGAGCGACTGAAGGATCCCAATGAAGGAATAGATGCTGCACTAGATCGTTATGCGGTATCGGTGGGGCCGTGCGCAGGAATGACATCGTTCTTCAGGGGTGCTGATGAGTTTAAGGAGTATCACGAGCGGCAGCAGCGGGTCAGCTATGTCTCTTGTTGGACCCAAATTCGCGAGTCTGTGGCAATGTGGGCTCTATACTCTTTAGACTCATGCTCAGTACAGATAACAACGACGGTCGGGCAACTGGCGGATGTGCTTAGCTCATATTGCGGAAGAGAGCATGATCCTAGAGAGGTACTTGATAAGGCTGGCAAGAACGGACAGTTTATTCAGTCTGCACGCCTTGTGCCGGTAAAGTATTTATCGATTCTTGATTTAAGCGCGCGAATTAATCGAAGGCGTCGCGCCTATGACAGGCTTGAACCCAAAGGACTGATCAGGCCGCGAGCAATAGGAGCAGGCTGGAGCGCTCGGGATGCAGCGCGAGCCAATCAGTACAGTTTGCCGCGTTCGAACTCAAGGATGCGTCTTTCTCACATGAAATGGAGTTGCGTGCCGTCATTGAGGCTGTTCCGTACGACCTCGAAACACTCGGCCTTGCTAGAACCGCCAGAACGGAACTTGTAAAAAGAAAAAGGACGATGATTTCGATATTATGAACCCAAAGTATGATCAGAACATTCTGAAGTTCGTGCGCGGAACCTTGAGCAGAGGGGACAAAGAAAAACCTTAATCCGTCGGAGGCGCTCTTCCTGCCGGTACCGCAAAGTTTCGTTACTCAAGTTTCAATTGACCCCAGGTGCCCACCGCACAAGCATGAGTACATGACAAACTTCTTTCGCGAAAAGGGTATATCGGTCATCCCATCGACGTGTTTCGGGTACGCCGCAAATATGATCGGCATCCAACCTCGAAGCAAACTTCTGAACGATCCGTATTACACGGCGCGTGGTTGGTAGTTCCGATGGGCGTCCTCGACCTCAAACGTTGAGAAGGTGCGCGGGATAGCCTGTATGCCCGTTCCGAGCGAAAGACTGATGCTCAGATGTAATGTAATAGCCTAGCGTTTTCTGCTCAGGGATCCTCCTCTTGCCCTAAATACCCTGCTTCGCGCTGATGACGAATCGCAAGAATCAGGACCACATCCTGACCTTCCTCCAGACTATAAAGGGCCACGTAGCCGGTACGTCCATGAGATATGACCAACTCACGCAATCCATACTCCACAGGTCGGCCGACAAGGGGATGCCGAACTAATAAATTTACCGCTTCTTCAATTAATTCAAGCGTCTCTGCCGCCGCCGTCGGATCTTTATCAATCAGAAAGTCGGTTAGTCTTTCGAGATCGTCAAGCGCTTGTTCCGAATAGCTCAGCTTCGCCAAGATTTGGCTTTGGGCTTTACAGAATTATTGCCGGCGATGCGCGCCTTGAGGTAGGTGTGAACCTCATTGACATGAAAACCCTTTCCAGTACTTAACATTTTCTCCCGTGCGGCTTGAGCTTCACCTACGAAGCTGGCACGCGATTCAGCTGCCGTGGCTGCTCTTTCTATCGCTTGGACCATGAAAGCATGGGGCGACACTCCCTTTTTTTCAGCTGCGGCAATAGTTCGTTGCTTGAGTTCATCAGAAAGCTTTAATGATGTGGTGGCCACTGACTTGCACCTCTTGAATTGTTAGTGCTATCAGAGTAACACCTCGCATTGTGCGACGCAAGCCTGCATCCGCCCCATGTCCCAGCTCGTCCATATATTCAAGGATGAGGCCGCCTGCGGCAGGATGCAATGATATATAACGCGTCTTTCCGCCCTTGCCGGAAACCTTCAAATGGGCGACTCCGCGGCGTTCATGCTTGAAATCCTTTACCAGCAACTTGCAAAGCTCCTCACGCCGCAAGGCGTGATAGAGCAAGGTCGCCAAAATGGCGCGATCACGCTTACCCTTTAGTGATATGTTTTTCGGAGACTCCAGCAGACTGCGTGCCTGGTGATCCCCGATTGCCGGCGTCTTGCCTTGATAGCCTTCCACCGGCGGCCGCTTGATACCTATGACCGGATTATGCGTCACGGCATTCTGATCACACAAATATTCGAACAATGAGGACAACGCAGCCAGACGATGCCTGATGGTCAGAAACAAAAGAATGTAATAACGCTCAGGCATAATGTGATCTCGACCATTAATTATCCCAGAGTATCAGACATGGACCACATAATTATTTGGGGAACATTTATTCTTATCCTGATTGTTGGCTTAGGTTTTGTTGCAGCATAAGACAACAAAACCCGCCGGGGCGGGTGCTGTGATTAACTGAGCTGGCGGGCCAAGGCCTATTTATCTTTATAGTCATCTCCCTTGTGCAGGCAGACAGTTTGCGCGGCAGCTTAGACTGGTTTCCCGATTCATCACCGCCAGGTTGTCCGCTGATTTCAGCACAACAGGCTTGGGGTTGTGTATGTCTGCCATACCGCCAATTGAGTCACGCGTAACGAAAAACGATAGCTATTTCGCCCAACTCTTTAATTAGAGCCTGGGGCATTGTCCGACATTTAATCAGCGGCTTCTGGAAGAGTCCTTGTAACTGGCACTCCGAAGATCTCGGACTCAGAACTCGCTGGAGGTTTCGGTGGCACTTGCTTTTCTGCCGTGACGCAGCCAAGTAATGCCAGCGAAAGACACATTAAGATAATTATTTTGTTCACTGTATTTCTGCCTTGTTTTTGATTGTTCAAAGCGGTCGCACATTCTTAAGTCTATGCCAAGTGAAAAGGATTTCCGGAAAAAAAAGAAGATGGCACGCCCTGAACAAAAAAAGGCCGGACAATATTAAAAACCGCAGGATAGGTAGGAGATAAAAACAATGTTGGTAGCTCATCCGTATCTACGTGGAGCTTTCATCAACTGGCGGTCGGACACAAGGGACTTAAAACCCCCTCGGACCCATACTCGGACCTATAATATGCATTACTAGGGTCAATCATGAAAACCCCTCAGCCTTTCGAGCTTAAGCCGCATGGATATAGAGGTCTGACATTCTCGATCTTGGCTATGTGTACACTTGGGTACACATACGGTTCAATATGATGTCGGCATGCATACCCGAAAATTCTCCCACTGTGCGTCACTCACTTTTGTTCCGACGTGAGTCGCTACGCGAGCTCGTTTCGCCTTGGTCGCTGACTGCTGCCCACGTGCTGTTAGCTCAGAGATAAGCCCATCTAGTTTCATGCCCTTTTCAGTTATCTCTTTTTACGTCTCCCCTCCCCTTCCCCGCTGCATTACATCCCGCCAATTATGCGTTCTGTCATCTAAATGTAACGTAACGAACAGTATGAGTCGGAAAACATCGTTAATCTTTCTTTTATCTCACCTATGTATCTGCAATCGGCGAGTGGTGGATGAACGATAAGATTGTTCTTGTAAGAAAGGAAGTTAATAATGAATAAAGATCAAGACAAAGGTCCAGCGCGCGAGACTGATGAGAAGACCCGGGAAGAAACCGAGAAACTTAAAAGGAATAGAGAGCAGCAAGCTAAGGGGCGCGCAAATCGAATGGCCGGACGAACCCAAAAAAAGGATGGGCGGCGTTAGTTCCCAAAGCCCCTCATAAAATGCCGTTAAGCGATTAGCCCACCGTGGAGGACATTCCACCGGGATTTCCATCGCTATCAGCAAACTTTTGCGGCTTCTACCTGAACGGTTGAGAAAGCTGCCGAGGTTGAGGTGGGCCGCATCAACCAGGCTTATCAGATTCTCGCGCGAGTTTCTGCCCAGGAATTCTGAGATACGGAAGGGACGAGATTAGAGACTCGGAATAGTGCTTATTCGCATCGGTCCGAATTCTGCGGTTTTCGATTGACCGTAAAGGCCGACCAACGGATGTTCACCTGCAGCGAGCCGTATGACCGTAACATGTCATCATTAGTCATCGGCCGGCAAACAAGTCAGAACTTGATCAGTTCTTGTCCGGTGATAACAACTGCACCCAACTCGACAGCTTGTCCCAAGCTTTATTTTTCTGCCACAGATTGGCATTTATCAATAAATGCTTGCCGCTCAGCTTCGTTGCCGAAAGTTGGAAGCACCGCTTGCATTCCTGCGCCGGAACAATTCGTTGAATTTACTTCAGGAACCCCGCGACCACAACTAATCAAAGCGACACTAAGGGCGGTAATAAACACTATATATTTAGAACTCATTAAATAATTCTTCTCTTTAAAATCATTCAATATGGCACGGATTCAAGTCCGAAGTGCAACAACTAGTGGTTGCTTAGTGTAGCTCATCATTGTCACGGCAATCACCTCTAGCATTTTCTTTTCTAAAACTAACGGCAAATATTCTGGCTTAGTGCCCCTTTTGTGCCCATATTAAATCAGAAAGCCTTCGCTGGCGGATTTTTGAGTCAACTCTTTGTTTTTGGTGCCCGGAGCCGGAATCGAACCGGCATGGGCGATTAAGCCCGAGGGATTTTAAGTCCCTTGTGTCTACCAATTTCACCATCCGGGCGGATTGATACTCGAAAAATAATGGGTTGGCTCAGTCGGATGTGATGAGTACCCAATCGCGGCGGTTATCTTATCATAATGTAACCCAGCCTAATGTAGCCGCCCTATCCCAAGTGATGGATATGATTGCCCGCAATGGATTCTAACGGATGACGAAAGCGAGCCCAATCGAGTTCCTACGTTTCATTTGCGGCACAAACTGAATCTATCCCTTTGTTTGAGCTGGAATTTGCCGTTAATTTAAACGATAAGCTTGGGGCGAGCGCTTTATAGTATGTATAAGTCAAATTGTCACAATTCAAGCTGCAGATAACATTAGCTGGCAGACATAAAGTGCCGAGACACCGGCCCAAGTAACTTATTTTTATCCCGCATCATAATCTGTTCGATTAACGGATACTGCAATCGATCGGCGGTTGGACTCAGAACCTTCCAGGTATCCCAGCCATGCAATCTGGAGGCGAAAATTAAAATCCGCAAGCATAGACCTCGTTTTTATAGCGCTCACTCCCGCTGGGTAATAGCTGCCCTGACCTTTTCCGTCTTTCTGTCCATCACCATCAAAAGCTGGTCGGTCATCGAAAATTTGCATGAGCAGAATGCGAATAGCCGGTTTAATGCGGAATTGTCCGAGGCTGTCGCCAAAATCGGCCACCACTTTTCGGAATATGAACAGGTACTGAAAGGGGCTTATGGATACATGCTTGCCACCGGCCCTGTTTCACGGCGTGAATGGCACACATACATCAACGCACTACGGCTGGACGACAGCTACCCGGGAATACATGGCATCGGCTTTGCCCAGTACTTCCGTTCGGCTGAAATGACCGCGCACGTCGCCTCGGTTCGTGCAGAAGGATTTTCTGAATATAAGGTTTGGCCGGATACGCTCGGGGGAGAATACACTGCAATCATCTATCTGGAACCATTCTCGGGCCGGAACCTTCGCGCTTTGGGGTACGACATGTTCTCAAACCCTGTCCGGCGCGCCGCTATGGCGCGCGCAAGAGATTCTGGAGAAGTCACTCTTTCGGGCAAGGTAAGGCTTGTTCAGGAAACCAGCGAAGACATTCAGGCGGGTGTTCTTATGTATATCCCTTACTATGGCCCAACAGGTCTGCCGGAAACGCTTGAGCAAAGGCGCTCGTCTCTTGCCGGTTATATTTATGCACCGTTCAGGATGGATGATTTCGTAACAGCCGTGCTTCGTGCCGAGCTTCGTGATCTGGAACTGAGAATTTTTGATAGCCATACAGATGCGCAAGATAATTTGCTTTTTGAGAGCGACAAAAATCAGCCCGGCCGCGCTTCCTTGCCGAAGTTCAGGCGAACAATCAGCATACCCCTTTATGGCCAAACCTGGACGATTGAGGCGCTCTCCCGCCCTGGCTTTGAAAATGCTGTGAACAGTCAGGAACCCCAACTCGTGTTGCTGGGTGGAACCCTGTTAAGCATTCTCGCCGCCATTGTTTCCTTCATGCTCCTGGTGAATAAAGAGAAAGTGGGGGCCCTGGCGCGCGCAAATGCCGAACTGGTATCAGCAATTGAGGAGCAACAAGTCGCAACAAGAGCCCGCCAGGAAGCTGATATGCGTATCCGCCAGCAGGCATCATTGCTCGACAAGGCAACAGACGCGATTATCATCCGTGGAATTGATCACCGCATACACTTCTGGAACCACGGTGCCCAGCGCCTTTATGGATGGAAACCGGAAGAGGTCATGGGCAAATCCATAGAAGAGGTAATTTATGGTGATACCACCTCCTTCCGTAACGCGCACCAGGTGCTGCTTCGCGAGGGTGAATGGCGCGGGGAGATCATGCAACTGCGCAAAGATGGCGGCATGCTGACAGCTGAAGCTCATTGGACTCTGGTTGCGGACGATGACGGACGGCCCCATTCGATTTTCGCAATCAATACCGATATTACCCAGCGCAAGATGGCAGAGAAGGAAATCCAGCATCTGGCGTTTTATGACTCTTTGACAGGTCTACCCAACAGGCAGCTTCTGCTGGATCGCCTGCGACAGGCTCTGGCAGGCAGCACGCGTAATCGTCAAACCGGTGCGCTACTGTTCATTGATCTGGACAATTTCAAATTACTCAATGACACCCTCGGTCACGACGTCGGTGACTTGCTGCTCAGGCAGGTCGCACCGCGGCTCATCTCTTGTGTACGTGATGGCGACACTGTGGCTCGGCTGGGGGGAGATGAGTTTGTAGTTGTACTGGTCAGTAACTTTAGTGAACATCCAGAGGAAGCGGTTACTCAGATCAGAGCTATTTGCGAAAGAATCCTTGCGGCTTTTAGCCAGCCTTTTAGCTTGGGGGCGTATAAACACCACAGTACCCCGAGTATCGGTATCGCTCTGTTCAATGATCAGTCATCTGCAATGGACGAACTACTGAAACAGGCGGATCTCGCGATGTATCAGGCCAAGGCGTCAGGCCGTAATTCAATATGTTTCTTCAATCCGGGCATGCAAGTGGAAATGGACGCTCGTGTCGTGTTGGAGTCGGACCTGCACAAAAGTTGGGAGAGGAATGAGTTTGTCCTCCATTATCAACCCCAAGGGGACGGGCAGCGCGTAATTGGCGCGGAAGCGCTGGTAAGATGGCAGCATCCTCGGAGAGGGCTGTTATCACCGTCGGAGTTCATCCCCCACGCCGAGGAAACCGGCCTGATTCTACCCTTGGGTACCTGGGTGCTGGAAACCGCATGTGCTCAGTTGGCAGCCTGGGCGCGCGACCCGGCCATGGCTTGGCTCAATCTCGCTGTGAATGTGAGCCCCCGCCAGTTCTGTCAGCCGGATTTTGTCGAGCAAGTGCTCTGTATACTCGACCATGCTGGCGTCAACCCACAGAAACTCAAGCTTGAACTGACCGAGAGCCTGTTGTTGAATAACATGGATGACACCATTACCAAGATAGCGGCCCTCAAGGCCAGGGGCGTTGGTTTTGCATTGGACGACTTCGGTACAGGCTATTCATCGCTATATTACTTAAAGTGCCTCCCTCTGGATTGGGTGAAGATCGATCAATTTTTTGTACGGGATGTGCTGACGAATCCCAATGACGCAACCATTGTGCGTGCCATCATACTGCTTGCAAGAAGTATGGGATTAGAGGTGATTGCAGAGGGAGTGGAAACAGAGGCGCAGAAGCTCTTTCTCGCCCAGCATGGCTGCAATGCCTATCAGGGCTACCTGCTTAGTCCGCCGCTCTCATCGGGCCAGTTCCAGGAATTCATGCAACAAAGAGGGGGCGGATAAGAATAGCGGTTGGCCGTATCGAAAAACCAGTCAGCGCAACGAAACCGACAAAATGCGCATCAAATACAGCCAGGTCTGGAATCCAGGCTGCACACCAGGGAAAAATGAGAAAGCCCGCTTGCTCCTTTGAAAGCGATCAGGCTCCCTTTCAGGTCAACCGCGTCTGCGGCGTGCCACCAAACTTATAGCAGCAAGACCAGCCATCAGCATGGCATATGCTTCCGGTTCCGGTACAGGCGCCAGGAAGCCACGAATTTCACCGCCAGGAAACGCACTGGTGTGGATATTCGAATAGGCTGTGCCATGATCCAACCCTGCCACCAACGCATCAAATGCGCCGCTGACAGTGCCACCGTTGGTCACAATGAATGCCATGTTGTAACTCGACGCCAACGTCATATCAAAAGTGTGGTCGTAGGACCCCTCTGTTACATTTAGAGGAAACTCGGGGAACGTAGGGATCGTGGTAGCGACTCCTGCCGTGTCGGGCGCAGCGGTGCAGCAATGGATGTGTGCGGCTGTGGTATTTGCAGTAAGACCGCTGAAACTCTCCTGAACACGCATGGTGTGCTGATCGAGGTTAATGGTAATTATTGCACTACCAGTCCCCGGAGATGAGTTGGTTGGGAACTCGCTGGGACCGTTCAGTTGGGCTGTATATATCGAGTCAAGAGCGGCAGCGGGTGGGGCGACCGCAGCCGCAAGAAGCCCTGCTGTAAATAAGAGATTCATTTTCATGATCGTCTATCCTTGTAAGATGGGTTAGGCTGCCAGTTCGGTAAGGACTCGATAAACGGTGAGTAATCTTTGGTCTTGCAATCACATCTTATATATCGGCGCCAGTTTTTCAATAGTCCGTTATGCTTATAATGGGTCCCCAACGGCCCCCCCTCACAAGCTTTAGCCTGAGCTTACCGCTCAGTCGAAAGGTAGAGCTTTTTTGAGCAAGTTAAAGGAAAAAAGAGGTTTTTTCACTTCAGGTTCATGCGGTATTATTAATAACCTTGGTCTCTAGAGGGAGTTTAAAAACGTTCGAAGTTTTTTACTCGCCAATATGTTTAAAAATTTGACCATCAAATCGCGCCTGATCTTTATCCTTTCCTTCCTGGTCGCCTTTCTGCTGGGAATTCAAATGTTTGCATTGTTCGGGATGAGCAGCGCCATTGATGGCTTAAAAACCGTCTATCAAGATCGTGTCATCCCGCTCAAACAGGTGGGACGCATTGAGTCGCTTTTGCTGCACAACCGTGTTGTTTTTACGGCGACATTGTTGACGCCTTCACCAGAGGTCATCGAAAAAAATACTGCCATTATTGAAAAAAACATCGACGAAATAACCAGGGCCTGGGTAGCTTATACGATGACTTATCTGACCCCGGAGGAAAACAGGTTGGCGGCAAACTTCGCTGACTATCACAGGGCGTTTATCATCGAGGGCATGAACCCGGCAGTAGATGCTCTGCGTGCAAATGAAATCGAGGAAGCGCATCGAATTCTCATAGAAAAGATCCGCCCCCTTTATCAGCCGGTTGACGACAGCATTCGCAAGTTAATCGCGCTGCAACTCAGTGAGACCAGGCAGGAATATAACCAGGAGCAGGACCGCTACTGGACTATTCGCAACATTTTTATCGCCTCGATAATTGTTGTGCTGGTGTTAGTGGCATTGTTTAGTTTTATTATTTTGAGCGCAATTTTTCGCCCGCTTGAAGGCGTCGTAAAAATTGCCCGCGGCGTTGCCGCAGGCAATTTTTCGCAGGATTTCGAAATCCGCTCAAGCGACGAGATCGGCCAGCTTATGCGTGCTCTGAAGGACATGCGGGATAGCCTGGTGGAAACCATTGGCCAAGTACGAGCCAGCGAAGCACATACTCTCGCTTTATTGAGCAACATGATCGATGGGGTTGCATCGATCGACGAAAAGGGGGTAATTCAAACCTTCAATCCGGCTGCCAAAAGGATTTTTGGTTATGCCGAAAGCGAAATAATCGGGCAAAATGTCAGCGTACTATTCCCCGCACACGAGCAGGGGCAAGGACAGAGTCAACATCTTGACTATTTCAAGAGTTACCCGACGGTTAAAAAACTGAAAGGCCTTGGTATACCAAGTGAAGTGATGGGTGTGCGAAAAGATGGAACGGTGTTTCCCATGGATCTCGCAGTGGTGGAGATGCACGATGGCGATCAAACCATGTTTGTCAGTATCATGCGGGACATCAGTGAACGCAAATTGGCCGAGGAGCAAAAAACCCGCTTGATGGACGAACTGGAGA
This sequence comes from Nitrosovibrio tenuis, assembly GCF_900109785.1. GTDB lineage: Bacteria > Pseudomonadota > Gammaproteobacteria > Burkholderiales > Nitrosomonadaceae > Nitrosospira > Nitrosospira tenuis_A. The sequence goes on from NZ_FOBH01000002.1 coordinate 433,580, forward strand.
GTGCCAATGACGAACTGAGAAGCTTCGCTTATGTGGTATCCCACGATTTGAAAGCGCCGTTACGTGCTATCGGTGCATTGGCTGACTGGCTTTCGACAGATTACGCAGCGAAATTTGATGAGGAAGGTAGAGAACACATGCGCCTTCTAGTCAACAGGGTGCACCGCATGGGCAATTTGATCGATGGCATTTTAGAATATTCTCGTGTCGGGCGCGTGAAGGAAGACTTGGTTGGAGTTGACGTCGGACAGGTAGTGCATGAGGTAATTGATCTCATTGCGCCGCCGGCAAATGTTACCATAAGCGTCGAAAATCCCCTGCCTACCGTAGTGGCGGAGCCGACACGTATCCAGCAGATATTTCAGAACCTGCTTTCCAATGCGATTAAATATATGGATAAGCCTCGAGGCGAAATACGGATTGGCTGTGCCGCTGAGGGCGAGCAGTGGAAATTCAGCGTGAGCGACAACGGACCCGGCATTGAGCCACGCCACTTCGATAAAATCTTTCAGCTATTCCAGACCCTCGCTCCACGCGACCGGATAGAAAGCACCGGCGTAGGCTTGGCCCTGGTAAAGAAAATCGTGGAAATGTATGGTGGGCGTATCTGGCTCGAATCAATACCGGGTGTGGGCAGCATATTTTATTTTACCCTACCCCGAACCACAGTAATTGCTAACACAACTATAGGAAAGGAAACGTGAAAATCACCAATAAACCCATTCTTCTGGTAGAAGATGATCAAGTGGATACGATGACGGTTAAACGCGCTCTCAAGGAAATCCATGTGACCAATCCACTTGTACATTTTGAAAACGGCGAGGAAGCGGTACATTACTTACGAACTCCCGAGCGGGATAAACCGTGCATTATCCTGCTCGACCTGAACATGCCGATCATGAATGGGATTGAATTTCTGCAGGTGGTGAAGCACGACGACCAGTTAAGGCGTATTCCCGTGGTCGTGCTGACTACATCGGAGGAACAACAGGATAAGGTTAACAGTTTTAACTTGGGGGTGGCCGGCTATATGGCCAAACCGGTTGATTACCGTCAGTTCGTCGAAGTCATGCGCTCGATCGACGCTTACTGGACAATTAGCGAAATGCCATAAACAAAAACGCCGGGAAACGATCTTTGGGAATTCTCACGTCGGATGATCTTGCCATGACCAGACCGCAGATTCGCGTGCTTCTCGTCGAGGACGATGCAGTGGACCGCATGGCCTGCCGCCGCGCCCTTTCGCGCAACCCGGACTATGAATTCCTGCTTTCCGAAGCTGACTCCGGCCTGGAGGGGCTGCAACTCGCCCATGAGCAAAGGCCGGATTGCGTGTTGCTCGATTATCACCTGCCAGACTTGAATGGCTTGGAGTTTCTGGCTGCGCTGAGGGATGATTCGGGCGACATTCCCGTTCCTGTCATGATGTTGACAGGTACCGACAATGCAACGATCGCCGTGGAAGCCATGAAACGGGGTGCCCGGGATTATTTGATCAAAGATACGGAACACCAATATCTCGAGTTATTGCCCGCGGTCATCCAGCGCGTGCTGAGCGAGCGCCGGATGTTGATGGAAAAGAAACTGGCGGAAGATAAGCTGTTCCAGGCGGAGGCGAAATACCGCTCGCTGGTCGAGACCATCCCGGCGATCGTTTATATTGCCGCGCTGGATAATACCAACCGGTTCCTCTACATCAGTTCGCGCATAGCAACTCTGGGGTTTTCACCGGAACAATGGCTTGGCGATCCCGATATACTGGTTGCGCAAATTCACCCGGAAGACCGGACACGTGCGCTTGAGGAACGCGCAAACAGCCGTTCTACCGGCGCACCCTTGCGCTCGGAATACCGCCTGCTTGCGCGCGACGGAACAATTTTGTGGTACCGGGACGAAGCAAGCGTAGTCAGGGATGAGTCCGGGCGTTCGCTGTTCCTGCAGGGTATTCTCGTTGACGTGACTGAAAGCAAACAGGCGGAAGCCGAGCTGCGGCAGCACCGTTTTAGCCTTGAAGAGCTGGTGGCAAAGCGTACCGATGAACTTGCGAAGGTGAATGAGGAATTGCGGCGCGATATTGCGGAACGCAGGCGAATAGAAACGGAACTGACCAAAGCCAAGACAGACGCTGAAAAAGCCAATCTCGCCAAGTCAGAATTCCTTTCCAGCATGAGTCACGAGTTGCGTTCTCCGCTCAACGTCATGCTCGGCTTTGCCCAATTAATGGAGTCCGGTTCTCCCCCGCCCACTCCCACTCAATTGACCATGCTCAGGGAAATCAACGCTGCGGGCTGGTATCTGCTGGAGCTCATCAACAAGATTCTTGATCTGGCCGCGATCGAGTCCGGCAAGCTGATCATTTCACAGGAACCGATTTTCATGGCGGAGGTCATGGCTGAGTGTCGGACTATGATCGAACCCCAGGCACAGGAGCATCATATCCAGCTGATCTTTCCGCCCCCGGATATGCACATGTACGTTAAAGCGGATCGGACCCGAGTAAAGCAAGTTCTGCTCAACCTTTTATCTAACGCGGTGAAATACAATCGCGAGGGAGGCATGGTCGAAGTGAGTTGCAATGCAATCGCACCCGAGCATGTTCGCGTTAGCATCAGGGATACGGGGTCAGGATTGCCACCGGAGAAACTGACGCAGCTTTTTCAGCAGTTTAACCGGCTCGGTCAAGAGGCTGGCTCCGTGGAAGGTACAGGAATCGGACTCGTGGTGACAAAGCAATTGGTCGAACTCATGGGTGGTAACATTGGCGTGGAAAGTACCGCAGGAGTAGGCAGCGTGTTCTGGTTTGAATTGCTTTCCGCCGAAGGCCCTGAATTCAGGGCCGCGGGAAATACAACCGAAGAGCTAATCATGAGAGAGAAGAACGCGGCCAAGGACCTTGAACAAGTGTCCTCCCACGGCGCTCAGTTGAAAAGTTAGGTCATTATAGGACAGCAAGAGTCGGCCGCATTTTTCGATTTCTTTTGATTCGAACTATGAAAGCTCGTCCGGGATATGCACCAAATCCGGCAGATCAGGCAGGCGACTCCATCGAAGCGCTGCGGGAGGCTGCTTCAACTTGCCGTGCATGTCCCCTCTGGGAAAAAGCAACCCAAACAGTCTTCGGCGAAGGACCTGCGCACGCTCCCATCATGTTCATCGGCGAACAGCCTGGCGATCAGGAAGATCTCGCCGGCCGTCCGTTTGTTGGCCCGGCCGGGCTGATTCTGGCTCGGGCACTGGCAGCAGCAGGCATTCCCCGCGAACAGGTTTATGTAACGAATGCCGTCAAGCATTTCAAATTCGAAGTTCGCGGCAAGCGCCGTCTCCACAAGAAGCCCGTTGATGCGGAAATCGCCGCCTGCCACGATTGGTTAAGGCGCGAAATCGAACTGGTAACGCCGCGTCTGCTCGTGGCCATGGGCGCGACCGCGGTGCGCTCAGTGCTGGGTCGGTCGACACCCATCAAGCTTAATCGCGGCAAGTTGCTTGAATATGCATGCGGCATATCGTTGCTCATTACTGTCCACCCCTCGTTTTTATTGCGCATGCCCGAGGAAGACAAGGATGAGGAATACCGCCGCTTCATCAGCGACCTCAAGCTGGCGGAGCCTTTTCTACGCTAGTCCCGACGATATTTCCGGCTTGGCCCGAACGCCTTCGCTGTCTGGAATCCATGGTAACGCGTGACTTTGACCCGCCCCCCAATCAGCGAAACCGTAATATCTTTCCGCTGTCCAACTTGGCGAACAGTTGCAAAGGTTCGCAATCTTCTTTTGGCGGGAGATACAATGAAGCGGAAAAATCTGCAGTTCGAAAGTGGCTTTCGCATAGTCCTCGGCAATCCGAGTTCCCAAGCAGCGGAGATGGTTTTGCCACCGGGCGATGCCGAAGGTGGCCCGGAAAACCGGCACCGGGGCGCCGACCAATGGCTGTATGTAGTGTCGGGAAGCGGTATGGCGACGGTGAACGGTAAACGCTATCGCTTGGCGGAAGGTTCGCTCATGCTTATCGAACGCGGTGACCAGCATGAAATCCGCAATACCGGGGATGATTTGCTTCGTACGCTTAACTTCTACGTGCCGCCAGCATATACCATTGATGGTGAAGAACTACCACGCGGGCGAGCTAATTAACCGTGAGCAGAACGCTCATCGGGATATCAGGCTGGCGTTATCCTCCCTGGCGCGGGGTCTTTTATCCCCCCGGCCTACCGCAGCACCGCGAGCTGGAATATGCTTCTCGAGCACTTCCAACCATAGAAATAAACGGGACCTTCTATTCGCTCCAGAGACCGGAGAGCTTCAAACGCTGGTATGACGAAACACCTTCGGGCTTCGTGTTCAGTGTCAAAGGACCCCGCTACATTACCCATATTCGGCGCTTGCGGGATATCCACGCGCCGCTCGCAAACTTCTTTGCTTCCGGGCTTTTTAACTTGCGTGAAAAGCTTGGTCCGATCCTGTGGCAATTTCCCCCAAGCTTTCGCTACGATTTTGAAAGAATGAAGCAGTTCTTCGAGCTTTTGCCGCGCGATACCCAAGAAGCGTTAAGCTTGGCCCGCCGGCGAGAGCAGCGTATGGTCGGTCGTGCACGGCTGGCAATTGATGCTCTTCGCCCGACAAGACATGCGATCGAGGTCCGGAACGACAGCTTCCTCGAGGAATCTTTCATACAATTGTTGCGGGAATACAATATGGCGTGGGTTATCGCAGACACGGCCGGGAAATGGCCTTATCGGGAAGACGTTACTGCGGATTTTCTTTATCTTCGCTTGCATGGTGACAAGGAGCTTTACGCCAGCGGATATACTGATGAGGCCCTGTCCCGCTGGGCGTCGCGCATACGCGCCTGGCGCGAGGGCTCCCAGCCGGAAGATGCACATCTCATCTCGGCTGGTCCTCCGCCGCAATATCGCCCTCGGGATGTCTTTTGCTATTTCGATAACGACATCAAGGTAAAAGCACCATTTGATGCTCAACGGCTGATAGCAAAACTCTAACCGCACAGGCTGCCCCTGAACCGCTTCGACCGTATATTTAACTGTTAATAAAAAAGGGGGATTATGTCCCCCTTTTTCTTATCGCTGACAGATACTGGAATACCGCCCTTTCAATGTGACCCTTGCGCTATATAGAAGGGCTGGCTACCACCGAGGGGCTTATTCCAGAACCAGAGTCCCTCTAGCGATTTTTATGGCTTTGGCTACCGGCCTTTGCATGTTGCTCGGACGTTCCACCCCGGGTTGAAGATGATGAGGATTCATCGTGGGACCCGCCTCGGCCATGTCCCCCATGAGATGATTCCCCGCCCTTCCGGCCGGCTTCGCGAGCCTCTTCGGATGTAAACTCGTGTGCGGTTCCTTTCTCATGCGCGGCATGTCCGCCCTTGCGGCCGGCTTCGCGTGCCTCTTCGGATGTGAACTCGTGCGCAGTTCCTTTTTCATGCGCCGCGTGGCCTCCTTTGCGGCCAGCTTCGCGTGCCTCTTCAGACGTAAACTCGTGCGCAGTTCCTTTCTCATGCGCCGCGTGGCCACCCTTGCTGGCTATCTCGCGTTGCTTATCTTCGTCCATCGAAGCAAAGCCTCGTTTGCTGGTTCCACCACCCCTGTCATCGCTGCCTCGATCACTACCCCGATCTTTATCCTGGGATTCGTGACCTCCGTGAGATGCGTGGCCACCCTTGCTGGCTATTTCGCGTTGCTTATCCTTATCCATGGAAGCAAAACCACGCTTGCTTTCATCGCTATTTTTATCTCTATCTGAAGCCATGATAATTCTCCTAATTTGGACACTGAAATATCTGCCCTCGAACAATCATGCTATTGGCATAATGTCTTCGGGATTCTTATCTCCACTTATTAGTATTGAGAACCAGAGAATGACCGCATGGTACTTAGCAAAATTATTTTGCTCTGTTCGGAAACAAACATAGCTAAGCTTGTGTAAGGATTATTGCGCACGCTCATAAAAAACCCAACAGGGACCGAACGCAGACCAGACCGCCGCATGACAAGGTTGAGCTGGGCAAGGGATGTATAAAACCGGCGGATCACCTGTATCGCCGTTCGCAGCGAGCATGCCGTGGAGTTTATGGAAACGTCGAGAATGTTTTATCAGAACCAGTTTTGCCGGTAATCATCTAAATACAAAAGGATGGGCAAAATTTTATTTATCCGGATCGAACCGTCCATGCTTCATCAACAATCAGACCATAGTTGCCTCGGGGCTGTTGAAAAGACCAGGAACGCGACTTGCGCACGAAGCTCAACGAAAACAAGACGAAAGCATTGAAACGGCAACACAGCCGGGCTACACTCGAAGGGAGGAATAGACTCTTGATTAACGAAATGCCGAGCCCGAGTAGGTGATCAAGATTGGTTTGGATTGCAAAGCGCGGATGCAGCTGAGAATGAGATCGACTATTATTGCTCTTGTGTTTGTCCCGCTCGTCGCCCTTCCCTATCTGGTCTTTGCCGGCAAACCCGCCAAGATTATCCACGCGCAGGTAGTCCAGGTTGTTGATGGCGATTCGCTTACGGTAGCAATAGATGGGGAAATGGTACGAGTAAGGCTAGCCGAAATTGATGCGCCGGAAGGCAAACAGCCGTTTACGATTCGTTCCAAACAATCTCTAACTAATTTATGTCTGTGGGTTCCGGCAGAGCTGTCTTCGATAAGTAAAGACCAGTATGGACGCACGTTAGCCAGAGTCAAATGCGAAGGGGTCGATGTTAATGCGGAACAGGTAAAGCGCGGCATGGCATGGGCGCACGGCGAATTTACAAAAGATCCGGCGCTTTCTACACTTCAGGAGGAGGCTCGCTCCGCTAAGCGAGGCCTATGGTCGGATAAGTCGCCTACACCGCCATGGATTTGGCGCACGATCCATCCTTAGTTGCACCAATGTCTGTTCGGGGCGGGGTGTTTAAGCCAGCTCTGCCATATCTAAAATAAGTGGGATCCTGTGGCTAAAATCACAACCATCCCCACAAGAGAAAATACCAGGGTCCAAAGCAGGAACCGGACGGCCTTTCTTGTCGCCGGCCAGTAGCCGCTGCTATCAGGCTCCTTGTTTTCCTCATCCTGCGTAATTTTTTTACCCCTCCCTTTACTGAATTCTACTGCCACGGCAGTCGACTTGCCCGCGCACGTGTTTTTTAATTGTTATCAGCAAAACCTAATCCAACAATAAGGATAAAAATACCATTCCCCAATAATTATGCCTTCCGCGACAGATTCTACAGATAAATAAATAGCCGAGACCATATCATGCTTGAGCGTTGTTACAATTCTTCCGTCTCAGGCCTACGGCTGTCACGAGCCCGACATATTCTTATGAGATAGTATTTGCAGCGCCTACCCTCTAGGCGTTACTGGTGTCTAACCAATGTAGAGACCGTTCAGCCCGGCAGATCCCCTTCTGCCGGGCTTTTTTATTGTATGCATTGACCAAAGAAAACAGTTTCTCATTGTGGCGACTACGGCCAAAAAATGCCAGAACTGTTCCAATGGCTGCCAATATAATCGCCAACACAACCCACAAGAGTGGGGGACAGGGTATCGCTCGTTTTGATGTCAGGTTATGCCAAGCGGGAAAAGACATAAATGGCGAAACGTTTTACCAAACCTCTATCCAATACTTTCGTAAATACTGATTTTGCCCGGGTCTCATTCGAATAATACGCTGGAATGCACATGAGTACTGGATGCGGCTAACAGAGAATGAGTTATCCCAGATAGACTCCTGAAGGTGGAAAACAGCTGTGCCCTCTACCACTATCTGAACATCGGAGTGTCGCCGACCAAATTGCATCAACAGCCAGCATAGCTACTCGGAAATCCAAAACCTCTAAAGCGTCGCAGCCTCAGCTTTAACAAAGGTTGAAGCTCCGACGAGGAGAGGCAAGCAGTCCCACCACTAATGCCCTGATTGCTATCACGACGGCACGGTAATTACCGCTGTCGCCTGCATATTCTCATCCACATCCGCGCTATTCGGCGCAAATACGCTTACCTGATCATCGAAGATTAAAAGCCCCGCCGAAACGCAGCTGCAGCATCTCTGCCAGGCCAGACCGGCAATGAATGACCATCATCCATTGCCGGGTTGCCTGCTGTCCATCCACTCGATCAATACCAGGGTACGTTCGTAAGCTTCCCCGTCAAGTAGACAATTCAGAAGTAGAATTCTTCCCTGCGTGACGTCCCCCCAATTCTGCTGGGATTCAAAACTAGAATCTGGCCGCTTCTGGCAGTCTGACCTGCTTGGTTTTAACGTATTCGCTTGGGGTCAGTTTTCCAAGCGAACCGTGGGGTCTGTGATCATTATAGTCGCGTCGCCACGCTTCGATGATACGTTGTGCCT
>NZ_FOBH01000015.1 GCF_900109785.1 Nitrosovibrio tenuis
CATACGCGCATCAGGATCTGCCCTTCGAGATGCTGGTGGCCAGGCTCGCCCCGGAACGCCATCTGAGCCAGGCCCCGCTCTTCCAGGTGATGTTTAATCTGCTCAATATCGATGGACGCTTACCTGACGATAAAACGGAATTGCCTGACGCCGAACTCGCTGCCGAAGCTGATTTTGACTCCGGTGAGGAGTCAGCAAAATTCGACCTCACCCTCTATGCCATCGAATATGACCGGACCATCCAGCTCCACGCGGTCTATGCACGAGATCTTTTTGAGCGCGACACCGTGGGATACATGCTTGGCCACCTCACCAATCTCCTGCAAGCGATCGTTGCCGACCCTGACGTGCCGCTCGCGCGACTGCGGCTCACCCGTCAGTTACCTTCGGGAAGCAACACGGTCGCGCCCATGCGTCCATTTATAAAATTTTCCGGGCAAGCGATCGAACAGTCGATAGGAAGCCGTTTTCGCGAGCAGGCAGAGCGTTATCGCGATAGCATCGCCGTCCACACAAAAAATGAGCAGTTGACTTATACACAACTGGAAAAACTTTCCAATCGGATTGCCAACGCGCTCCTCGCCCTGCGCGGCACCGGCGAGGAGCGGATCGCTCTGTATTTTCACCACGGCTGGCAGATGATCGCCGCCATGCTGGGCGTGCTGAAAGCAGGCAAAACATACGTTCCGCTCGATCCTGCTCATCCTGTCTCCCGGGTTGAGAGGCTTATAGCCGATTCCACAGCCACCGCCGTCCTGACCGATATCGATGAATTTTCCACGGAACAGGCACAGGTGATTTCTTTTGTCGAGAACGAGCGCTTCGATGTCAATCCGCCGCCACCCGTCCCGCCTGATACAGTCGCCTATATTCTCTACACCTCGGGATCCACAGGAGAGCCGAAAGGCGTCGTGCAGACTCACCGCAATGTCCTCGCGCAGGTTCGGAACTACAGCAACAACCTGCATTTATGCGCAGAGGACCGGCTCACTTTTGTCGCTTCGTACGGCGTTGACGCGGCTGTTCAGGATATATTCGGCACCCTGCTTAACGGTGCAGCAGTTTATCCGATGTCCGTGCGGGATCATGGGATCGAGGCGCTCATCGACTGCCTGATAGAGCAAGAGATTACGGTTTTTCATTCTGCCCCGACTATATTTCGCCATCTTGTCCATGCACTAACGGGAATGGAGCGTCTGGAAAAAATCCGCCTCGTTGTCCTCGGCGGTGAGGCTGTTTACCGGCGCGACGTTGATTCTTTTCGGGCGCACTTTCCCCGGGATTGCCTGCTGGTCAATGGTTACGGGCTCACGGAGTCGACGATGGCACTGCAATGCTTCATAGATAGTAAATCAACGGTTGTACGCGACGCCGTACCCGTCGGTTACCCGGTTAATGACATCGAGGTTCTGTTGCTGGATGATGCCGGACAACCTGCAGATGTCTACTGCACGGGAGAAATCGTGCTGCATGGTTCCTTCATCGCCATGGGTTACTGGCGGCAGGGCAGTATTGCAGCATTCCCGTCGGATGACGGAGGGCGGCGGCTTTACCGCACGGGTGATCTTGGACGCAGACTTCCGGATGGCAGCATTGAGTTCATCGGGCGACGGGATTTCCAGGTGAAGATTCGCGGCTACCGCATAGAACCGAGCGAGATTGAAAACCACCTCCTTGAGTTTCCTGAAACAAAACAAGCAGTGGTTATCGCGCAAGAATATGCTGGCGAACGGCGGCTGGTCGCCTACATCTCGATGGGCTCGGCGGATTCGCCAGACTCGGCGGACTCGGGCCACCCGCCAGCCGACGACGACTTGCGCCGGCATCTCGCCCATCGGTTGCCGGATTATATGGTGCCGTCAGTGTTCGTTCTACTCGAAAAGCTGCCCATTACACCCAGCGGTAAGATCAATCGGCTGGCGCTGCCGGTGCCAGAAATGCGGGACGAAAGCTTTGTTTCACCCCGCGTCCCTGCTGAGGCAAAGCTTGTGGCGATTTGGCAGCAGATGCTGGGAGTCAGACACATCGGTATTCATGACAATTTCTTCACCCTCGGCGGACACTCTCTCCTGGCGACTCAAGTAATATCCCGGTTACGCGATGAGTTCGGCGTAGAAGTCCCGCTGCAACAGATTTTTGAGACCCCGACTATCGCCGATCTGGCGTCTGTGGTAATGGCAGCACAGGTGGCGAACACGCTTTTGCCAAAGATCGAACCATTGCCGCGCTGGCGCCATCGCGCAAAAATTTCCGCGCTGGGGGAGCTGGTGTTTTCGAGTGAGCTGAAGGCGCTGCTGGGCCGCTTTGCCGCCAATGATATGATTGAAACGCACGTTGAGGAGAGAGCGCAATGAACGCGATACAGCAAAGGGAAAACCCGGAAATCAAACTTATCGAAAGTGATAACGGCGAAGTCACGCTCTACATCGACGATGGCCAGGCAATGCAAGGGTGGGAAAAGGCATTGATGTGGGAATCTGCCGATATCCTGTGTGAATACGGCTCGGAGTTCCTCGAAGTGGGCCTGGGACTGGGCATTTCGGCGTTGCGTATTGCCGGCAACCCGGCCACGCGCCGCCATATCGTCGTTGAAAAATTTCCACATGTCATTGAGCTTTTTCACGAACGCAATCCATCCCCGCCGCCAGCGCTGGAGATCGCTCCAGCAGATTTTTTTGAATATGTCCACGGAATCGAACCGGAGAGCCTCGACGGCATCTTTTTCGATCCCTACCTCGTCCCCGTCACGCTATGGGACGATGAGGCGCTATGGGCGAAAGTAATGCCAGCAGTGACACGCTCGTTGCGGCGAGGAGGTGTTTTCATCCCTTGCTTCTCCACGCGTCCAGTACTTCGTTGGCAGTTCGTCCACCACTTCGATCGCATCATTGTCGAGCGCCGATCCTATTCTTCGTACGCAACCACGGATTATGTTGCAAGAGATACCGGTGATGCCTATATCCAATGTTTCGTCCGGACGCGCTGACGTTCAGTCTGACGCGGCATTAGGGCCTACGTCAGAGCTATACGCCGTAATGCCGTGCCGCGGCCGTATTCACGCAACTCGACTATTTTAGAAGCGCCGTTAACGGCGAGGCAGCCCAGCACATCGCGGCCGGGTTCAAAAAGCACGAGCCGCCACGAGGCCGATGCAGCGCCATCCTCGGAATCGTAAAAAAGCTTGGGTTCTATCCCCTCTATTCCCTCGATTCCTTCTTTTCTTTTTCCAAGTGTTATTTCAAAGCTGTCCAAAGACTTGGAAAGCCCTCGGCCAAGAGCTTTGATGTAAGCCTCCTTGCAGATCCAGAAAGTGAAAAATACAGTATTCCTCTCCTCAGGGTCCGCCGCATGCAGCCACCCTTGCTCACCAGCAGTAAAATATGAGGAAATTGAGGCAAGCCCAACAGAATCGCGGATGACTTCAACGTCTACCCCGACCTCGGTTCCATGCGTGATTGCGTGGACGATGCAATCGCCAGAATGCGTCACATTGAACTGAACAGAACTGGGGGGGTACTGCAGAAACGGTTTACCGTAGTGGTTCTGCTTGAATCGGATGAGAGCGGGGTCAGAACCCGTGTATTGTGCCAGGAGGCAGCGAAGGGAAGCACGACCTAGGACGAATCGGACCCGATCGCGCTCAAAACGGAACCGATGTGTCCGATAACGCTCTTCCTCATCGAGAATCGATAGACAGTGGTCAAGTGAAATATGCGTAGGGGGAACCGTCATATACCAGAGGTGGACCACGCCCTCAGGTAATTCAATAGGTAATTCAAAGGGTAATCCAAGGGTGATGTCTGAATTTACGAATTCATGCATTACCTGACTCCCACAGTGAAGAAGTTAGAGAAAGGTTCAGCCACCCGTCGAGATAGACCAAAACGATCACTGCTTCCTCGACAGTAATATCAACAGCATGGGGACACCCAGCAATGCTGTCAGGACACCCACCGGTAATTGCTGAGGCGCCCATAACGTCCGGGCCAGGGTATCGGCCAAGGTCAGGAAACTGCCTCCCAGCAGCACCGACAATGGCAGAAGCCAGCGAAAATCGTGGACGCCCAGCAAGCGGACAACATGCGGCACAATCAGCCCGACAAAACCAATGGCGCCTGCCAGTATCAGCGCCGCCACCGTCGCCAATGACGCGCAAAAGTATATCCCGAGCTGCAACGGCAGCACCGCCACACCCAGCGTTTTTGCCTTTATCTGGCCCAGGCTGAGAACGTTGAGACTACTGGAAAAGAGCATGCTCATGGCCATCACAACAATTAATACCGCCCACGCGGGCAGCAACTCTTCGGCACGGGAAACGTCGCCCATCAGCCAGAACAGCATGCCTTTTACATCGCCGGCAGGCGCCAGGGTCAGGATCAAAGTAATCAGCGCGGTGCAACCGGCAGATAACACCACGCCTGTCAGAAGCAACCGGTATAGATTCCAGTCGCCCGCGCGAAAACTCAAGCCGAACACGAGGGCGACCACAGCCAACGCGCCTGCCAGCGATGTCAGATTAACCCACACGATGCCCCACCCCAGCAGCATTGCGAGGAGCGCGCCCACCGCTGCCCCGCCGGAGACGCCGAGAATATAAGGATCGGCCAGCGGATTGCGTAATAAAACCTGCAAAAGAGCCCCAGCCAGGGCCAATAGGCCACCACAAGCAAATGCGGCCAATACACGCGGGACGCGAAGCTGCCAGACAATCTGATGAACGCTGCTGTCCGCAGAAAACAGCAGCGCCTGGACGATCTCTGAAAAAGGAACGCTCACGCTGCCAAACAGTAACCCCGTAAACAGGCTGCCAAAGCCAAGCAGAAAAAAGAGCACCAGCAGGACTGGGCGATGTTTCGTGAAAATCACATCAATAGAGGACAATCAAAATCTCAGGATTTCGCTGCCCGGCTATATCCTGAATCCGGCAGCTGGACACGCCCAAGTGAGCGGCGTTCGGGCTTTCCGCCACGCGCGACGCGCCGCAGAGCCGCTCCCCCGTCAAAAGGAGAAACAATGGGAGCAACAACGCCGAGCGGGCCGAGCGATGTGCAATCGGACCTGTAGCGAAATCATCAAGAGGGTAAAAGGTGCAAATCTGATTTCTTCAATAACCGCGATACCTGCCGGCTAATCCCGAGCGATCACCTGCCGGATTTAGGATGACGTACCTGTACAGCGACGCAACGTTATCGCAGACTGATGACGGGCCAGGCTTTTTTTTCCGCGTAACCCTTGAGTGTGGCGTCAGGGTCCACGGCCACGGGATGGGTTACCTTGTTGAGCAACGGAATATCGTTCAGTGAATCGCTATAAAACCAGCTTTCCAGAAAAGACAGCCAGGTGAGGTTGTGCTCGTCCAGCCAGCTTTCCAACCGGGCTATCTTGCCTTCTCTGAAGCAAGGAACACCCAAAACCTTACCTGTGAATTCCCCGTCTTCTTGTTCCGGTTCAGTGGCGATCAGGTGGTTTATTCCTAATGCGCGCGCGATAGGGCCGGTGACAAAACTGTTGGTTGCCGTGATGATGACGCACAGATCGCGGCCGAGCATATGTCTTTTAATCAACTCCCGCGCGCCCGGCGTTATCAGTTGCGCTATCCTGTTCTTCATGAATTCGCTGTGCCAGGCATCAAGCTGGTTGCGAGGATGGCGCGACAGTGGCTTCAACTGAAAATCCAGGAACTCGTGTATATCCAGCGTGCCCGCCTTGTACTGCTCATAGAATTCCATATTGCGCGCCTCGTACACCTCACGGTCGAGTACGCGCTTCTCGATCAGGAATTGAGCCCACTCAAAGTCGCTGTCGCCAGCCAGGAGAGTATTGTCGAGGTCAAACAGGGCCAGATTCATGACACGGCCTGAAATAATTCACGCACCAGCGGGATGGTGACCTTACGCTGGTTAGCTAAAGAAAAACTGTCGAGAGCGTCAAGCGTGGCCATCAACGACGGCAGATCACGCCTCCCATGCCGCAGCAAATAGTCACACACCTCCTGCGGCAGATCGAGTCCGCGGCCCAAAGCATGGCATTTCATGGCTTTTATTTTTTCCTCGTCGCTCAATTCATGAACCTGATAAACCAACCCCCATCCCAGGCGCGTGATGAGATCATCACGCAACCTCAGTTGCGCCGGAGCGGCCGGACCGCTTACCAGAAGAAGCGCATGGCCCTCGTCACGGATGTGATTATAAAGATTAAATAAGCTGATTTGTGCTTTGGCATTGAGACGATCCACGTCATCCACCGTTACGCAATGGGGCTCACTGCTGGCAATAAATTCAGTCTCCGGTGCACAGGAGAAATAGGCCACATTCATTTTGCGGCGCATGCATATCCCCGCTATGGCCTGTAGCAAGTGAGTTCTGCCGCATCCCGCTCCGCCCCATAAATAAATAAAACGCTCCCGTTCCAATCCCGCAACGACATTGCTCAGGGTCTGCAGCAGTTCAATGTTGCGCCCTGGGACGAAGTTAGCCAGCGTAGGTGGCGGCGAAGGGGCGATATCCAGCAGCAGCTGTTTCATGATGAAAGAAAAGATCTAGAGGTTGTCGCCCATGTGCCATGTGTAGATGTACCACATGACGTAAATATAACGCTCAAACGAATCACCTGGATATACGGTCTAGGTTCGGAATCAGTTGCTTCACGGCTGAGCAATGTTCACGCGTCATTTGCGGTAAAATCGACTTTTTTGAAAAGCGACACTCTATCCGCAACAAGACGAGAACTCAACTTGACTTCATCCAAAAAGGGAAATTCTGAACCTGTTCCACTTTCCTACCGCGCAGCGGGAGTAGATATCGATGCGGGCGATCGCCTGGTAGAAACTATCAAGCCCTACGCGAAACGTACCATGCGTCCGGAAGTGCTCGCGGGCATCGGCGGCTTCGGGGCGCTATTCGAGATTTCCAAGAGTTACCGAAATCCTGTACTCGTATCGGGCACCGATGGCGTGGGTACCAAGTTGAAACTTGCCTTCCAGTCCGGCAAACACGACCGTATTGGCATTGATCTGGTGGCAATGAGCGTCAACGACGTCCTGGTTCAAGGAGCGGAACCACTATTCTTTCTGGACTATTTTGCCTGCGGCAGGCTGGACGTCGATACTGCCAGCCGGGTAATCAAAGGTATTGCGGCGGGTTGCGAACAGGCGGGTTGTGCTTTGATCGGCGGGGAAACAGCGGAAATGCCGGGCATGTATCCCGAAGGAGAATACGATCTTGCAGGCTTCGCCGTGGGGGTAGTGGAAAAGGACCGCATCATTACCGGCGCGGCCATCCGTGAAGGTGATGCGATACTG
This sequence comes from Nitrosovibrio tenuis, assembly GCF_900109785.1. GTDB lineage: Bacteria > Pseudomonadota > Gammaproteobacteria > Burkholderiales > Nitrosomonadaceae > Nitrosospira > Nitrosospira tenuis_A. The sequence continues at coordinate 7,301 of NZ_FOBH01000015.1, forward strand.
GGCCTTGCCTCCAGCGGCGCGCATTCGAATGGTTATTCACTGATCCGCAAGATTATCGAAAAAAATAATATCGACTTGTCGGCCGACTTCAATGGCGAAACGTTGATAGACGTGATTATGGCGCCAACCCGGATTTACGTAAAACCACTGCTTGAACTGATGCTGCACTTGCCGGTGAAGGGCATGGCACACATCACGGGAGGCGGATTGGTGGAAAATATTCCGCGCGTTCTGCCAGATGGCATTTGCGCGATACTGAAAAAAGACACGTGGGATATGCCTCCGCTTTTTCGATGGCTGCAACAGCAGGGCAGTGTGACCGATAGTGAAATGTACCGCGTATTCAATTGCGGAATTGGCATGGTAGTGATCGTCGCGCCGGAATTTGCCGATACTGCTTTAAGATTATTGCGAATCGCCGGGGAAACGGTATGGCACATCGGCACGATTCGGCCACGCCATGCGAATTCAGCGCAAACTGTCATTGAATGATAGGCAGCATACCAGCCCCCTCTGTGGCCAGCCGCTGATACAGTGAAGTCTCTTGTTATCCTCATCTCCGGCCGCGGCAGCAATATGCAGGCGTTGATCGAGGCGAAACTTCCCGCAAGGATAAGCGCGGTCATCAGCAATAGGCCCAGTGCACCAGGCCTGGAAATCGCGAAAACGCATGGGATTGAAACCGGAGTAGTGGATCGACGGTCTTACCCGGATCGTGAAGCGTTCGATACCGCGCTGGCAAGGACAATCGACGCTTATGAGCCAGACCTGATCGCGCTCGCCGGTTTCATGCACATTCTGGAAGATGGTTTTGTTAAACGCTATCAGGGCAGGTTGATGAACGTTCACCCTTCACTGTTGCCTGCTTTTCCCGGTCTCAACTCGCACAGGCAAGCCTTGAAAGAAGGGGTCAAAATACACGGCTGTACCGTGCATTTTGTCACCCCGCAAACCGATCGGGGCCCAATAGTGCTCCAGGCAGCGGTCCCGGTCCTGCCCTGCGACACCGAGGAAACCCTCGCGGCCCGTGTCTTGCAACAGGAACATCGAATATATCCTGAAGCCGTGCGCTGGTTCATGGAGGGCAGGCTTAAGCTCTCCGATAACGGTGTTGACGTGAGCCATGTCGCTGATCCCGCGGTGAGTGGCTCAGTTTTATATTCGCCAGGATTATGATAAGGAACAGATGATGAAAAAATTGCGTATAGTCTTCTTGGGATTAAGCTTGTCCGCTTTTTCCGCTGCTTTTTCCGCTCTGCCCGCCTTTGGCGCCGGAATTCCGCCCCGCGTGGATATCAGTTATTCGATTACGTCGGGAACCTTGGAAGGCGAAGTGAATGATACACTCGAAATCAAGCAGGAAAATGGCGCGCGCAGCTACAGTATTTCCAGCGAGGGCCGCGCCAAGGGCCTGCTGGCGCTGACGCAACCGGACAACGTCATGCGCGACAGCGAGGGGACGATCACAGCAAAAGGGGTCCTCCGTCCTGCGCGCTTTTCGGATCAGCATGGCAAAAAGTTGCCCAAGGTCGCCATATTTGACTGGAATAAGAAGTCACTGACCCTTCAGTATAAAGGCAGGGAGGAACAAAGATCCTTGCCCACCGACGCTCAGGATAAGCTGAGTCTGCCTTACAGCTTTATTTTCTCTTCCGTTCCAGGCAAGGTCGTACACCTGCATGAAACCGACGGCAAGCGTCTCGAGTTGGTACGTTACGCAGTGAGTAAGGAAACGCTGGATACGCCGATGGGTAAACTGGAAACCATCGTTCTGACAAAGCAGTTGAACAAGAGTGTGGATGAAGACGGCGCGCGCGACAAAAAGATATGGCTTGCGGTCGAACATCATATGCTGCCGGTGCGCATCGTTGCGCATGAAAAAATGGGCATTGTGACGGACCAGATGGTTACAAAAATAAGCTATGGGGAACAGGCCGACAGCCTGAAACAGGGACGGCTGCAATAATCGCAAGGGTCAGCAACAAGGCAGAATCCGGATAAACGTCTCTTTCCGTACGTTTTGACGATTTTTGTCGTGCGTGTGGCCCGGCTTCCGCTGCTGTACTGTTCCGCTCCACTTTTTCCGATATTAACATTTCGATGCGTCTCACTCCTGCTCATCTGGATATGGCTACCGCAGCCCTGCGCGCCGTGCTTCCGCTGGAATTTCCCGCTGACGCGATACTCAGGAATTTTTTTCGCGCAAATCCAAAGCTGGGTGCGAATGACCGTGCATTTATTGCCGAAACCGTGTTTGGCATTCTGCGTCACCGGTTCTTTGTCGAGAATGCAGTTCATAGCGCTACGCCGCGAGCCATGCTGCTCGCCTATCTCGTCAAGTTTCAAGGTCTGAATTTGCGGGAGCTGACACCGATCGTTAGTGAAACCGAAGCAAAATCCTTGGCAGGTATCAAGGCAATGTCTGCGGCATCGCAGCTGCTTGCAATCCAGGCTGAATTTCCCGGGTGGCTGATGGAAAAGCTGAGTGGTTTCATGGCAGAAACCGAAATTCTCGCTCTGGGACGCTCGCTGCAACAACCGGCACCCCTGGATCTGCGTGTAAATACACTGTTGGCGAATCGCAATGATGTACTTGCGTTGCTTCGAAAGGATGGGATTGACGGAAGCCCTACCTTGTATTCGCCCATTGGTATTCGACTCTCCGACAAGCCGGCGATCAACCGGCATGAGCTGTTCGTCGGCGGCAAAGTGGAAGTGCAGGATGAAGGGAGCCAATTGCTGGGCTATCTGCTCGCTCCAAAGCGGCGCGACATGGTAGTCGATTTCTGCGCCGGGGCAGGCGGCAAGGCATTGATGCTGGGTGCAATGATGCATTCACAGGGTCGAATCTATGCATTCGATAATTCTGAAAGCCGGCTGAATAATCTGAAGCCACGCCTCAAGCGCTCCGGCTTATCCAATTTGTTTCCGCAGCTTATCGGAAATGAAAACGACATTAAGATAAAACGTCTGGCCGCAAAGATCGATCGGGTACTGGTGGATGCGCCTTGCAGCGGCTTGGGCACACTACGCCGTAATCCGGATTTGAAATGGCGGCAATCACCACGCAGCGTCGACGAACTCAAGCGCAAGCAGGCAGCAATCCTGTCCTCCGCAAGCCATTTGCTCAAGCCCGGCGGCAGACTCGTTTATGCGACCTGCAGTTTTCTACCGGAAGAGAATCAGGAAATTGTCGAGTATTTTCTGGCCACTCATCCCCAGTTTATACTGCTGAATTGCTCCGAACTGCTGGCACAGCAGAAAATTCCGCTCGACACGGGCGTATTCCTGCAGCTGTCACCCCATCTGCATGGCACGGATGGTTTTTTTGCCGCCGCACTGGAATTGAAAAAATAATCTGCTGCGGATTTTCTTCATCGTCATGGTGGCCTTCAAATGATTTTAACAATCTCGAACCCACAAGAAGGACGTGAGCAAGTCATCTGCTTAGGCAAACCGAGCGACCGAGCAGGGTGGAGCAATGCCTTCCACAGGAAGGTGCAACCTGAGAGTGAGCGGTTTTGAAGTGATGAGTTTCAGGGAACACGGTCGTGGGCATCCCCTCCGCTGCCCGATCCCGGCTTCGCCAGTTCCCTCGTACTACGCTCCCAGGCGTCGACTGCCCGGTCCGGGCTTCGTGGACCGCTCGGACAATGCTTTGGCCGCCACCATTGCGCTCCTTGGCATCGCAGGCCAAACTATGACCCGTCGTACTCCGATTCCATTGTGAGCGTCATCGTTTCAGCTGCATAACTCGGTTATAAATTAAGCCTCGGTAAACTTCGGTGGAGGAGGCTGGTTTCAGGGATTCCTTGATGCAATCCAATAACGAATTCCACAGCCTGCTACGCAACCTGATATCCAACGCGCAGGAAATAGTTGTTCTGTGGCAGATTGCGGTGCTACTCGCGAGTCTGGGGATCGCATGGCTGTTGAAGCGGCAATTGGAAAAGCGGATGGCCTCGCGGGTAGGTCCAGGCCTTACACTGGATGTACTGAACATCAGTGCTCGCAGCATGAGCCGGCTCATGTTTCCGCTTTTCGCGCTTGCGCTGGTCGTTGCGGGCAAATGGGCGCTAAGCCACTGGTATCCGACCCATCTTCTCAACGTCGCCATCCCCCTGTTATTTGCCCTCGCACTCATCCGGGTCACCGTTTACGCCCTTCGCAGAGTTTTCTCCAGCCAGGAATGGCTGCATCCCTGGGAGCGGTTTATCGGTTGGGCCGTGTGGCTCGGGCTGGCACTTTATATTACAGGTTTGCTGCCTGAAATCCTGACGCTCCTTGACGATATTTCCTTCCACATCGGTAAGCATCGACTTTCCGTATTGTTGATCATTCAGGGATTCCTTGCGTTCACGGCAAGCATGCTGCTGGCGCTCTGGCTCGCCAGTTCGCTCGAAACACGCATCATGGAGGCCACGGCGCTGGATATCAACCAGCGAGTGATCCTGTCGAAAATCAGCCGCACCATTCTTATTCTTATAGGCGTGCTGATTGCCTTGCCCATGGTAGGTGTAGATGTCACTGTCCTATCGGTGTTCGGGGGGGCGCTGGGCGTCGGGCTCGGATTGGGACTGCAAAAAATCGCGAGTAACTATATCAGCGGATTCATCATTCTGCTGGATCGCTCGCTGCATATCGGCGATGTGGTAGCGGTCGACAATCGCAAAGGTGAAGTGACGTCGCTCACCACGCGATATGTGGTGCTCAAGAGCGACGATGGCACCGAAGCCCTTATTCCCAATGATACCTTCATTACCTCGGCAGTTATCAGCCAGACTTACTCGAACCGGCGGATGCGCCTGATTCTGCCATTCCAGGTCAGCTACACAAGCCCCGTTGAGACTGCCATGAACATCATGCTGGACGCTGCAAAAAAAAGGCCCCAGATATTGACCGACCCGGAGCCGGTCGTATTTCTCAAGGAATTTGTCGACAACGGGATCAACCTGGAACTGTTCATATGGGTGGAAGACCCAGAGGGAGGGATATTGCGGCTGCGCTCGAATCTCAATCTCGAAATCTGGTCCGAGTTTCAAAAAAATGGTATCGAGATCCCATTCCCGCAGCGTGAAGTGCGGCTACTGCGGCCGGTAAAACAGGAATGCACGAAGGAAATCAATAAGGCACCGGATTGATTTAAGAAACCTATGGGCGCGCTGATCTTTTATACGGCCATTTATTTTATCGGTTATTATGCCGCGCACTTACTCAACCACGTGACCGGCCGCATCGTGATTCAGAACCGTCGGCTCGCGGGCCTCGTCCTCGTCCTCACAGTCAGCCTTTTTCATGGCTACAAGATAACCACCACTCCGCCTCCTCATGATCACGGCGACGGGGCGGGTTATGCACTTGGCTTATACGTTCTCCTGCCCGTCACTATAATCATCATAGCCGTCTTGTATCTCATGTGGCAGGAAAAGCAGGATGAGGATGCGCCTTAGCCTTGGTTGAAGTCCGGCGTGCTCATACGGTCTTTTTCTGTATGAACTCGATCTTGTAGCCATCGGGATCTTCAATGAATGCAATCACGGTGGCGCCATGTTTCATCGGCCCTGCTTCTCGAGTAACCTTGCCGCCGCGCTTTTTCACTTCCTCGCAAGCCTGGTAAGCATTGTCCACTTCGATCGCTATATGCCCATAGCCCGCGCCCAGGTCATATTTTTTGGTATCCCAATTATGGGTCAGTTCCAGTACCGCGCCATCGGCTTCATCCTGATAACCGACAAACGCCAAAGTAAATTTCCCCTCGGGGTAATCCTTGCGGCGCAGCAGCTTCATCCCCACGACGTCGGTGTAAAAAGCAATCGATTTCTCCAGGTCGCCGACGCGCAGCATGGTATGGAGGATGCGCATTTGTTTAAATCTCCACCATCTCAAAATCTTCCTTGCGTGCCGCGCATTCCGGACAAGTCCAATTCATCGGCACATCTTCCCACCGCGTCCCGGGAGGAATACCTTCCGCTGGCGACCCTTCGGCTTCGTCGTAAATGAAGCCACAAATGAGGCACATATAGCAACGGTAAACGCGAGTTTCGGTGGTAGGCATGATGAGCGAGCGTAATCTAGGTTAAAATGATATTTTACGGTATTCGTCTATGTCTCAGCCACCCCCAATTGTACTTTCTTTCGCTGCGAGCGACTCCAGCGGTGGCGCCGGTATTCAGGCTGATATCCTCACTCTGGCGAGCATGGGTTGCCATCCGCTATCAGTGATCACCGCCATTACCATACAGGATACCGCCGGGGTAGACAATGTGCTGGCGCTGGATCCCGAATGGGTAACGGATCAGGCGCGCGCGGTTCTAGAAGATATGCCGGTACACGTGTTCAAAATGGGCATGCTGGGTAGCGTGGAAATTATTACAGCCATCGCCGAAGTAATCTCGGATTACCCCAACATACCGCTGGTGCTGGACCCGGTGCTTGCGTCGGGCCGCGGTGACGAACTGGCCAGCGATGATATGCTGATAGCGATGCGCGAGCTGTTGCTTCCACAAGTCACGATCATCACACCCAATAGCCTGGAAGCACGTCGACTCGCGCAGGATGATGACGATGAAAACGATATGCCGGGTTTGAGTCAATGCGCAGACCGGCTTTTACAGATGGGCTGTGAATATGTGCTGATTACCGGAACTCATGAAAATACTTCTCAGGTGGTCAATAATCTATACGGAACCGGTGGTGTCGTGCGTACCGATTCCTGGCGCCGATTGGAGGGTTCCTACCACGGGTCGGGCTGCACACTTGCTTCCGCAATCGCCGCCGCGCTTGCCAATGGCCTGCCCATGGCTGAGGGTGTATATGAGGCGCAGGAATATACCTGGCAATCGCTGAAAGCCGGATTTCGCCCGGGTATGGGGCAGTTTCTGCCAGACCGGTTGTTCTGGGCTCGCGATGAGCCCGATACCACGGATGTGAATAAGGCAGGATGACACGGCCGAAAGTTGACGGCTTGTATGCGATCACCCCGGATATTGCCGATACCGCAAGCCTGGTTAGCATGACGCGGCAGGTACTCGCGGGAGGAGCCCGCCTGATCCAATATCGTAACAAGACAGCGAATGCTGTGCTGCGGTTGGAACAGGCCCGCTTGCTTGCCAGCCTCTGTCGCGAATTTTACGTACCTTTGATCGTTAATGATCATCTTGACCTCGCCGTCGAGGTCAACGCCGACGGCGTGCATGTGGGACAGGGCGATGCCTCAATTGCTGAAGCGCGGCGCAAGCTGGGGGATGGAAAAATCGTTGGGGCTTCCTGTTACAACCGGCTGGAGCATGCGTTCGAAGCCGAGCGTCAAGGTGCGGATTATGTGGCATTCGGCGCTTTTTATGTTTCCTCAACCAAACCCGGCGCAGTACGGGCATCCATGGATCTGCTGCGTCGCGCGAAGGCAACACTCTGCGTTCCGGTTGTCGCTATCGGAGGCATTACGGCGAGGGCTGCCGGAGAGCTGATACAGGAAGGCGCCGTTGCCGTGGCCGTGAGCAGCGCCTTGTTCGAAGTCCAGAACATTCAATCCGCGGCTGAAAGTTTTGCCGGATTATTCAACCGAAACTGTAATTCCATTACTCACTAGCATGGGCTATTAAATGATCTCTCGTAATCAGCAGCTATTTGAACGCTCCCAAAAATATATCCCTGGCGGCGTTAACTCACCGGTGCGTGCCTTCAAATCGGTGGGGGGTACGCCTGTGTTTTTCCGGCGGGGAAAAGGCGCCCATGTATGGGATGCGGATGACAAAACCTATATCGATTATGTGGGCTCCTGGGGTCCACTGATTCTGGGTCACGCTCATCCCGAGGTGATTGAAGCGGTAGAGGCAGCGGCACAAAACGGCTTGACTTTTGGAGCACCCACGGAGGCGGAACTGGAAATAGCGGAACTGCTGTGCAAGCTGGTTTCTTCGATTGAGCAGGTGAGACTGGTGAGTTCGGGTACGGAAGCCACCATGAGCGCCATTCGACTGGCGCGAGGCTATACCAGCAGGAACCGCATCATCAAATTCGAGGGTTGTTATCACGGCCATGATGACGCCTTGCTGGTAAAGGCAGGTTCGGGCGCCTTGACTTTCGGCCATCCGAGCTCCGCCGGAGTTCCTGAGGAAACCGCCTCCAGCACCATGGTGCTGGACTATAACGATCTCGCTGGAGTGGAACAGGCATTCAACCAGTTTGGCGATAAAATTGCCGCAGTCATCGTCGAACCTGTCGCGGGCAATATGAATCTGGTCGCGCCTAAGCCCGGTTTCCTGGCAGGAATACGTGAGCTATGTACAAAACATGGCAGCGTATTGATCTTTGACGAAGTGATGACGGGCTTTCGGGTGGGATTGGAATGCGCCCAGGGGCTTTTCGGCATCAAACCCGATCTCACCACGCTCGGTAAAGTGATCGGCGGCGGTATGCCGATGGCTGCTTTTGGCGGCAGACGAAACATTATGCAATGTCTGGCTCCGGTGGGAGCGGTATACCAGGCAGGTACGCTTTCGGGTAATCCTGTTGCGGTGGCAGCCGGGCTTGCAACCTTGAAACAAGTGCAAGCACCGCGATTCTATGAGAACCTTGCGGCCAGTACCCGTCAACTCACTGAAGGTCTCGCCGGCGCAGCAAAAAAACACGATATCGATTTTTGCGCGCAGGCGGTGGGAGGCATGTTCGGCCTCTACTTCCGGAATAATTTACCGTCCAGTTATGCCGAGGTGATGGGTTGCGATCGGGAAGCGTTCAATCGCTTTTTTCACGCTATGCTCCGGGAAGGCATCTACTTTGCTCCCTCGGCATTCGAGGCCGGGTTTGTTTCCGCGGCCCATGGTGAAACTGAAATCAGCGATACGCTGGCTGCAGCTGAACGGATATTCAGTGCCTGGAGTCTGGAATCAAGAAATGGATAATTGCAAAATCGCAATAAAAAGCGGCTTGGGTCAGACCGCTTTTTTTAACACAGGCTCAACGCAAGCCGGCAATAAACTCGGAGACTGTCCGCATTTCCCGTTCGCTCATACGCGAGGCGATCATATGCATCACGTTATTGGGATCTTTAGTGCGCTCTTCGGTACGGAAAGCGCGTAACTGGGCCAGCACATACTCCCCGTGTTGCCCGGCAATACGCGGATAGCTGGGTGGAATGCCAACCCCGTTGGGAGAATGACAACCGGCACAGGCGGGCACGCCGGTCTCCAGATTGCCCCCGCGATATATTTTCTCACCCTGTTCCGCCAGCGGCTTGTCCTTTGCTCCTACAGGTTTTGGAACTTGTTGAGCATAGTAAGCGCCAAGATTCTTCATATCTTCCGCTGAAAGCGGCGCCACCATTGCGCCCATAATCGGGCTCGCGCGCTCTGGCGGCTTACCCTCTTGAGACTTGAAATTCTCCAGTTGCTTGGTGATATACTCGGCATGCTGGCCGGCCAGGCTTGGATTAGTTGGGATGACGCTATTACCGTCCGGGTTGTGGCATCCCGCGCAAACCTGCGTCGCAATTTGCTGGCCTTTGGCCGGGTCGCCCTTGGTCTTGCCAGTTCCCGGAGCAGTTTCGGCGAAAATATGATTGGATAGGGCCAGTATGGCCAGTGCGATCATGCTTGAAACCAATTTCATGCCACGCATTCCTTGATGCTCCGGAAGAAAAGTCATAACCATGCCATTAACATTGTATTTTATCAAGACGGCGACTGGTCCACAACAATAAAGTTCTGGCATGCTATTCGTTACGCTAGCCCGAACCTTGGTATTGCACTTACCTTATTCTCCGCGATTATTTTGCAGAGAAACATGGCTGTCAAAAATCGGGTGAATCTACCCGTAAAACTTTAATTAGTCCGCGGAGGTTCCTTAAAAACGGGCTTTACGTTTAATTCCCGTTTACTAATGAGACCGCCGCCTGTGATGGTAGCGGTTCGTGAGCCGATCGCCGCGGGCAATTAAAGATTAAAGGCGCGACTATGCAAGAGGTGAGTTATACAAGTACCTAAATAATAAACTGGACCACAATCTGAACTGGACCACAATCGAATCTGCAGGGCCGCCACAAAGAAAGGAGAGATCGGGGGAAGATCACGGAAGAAATGTGGAGGGAAAGGAGAAACCGGATAATTAGTTTGCTATAAAAAGAGAGACTATACAAAAGAAAGACTTGTGTAACATATAAAGCCAAAAAAAATGAAAATATTGTTTTTCTTGCTGCTATTTTTTAACGTCGCGCTCGCGGCCTATATTCAATTGAAACCGGACACAAGCGGTGCCCTGCAATTGCCGACTGAACTTCAACCAGAAAAAATAAGGTCGGTATCCCAGTTCACCACTTGTCTGGAGTGGGGCAATTTTATTGAAGCCGATCTGCCGCGCGTCCAAGCCGCGCTTGCCGGCCAGCAGTTGATCGACAAAATAAATCCGCAAACCACCGGCAAAGTTCCGGTGTTTTGGGTGCATATCCCCCCGCTCAGGAGTAAATTTCATGCCGAGCGAAAAATCGAGGAGCTGGAAAAGCTAGGGGTCACAACCCATACCCACGTTCAGGATAACAATAAATGGAATAACGCCATCTCTATGGGGTTTTTTCAAAATATAGAAGATGCTCAGGCTTTTTTGGGGGCGCTCAGAAGCAAGGGCGTAAGGTCGGCCATCATCGGCGCCCGCAACCTGGAGCAGATGAAATTTGTTATCGCTGAACCGCCGCAGAGCGTGGTCGACAAGATGGTAGAGTTGAAACAGGCATTCCCCCACACCGAGCTTAAGACCATCAAGTGCGAGTCCACCAATAATAAAGTTTGATAAGCATTGAACCTGGATCCGGCAGTTGACCGCTCATCTTTCAGTTGGAACTGATTCGCAAAGATTTTTTGCGCGCCTGACTTTCACCTTTTTTGCCTTCATTTCTTTGGTGAGTTCGCTACAGGGCGGATTGGAGGGTTTTTGCGGCACATAGCTGCGTTGCAACTCCTCGGAATGGGCGCTGCTCCCCCCCGCAGAGCGTCGCCCAGTGGAACCCGCGAAGCGGGGATCGGTCGGCGTGGGCGATGATCCCGTGCATACCGCGATCGCTTATGGTATGCCCCGGGGCGCCCGTATCCCGCTGCGGGGTCCCACCTTCCTAGGGAAGGCACTGTTGAAGGCGCTGCTCCGCCCTTCGCGGTGGCCCCTTCAGCGTTATTGCGCTTTGCCCTGCACCCCAAAAGCCGCTCACATCAGCCTGTCCAACTACCGCTTTAGGTGATAATCGCCTGGGCGCGACGGGTCGATTGCCTTAACTATCAAAACGGGGGTTCGCGCTCACACGTCATTGCGTCACCCGCAGCGACCAGACTTCGTGATTCTCCGATCTATGCTCCATGCCGGATGCAGATCTTGCAATACGATGCGGCAGCCCCCATCATATAATTCTACTTATTCTATTTAAAAAGCTATTTATGACGGTGCCTCTCAAGTCCCAGGAAGAGATAGAGAAAATGCGCATAGCAGGCAAGCTCGCGTCGGAGGTGCTGGATTACATCACGCCTTTCGTCAAGCCGGGCATTACCACCGCTGAGCTCGATACACTGTGCCACGATTATATGGTCAATGTGCAGGATACAATTCCTGCTCCGCTCAATTACGCTCCGCCGGGCTATCCGCCTTATCCTAAATCGATTTGCACTTCCGTCAACCATCAGGTGTGCCATGGTGTACCAGGTGAAAAAAGGCTTAAATCCGGCGATATCCTCAATATTGACGTGACCGTCATCAAGGACGGCTATCACGGCGATACCAGCCGCATGTACTATATCGGCGAACCGGGGATCCAGGCCAGGCGGCTATGCGAAATTACTTATGAGTCGATGTGGCGCGGTATCGAAGAGATTAAGTCAGGCAAGCAACTGGGCGATATTGGCCACGCCATCCAGCGCTTCGCGGAAAGTCATGGGTACAGCATAGTGAGAGAATTTTGCGGCCACGGTATCGGCGTAAAATTCCACGAGGAGCCGCAGGTGCTTCACTATGGCCGCGCCCATACCGGGTTGAAGCTCGAAGCCGGAATGATCTTCACGGTTGAGCCCATGATCAACGCAGGGAAAGCCCCGATACGTCAAATGGCCGACGGCTGGACTATTGTAACCAAAGACCATAGTCTGTCCGCCCAATGGGAACATACCATTTTAGTCACGGATTCCGGCTATGAAGTGCTGACGCTATCCGCTGGCTCACCGCCGAAACCTGCATTCCGCGTCTGATGTCATGCGTTCCCGCAAGGCCATCGGAAAGTCCCGGAACAATTCCCTAGAAAATCCCTTGAAAAATCCTTTGGATATGGAAGTGATCAAGGAGAAACTCCTTGAGGGCCGAGAGCTGTTGCGCCAGTGTTATTCCGAAAACCGGGATGGCTCGGCCTTGCTAAGAGGCCACGCCAAACTGATCGATGGTATCCTGCGTCGGGTCTGGCATGACATGGCCATGCCCAAAGGCATCGCGCTGGTAGCGGTAGGCGGCTATGGGCGCGGACAGCTTTTCCCCCACTCGGACGTGGATTTGCTGGTGCTATTTCCTTCAGTAGAAGGTAGCGCCCACGAAATCGATAGCGCAACCAGAGCCCGGCTGGAGCATTGGGTAAGTTTTTTATGGGATATCGGACTGGAGGTTGGTCATAGCGTTCGCACGCTCGCCCAATGCATGGAAGAGGCGGCGAAGGATATTACGGTACAGACCAGCCTGCTTGAAGCCCGTCAGCTTGCGGGACCCGGCTCGTTGTTCAGGAAATTCTCGCGCGCGATGCAAGATACGCTTGAGCCACACGCATTTTTCATGGCGAAGCAGCTTGAGCAACAACAACGGCACGGTCGTTATCATGACGCGATTTATAATCTTGAGCCTAACTTAAAAGAAGGTCCCGGCGGCCTTCGCGACTTGCAGAATATTCTGTGGGTCAGTCGCGCTGCGGGGCTGGGCAAATCCTGGCGGGACCTTGCTAAACATGGGTTCATCACTTATCGCGAAGCGCGCCTCGCGCATTGTCATCAAGCGATCCTGCAAGATTTCCGTATACGGCTGCACTATCTTGCGGGGAGGCGGGAAGACCGGCTGGTATTCGATTATCAGACGTCTCTTGCCGAAGAGCTTGGCATAGCCGCCAAACCGCCGCGCCATGCCGTGGAAGTACTGATGCAGCGGTATTATCGCGCCGCCAGAGGGGTAACACAGATCAACGCCATCCTGCTGGTCACTATACATGCGGAGATTTTTCCCGCTTCGCGCGAAGTTCCGGTTGTCATCAATGAGCGTTTCCAGAAGCGCGGCGAATTGCTGGAGGTGCGCGATGAAGCTACTTTTCGCCAGAATCCAGGTGCGATTCTGGAAAGTATACTGCTGCTGCAACAGAACCCCGACTTAAAAGCTCCGAGCGCAGCGACGCTGCGAGGGATGTGGCGGACGGCGTCGCTGATCGATTCGGCGTTCCGGCGTGAACCGCGCCACCGCGCCATGTTCATGGAAATCCTGCGCCAGCCGCGCGGGTTGACCCGCGAACTGCGCCTGATGAACCGGTACGGCATCCTCGGACGCTATCTGCCGGCTTTTGGCCGCATTGTCGGTCAGATGCAACACGATCTGTTCCACGTCTATACGGTGGACGAGCATATTTTAATGGTGGTACGAAATCTGCGCCGCTTCATGGCGCCGGAATTTTGTCATGAATATCCCCTATGCAGCCGGCTTATCGGCGAATTTGAAAGACCTGAAGTGCTCTACCTGGCCGGACTGTTCCATGATATTGCCAAGGGACGCCACGGCGATCACTCAAAATTAGGCAAGGCCGATGCCAGGCGTTTTTGCGAACAACACGGGATGCTGCCAGAAGATGTCGAGCTGGTTACATGGCTGGTGGAAAATCATCTCATCATGTCCATGACGGCGCAGAAAAAAGATCTGTCCGACGTGGACGTCATCGCAGAGTTTGCCGGGCGGATGGGGGATGAGCGCCACCTTATAGCCCTTTATCTTCTCACGGTTGCAGATATCCGGGGCACTAGCCCAAGGGTGTGGAACGCGTGGAAAGGCAAATTGCTGGAGGATTTGTTTTGGGCAACACGGCGGCATCTGTGCGGTGAGGCAGCCCAAACTGCCGGGATGCTGGAAAATCGCAGAAACGAGGCGCTGGAACTACTGCGACGCGACGATATACCCGCCGAGGTGCATGAACAGCTCTGGTCGGCGCTTGATTCCAGCTATCTCCTGCTGCATGAACCGGAGGAAATCGCCTGGCACACACGGCATTTGCGCCACCAGATCAAAGCTTCCGCAGCGGTGGTAAAGGCCCGTCTGGCGCCTGCTAAAACAGGGATCGAGGTGCTGGTTTATACCGCCGACCAGAAGGATTTGTTCGCCCGGATTTGCGATTTTTTCGATCACAGCGATTACAACATCGTTCAGGCCAAAATTCATACCACCCGGCATGGTTATGCCCTCGATACATTCCTGGTGTTGGACTCCGCCAACATGACGGAGCGCCACGGCGACATACTAGGCTTTATCGAACATGAACTGGCAGGGCGACTACAGCAGGAGGAACCCCTTGAGCCTCCACCGCGAGGGCGCCTGAGCCGGCACCTCAAGCATTTTCCTATTACCCCGGAAGTTGACATTGAGTCGGATGAAAAAGGCGTGTTCCATATCTTATCGATCGTTGCGGGCGACCAGCCGGGACTGTTGTCGCGAATCGCGCAGGTGCTGGTGCAGTTTGGCGTAAACGTCCATAGTGCAAAGATTAATACCTTGGGCGAACGTGCCGAGGACACGTTCCTGGTTACAGGAAATATATTGAGCGAAGCGAAAACACTGATCCACTTGGAAACACAGCTGATAAAAGCGCTACAAACTTCACGCGAAACAGCCGGGGAATCTCTGGAAAAAAATGCCGCGGAGCCGATCGCTGAAGACGTGCATAAGGGATTCACTGAGGCTCATAGCGATTCATTGGCACTCGCTGGGGCTCGGTAAGCGCATCGACAAGGAGCCTGCCGGTACTGTTCTGGCCGGATCCTCGTCTCACATCAACGCCTGCGCTCACGCTATAGCATCTGCTGGTGCATCCACTGATTCAGTTTCCGAAACCTCCATGCGGTTGCGCAGCAGGCGTGCAGCTGCAACCATCCGCTTGAGCGCCGTCACAACTTCAGGCCAGGTTCGTGTCTTCAAGCCACAATCGGGGTTAACCCACAACTGTTTCGGATCAATGACCGAACACGCTTTCTCCAGCAATTCCAGCATCTCTTCTGTCTGAGGAATTCGAGGCGAGTGGATATCGTACACCCCGGGCCCAATTTCATTAGGGTATTTGAATTGGCCGAATCCGTTCAGCAACTCCATACGTGAGCGCGAGGTTTCGATGGTAATCACGTCTGCATCCATATCCGCAATCGAAGGCAAGATGTCATTGAATTCGGAGTAGCACATGTGGGTATGTATTTGGGTATCATCCTTCACACCGGAACTGGATACTCGAAACGCTTCTACCGCCCACTTCAAATAAACGTTCCAATCCGCTTTTTTTAGCGGCAGTCCTTCACGAAACGCCGGCTCATCAATCTGGATCATCCCGATACCGGCCTTCTCCAGATCGGCGACTTCGTCGCGGATCGCAAGCGCCAGTTGAAGGGTCGTAATGGGGCGAGGCTGGTCGTCACGCACGAACGACCACATCAGCATGGTGATGGGTCCGGTTAACATGCCTTTAACCGGCTTTGTGGTCTGGCTTTGCGCATACTCAATCCAGTCCACTGTCATCGGTTCGGGCCGGTAAATATCCCCGTAGAGGATAGGCGGCTTTACGCAGCGCGAACCATAGCTTTGAACCCATCCGTTCTCGGTAAAAGCGTAGCCCCACAATTGCTCGCCAAAATACTCCACCATGTCGTTGCGTTCGGGTTCTCCATGCACGAACACGTCCAGCCCGATCTCCTCCTGTTTTTTTACCGCCAGCCGTATTTCATCGCGCATCGATTCCAGATACAGCAAATTGCTGGCTTCACCTTTCTTGAAAGCGGCGCGGACCTTGCGAATCTCCGGTGTCTGTGGAAATGAACCTATGGTTGTAGTGGGTAAAAGGGGCAGTTGAAAGCGTTTATGTTGCAGCAACCGTCGCACCGGAAACGGGTTTGCGCGTTCGCTATCGCTCCGCGTCAGGCGCTGAAGACGATCCTGAACGACCGGGTTGTGTATGCGCGGCGATTGCTGGCGCGCCTGCCTGGCTCGGGTAGAGGCGTTTAATTGCTCCTGTATTGCATCTTTCCCGTGGTTCAGGCCTCGTCCCAACGTCGAAATCTCGCTCAACTTCTGCACCGAAAAAGCCAGCCAGCTCTTGATCTCCTCCTCCAACCGCGTTTCCAGCGCGAGATCCACCGGGCAATGCAGAAGCGAACAACTGGGTGCAACCCATAATCGCTGCCCCAAAGTGGAGTAAGCGCGGTTCAGTGTCGAGAATGCTTGCACGAGATCCGCACGCCACACATTGCGTCCATCGATGATGCCCAGCGACAGTACTTTATCCTCCGGATAGCCGTCGAGAAAAGTATCGAGTTGATCGGGTGCGCGGCACAAATCGATATGGAGGCCACTCACCGGCAGCGCCTTCAAGCGCTCCGCATGGTTATCCACCGCTTCGAAATAAGTCGTTAGCAGCAACTTCGGCAATTTCGCACCCGCCTCATGCAAGGCGGAGTACGCCTGATCCAGGCCGTGTAGCCACTCGTCATTCAGGTCAAGCGCCAGCACTGGCTCGTCGATCTGGACCCACACCACGCCACGGAACGCGAGCTGAGCCAGGATGTCCCTATAAACTGGTAACAGATGCGGCAACAAATCAAGGCGACTGAAACCGGCCTTGGTTTCCTTGCCAAGATACAAATAAGTCAGCGGTCCGATGAGCACCACCTTTGGAGAGATTCCTAGAGCCTGGGCCTCGGCGACTTCCCTGAAGAGTTGGAGGGAATCAATGCGAAATGTCGTGTCCGCATCGAATTCAGGGACGATATAGTGGTAATTGGTGTCAAACCATTTGGTCATTTCCATCGCCGGCTGAGTCGCGGTTCCACGAGCCATGGCGAAGTAAAGATCCAGTCCGGTTTCGCCATGTTCCGGGGCGTTAAACCGCGCGGGCGCCGCGCCAAGCAATGCGGTCATGTTCAGCATTTGATCGTAGAGCGCAAAATCGCCGACGGGAATCAGGTCAATGCCTGCTTCCCGCTGCAAAATCCAGTGCCGCTTTCTGATTTCCGCCGCGGTGGCCCGCAGCCATTCATCATCGATGTCGCCGCGCCAGTATGCTTCAAGCGCGTGCTTCAGTTCTCGCCGCGCGCCGATCCGCGGGAACCCCAGGTTGTGCGTCAGTGCCATGATCGATCTCCTGTGTTTATACTCAATAGATCCAATGCAGATCCGTTGCAACAGTCCATGATTTTGTGGCAGACTAACTTATGAATCAAATGAAATCTTATAAAATATTAATGAATCTAATTCATATATATGTCGCTCTCATCAATACTTGAATTGCGCCATCTGCGTACGCTTATGGCCCTGCAGGAAACCGGCAGCGTATCGCGCGCTGCCAAACGCGTGCATCTCACGCAATCTGCATTATCACATCAGATCAAATCGCTGCAGGAACACTACGGGCTATCGATCGTACAGCGCCGGGGACAATCCGTCGAACTCACCGATGCCGGAAAACACCTGGTGACCCTCGCTGAAAAGGTACTGGAGGAGATTCAGGCGACTGAGCGAGGGTTGGCGAAATTGTCCCAACAAACATCGGGGAGCTTGCGTATCGTGCTGGAATGCCACACCTGTTTCGATTGGCTGATGCCCCTGATGGATGCGTTTCGCCAGCATTGGCCGGACGTTGAACTGGACCTCGTATCCGGATTCCACAGCGATCCCGTCAAGCTGCTGGAAGAGGGGGGCGCGGATGTAGTGATTGGGTCGGAATACAAGCCGCGGCGCGGCATTGTCCACCATCCGCTATTCCGTTTCGAAATTCTCGCGGTGCTGGCGCCGGAACACCCCTTACGCGCGAAACGGATATTGCACGCGACCGATTTCGCTGATGTAACGCTTATCACGTACCCGGTGCCGGAAGATCGTATCGATTTGATTCTCCATGTGCTGAAACCCGCCGGCATCCACCCGCTGCGGCGCACGGCGGAACTGACGGTAGCTATACTGCAACTGGTTGCCAGCCGTCGTGGAGTAGCGGCCCTGCCCAGCTGGGGTATCAAGAATTATGTGGATCACGACTACGTGATTGCTCGTCGCATCGGCACACAGGGACTATGGAGCGATCTGTACGTATCCACGCTAAAGGAAACGGCTTCCCGTCCTTATCTACGCGATTTTCTGACCACCGCCAGGAATACGTGCTTTGCAA
The DNA here is from genome assembly GCF_900109785.1 of Nitrosovibrio tenuis. Classification (GTDB taxonomy): domain Bacteria; phylum Pseudomonadota; class Gammaproteobacteria; order Burkholderiales; family Nitrosomonadaceae; genus Nitrosospira; species Nitrosospira tenuis_A. The sequence goes on from NZ_FOBH01000015.1 coordinate 25,701, forward strand.
CGCTTGATGGAATCATTCCGCTGGGGTGACTTCACTGAAACTACACCGTCGTTAAAAATGAATTGAAACGGAAGAGAGGAGAACGAAAGGAGGAAGAATAGGAGAAATAGGAGAAGAAGGAGAAGAAGGAGAAGAGATGGGGGCAGTTCAGACAGCGATATAGATCAGGGGATAGGCAAACTCATGCGCAAACCAATGCGCAAAAAATCCTTGAGTTTCTCTACCCCTGATTTAGAGCAAGTTAATGCAAAGTCACAGCGGTTTCTTCTTCACCGAACAGGTTTGCACAGTAGTTCTCATAAATTCCATCCAGAAAGCCCCACAGCGCGTCACAGGCTCGGATAGTCGCGGCCAGAACTTCAGCCTGCTTCTCCGGGGTATCGGCAAAACGTTCGATCAATGCCCATTCCGCTTGTGAATGATGCACGTCGGCTTCCTGGTGGACAGTAAAGAACTCGTAACTGTTCGCGTCGTCCATTCCATAGAACTTTGCAAGCCCGTCAATTTTCACGGCGGCAATCGAGGGCACCTGCGATTCAAAAGCATGCATTGCAGCAAGACCGGCATAAAATGGCTGGTTCAGACAGATATCACGGAACGTTGAAACCAGCTTGGCTGTGGTGGGTAGAGCTGTTGCATTGGCCAGACTCTTGTCGCTCGAGCCCAAGGCCAGGGCAAATGTCTTCCACAAGGCGGGATGATTTTTTTCGCCGTACTCTTCACTAATCAGATTCCTCAGTACTTCCTGGCGCACGCTGATATCGCCGCTATTGGTTTCAGTATGAAGGTGCGGTGTGTTGAAATGTACCGCGCTCAAATAGGTGGGCTCCGCCAGGACATTATGAAAATATTGTTCCGCATAATGGCGCAGTTGCTCTTTGGAGAGCTTGCCCTCTGTCCAGGCAATATAAAAAGGATGCTTGAGCAAGTGTCTGGCATCAATGATGGAATCGATCTTTTGCTTAAGAGATACATTGGTTTTCATGGTTTTTCCTCTTGAACAGAGATGGTGGACGGTCGGCGTATCATCGCGAAATAATGACGCCAAGTCAAATTTTGATATGTGAATGGCAAGCTGGAACCCGCAAACAGCTTCCGGGTTATCAGTGGAGTACAACCGTGGCCTCATTTAAGATAGGCTCGGATGGGGATATCGAAACCCATAAAAAACGCCAGCCACAATCGTGTTGCGCCTTCTGATCCCCTATAATCACCTGGTTTTTACCAGTCGAGCTGCCAGTCCGGCCGGGCACCGCCGCCAATTCAGCGCTGCCCGGCAATCGCTGAGATTCAGGGACCCGTGAGAGTCTCTTTGAAAGTCTCTCCTCGCCTATACCATGGCTTTACATATCCGGGATATCCGATAACTTTATGGATGAGCAAACGAGCCTGTTCGCGCTGTTCACCAGCAGTTTCCTTGCCGCCACGCTGCTGCCGGGTGGTTCGGAAGTAGTGCTATTCGGGATCCTGACTGCTTATCCTCAGCTATATTGGCCTGCTCTAGGCGTGGCAACGTTGGGTAATACCTTGGGTGGCATGAGTTCTTATGTGATCGGGCGGCTGTTACCCGACGAAAAGACGCTCGTGAAAAAGTCGGGTGGAAACTTGCAAGGCCTCGAGTGGGTGCGGAATCATGGCAGCCCGGTATTGCTGCTGTCATGGGTACCTCTTATCGGGGATCTGCTATGTGTTGCTGCGGGATGGCTACGAATTAACTGGGTAGGGGCGATGTTGTTCATGGCCGCCGGAAAGTTTGCCCGTTACTGGGCGATTGCGGCAGCGATCAGCTCCTGATCTGCTTTAAAAGCATCGATTGCCCTGACAAAAAGCCGACGGAAGCTAATGATCACGCCGGCTTTTTTACTCTGCTGAGCTTGTTGCTCCACTGCTGCTCAATGCAGCCTATGTGGTTTTACCTATAGGCCGAGATGATTCCTGCCTGGACCCTGCCAACGACTCACTGCCAACCACTGTCTACGACGCAGCCTGATCTTTCTTCTCTTGGAGCAGCTTCTGCAATTCGCCGCTCTGGTACATTTCGGTAACGATGTCGGAGCCACCGATAAATTCACCGTTGATGTAGAGTTGCGGAATAGTTGGCCAGTTTGAGTACTCTTTAATGCCCTGCCGGAATTCCGGTTCTGCAAGGACGTTCACGGCAAACAGATTATTTACCCCACACGCATTAAGGACTTTTACCGCATGGGCGGAAAAACCGCATTGAGGCGCTTGCGGCGTGCCTTTCATATAAAGCACGACGGGATGAGTCGTAACTTGTTGTTTAATAGTTTCTTGTGTATCCATATTAACTCGTCCTCCTCCTGAAATTTAATCAACCGGCAAATCAGCATAGGGGAAAGCCGAGCTGTTTTCAAGAGATATTGGTTTAAACATCGAAAGACATAATTAGGTTCTATTCGTTCCCTGCTAAATCATACAGATTCCCCCGCTAATCCGAGCTATTCCGGCTAAGTCGGGACGGCAAATTATCGCCCCAAAACCGGCCTCTTCCAATAACAGGCGGCAGGTTTGCGCCTGATCATAGCCATGTTCCACCAACAGCGTACCACCCGTTTCCAGGTGAGCAGGCGCGGCGGCGATAATCGTTCGCAGGCAGCTCAGGCCATCGCCGCTATCGGTCAGAGCCATGGACGGCTCAAAGCGCAAATCGCCTTGAGCCAGATGAGGATCGGCACCTGCAACGTATGGTGGATTGGAAACGATGAGATCAAATCTTTCCCCGACAAGCCTGTCAAACCAGTTGCTTCTGATAATGTTCACGTTGCTTACGCCAAGCTGCTTGGCGTTTGACTTGGCGATAGCTACCGCATCGTTCGACGCATCCACAGCGGTAACAGATGCCAGGGGGCGATATTTCGCTATTGTCAGCGCGATAGCTCCGCTACCGGTCCCGAGGTCGAGAATTTTCAGGAGACAGTCTACAGGACTTCGCTCCAAAGCCAGATCCACGAGTAATTCGGTTTCTGGCCGGGGGATGAGCACTGCGGGGCTGACCTTGAAATCCAGACTGTAAAACTCACGCTTGCCCGTAAGATAGGCAACCGGCTCGCCATGGGCGCGGCGCTGCGCCAATTGGACGAAGTACTGCGCCTGTTCCGGCAAAAGCTCCCGATCGGAGTGGGCAATTAGAACTGCATGGCTCATGTCGAGTACATGCTGCAATAACATTCGCGCATCGATATCGCCAATAGTCCGCCGTGCTTGATGCACTGCTTCCAAGACGGTGATTTGCCGCATTCGGTTTATCTCAGACCCCGCTTAGCCATAGATATTCGGTGACCTCGCGATTTCGATAGCGCCAGCTCAGGAACAGACACAAGAACAGACACAAAATGCAGAATGCTTGGCCTTATTCGCCCAGTGCCGCCAATTGCTCAGCCTGATGTTCGGAAATCAGCGCAGAGCAAAGCTCGGTCAAATCGCCATCCATGATCTGTTCGATCTTGTAGAGCGTAAGATTGATCCGGTGGTCGGTTACCCGACCCTGAGGAAAATTGTAAGTACGAATGCGCCCGGAGCGGTCGCCGGTACCGATCAATGATTTGCGGGTGGCGGCCTGCTTGCTCTGCTGCTCCTGCATCTGCTTATCGCGAATCCGCGCAGCCAAGACGCTCATCGCCTGAGCCTTGTTTTTGTGCTGAGAGCGCCCATCCTGGCACTCAACCACGATATTGGTCGGCAGGTGGGTGACGCGCACCGCCGAATCCGTCTTGTTGATATGTTGGCCACCTGCACCGGAGGCGCGGAATGTATCGATTCTCAGCTCGGCCGGGTTGAGCACCACATCCATAATCTCATCCGCTTCAGGCATTACCGCAACGGTACAGGCGGACGTGTGAATGCGGCCCTGAGTCTCTGTAGCGGGTACGCGCTGGACCCTATGACCACCGGATTCGAACTTGAGCTTGGAATAGGTGCCATTACCGATGATCTTGGCGATGATTTCCTTATAACCACCCGCTTCGGAAGGACTTTGCGAAATGATTTCCACCTGCCAGCGTTGGCGCTCAGCAAAGCGCGTGTACATGCGGAACAAGTCACCCGCAAATAGCGCGGACTCGTCCCCGCCAGTGCCAGCGCGTATTTCGAGAAAAATGTTGCGCTCATCGTTCGGGTCTTTCGGCAGTAGTTCCTTCTGTAGCTCCACCCCGATTTGCGCCATTCTCTCTCTGGCATTGCGCATTTCGGCGTCAGCAAATTCCCGGATCTCGGCATCGGCGGTAATTTCCGCAGACATCTCCCGTGCGGTATGAATGTCGCGTTCGCTTTGGAGATAGGCATCATAGAGTTCGACTACCGGCGCGATCTCCGCGCGCTCGCGCGTGAGCTTGCGATACTTGTCGAGATTAGCGGTGATGGTTTCGCTGCTCAGCAGGCGATTCAACTCCTCCAGGCGCACGCTAAGCTGCGTGAGCTTGGCAGTCATGCTTTTGTTCATTCCGGACGGTGGAGATGGTACAGGCGGTTTATCAGATCGACCAGATCGTCACGCTCGTTCGCTACAGCGTGATTGAGCGCGTAGGAAGGGATATGCAGGAATTTGTTGGTCAGGCCGTTACTCAACGATTCGATTATTTTTTGCGGGTCCTCGCCCTTGGCAAGAAGCTTTTTGGCCCGCTCCAGTTCATGGCGGCGGTAGCGTTCAGCCTGATCGCGCAACGCACGTATGGTGGGGACGACTTCGCGCGACTCGAGCCAATGCATGAAATTGACGACGTTCGAGTCGATGATCGCCTCCGCCTGTGCAACGGCGCCCTGGCGAGCATCCAATCCTTCCTTCACCACCTCGGCAAGATCATCCACGGAATAGAGAAACACGTCATCCAATTCCGCCACTTCCGGCTCGACATCGCGCGGCACGGCCAGATCCACCATGAAAATCGGTCGGTGTTTGCGCGCCTTGATTGCGCGTTCCAGCATTCCCTTGCCCAGTATGGGAAGTGTGCTCGCGGTGCAGGTTACCACGATATCGTGGAGTGCTAATTGTTCGGGAAGCTCATTCAAGGTGATGACCTGCGCATTGAAGCGATGAGCCAGGGCCTGTGCGCGCTCACTGGTGCGATTGGCGACGGTGATACGCTTGGGATTGCGTGCAGCGAAGTGACTCGCGCACAACTCGATCATTTCTCCCGCGCCGATGAATAGCACGCGCTGCTCATTGATCTCACCGAAAATTCGCTCTGCCAGCCGCGTAGCGGCCGCGGCCATGGAAACCGAATTTGTGCCGATCTCGGTGGAACTGCGAACCTCCTTGGCAACAAAAAAAGTGCGCTGAAACAGTTTGTGCAACAGCATTCCGAGTGTGCCGGCGTGCTCGGCGGATTTCACTGCATTTTTTAGCTGACCCAGTATCTGCGGTTCACCCAATACCATGGAATCCAGACCGCTGGCCACGCGAAAGGCATGCTTCACCGCTTGCTCGCGCGGCAGCTTGTACAGATACGGCTCCAGCTCCCGCGCGGGCAACTGATGAAAATCGGCCAGCCAATGCGTTGCCTCCTCCGGTTTATCCGTACTGCAATAAACCTCGGTTCGGTTGCAGGTGGACACAATCGCCGCCTCCTTCACCGGGCGGCGTCCTACCAGATCGAGCAACGCGCGCTCCATCGCATCTTCCGGGAACGCGACCTGCTCGCGCACGTCCAGCGGCGCAGTCTGATGGTTAATGCCAAAGGCAAATAACTGCATTGAAGACACGATAGGCGACGGGGCGGAAATTTAAAAATTCGCTGATTATAGTCTTACAAGCTTTTGAATACCATCACTTAGAAGAGTTTCTGTTTTAGAGAAAAATATGCGAGTCCGAAGATCAAGCTGCTTCCTGGGGCGCTTGGGCACTTCTGCGGGAAAGAGCAAACTGGGGCCAAGAGGGGCCGGGGAAAAAGGAAATAAAGGGCAAGTCTATCGGAAAAATTGCTGAGCTTATAAGAATTTCGTATAAATTCCGTAACAAATAGCCGCTACAATCTGATCGTACTTCATCATTACATGAGGCTAACCATGGCTAAATATGTCCCGTATGTGCGAACCGCGGAAGGCCGCGTGGAGCGGAAGTCCTACGCTATCTTCAACGCTACCGGCGACAGCTTGTCACCTTATGTACATGAAGAGCCGCTCGTGGGATGGCCTGAATCCAAGGTATATTGGGCGAGCGAAGCCGGGCCGAGTGTCGGCATCGCCCCACTCAACCCCCATCCCGATCATGTTTCATCTGCAGAACAATAAAACACACCGGATATTGGAAGGGGATCGATACAAGAATCACATCACATCGCTCTTGCACTGCATGCCTGTGCCGGTCGCACGTGTATTAAATGTTCAATTTAGTACAAACCGATACGGGAACTACGGTCTGCCGCGCATGGCAGACCATGTTCTTGACGCGCTGTTGAGCGCCCTTCCCAACGCGGGCGAGGACCCTACCGAGCATAAGCGTTTGATGTAATCAAAAGGCTTTTCACCGCTCAGGCGCATAATCTTCCTGATATCGCAACCCGGATAATTGGTGCCTGGCTGCGTCGTGTACGAGAATCTGATTCCCAACGCCGACAGATCATCGAGCCATTCCTGACGAAAGTAACCCCAAGGCCACGCAAGATGAATCTCATGCGTGTACCCTTGATCACGCAGTGTTTGAACCGAAATAGCGATATCCTGCTGGACGACCTGCCGGATATTTGCGGAAGAACTGTTAATCCAGGACGAGTCGTGCGAGTGCGTATGGGAATGAAGCTCAAAAATTCCGCTATCGACCATTGACTTTATTTCATCCCAGGACAAGTAGCGCTCGTCCCCTTCTTCAAGCCAGGTGTCGGTCGGTTGCCCTGTTTGCTCATCCTTTATTTTTCCGGTGACAACGAACAATATTGCGTTCATCCCGTATTTCTCGAGAAGCGGCGCGGCGATGTAACAGTTATCACGGTACCCATCATCAAACGTAATAACGAGGCCACGCTCAACGACTTCCTCTCCGGCGAGGGCACGCTCGAATTGCGCGCTTGTAAGGCTACGAAAGCCCCTTTTCCTGAACCACTGCAAATAATGATCAAATTCGTCGATAGTGACCGATATCGAATTCTTGTAAGGGAGCACGCGATGAAAGGCTATGACGGGAATAGGCGACGAAAAAAATGGGGTCATATGCGGGGCAAAAGCGTCAGTATGGGAATCTGAATCCGACGCTCATGCCGCCCCGCAACAACTGCCGCTTCCCAGCGTCTTCAATTGCCTCTCCGATCGCATCGGCTAAGCGCTTCATCGCGTTCTCAAGCGTATAAACGTCAGTTCGCATAGGGCTTTGTAAATATAAATGAAGGAAAGTTTTTTTGGCGCCACGCCAACTTAGCATATCCGAAAAAGACAGTGGATTCGATAGACCATAAGGACTTTTAACATGACCTTTAACATGGGGATCTTTAACGCGGGAACATCAAGCTCAACAGTTTTTTGTTATCCGAACACTCCATGCGAGGGAAATTCCAATAGAATAGTCGCCGGCGATAAGTAACACTCGTCTTAATCCACTACTCCCAGCAAAATTTTGATCAGCGTCATACAACGTTTCTGTTTCTCTTTGTCGACTTGGTCATGACGCCCTGGATAGCTCGTTTATAAGCGGCGCTGTACGCATCTCTCTGGTCAAACCTAAGCGACATGCACGCTAACATTTCGAGAGTGCCCCTTCTGGATGCGCTCAAAGCCATTGCCTGCTTATCAATTGTATCGCATCACTTGGCAGCCTACGGCCCCATGTCCGAGATAGCGTACCCGCTGTTTCCCGGGTTGATTGAGGGAGTCTACGAATATGGAAGAATGGCGGTACAAGTCTTTATCGTCATTGCGGGCTTTCTGTTCGCGGGAAAGCATGCACCAGGCGGGGTACTGGTCATGGCTTACCCCGTTCAGGCAATTAAACAACGCTATTTCAGACTGGTCGTGCCCTATCTCGCCGCCCTGATCTTGGCAATCGCGTGTGCGGCCGTTGCCAGGCGTTGGATGATTCACGATTCGATCCCTGATGCACCTAACCTCCTCCAACTTCTGGCACATGCATTTTTACTGCAGGATTTGCTCGATCAGGAGGTTCTATCGGCAGGTGTCTGGTACGTAGCTGTTGATTTTCAGTTGTTCATGCTTACCGTGATGTTGCTGTGGCTATCGGGACAAATCCAGTGTTGGTACCCGAACCTCAAGGCGGCCGGTCAGATTGTGATTACAGGCGTAACTTTAGCCTCGCTGTTTGTATTTAATCGGGATAATTCCTGGGATGAAACTGCTTTCTATTTTTTTGGCTCGTTCGGTCTCGGGATTTTGGTTTATTGGATTGCGAACACGCGGCACCGTAGCCTTTGGCTCCTGCTACTCGTTCTGGTGGTAATCATGGCATTGCTGGTGGATTTCCGTGCACGGATAGCGGTTGCGGGGCTTGTAATGCTGATGCTGGGACTTGCGCGGCAATATAGCTCGTTGCTTGAGAATTTGCCCTTGCCGAATTTTCTTACCTCTCTCGGACGCATTTCCTACTCGATATTCCTGGTTCACTTTCCCCTGTGCCTGGTTGTCAATACAACATTCTTTCACTTTTTCCCAGCTCAACCTGTCACGAATGCGTTCGGGCTGATTTTGGCTTTCTGCGTCAGTATCTTTGGTGGCGCTTTATTTTTCAGATGGGTCGAAAACATCTGGAGTAGCCCCGCTCATGTCTGGAAGAGAACCAAGGGTACCGTTGTTTCTGTCGCCGAGGCCGGAGACTTTTCTCGTAGCAAGGGCACACTCCAATAGCAATCTGAAATAGTCGTATAAGCCAGTTTCGAGATGTGGTTGGGTTGTCAAAACAGGCGAATATTACGCATGAGGAGGCGCGCTCAGCGCTTGAAGACGCTCTCCCGTGAGCTTTTCGTACAACTCGTCCAAAAATCCCCGCTGTCCAGGAAGAATGCGGCGAGCGGCTTCCGCTATATCAAACCACTCGGCGCGGTCCACCTCGGGAAACTCCCCAATTTTGCCCGAACCCTTCGGCCACTCCATGCTGAATGTGTTTGAGACCAGGCTGGAAGGATCCCAGTCGCTTTCGGCCGCCCATGCATCAACGATTTTTCCGCTAGGCTGCTTGCGGCGTGCAAGCGGAAAGAACGGCCCAGTTGGTCGGTGTCCGGTTTCTTCGAAGAATTCTCTCAGGGCGGCCTGAAGGGGATCTTCGTTTTCGTCATACTCACCCTTTGCGATTGACCACGATCCCAAGTCTCTCTTGGCCCAAAATGGTCCTCCGGGATGGACAAGGAGAACTTCAAGGTGACCGGCTTTCAAGCGGTAGGGAAGGATGCCGGCGCTAGTGGGGGGCATGGGGAAGTCCCATCGTTAACGAACAATAACTATGACTTCCCGTTCTGCCTGTATGTGTGACGGATAACCCAAGTACAGGCATATAAGCCGATTAAATGGCTTTTGGACGTCTGGCCGCCTTTTGGATACTTGCGATGCGCTTATGGTGAAACGGTTTATAGATGGGAGAGATTAATAAGGGCAGCGCTATATTTCCAGCTGATTGTTCAGTTATCGAAATTTGCAACAAGTAAAAAGTATTGTCGCGTAAGCGAGACCTCAGACCTTCGTAATCCTTGTCTTTAAGAGATTTTCTAAGACTCTACTACGAATGTCTATATTGTTTAGGTTTTGCGTAGCTTTGAATTCATTATTTGCAACGTATACAAGCCGGAGAGTTTCAATTGCCCGTTTGCTATTAGCTACAACTTGGCTTGAAAAGTCAAAAACTAGCTGACGTCCTTCATCCTCATCTTTCATTATTCTTCTCCGATATTGCTAGTTTCCCGATCACCCACTGCTCGTGAGTTGAATAATCGTCAAGAGAAGTTGTTATTATAGGCTGAGCCATTTTTTTGTCCATCAAGATAAATCTGCCTTTTTCCTTTCTTGGCCTCTTTGTTGAGTCAAGTCGAAAAAGTCGAAGTATGTTCTGTGGGGCAACGCCTTCATACTGAATAAATCTCACCCTCCTTTCAGTAGTGTTTTCCTTTACTGAAACAGAATCACTATGCAATACTGTGGCTAAACTTTTTGGATAAGGTTCGATAAACACGACTTTTTCAATCCCACTTGCGACAATATGTCTAGCACAAGAATGGCAAGGAAAAGTCGTACAGTATAATGTCGATCCCACGATACCTGTCTTTTCGCCCCTTGCGACAGAAATAATTGCTTCCATTTCTGCGTGAACAGCTCGAGAATACTCAATCAGTTGTTTAATATCTGTCTGCTTTAGCGCGTCCTCAACTGCTTGAGTATTGATGTCTTCTTTCAATAACGGTTTTAATTTATCGCACGCAGCTTCATACAGCCGGTTTTTTCGTTCATCATTGTGGCAAATCTTGTCCGCCCACTTGTAACAACGGTGATCATCCTTACCGTCCTCCTCACTGTATAGGCCACCGCCGAATTTTGGAACGTCATTCCTGCCCAACCCGATTATCTCCCCTTTCTTGCTTACGATCACCGCGCCTACTTGTCGAGAGAGACAGCCAGAGATAGCAGCTTGGGCATGCGCCGCGTGCATCGCGGTTTCATCGGATGTCGGAGAATGAACCGGTATGGCAAAGAGTATTTCAAGGTAACGCTCTAGCGATTTCCTCAACTCTACATCATTTGGATGATCATTGCGTACAAAAAAATCAGCTTTATGAAACGCGTCACTCACTTGTTGCCCGAAGTCATCATTTTCCCCATAATCCTTCTCGATTATCTTGGTAATTTCAGCTTCGCTTGGGCTATTTTTTTTTAATCGCTCCTTTCTGATGTCTTCAGGCGCAAAAACTCCAAAAACCCAGAAAATGTCACCATATGTCTCGCGAAGCAAGTCAAGTTCAGCTGGATGCTTGAGCGAGTCAATGATATGAGCATATCGTAAAGATTGCGGAACCTTTGCTTCACCTCCTTTGGCAGGCTTAAACCCCTTCTCTTGTCTAATCGAATGTATACGCTCTATGATTTTCGCAACTAAATAATTGTTGCCAAATTTTTCTCGTAGGGTATTTCCAACCGCCTGATATTTTGCTATGCGATTACTTCCGGTTAAACCAACTTCGATATTTTCAGATAGAAGTTTTGCGCTACTCGCGATCTGGTCACTAGGTTTGTAAGGTATTACCGTGTAACCATACTGAGTCTCGAGCGTGTTTTCTAGTATCGCTTTGGCTGTTGTGCAACCGGATGCCACAGGGCCGACAAGCGCTATTACAAGCTCTTGGGTACGTCGGTCCTTTGGCGCTAGAAGCTCGCTTTCCGTAACGGTTACGCTCCCCTTCTGGGGCAGACTGACTATCGAGTCATTTCTAATCATTTATTTTTCTGACCATTCCTTCGCTACTGCAAATGGATTACATAAAGAAAAAGGCTTGCCGTTGTATTAACGGACAAGCCTTTGACTTTCTTTATGGTGGCCAAGGGCGGAATCGAACCACCGACACAAGGATTTTCAGTCCTCTGCTCTACCGACTGAGCTACTTGGCCATTTGAAACATTTACAACTTTAGCGTGACACAAGGATTTTAGCTTCGGCCGCCCGGCTCTCGCCGTGCTTAACATGCCCGATAAACCCTGGGGCAATTAGCCTTCACTCCAACAAGCCTCGACATTCCCATGTCGAGCCGTGTTGTCAGTCCTCTGCTCTACCGACTGAGCTACTTGGCCATTTGAAACATTTACAACTTTAGCGTGATACAAGGATTTTAGCTTCGGCCGCCCGGCTCTCGCCGTGCTTAACATGCCCCGATAAACCTGGGGCAATTAGCCTTCACTCCAACAAGCCTCGACATTCCCATGTCGAGCCGAGTTGTCAGTCCTCTGCTCTACCGACTGAGCTACTTGGCCATTTGAAACACTACAACTTTATCGCGACACAAGGATTTTAGCTCCGGCGCGCCCGGCTCTCGCCGTGCTTAACATGCCCGATAAACCCTGGGGCAGTTAGCCTTCACGCAACAAGCCCCTTGCACGTCAATCCCCCCCTGAAGCTCAAGCAGCGAAACGAGGGCAATGTGACGCTTTTTTGACCGCGCAATTCTAGCACAGCGCCCAAGTCATTGGAACAAACTCCGGTTATCACCATGCTGTAGAATTGCCTAAGGCTGGGCATTATAAAGTTGGGGCTCTTCCGAATTTCCGTTTGCGCGAAATGACCAGCGTTGTTTGCTGGCCGATCTGATAAGGAAAGTTTGCCATATTCAGTTACAACCGGGCCATATAGACCCGGCGGTTTAAAACAGGCTACAATTCAGCATTTTAGCAGTTGCATGTCATGCATGTTTGCCGCGGTATCCCCGTTAAGCCTGAAGCTCCCGTTGCGCTCACCATAGGCAATTTTGATGGGGTGCACCTGGGCCATCAGGCCATGCTTGCCCGTCTGGAAGAAGCTGCCGGTCGGCTTGGTCTCGCCTCTTGCGTGATGATTTTCGAGCCCCATCCGCGCGAGTTTTTTGCGCCCGATAAAGCGCCCACCCGTCTTACCAGCCTGAGGGAAAAACTGGAGCTGCTGGCGGCGGCGGGCGTCGACCGGGTGCAGATATGCCGTTTCAATTTCGACTTCGCCAGGATAAGCGCGGAGGATTTTATTGTGCATATCCTTCAGCAAGGGCTTGGCGTCCGCTGGATTCTGGTAGGCGACGACTTTCGTTTTGGTGCGCGCCGCGCCGGGGATTTTGCCATGCTCAAGGCTTTTTCGGACAGATGCGGTTTTACGGTGCAAGAAATGCCGGGTTACACCGTGGATGGCATGCGGGTTTCGAGCACGGCTGTTCGCAAGGCACTTTCTGCGGGCGACCTGAATCTTGTCGAGCGCCTGCTGGGACACCCCTATAGCATTAGCGGACGTGTGGTGAGGGGGGATCAGTTGGGAAAGAAAATCGGCTTTCCCACCGCCAACATCCAGTTGAAGCATAACCGGCCACCGCTGTCAGGAATTTTCGTGGTGGAAGTCGAGATGGAAGGCTTCGATAATCCAGCGCTGTCTCCGTCCCAGGCGTTCCAGGGGGTTGCCAGCCTGGGCGTACGTCCGACTGTGCATGAGGGCGGCAAACCGGTATTGGAAGTTTATCTGTTCGATTTCGATCAGGATATTTACGGCCGACACTTGCGGGTACATTTTCTTCGCAAGCTTCGCGACGAAAAGAAGTATTCCGATCTTGTTACGCTTACTCAGCAGATCGGGCGGGATGTGGAGGATGCCCGGAATTATTTCCGAGCGCTTCCTTCCACCGCTTCTGCCACGATTGAAAAGAAGCTCCTGCACAGGCCGAACTGACGATCGCATTATTTTTTATATTTCATGACTGACTATAAAAAAACGCTTAACCTGCCTGATACGCCCTTTCCCATGCGCGGCGATCTCGCCAAACGCGAACCGCTCATGCTCAAAGCCTGGCAGGAAAAGAATCTTTACCGGAAAATCCGGGAAGTCTGCAAAGGTCGTCCAAAATTCGTACTGCATGATGGTCCCCCTTATGCGAACGGCGACATACACATCGGCCACGCGGTCAACAAGATTCTCAAGGACATCGTCATCCGGTCGAAAACGCTGGCTGGCTTTGATGCCCCCTACGTGCCTGGATGGGATTGCCATGGGCTCCCCATCGAGCATCAGATAGAAAAAAAGCACGGCAAGAATCTGCCCCCGGAAAAGGTGCGGGAACTGTGCCGCGCTTTTGCGCAGCAGCAGGTTGACCGGCAGAAAGCCGATTTCATCCGGCTTGGTGTCCTGGGCGATTGGGATCATCCGTATCTCACCATGAATTACAACACAGAGGCCGGCATCATCCGCGCGCTGGGAAAGATTCATGAACGCGGATATCTCTACCAGGGGCAAAAGCCCGTCAATTGGTGCATCGATTGTGGTTCCGCGCTGGCGGAAGCTGAGGTGGATTATGAGGACAAGACTTCATCCGCTATCGATGTGAAGTTCAGGGTGGTCGATCTCGTCGCCTTCCGGAAAAAAATCTCGAATTCGTCTGGAAATTCCGGCTCGGCTGATCAATCTGCTAAACCGGTGTATGTGGTTATCTGGACAACCACGCCGTGGACCTTGCCCGCGAATCAGGCGGTGAGTGTGAATCCTGATGAGCTCTACGTCATCGCGGATATGGGGAGCGAGTGCTTACTGATAGCAGAACCCCTGCTGTATGGTGCGCTACAGCGCTATGGTATTGATAGGGCTGGCGTTAATACCGTGGGGAAATATATGGGGCGCGCGCTCGAGGGTATTTTACTTCAGCATCCATTTTACCAGCGCCAGGTTCCCATCATTTTGGGAGAGCACGTGACGATGGACGCCGGAACCGGCGCGGTGCATACCGCACCGGCGCATGGCGTGGACGATTATGCCGTGGGGCAGAAGTATGGTTTGCCGGTGGACAATCCGGTGGGGGATGACGGGCGGTTTTTCGAAAATGTGCCGCTTGTTGGCGGACTCCTGGTCTGGAAAGCCAATGAGGTGGTTATTCAGGAGCTGGCGAGAAGTGGCCTCCTGCTGAAAGAAGAGAAGCTGCAGCACAGCTATCCGCATTGCTGGCGGCACCGGACACCCATCATTTTCCGCGCGACGCCGCAATGGTTTATTTCCATGGACAAGAGAGTCAGGAGCACGGATCCAGATGATGTTAACCAGACCTTGCGGGAAGCGGCATCGGCTGCGATAGAGGCCACTGCGTTTTACCCCTCCTGGGGGAGGGCGCGGCTGGAAGCGATGGTAAAAAACCGGCCGGACTGGTGCGTCTCGCGCCAGCGCAACTGGGGCGTGCCCATGGCGCTCTTCGTAAACAAGCAAACCCATGAATTACATCCGCGTACCGATGAACTGCTGGAGCAGGTGGCGCAGCTCGTGGAGCAGCGGGGAATCGAGGCGTGGTTCAGCCTGAATCCCGTGGAGCTATTGGGCGATGAAGCGAAAGATTACAAGAAATTGCCGGATACGCTGGACGTTTGGTTCGATTCTGGGACCACGCACGACACGGTGCTCAAACACAACGCACAGCTCGGGTATCCCGCAGACCTGTATCTCGAGGGCTCCGACCAGCACCGGGGCTGGTTTCAATCTTCGCTCTTGACCGGCTGTGCCATTGATGGCCGTGCGCCTTACAATGCGTTGCTTACGCATGGCTTCGTCGTGGACGGACATGGGCACAAGATGAGCAAATCGAAGGGGAATGTCATTGCTCCCCAGAAGATAATGGATACCTCGGGAGCGGATATTCTGCGATTGTGGGTGGCTTCCACCGATTACTCCGCCGAGCTTTCCATTTCCGACGAAATTCTGAAACGGGTGGTGGAGAGTTACCGCCGCATACGCAACACGCTTCGTTTTCTTCTGGCCAATCTGGCTGATTTCGATCCGAACAGGGATGCCGTTGCGGTGGAGGAATGGCTGGAGATTGATCGCTATATGCTGGCGTTCATGAGAATGCTCCAGGATGGCCTGGAACGCGATTATCAGCATTACGATTTTCATCTGATCGTGCACCGGCTGCACAACTTCTGTTCAGAGGATCTGGGCGGTTTCTATCTCGATATTCTGAAGGACCGGCTTTATACCGCTGCCGTCAAGGGTATACCCCGCCGCTCGGCGCAAAGTGCGCTATATCACATCGCCCACAGCCTGGTGCGGCTGTTCGCGCCCATTCTCAGCTTCACGTCCGAAGAGGTGTGGGAGCATCTGACCAGCGACGCAGAGGGTAGCGTGCTGCTGCATACCTGGCATATGTTCCCCGAGCAGGCGGACGAGGAAACCTTGTTGCAGCGCTGGGCGCGACTTCGTGAGCTTCGCTCGCGGGTGCAGCGGGCGCTGGAAGAGGCGCGTTCGGCGGGCAAGATTGGTTCATCGCTGGCCGCCACCGTAAAAATTCATGTGGGCGGCGATGATTTTGAGCTGCTCGATTCGTTGGGGAATGATCTCCGCCTGGTACTCATCACGTCCGAAGCCCAGGTGATGCAGGCGTTGGATTCGCAGGAAGAGCAAATTCTTATAGCGTCAAGTACGCATCGCAAGTGCGACCGCTGCTGGCATTATCGTGAAGACGTCGGGATCGACGCTGGTCACCCGACGATTTGCGGCCGATGCCTGTCCAATCTGTACGGTTCGGGCGAGGTTCGACATTATGCCTGAGGAAATGCAATCTCTATCGCCCGAGCTAAGATGAAGCTGTCGGCCAGCCTGATCCTCGCGTTTGTGGTACTGGTCCTGGACTTAGCCACCAAACGCTGGGTGGAGAGTTCACTCTTCAATGGCGAACAGATTCCATTGACGAGTTTCTTTAATCTCGTGCTGACCTACAATGCGGGCGCAGCATTCAGCTTCCTGAGTGATGCAGATGGGTGGCAACGCTGGTTTTTCAGCGTCATTGCGGCGGGGGCTTCGACCCTAATCGTTTACCTGCTGCGCAAGCATGCGGATGACAAGTGGTTTTGTATCGCGCTGAGCCTGATACTGGGCGGGGCTCTGGGTAATCTGTGGGATCGTGTTACCCTCGGCCATGTCGTCGATTTCCTGGATTTCTATATCGGCACCTACCATTGGCCGGCGTTCAATGTGGCGGACTCAGCGATCTCCGTGGGAGCAATGTTGCTGATAGTCGACAGTTTTCGCAGAAGGGAACCCGTGGCAGAGAAACGAAAAGGATAAGGCGCCTTTGAGCTAAGCTAAAGCTGTTAGAGGTTTTTAGCAGGCTGCCACAGCACTTCCGCGGCATTCTGTTGGCGATTTATGATTCGGCTTAATACGAATAAAAAATCGGATAAACGGTTGAGATAATGGATATGCATGGGCATCGTTGTTTCGTTCCGATAGAGCGCCACTACACATCTTTCAGCGCGGCGGGACACCGACCGGGCAACATGGCATAGAGCGGCGGCGCGGGCCCCACCCGGCAGTATGAATTCCTTTAGCGCCTCCAGAGTGGAGTTATATTCGTCCAGGTCTTTTTCCAGGCGGGCGACTTGCGTTTTGGCCAAGGTTACTCGTCCGGGTATACTCAGGTCCCCTCCGAGATCGAATAGATCGTGCTGAATGTTTTCCAGCTTGAGCCGCACGTCTTTTTCAAGATCTTCTGCAAGCAACACGCCGAGATGGCTGTTCAGTTCGTCCACCGTACCAATTGCTTCGATACGCGGGCTGTCCTTGTGGGTCCGGCTCCCATCGCCCAAACCGGTGGTGCCGTCGTCACCGGTGCGGGTATAAACCTTTGTCAGGCGCTTTCCCATAGGAGTTTTATGTCATGTTGTTCAGGTGATGGGCTGCCTACCAGGAAGGAGGGAACCGGACGGTTTAATTCAGATTAACCGTCCTGTTGGGGTTTACGGGGCGGCCGTGGCATGAATAGCGCGGCGAGCGGCTGTTCTTTATGGCCGTGCCGGAGGTGATCCGGGCGTCCGAGAACGACTGACGCCGTGGCGGAGGGACTGGCCGAACGCGATTGGCTACCAGTTGACATCGAGGGCATATAGGGCTGGCTGAATAACGGATCCTCCGGGATTTTGGAGCGGCTTCGCGGCAAATACCGATGGTCTTTTGTATGTCCGCGATCTTTGAAATGGGTTTCTCTTAGTTCAGGGCGTTTTCCGGGTTCGTGTTTGGCCCGGTCGCTGCCGTGGCGGCTCTCGCGCTCGGTGCTTGCGGTTCCGGCCGTTACTCCCGGCTCAAACTCGGCTATTACCTTTTTCGTCAGCTTGAATTTCAAAAGCTTTTCAATAGCGTCGAGTTGCTCGCGTTCATCCTCGCTCACCAACGAAATTGCGTCGCCTTTCGTGCCGGCGCGGCCCGTACGGCCGATGCGATGAATATAATCTTCGGGTGTGGTAGGCAATTCGAAATTGACGACATGTGGCAGTTCCTCGATATCCAATCCGCGCGCAGCAACATCAGTTGCCACCAGCACACGCACGATGCCTTGTTTGAATTGAGCCAGCGCTTCAGTGCGCTGAGGCTGAGTCTTGTCGCCATGAATTGCTGTCGCGGTTATTCCGTCGCGCTCCAACTGATGCGCCAGGCGGCTGGCACCATGCTTGGTTCGGACAAATACCAGGACCTGCTTCAGATCCTGGGATTTAATGAGATGCGTCAGCAAGCCACGCTTATGGTCCCGGGCTATCGGATGTACCACATGGGTTATGAGTTCCGCGATGGAGTTGCGCCTTGCCGCTTCAATCAGTATGGGATCTTTCAAGAGCTTGTTCGCAAGCTTCTTGATCTCTTCGGAAAAAGTCGCTGAGAACAGCAGGCTCTGCCGCTGCTCAGGGATCAATCCCAGGATGCGCTTGATATCGGGGAGAAAGCCCATATCCAGCATGCGATCCGCTTCGTCCAGAACCAGAATCTCCACCTTCGACAGGTTCATGGTTTTCTGCTGAATATGATCCAGTAGACGGCCTGGGGTGGCCACAAGTATTTCCACGCCTGTCCGCAGCGCTCTGGTCTGCGGCTCCATGTCCATTCCGCCGTAAACCGCAGCGCACCTGAGCGGCATGTATTTTCCGTAAGCTTTTACGCTTTCATACACCTGGATAGCCAACTCGCGTGTTGGCACCAGGATGAGCGCGCGGATGGGATGTCTTGCGGGGGATGCACTGGTATTAGCTTCGGGCTGCAGGCGGTTAAGCATCGGTAATGTAAAACCTGCGGTCTTGCCTGTGCCGGTTTGAGCTGCTCCCATGATGTCCCGGCCTTCCAAAATTGGCGGGATTGCCTGGGCCTGTATGGGGGTAGGTTCGGTATAACCTTGATCTGCGATGGCACGCAGGATTTCAGTGGATAAATTGAGTTGTGCGAAAGACATATGGATGGTTGTTCACAAACGATCTATAAGAATTTTTGAGCATGCCTAGGCCGGACTTGTACAGAAAGTCCTTAATGCGTTGTGTGCATGGCACATACGGTGTGCGTGTTGAGCCTATTACGACCGGTTCAGGCAGAGAATTTATGAAAAGAGGACTACAGATAACGACGGAATACAACGGTGGGCAGAAGCTTTGACCGAACAGTTTTGGACAACCATGAATAGACATTAGGTTGTACATCGAGAAAATTGAAAATCGCGCATTGTCAGGCTATAGACATATATTTAATCATTTCGTGCGCCCTGATGGACATCTTTTTGAGGTTTTCCGGCTTTAAGCCATTCATTACCCTTTCTTAATCCGCTCAGTAGCGCTGGGGCCGAGCCGATGGCAACAGCATCAACCAAACAATACCACGCTGCCACGCCACTCGGGGGATTTCCCTGAGACAGAGACATGACAGGTTCTATCGCTGCCCATTTCCATGTTCCAGCCGCGGTGCCGATGAGTTCCAGCCAGGTTGTGATAAAAAAGGCAGCGAGGTACACCATTGGCGAGCGGCCCTTGAAGAGGTAGACGAGGAAAACGCAGAATAATAACGCACCCACCTGATCCCCTTGCTCGGGATAACCGCTGATTCCCCAGATTGACCATGTACCGCATGTGAGGACAACGAATGTAGCGATCTTCCGGGAATATCTCAGGAAAAAACCGGAACGCGCAAGCGCGACCGCGGTTAAATACACCATACCGTGGCCTGGCGGCACGTAGGCGGGCACATTGCCGAATCGATAGGTATATCCACCCATATAGATCGATGCAAAATGCTCGCCCAGTGTGGCAAAGGCAACGGCTACGATGACCTGCATCCGTATCTCTTTATTTTCTCCAAACAACAATCCAAGCAGGAATGTCCATGCGATGAGCCCCATGAAATTCTGTTGCTCCATACTCCCGCTGGCGTCCATGTTTAAACTGATGGCGACGCAAGTGAAAGTGAGAGCCGCGATGAAGTAATCCCGTATTCGATGGGGATAAGCGACGTTGGGTTGTGGAAAATGGTGCAGCATTTCTAACGTATTCTTAAGTTCTGTTTATGAAAAATATCCGGCTGCTGTTCTGGCTGAGAGATTATTTCATTTCGGAGCAGGTGGAGTAAAACACGAATAAACGCTGGGGCGGGCCGCTTGTCTTTCTGGCTTTGACGTACGGATTGCTCATTTTGCGCAAATCAAAACCGCTGTCTCCACTCAGGCATCGGAGGCAGCGGTCAAAGAAACAACCGCAGAATAGCGATTAAACAAAATGCGGCGATAGTGTTTGAAATACGCAGGTTGGTATTTTACTCCTCCTCGTCCTCGTCCTTGGATTTCTTTTCGGGTTTGAGGACCATCTTGCCCTGTTTGCGGCTCTCGTTGAGGTCGGTTTCGGCCACTTCCTTGTGTACCAGGTTCTGATGGCAGTCGATGCAGGTGGCCCCTT
>NZ_FOBH01000004.1 GCF_900109785.1 Nitrosovibrio tenuis
TATTGCAGCAATGTTTGAATTCTTAGAGATGCCCTAAAGAGCGAAGGCCCGGCAACTATACAGCTTTACAATTTTCCTGTCCATGCCGATTGTCTAGAATATATGTATCTGATTGCGCTAAAAAACCATACTTATTTTATGGTTTTCGCGTACGCTCCGCCATCCGCTTTGCGAGGGAACAAACCCTGCTTCATGACGCCGTTTATTCTCCCTCTTTATTTTCCCTCTGCGCTATGACTATCGGGAAAAGTGATGCTGTCAAATGAAAGGTCAAACCTGATTATGGAATTTGTAGGGCGGCCTGATATTTAGTGGCCATGCGCTGCAGCAGCGTCTCAAAATCTGCCTGCATTGGCCAGATTCACCAGATCGGGCGCCTTGGCCTTGTGATCATCCCAATTTCGCCAGCAGCGCGCTCCAGCGCGGGACTTGTTCAGAGATTTCCTACCCTCTTCGCCAGTCATGATATTTTTGCGCCCAGTCCAGCAGACGACGAGGCATATGCGCGCGCCTCCATTCCCCAGCGGCATATTTGTTGGCCTCCGGCCAAGTCGGATAAGTATGAATGGTGCCGAGTATCTTGCTGAGGCCAAGGCCCTGCTTCATCGCCAGCACGAATTCCGCCAGCAGGTCGCTGGCATGCATGCCGACAATGGTGACGCCCAGAATACGATCTTTTCCTGGTACGCTGAGCACCTTGACAAACCCACGTGCCGCTTCATCGGTAATCGCACGGTCGAGGTCCTGAAAGCCGTAGCGTGACACTTCGTAAGCGATGCTCCGTTTTTTCGCTTCCTTCTCCGATAATCCAGCACGGGCAACTTCCGGGTCAGTGAAGGTAGTCCACGGAATTACCGAATAGTCCACCTTGAAGCGCTTGAAAACACCGAACAATGCATTTACCGATGCGTACCACCCCTGATGGGCCGCGACGTGGGTAAACTGGTATGGTCCGGCTACGTCACCACACGCATAAATGTTGGGGTAGAGGGTTTGCAGATACTCATCCGTTTCAATGGTACGCATGGGCGAAACCGGGATCCCCAGTTCTTCCAGGCCAAACCCTTCGGTACGCGCAACTCTGCCGACCGCGCACAGCATTGCATCGAATGGAAGGGCTTCCTCGGTTCCGTCCCTGTGGCATACGACCAGGTATTGGTCATCACCGTTGCGCTCACATCGAATGGCGCTGGTCTGCGTCAACACGCGTACGCCATCGTCGCGCAGCGCGGCTTCAACCAGTGCAACCGCGTCCGCATCCTCGCGCTCCATCAAGCCCGCTCGCTCCACTTGGGTAACCTGGCAGTCCAGGCGTGCAAACGCCTGCGCCAGCTCGCAACCAATGGGCCCGCCGCCCAGGACAAGCAGCCTCTCGGGGCGCGCGGTAAGCGACCAGATGGTGTCGGATGTATAGTAGCGCACCTCGTCCAGTCCGGGGATTGAGGGAATGATGGGGCGAGAGCCGGTCGCTATGACAATCGAGCAAGCCGTCATAGTTCGGCCATTGACCTCGACTGTCCAGGGTGTGGTAATACGCGCTTTGCCGTGAATAACCTCCACCCCGAGTTTAGTATAGCGTTCCACCGAATCATGCGGCTCAATCGTATTGATGATGCGATGTACCCGAGCCATCACATCTCCAAAATCGTATTCGACGATGGCACGCGTAATGCCCAGTTCATCGGCATGCCGGGTCTGCCGCAAAAAGGCCGCCGAACGTATCAGCGCTTTGGAAGGTACACAACCAAAATTGAGGCAATCGCCGCCCATCTTGTGTGCTTCGATCAGTGTCACCTTGGCGCGGGTAGCGGCTGCGATATAGGATGTCACCAGTCCTGCCGCGCCGGCCCCTATCACTATCAGATTGCGATCGAATCGCTTGGGTTTAGGCCAGCGAGCACGCGTACTGCTCACTTTGAAGTAGCCCAGCCCCCATCGCGAGAGCCACGGAAACGCCGCTAGTAACGCAAATGAACCGATTGTGACCGGCGATAAGATATCGGATGGACTGGAAATTTCGCCCAATCGGGTCCCCGCATTGGCGTAAATGGTTGTCCCAGCCAGCATGCCCACAAGACTGACCCAAAAAAAGGTTGCGGTCCGCATTGCGGTGAGCCCCATCAGTACATTGATAATGAAAAACGGAAACACAGGTATCAGGCGCAAGGTGAAAAGATAAAACGCGCCATCGCGTTTAATGCCGGCATCGATCGCCGCCATGCGATTGCCGAAGCGGTGCTGAACCATATCGCGAAACACATAGCGGGCCATCCAGAAAGCAAGCGTAGCGCCGATGCTGGCGGAAATGACCGCGACAGGCGCGCCCACCCACAGGCCAAAAATGGCGCCCCCAGCCAATGTCATTACTGCTGCGCCCGGCAAAGAAAGCGCAGTAATGAGGATATACAGCGCGGTATATAAGCCGATTGTCTGCAATGGTCGCGCTTGGTAGGCCTGCTTCAACACATCGCGACTGTTCTTGAGCGTTTCGAAGCTGATGAAACGCCCGAGATCCAAGACATAGAACAACCCGGCCAATAATACCAACACCCCAAGCAGCCACCAGTGTTTCATCTCAGGAATTCCGGAACAAATCCTCCGCTTACGCCGTTGCGTAGGCAACCCATGCACTTATTACTCTTTACCGTCGTCGGACTACCTCAGGCGTCCGCTTCATTTCGCTGCACGATGCGCCGTATTTAAAGCAGCTATAGCAGCGGTGGTGTTTCATGCTCACGGGTGTTTGCAGGGCTTCCGTCAATGTTTCACCGACGACATAATCCGGATCGTCATCCACGAGAGTACAGGCGTAAACCTTCATGCAGTCCCCGCTTTTTGCCACCATTTTGCTGAATGCGCACATGAACGCGCGGCGGCTCTCTTCGGTTTGATAGCTCGTCATGCAAGTTTCAGTGATTTGTGGGGTGGATACATGTATGCCTGGAGGATGAAATTCGGGAAATTCCACCCGAGCAAGATCCGCAGGTAACCCTGCTCTTTGGAAGATTTCGGCAAAGACCGCCGCAACAGCGGCCACATCGGCCGCCGTGCCCGGCGAGAGCTGGCTCGCGACCGAAACATGAAAGCCCATCTCATGCAATTTTCGCAAGCCTGCCAGCGCACTGGCGAACATGCCCTCGCCACGCCCAGCGTCATGCCGTGCGGCCTCAGGATAATCAAGGCTAACGCGAAAACTCAGCGCGCATGCCCGGTTTTGCAACGGCTTCAATTGCTCGATACGCCTGATCAGCGGCTCAGTCGCATTGGTCAATACCAGGCAGGGTCTATGCTGCAACGCATAATCGAGAATACGTATGATGTCCTTATTGATGAAAGGCTCGCCACCGGTAAAGGAAAATTGCTTGACCCCAAGAGCGAGTGCTTCATCGACGAAAGGAATGGCATCTTGAAAACGCAGCAGTTGCAACCGATCGTCTCCCGGTTTCGAGCCTTCCAGGCAAAAAGGGCAAGCCAGGTTACAAGCGGTGCCAGTATGGAACCATAGTTCATCCAACACATGCGGTTGAATAATGCCGCGCGGCTCCCCGCCCGGCAGCCGATACCAATCCTCGTGCCGATCAGGAAAAGGGCTGAAACGGCGGAGGGGTGCGCTGGTCATGGGAATGAGCCTATGATACCCCTTCGCATCCCTTGCTCATGCTAGCAGCACCCGCCTGCACGTTTGTCGGCAATATCATGGGTAGAGTCATCATAAGGCAGCCCCATACCGCAGCCGGGGAAAATACCATAGTGCCGCTCGAAGTTGCCATAAAAATCGAAATGCGCGGCAAGTCGGGTATCGTGCAGCATGCGCCAGGTGTTTCCGCACACAGGGAAATGTTTGCCGGCTTCCATGCGATGATGCTTGTCGAGCACAAACACGTGGGGATGATTCGGTACCGTGCCGCGGTAAACCACGGCTTGACCATAGTCTTCACAAGCCGGCTCCAGATTACCCAGCTTGAACAGCCGGTAGGTGGCCGAATAAAAACGGATGTTTCCCGTCCGCGTGGCAAGTTCCGCGTCCACGTTAATTCTTCGGTCGTCAACCAAGCGTGGGTCGGCAAAACCGTGCTCGCGGGAAAGCTGGAGGAAATCGTTCCAATATAATGCACCACTCAGACATTCGCCGTACAGCACCGGATCGCGAGTCAATGGTTCAGGTACGCGGCGGTCAGTATACACATCGGAAAAATACAGTTCACCGCCCGGCCTGAGGACGCGCCACGCTTCATTCAGTACCGACGCCTTGTCGGGAGCGAGGTTGAGTACGCAATTGGACACAATAACATCCACGCTTGCATCGGCTAATTCGAGTTCCGAGAGGCGCTCAATATAGCCGTGCATGAAGCGCACGTTGCTTGCAGCGTAACCAAAGGCTTTACGGTGATAATCCTCGTGCCGGCGTGCGACAGCCAGCTGCTCTTCCGTCATGTCGACCCCAATTACCCGGCCTTGCTCCCCCACCAGTTTTGATAAAACAAAAATATCGCGTCCGGCTCCACAGCCAAGATCAAGCACAGTCAGGCCTTCCAGGGCTTCCGGCAGAACCAGGCCACAGCCGTAGTATCGAGCCAAAACCTCATTGTGTACCTGAGCCAATATGGGTTTGACATATGCGGGCAAACCGGCGTCAGTCTTGCAGGCGCTGGTCTGGAGATCGAGCGAGCTACCCAGGATTTCGCCATAGTACTTCTGAACAGTGTCATGCATGGAGTTACCTCATGATTGGTTTAAGTTGTCCTTTTGGAGCGGTAGCGTGCTGCCAGCCTGTCAGGTTCGACTCCACGCGCAAAAGCCAACGCGAGATTGCGATTCACCCACGTACGACGCCACCATCCGTCACGATGCCAGCGGCGGGGATCGATAAAAAGCGGTTCGCGTAAAGATTGAAAACGCCCCAGGCGGCGCAGGCCGCGTACCAGCGCTACTTCTTCAAACAATGGCCAGGGCGAATGGCCGCCTGCCTCGATGTAAGCCCGCCGGGTCATGAACAGCCCTTGGTCGCCATAAGGGACACCGATCCGGCAACGGAGGGCGATAGCAGGCTCCAGTAATAATGCGGGCCATGCGCGCGGTGCATCAAAACGGAAACGAAAGTAGCCGCCTACCATATCGCGTTCGAAAGCGCGCTCCATTGCCATTAAAGGATTTGGCGGCAGCCGGACGTCCGCATGCAGGAACCATAACGCATCACCTCGTGCCAGCGCCGCGCCAGCCCGTAATTGGCGCCCGCGGCAAGGTTCGCCGGGCACCCAGAGTGCACCGTATCGATGGCAAACTTGGCTGCATTTCTGGTCGCCAGCACCGTCTGCCACGATAATCTCCAGCGGCGCCCGGGAGGTGCTATGGGGCAGCTTTCGCAATTGATCGAGCAGGTTCGCCAATTTTCCCTCGTCTCGATAGCAGGGAATGATTATGCTAAAACTGGACATGATCCGTTTCCCCGAGCTGCACAATGTGGCTCGCCAATTCATGCAGCGCCCGTCGCGCCGGTCGCCGGTCGTGGCTCAGTGAAGTGATCAGCCGTACGAGATCGTCTGCCTCATCCACGTCAAACCCATGTGTCAGAGTCGACACCGATTGGCCGGCATCATGGCAGCAGTCCGCCAGCGCGATACCCAAATGGGGCGTGCTCCACGGCAAACCACCCAGCGGCGGCCAATGCTTGCGGCTCGCCATCAACACCACACCGCCATCCAATGACGGCATCAATACGGTATCGTGATATTCCATGGCCTCACTCGCTGCTGCGTAATCGGCTGCTTCGAGTGCGGGTGCATCGCTGCCGATATAGACCAGCTCTTCCAGTCCCGCGGCGCGCAATTTGCGATCCAATATGTTCAGCCGCTGTCCCAGATTCCCCGCTGACTGGGGCTCTACGCGCGTTTTGGGATGTACTCCCGGCAACAGAGCCTCGGCCCAGGCATAATCCCCCGCATGCGCAGGAGCGATGACCACCGGACCGGACCAGACATGCGTGTCTTCCAAAGCACAGGCAAGCAGTGCTTCGGCAACACGGCTTGCCGCCATCCGGCCCAAACTTGCGGCCAGCCGTTGCTTGCCGATCCCTAATCCCGGTCGCTTGCAAACCAGCACCAGCGCCGCTTCAATCATGTCGGTTGTTATTGATTCCGCCGCCACAGACTGCATGAGCCGTTCATGAGGTTCTCTCATGAGTTTCCTTTATCGATCACCCGAACTCGTCTGAGAATTGTTATCGATTTATCCCCAGACGACACCGCCTACCTGATGAAGATAAGGTTGTTACATAATAGACAGCATTTTTCTATTGAGCACGAAAATTTTGAAGAGAATCCGCAGTCGCCGATTTTGAAACAAGTTCTCACAGGATGAGATGGAAGATCGGGCTTTATTGCATGACGCGATCTGTGGCATCGCCAATGCCTTGCGCTTTAGAAGAGCATGGCAAACAGGCAAACAGTACAGGAAGCTTGTGATGGAATTTGTTTTATTGGATAAAAATGGCACAGCCCGCCGAAGAGAATACCGGGAATTTGTCAGAGCTCTTAAATGAGACCCTGCCTCTGCCTGTACCATTGTTCAAGCATCATCAGCACCCACACCATGGTGCCGTGATAACCCGCATGCTCGCCCAGATGCTGTTCGAGCAGCTTATCGATAAATCGAGTATTGATGATGTGCCGCGACTTGAGATCATTTAAGCTGTCAAACGCCAGAGCCTGCAACGGTTTATGGTGTTGAAGCCATACGCCGAAGGGAAGACCGAAGCCATGTTTCTGTTTGCCGATGATTTCATCCGGCAAGAACCCTCGCAGCGCTTCCTTGAAGAAATAACGCAACTTTGTGCCTTTAAGTTTGAGTTGGGGTTCGAGTTGCAAGGAAAAATCTACGATTTCATCGCTTATCAGCGGATACGCCACATCCATCCCAGCCAATTCGCACGCCTTGCTCACTTTCGGGAGGTCATTGTCGGCAAGGGTGAATTTTCGATCAAAAGCCAGCATGCGATTGATCAAGCTCTTGGCGCTGCTCTGATGATAAATATCGCTTAACAATTCGGCCGGATAGCCCGGATCGACCGTTTCAAGGAATTCCTGGGTAAAAACCGCCCTGGCGCCATAATGCTCCAGCAGATTATAAGTTTCCGTTCGCGCGGGCATCTCTATCGATGCCTGTTCCACATAACTGCGGGCCTTGCGCATCAATGGCAACGCAGCCCCACCGGGAATGCCTAAAACCACAGGCTCGATAACTGCCTTGCGCAGCAACGCAGGAATTTGTTCATACAAAGAGAAAAGATGCTGTTTGGCATAGCGTGTATTGCCCCCGAATAATTCATCTCCTCCATCGCCGCCCAGCATCCTGTTCAGGCCATCGGCTTTCGCCATGCGCGCACAATAGAAAGCCGGTATGGCGGAAGAATTACCGAAAGGTTGATCGAAGATCGCCGCCACCTGAGGGATGGCTGCCACAATATCATCGGGAGTGACATAATACTCCTGATGCCGCGTACCAAAATGTTTCGCTGCGATACGCGCGTATGCCATTTCGTCATAACCCGAGGCATCAAAACCGATGGAATACGTCCGTGCCGGCTGGCCCGTCACTTCGCCAAGTATTCCCGCGATCGTCGAGCTATCTGTGCCTCCGCTGAGAAAGGTTCCAACCTTCTGATCCCCGGCAGCCTCGCGCACGCTGGAGCGCAATACCCCTAGAAAACCCTCCTTGAGTTCCTGAAAGGGTCGTCTCTCACCTTCGAGGAAGCGCATTTCCCAATACCTGCGGGTCTCAACCCGTCCCTTCCGATAAATCAGATATTCACCAGGGAGAAGACGGGCCTGTTCCCTATAAATGGTCCCGGGACCGGGCACCATATGAAAATAGATATAGTTGTAGAGGCTTTGCGGCGCGATTTCAGGTCTTATCAATGGGTGCATAAGGATAGCGTCCGCCGCTGAGCCGAAAACCAGTGCTCGCCCGGATAGCTGGAAGGCAACCGGGTACGTTCCCATGCGGTCGGTTGCCAGGACAGCCTCATCAGTGTCTTCGTTCAAGATACAAAATGAAAATGCTCCAGCCAGACTCGAAAAGGCTTTTTCGCCTCGGGTCCGCCAATCGTCAGCGAGTGTTTTCGCGACGCCCTGGCTCAGTGCGAGCTGGGCTAGCTGCGACTCGAGAAAATTGGGCCGCCCGCATATGGCAACAATAAGGCCGTCCTTTTGATAGAGATGCCTGCTACCGTCTCCCGCCGCGATTGCGAGCGCGCTTTCCATCCCGGCCAATGGTTCCATGTGGCTGCCATCGAAACGGGAAAGCGGCCCGGCCATCTGCCGGACAAGCCGCAGGTTTTCGGAAGCAGAGATACTGTGGCCTATCCAGCCGCAAAACCCACTCAAAATAGTGCCTCGGTTTTTTTTAACATCAGCGTTCCATTGATAGCTTCGAAACAGTCGTGCTTGTGATCCAGATGGACCCGTCCCCGAACCTCGGGCAATACCAAGGCAGCAAGCAGTATTATGCTCAACTAGACCAATACTTCAACAGGAGGCGGGTGGCTGAGAAACGCCGTTGGGCTCGCAGTAAGACCATACGCGCCGGACTGAAAAACGACAATCAAATCTCCTGCTTCTGCCTGGCTCATTTCCATCTGATCCGCAAGAAGATCCAGGGGGGTGCACAGCGGCCCAACGACCGAAACAATTTCTCTTGCGTTGCCGCGAACTTTGGTGCCGACGACTACGGGGTAATTCTTGCGAATGACCTGGCCAAAATTCCCGGACGCAGCGAGGTGGTGATGCAGCCCCCCATCCGTTACAAGAAATATCTTTTCCCTCGATTTCTTTCGCTCCAGTACGCGGCAAACATAAATGCCAGCCTCTGCAACGAGATAACGTCCGAGTTCAATGACCACGCGTGCTTGCGGTAGCTGCCGCTTTGCTTCCGGCAGCAAGCATCGCAAGTTTTCCCCGACGGCCCCCAGGTCCAATGGCTCATCGCCGGGGAAATAGGGTACGCCGAAACCACCGCCAATATTTAGCAAACGAACTGCGCCAGGCGCATGTTGCGCGAGCGCAATGCCAAGTTGAATGGTTTTCTCGTGGGATTCCTGAATAGCCGCCACCTTCAGGTTTTGCGAACCGCTGAAGATATGGAACCCTTCGAAGTCGAGTCCAAGTCTACCTATCCGCCCGAGCATGGAGGGAACCTGCTCCGCATCAACACCAAACTGTTTTGCGCCGCCGCCCATCTTCATACCGGAGGATTTCAGCTCAAAATCCGGGTTGACGCGAACCGCGACTTTCGGGCGAATGCCGAGGCGATCGGCCAGACAGGCTATACGCTCCATCTCCTGTTCGGACTCCATGTTCACCACAATACCTGCGGCAATGGCGCAGGAAAGCTCATCATCACTCTTCCCCGGCCCGGCGAAACTGATGTGTTCCGGCGATATGGGCGTGTCGAGCGCAATTTTCATCTCTCCGCCGGACGCCACATCTACTCCATCCACCAAGCCGGCCATATGCTGCACTATGGCGGGCATAGGGTTCGCCTTCATTGCATAGTGGAGGTGAATCTCTTCGGGAAGATGCCGGCGCAGAAAAGCGACACGGTCAGTGATAAGCTGTCTGTCATAAGCGTAAAAGGGTGTTCTGCCTATTCGCTGCGCCAACCGCGGGAGCGCGAACCCTCCGACCTGCAGGCAGTCGTCGCGCACCGGAAATTGAGTCACAGGGACATGCTTGGGACGAATATTACTCATGCGCCGGTTCTCTGAAGGCATTTTGCAGTTCTTGGCCGAGAAGCTTCCGATCAATCTTGCCATTGGGGTTGCGTGGCAGGTTTCCTTGCCTGAATTCAATGCGGCTGGGCAGCATGAAAGCAGGGAGGTGAAGCTTGCAGGCGGCGAGCAATACCTCCTGATCCAGACTCGTACCCGCCCGCGGTACCGCGATCACGATGATGGCTTGACCCAGCACGGGATGGGGAACTCCGATTGCAGCAGCCTCTGCCACAAGTTCCGTGGCGTAAATCACTTCCTCGACCTCCATCGGGCTCACTCGATAACCGGACGTCTTGATCATTTCATCGCGGCGGCCGATGAAATACAAGAAGCCCTCCTCATCCATACGTACGGTATCACCTGACCAAACGGCCAATTCCGGGATTGTGAGGCCTAGTTCGTGCGAAAGAACGGGCTTGAAACGCTCCGCCGTTTTTTCATGGTCATTCCAATACCCCATGGATACGAGAACCCCGCGATGCACGAGTTCTCCCGGTTCGCCGGCGGCGCAGGGTGAGCCATCCTCCCGTACCACGAGAACTTCCGCATTGGGAATTGCCTTGCCTATGGAGTCGGGGCGAATTTCTACCTGCTCAGGAGGCAGAAAGGTCGAGCGAAACGCCTCGGTAAGACCATACATCAGAAATACGGCAGTGTCGGGAAGATTGCTGCGCAACAGATCGAGTGTCGCGCGAGGCATCGCCCCCCCGGAATTTGTGATATACCGTAGTGGAATGGCGCTTGGCCACTTCAATTGAGCCAGCTGAATCCATAACGGAGGCACCGCGGCCAAGCCTGTGATCTTCTCCTCCTCAAGCACATTCAGGATGTCCCGGGGCAGAAGATAGTTCATCAGGATGCCGGCAGCTCCGACACGAAATGCCGTAGTAAGCTGGTTAAGGCCATAGTCAAAACTCAGCGGAAGTACCGACAGAATCCGATCCTCAGGATTATTTTTTAAATATTGGGCCACGCTTGCCGCGCCCGCCGTGAGATTGCGATGAGAAAGGACTACGCCTTTTGGTTTGCCAGTGCTTCCGGAAGTGTAAAGGATGGCCGCCATGTCGCCGTCGATACGGCGATGCACTCCAAACTCTTCCGCTTGAGACAACGCGTCCTTCCATGATATGACGTTCAAATTCGCCACCACCGGCAGCGCCTCTGCTGGGCTTACCACTATAACCGTGCGCAAATCATGACATTGCGGCAAAACCGGGGCGAGCAGCCTTAACCGCTCGGCCGACGTCACCAGAATTCTAACGTTACAGTCCCGAAGAATATAGGCTACCTGTTCAGGTTTGAGGAGGGGATTGATTGGTACGAAGACACCTCCCGCAGCCGCAGCACCGAACAGGGCAATAACAGTTTCCGGGCGTTTTTCAAGGTAGACGCCTGCACGCTCACCCCGGTCAAGCCCTAAAGCGAGCATGGACTGCTCAATTGAACGGACCTCCTGAGCCAGCACGGAATAACTTATGCGGCTTCTCCCATACACCAACGCTTCCGCGTCTGGGAAACGATCAGCAGACTTAAGAATGAGCTCGTGGACAAGATCTGCCATTTAATAACGTAAACCTCAAAAATTAACTATTTTATTCGGTGACGGTTCATCAAGTCGTAAATGGTGGGACGGCTGACGCCCAGCAATTCCGCCGCCTTCACAACGTTACCGTCGACTCTTGCCAGCGCTTTCATCAACGCATCATATTCAGCCTTGTCGCGTACCTGGCGCAGATTAATTGGTTCTGCCTCAACGGTTGAACCCTGTAAACCGAGGTCTTCCGCGCTTATCAGGGGCCCATCAGCCATGATGACGGCCCGTTTGATGCAATTTTCCATTTCGCGCACATTACCTGGCCATGTATGGCTTTCAATGGCGGCAATCGCCTCCTTGCTGAAATTGAGTACCGAACGTTTTTCCTGGGTGCAAAATTTATTCTTGAAGTGATGCGCAAGCAATGCCGCATCACCGATTCGGTCTCGCAAGGGCGGTATCGTGATCACGATTTCGCTCAGGCGATAATAGAGGTCCTCCCGGAAGCGGCCTTCTTCGATCAGCTTCTTCAGATTCTGATGTGTTGCACATACGACACGCACATCAACCGGTATTTCCTTACGTCCCCCGATTCTTTCAATCACTCTTTCCTGCAAGAAACGGAGGAGCTTTGCCTGCAATGCCATTGGTAAATCACCCACCTCATCAAGGAAAAAAGTCCCTTCATGGGCAAGTTCAATTTTACCTGGAGTCTGCTTGACCGCTCCGGTATAGGCTCCTTTTTCATATCCAAACAGCTCACTTTCCAAAAGTGCTTCCGGAATAGCGGCACAGTTGATCGCCAAAAAGCGTTTTTCTCTTCTGGCGCTGGATTGGTGCAGAGTTCTCGCAAGAATTTCCTTACCCGTACCGCTTTCGCCCAACACTATAACGCTAGCATCGGATGGCGCAACTTTTTCTATATTGCGGCATACTTTGACCAGGGCGGGATCGCGGGTAATGATACCGCTTATGGACGAGTATGCCTGAGCTTGCACCAATCTGCGGTTCTCCTGTTGCAATGAGTGCAAATAGAACGCTCTCTCTACTACCAAGCCCAGCATTTCTGGGTCACAAGGTTTTTGATGAAAATCGTACGCTCCCGCGCCGATAGCCTTCAATGCATGACCATGATCCTGATTACCGGTCAAAACAATTACCTTGGTATCGGGCGCGAGCTCAAGTAACTGCTCCAGCGTGGCCAACCCCTCCGAAGCACCATCCGGGTCGGGCGGGAGCCCTAAATCCATAGTGACAACCGCCGGCTCATGTCGCCTGGCCAAGGCAAGCGCGCCTTCACGGTCGCTTGCCACCAATACTTCATAAGCGTCGAAGCTCCAGCGTAGCTGCCTCTGCAATCCGGGATCATCTTCGATGACTAACAGAACCCTTTTATCCTGACTCACTTGATTCCTCTTACATTGCCTGCTCAAATTTATTCATCAACCGGTCCTTTGCGCACCAGTCTGCCGGTTCGGATGAAGAGGCAGAACGATGCGAAAAACCGTGCCATCGTACTTACTGCTGGTTACTTCCATTTGTCCGCCCAGCTCGAATACATATTCCCTGCTTTCGAAAACGCCTATACCCATACCCGCCGATTTAGTGGACTCGAACGGCTTGAAAAGTTTATCTCTGATAAACTCATCGCTCATCCCGTGCCCAGTATCCTTTATTTCAACGATGGCAAAATCATTCTTCCTTTTCAGCCGAACCCAGACTTGACCGTTACGGCTTGTGGCTTCGATTGCGTTCTGAATGAGATGCCCCATAACGCGTTCAAGACGTGATGAGTTCGCATACACTTCGAGGTTTGAATCCTGTATTTCCAGAGTTGGCTTGGGCTCGACAATGGATTTGCTCTTTACTGCTTCCTGCAGCAGTCGCGCGAGTAAAAGAGGAGCCGGCCTTTCCGGCGAACTTGCCGTGCTTAATTTCTCCAGCAACCGTTTCATTTTTTGAACGGACAGATATACCGTCTCAACCATATCGCGCTGAAATTCCGGATTTTTCTGGTGTTTTTCGGCATTGGAAAGCAGTAGCGATAACTGAGAAACGAGATTCTTCAAATCATGCACGACGAACGTCGACATACGGTTAAACGATTCAAACTGACGCGCCACCATTAGCGCATTGGCCGCCTCGTGCTGTGCCAAATAGCTGGCTGCCTGATTACCCGCAACTTTGAGAAGATCACTGACTTCCCAGTTCAACTTTAGTTTGCTTCTGGGTTGTGCCAGCACCACAAATCCGAATAATGTTCGATGCTGAATCAGCGGTATCACCAGCCATGCTTTTGGTAGGGCCTGCAACCATTGAGGCAGAGTAACGCCCGGGTATTTTTCAGGGTTCGACGCATATTCCTCCAGATCGATCACCCACTCCTTGTGTTCCAAAAATTGGCAGAACGAGCTGTTAACGGCCTCAAACCCGTCCACTGAAGGCATATTCCAATGTGATACAGGTTCACATTTGCCTGATTCACGGCTTATCCACAGTCCACCGCCAGGACTTTCCACGAGTTGGGCCAAAGCCTGGATAACCCGCTCCTCCAATCCATGTCCACCCTCTGAAAGAGTGCGTGTAAAGCGCAGCCATTCTTCGCGGTAGTCGTAGTTGTAGCTAAAAAAATGCTTGCTGATGAAAACCCTGAGCCAAGAGCGCAACGTGCCCGAAAACAGCACAGCCAATAACAGAATGATGGCGCCGAACAGGAACGTCACCTGCATGACCGTGCCCCAGCTTCCGCCAAAAAAACGAAGGTAGTATCCTGCGCCGGCCATGGCCAGTAAATAGGCGGCGGCGCCAAACAATGCTGCGGAATAGAAGAGAATCCGACGCGATACAGTGAGGCCGATGGACCATTGAGGATTGCGCGCAGCCGACACTGCGACAAGCGGAACAACAAGCGCGTTAACGATTCCCCGCGCCGCCCATATCTCCGGGTTTATATGCCTGAGCAGTAAGGCGTCACTATATAAGTAAAAATCATAAGCGAAGATACTGCCTATGCCGAGGCAGGCGAATTTTATTCCCCAACGGTGTTTGGCCGGCGTGTTCCGGTAAAGCTGCTCCACCAGAATCATGCCAGTGAGCGCCATAGCCAGACTTCCTAAAATATTGTTAGAAAAATCAAGCGCATCATGGCGTAAAAAACCAAAGTTTCCATGGGAGTAGAAGGCCAGCAAGAAACATGCAATGTAGAGGGCTGCGATCAGGATCACGACCGGACTGACCCTCGCGGCAAAAGACGGGCCTCCTTGTCGGTATAACCCCAGCAGTGTGATGAGAAAAACCGACCAGCCTGCGTTTCTGAGAATTTCCAGAATATCAGTTAAAAGCGAAAGAGGAAGGACATCGGTGACGCGATAGGCGAGCACCGCCGCCCATAGCGCAGAAAAAAGGCAGGCAGCAGGCAATACCAATCCATGCGAACGACTGCGCCAACTGGTCAGCAACAGCGTCGCCAAAAAAAAATGTGCCACAGCCGCCATGGTATAGCTGACTGTCGCAATGCCCGTCAACATCGCAGGAGCTGTTTCGAGAATTTATGAGTAGGCGCTCCGCCGAACCCGCCGCTCCAAAAACCGGGGGATAAGTAAGCCGGGAAGAACCCGGTTGACGACCCCGGTAATAACCACGCTCCCAATTCAGTTAATAATTGAGCCTGAGCTGGCAAACTCGTCGACTTATTCAAGAGTTCCCCAATCGTTCTCAATCATCTACCGCCTTTTCCCAACACAACAACTTCGATTGTGTCGATCAGGATGATAATATCAAGGAACAAACTATGGTTTTTGACATAGTATAGATCGTACTGCAGCTTCTCGATTGCATCCTGCACTGAAGCGCCATACTTATAGCGAACCTGGGCCCATCCGGTTATACCTGGCTTAACGCTGTGCCTGACGTTATAAAAGGGGACTTCGGTACAGAGCCGGTCTACGAAATAGGGCCTTTCCGGTCGAGGTCCCACGAAACTCATGTCTCCATTTAAAACATTGAATATCTGAGGAAGTTCATCTATTCGTAGTTTCCGGATAATTTTTCCTACTCGGGTTACCCGAGGATCGTCCGCTGTCGCCCATTGCGGGTTTCCACCTTTTTCCGCATCCTTCCGCATACTGCGGAATTTCAGTACCATAAATGTTTTTCCGCCTTTGCCGACGCGCTCCTGTCGATAAAAGATCGGGGCGCCGTCCTCAAGAAGTATGCATAGAGCAGTAATGAGCATTATGGGCAGGGTAGCGGCCAGAAGGACTCCACTGGCCGCTATATCGAAAACCCCTTTAATTGCAGACCTAAGCGGGCTCTGATCGAAGCCGCCCCCAAAAACCAGCCAGCTCGGGTAAAGAGAATTAACTCGAATCTGGCCTCTTTCTCGCTCGAAAAAAGCGGCCGAATCAGTAACCTTGATTCCGTTCAGCTTGCATTCCAGAAGATCCTGAATAGGGAAGCAGCCGCCTCGCCGCTCCTGAATTGCAATGACGATCTCGCCTGCGCCGTATTGATTAACCAGGGACATTAACGAAGTCATCTGCGGTAGAACGGCGGAGGATGGCACCTGAAGCTCTTCATCCGGTAACGGGACAAAACCGATAATTTTAAGTCGTCTGTAGGCAGGATCGCTACCGGCTTGATCGACGAACTCCCTCGCCTTGCCACCGATTCCTAATACAATAGCCTGAGACTCAAGAAGACCCAGACTGGACCATTTGAAGAAGCCTGCTCGTGTCAGAAGAATTCCTGGCAAGGCCACTAGCATCACGAGCCCCAGTATTCCACGTCCGAGATAGAGGTCTGGCAAAAGGTAGAAAGCCAGAGTCATAAGTCCGAATCCCAACGCCATAGAGGGCATTAGACGAAATAAAGTCTCTTTGATGTCTCGCCGCGAGTCCTGCTGGTACATTCCCATCGCCGCCATGGACAGAATCATGACAAAAGTAAAAGTGCCGGCTTCTGGAAATAAGGATGTGAAAGTGAAAGGAAGCGGTTCAACTTGATCAAAAAAGCGAACACCCGCACCGAAATAAACCGCGAACATCAGCATGAAAAATTCTGCGCTGATCAATAAGACAGTAGTTCTGGAAATATAATGATTAGAAATACGAAGCAATTCTTCACTCTTCAGCAGTGCCGGTTAATACATATGGCGCTGCTGCCTCTCCTGTTTATTTGCCTAAAGCCAAAGATCGAGGTATTTATGCCACCCCTCGGTATCAGCCCATGCACAGGATCTACATAGCGATCCTGCTCCAATCTTTCCTGAACTCATGCACTTTTTTCTGTCAAAAACCCACCCCATGACCGTGGCCAGCTATATATCCCACCCCGAGGCATAAATGGTTGTCGTAATTATTAGCAGGTCGGATGACACCCTAGTGGACGGGGGGATTGACCCGCTAACTGTTCACGGCCTGGCCAACCCGCTCATCAAATTTATCGATAGCTATCATTTAAATTATGGGTAAGCCCCTCTTTGATAGGGACAATGCAGCGTGTCTTTATGCAACGTCAAGTCTGTTCAATATAGCTTTTTCCATCTGATGTCTGCATCATATCAACTTCGCCAGCGAGAACAATTGGACTTTGGTACGTGAGGACCGAGGGTCCTGTATGGGGCACTAAATTGCCGATGGCTGGTACAGTTGATAAGGTTAGAGATTAGATCACGTTGGAATGACCATTAATGGAGATCGGCGGCTATGGCGATAACGATGTCAAAGCGTGCCATAACATCCGCCTATGCCATAGGCTCTAATGCGCACGGGTTTGGGATAGAACTAAAATTACTGTCATCAGTATTCGCAAACCGCCGCATCCTGCCGAAAACCACAAATCAGGAGCTTCGGTCTTGGTATGGCGAACGCCGAACCCAGCTATGCTTTCACGTTCGCAATATCATCCGTTAGGGAGTTTACCATTCAACTGAACGCGTGGTTTCGGCTCAGATTGCTTCAGGTATTTGGGATGAAGGCCGAATTCTTCGGATTATGAATGTCCTGTTTGTGTCGCATCGTTTGTTGACACTGAGCCCTTTACGATCAACGCCAGCTTGAGCCGGTCTGCAACGTCCAGTTTCCGGAAGACTTCAGTCAAATGGGCCTTGACCGTACGTTCTGTAATAGCTAGCCGGCGGGCAATTTGTTTATTGGATTCGCCATTTCCGACTAATGTAGCGATCTCGTATTCGCGTCGGGTCAGATTTGCAAGTAACTCGCCAACCGCTCGCTTGATCCGGTTCTTTTCCTGCGTCATTATGACGAGTTCGTTTAGGAGGCGCCAGCTAAGCGATCGTCGAATCCACAACTCCCCGTGCTGGACAGCTTCTACCACAGCCTTGAGTTGCTCGGGCTCGATAGTACTTCTACAGCAACCCCTCACACCCGTTCTGAACAATGCCCATTCTATCTCATCGGAGATAGAGTGGCTCAAGACGATAAATTTCGTTTCCGGATTCAATTTCATGAGGCCCGCAATTCCATCCGGTCCATCCAATTTCGGCAAATCGTGATCAAGCAGAAGAATTTGCGGTTTTCCGCGGACCAACTCATCCCTGACGGAGTCGAGATTGGTCGAGCAAAATACCGTCGCGAGGCTGTGGACCCCACGCTCCCAACGGTACAGATCATCCTGCGATGAACTAGCCAGCAAGATCAAGAATATCTCTCCCCTGAAAACCATGACATCAGTGCAAAACCCTGTCCATTATTTTGCCGAGCATTTTGCGGGTCGCCCAAATTTCCCCGCTATCAACAACGCGGACAGCCTTCAAAAAATAAAATGGATCCGCCTCATGGCTCAAGTAGCCACGCGCTCCATTAGCCAGAGCCTCGAGTATGTGCTCCTCCGGAATCGATTTATCAGTCAATAACACTACAAAGGTTTCAGGACATCGATGGCGAAGAGCGTCAAGCAAAGTAAAGTTCGCATCGTCGGATGGATCAAGGTGGATAAAAAGAATGCGGGGTTTAAAACGGCTGATCCTGGCAATGATATCTTCGACCGCTGCAACGCTCGCGTGAAGCTCGGATTGGTGGCTCAACGTCATGTGATTTCCATTTACCATAACGTTTGTAAGCACCTCAATGCCTTGTCCGTTTCTCAGGCACTGTTCTAACTTGGTGCGCCGCCCAGGGTTCGTGTCGGCTATCGCCACCGTAACTGTTTGCATTCTTTCCTCCTTCCAGTAACTTATGTCAGCCAATTTTTCATTTCCTGCGCCCCAACAGATCCTGGATGTACGTTCCGGGAATAGCATAGGTTATGCCACTAGGATTGCTGAGCGCGGACTCTTTTGTGCCTTTTACAAAGACCATATTGATCACACCGTATACCAGCCCGGTTTCAGGATCATAAAGGGGGCTGCCGCTGTTGCCCGGGTAGGCAGTACCATCGAGCTGAAATACGGCATAGCGAGGCTTTTGCAATTGGCCGATCATTTTTGCATTAAGTTGCCTCGAGTTGCGCGCAGGCAAGATGATCGGGGTAATTGCGGAAACCATGGCTCGATGCGTGACGGGATAAAATCCTAGAATCATGCCAATGGGAAAACCCGTAAAAATCAAAGCCTGTCCTTCGCGAACACTCCTTGCGTCCCCCAATTCCATCGCGGGCAATGCTGTACCGCTGATCTTCAGCAGCACCAGATCATGCTCTTTATCGATAGCAGCAATTGATGCGGCGCGAAGCTCCGGTTCGTTACCCTTTCCGGTGATAACGATGTAGGATTCTTTATTGGCAATATCCAATACCTCTGGAACAACATGAGCATTGGTAACGACATGAAACCCATCGTCCAGCACGAATCCCGTACCTAGAAAATTAACCTGCGGCGAACGGGTTCTCTGGACGGTTCCCACCCCTACTATCGACGGTTTAATCTGTTCGATTGTTTTGACAAGCTCTTTTCCCCAAAGCGGGGAAGCAAACACGAGCGGGAGAATGGCTAAGCTTTTGGCATAGCCTGGCAGAACAATCGATAAGGTGCGCCAGATATTCATCGTCTCAAAGGAACCTCGAATAAGCCCCACGCGGACGCGACAGCGACTCTGTGGACGAGACGAACGCGCGGGAGGGACAACTCGCGTACCATCCCGCAACGGGACGGGATCGCCCACACCTGCGGTCGCGGCACATTAAGCTGCCCGGTCCCCGCTTTGCGGGATCCTCTGGCAATGCTTTGGCGCCGCTTGTAGCTCTCCATGCATCGCATGCCTCGCATCATAGGCGGAGCTACGACCTTCGTCGCGCGCCTGGTGCCGCGTCGTGCACCTGGGGCTCATCCCGATTTTACCAGCAACGCGCTCCGCAGAGGACTTGTTAAGAGATCCCCAATGCCAATTGTCAGCTTCTGGGGCGTTTCCGAAAAGCTTCCACTCCAGAAACCTAAGCAAATCCTCGTGCGGAATGCCTCGTTGGGCTCAGCAGCAACCAGTCACAACCAGGGCTGTCGGTTCATGCTGCCGCTATCAGGAGCACCAGTCTCTGGTAGAAAGCAGTAAGTGCGCCCTCGTTAGGAAGATGCCAAAGAGCCTCCCGCGGAGATTGAGAAGGGGATCCGGGCGCTTTTGCGGCAATGGCTCACCTCTAACGGCACTCAGCGGTTTATCTTGAGCGAGCCGGCATCAGAAGCCGGGCAGGATTATCGGCAACCCTCCATCTTGTAAATATAATACCCATCCTTGTTAATCGCGTCGGCGACATTAGCCGGAGCGCCTTGACTGTGGCAAAAACTGCATTCTCTGCTGGTGACTGTTGCGTCCCCTTCGCCGATCGAGGTCAACCATTGCTTCGCATATTCGACCGCTTTCTGGTTGTCTTTCACTGCGGTAAATACATCAAAGTGCATCGTGTGGCCATCTTTAGCTTTGACATAAGTGTCATACACGTGAATTTCCATATTGCTTCTCCTTACGTTTACAGGTGTTAGGGGAGCCGAGGCAATCGCCTTGTAGTAAGCCGACTCAAACGCCAACTCAAACCATAGACTATCACGGCCGCGGAAAAAGTGGAATGCGAGACGTATCCAGCAAATACTTCGTGCTCATCCACTCTTGTAGAGGATCGAACGAGCCTGTCCCCCTGCTATTTTACTCTTCTCGTAGTCCACCTTCACTATATCTGTCACAAAACTGTGACAAAACTGCAATAAAACGGCCACATCCCTGAACTATCCTCCCTTCGGTTTTAAACAAAAAACCCAAGAGGGAGGGGAGTTAATGAAGTTATCCAAAGCATCTTTAGCGATCGGTGCCATGTTAGGCTCAAGCGTATCATGCGCGGCCTTTGCCATTGACCTTTATGTGGACACCAAAACTGAGCAGATTTATGCAAAACCGGGGCCTGGCCGCGTCCATATGGGTTCTTTCGTTCGAGAAGACACTCCGGCAAAAGCAGCCAAGGCGTCCTCCGGCAAGACGATTAATACTCCTGCAGATAGGGAGCCGGAGAATACGGCGGAAATGGCAGGGGCTAACGCCAGTGCGGCTGAGTTGGCCGCCATGCGCAAAGACCTTGAGCTTAAAGCTAAAATGAGGGAGGCTCGCCTTGTCAGCGAGATTGGGTCGCTCGAAGAACGTGTCAAGGAAGCTGAAAAAGTCCATGTCGAATTTCATGATGGCGGTCCACACTTTGCGAGCAAGGATGGCAATTTTACGTTTGCGATGAATGGACGAATGCAGGCCGGTTCGCAATACAATTTTATAAACGAAGTCCAGCCTGCCACCGGCAGCAACTTGCCTAATGAATTGAACAGCGGCGCGACAATCCGCCGTGCTCGTCTTGGTTTTGAAGGTACTTTTTTTAAAATCTGGGACTACAAATATGAGCATGATTTCACGCGCGGTAATGGCTCACTCGCAGCTGGGGTTACCGACGCTTTTATACGGCTAAACGTAACCAAGCCGTTCTCGGTAAAAGTCGGTTCATTCAAGGAACCCTTCAGTCTCGAGGAAGCCGCCAGCAACCGTTTCCTCACATTTATTGAACGGCACCTGGCGGTCAATTCATTCGTGGACAACCCCAATACCTACAAGACGGGCATAGGCGCCAACTACGCGGAGCCGCGGTTTCAATTTGGGGTCGCTTTTCAAACCGAACCTGTAGGACCGTGGTCCGCGGCTTCCACTTCGGTCAATGCCGCCGGAAATAATCCCCGAAACAATGGCTCCGGCGATACGGGCTGGGAAGGCATCGGGCGGATATCGGGAAGACCGTGGATGGAGGATGAAACCAAATTCGTGCATATAGGCATCTCGGCCGGCCACACTGCCGTCAACACGCAATACGCTGCCAATGGCACGATTGCGACTACGCCCTCCGCACAAGGCGGAGGGGGAGGCGGAATGGCATTCTTTGCATTCCCCGGAACCAACGTAGATCGTACCAATGTGCTGAATACCGGCAACCTGAGTGTGGGAAACAAGGGGGCGCCGGGTTCACGGCAGATAACGAGCTACGACCGCTATGGCGCGGAGGGTTGGCTGGTTCACGGCCCGTTATCTCTTCAAGCGGAATATTTGCGCACGAACATAAATGGGATAGGTTATGACAACGAGCATTTCACGGGCTATTATGGTTTTGCCAGTTATTTCCTGACCGGTGAATCCAAAACTTATCATGTCAGAAATGGCGCAGCGAACCGTATAAAACCCAAGCAGAGATTTCAATGGAACGGTCCAGGCTGGGGGGCATGGGAGGTTGCCGCGGGCTATGATTACCTCAACCTAAATAGCGGGGTCATCAGAGGGGGGCAGATGGATATGGTCAGGTTTGCCTTGAACTGGTATCCCCATCCGAATGTAAAAATACAGAATAACATTATCCATGTTTTAAACGTGGATACGAGCGGATCTACCATTCCTCGTACTGCTGGCTTTAATGACGCCCGTTTAAGCTCTTTCCTGACACAGGTTCAGGTGGATTTTTAACAAGCATCTTTTCCAAAAACCTTTGAATAAGTCCGACGCGAGCGCAGCGAAGGGCTTGTTCAGGGTCCTCCGTAATCCGAAAACCGATAAGTTGGAAGCCTAGAAGCGTTTCATCTAAGCGAAAACTCCACTCTGCTGGCTGACTTTTTGCTATCCGCTTCGGCTTGGACCTTCGGCTCAAGCATGAAGATGCGATCGCCCGGAATACCACCTTTTTCGATCAGCCAATCACGCGCATTCTCAGCCCGGACTTCAGCAAGCTCGCGCATTTCGCTATCGCCGGCATTGATATTGGCAAGCAGCAACTGTTCCATTTCCGGCGCCGGCAGGCTTTTTGTCAGCCCTATAACGTTTTTAGGCTTCGCGAATTTTTCTTCCTTATAAGCAAGGGCCAGATATTTGGCGTGTTCCTCCGGCGTCAACTCGATATCATCCAGCAAGCCGCTCGTTTCTCCTTTCTTCACATTCTCCAATAGTTTCTGGGCTTTAACTTTGCGCTCGAGTATGGCGCGTTTCAACGCGTCCGGGTCGTGCATGGGATCCGCTTCGCCCATGATCTCGAGCTTGAGTGCAGGCCGGTCTGTGAGTGCCTTGGACAACGCCTGAAGCCGCTTTTCAGCTTCGGGCGTAACTTCTGCGTGTCCGGGAGAAAAGCTGATCTCCGATAATTCCTCACCGCCCGCAAAAAGCGATCCCAGCAGCGAGAAAGGCGCGGTCACAGCTTTCGTGAGCAGGTTAACGATGACCTTGACAATGACCGCGCCGATGCTGAATTCCGGGTCATT
This sequence comes from Nitrosovibrio tenuis, assembly GCF_900109785.1. Classification (GTDB taxonomy): domain Bacteria; phylum Pseudomonadota; class Gammaproteobacteria; order Burkholderiales; family Nitrosomonadaceae; genus Nitrosospira; species Nitrosospira tenuis_A. The sequence goes on from NZ_FOBH01000004.1 coordinate 23,017, forward strand.
GATCGAACCGCTTATTGGTAAATGAACATCGATTTCGCCACGCCTGTTTTTTAGCAGCGCTACTGCGAGCGTTACCGGAATCGCGAGTGCATCCGGGCTTTCGATTTTCTCGCCGAAGGTCAGTTGATCGAGAAATACATTATTTTCCGCCGTCAACTCACCTTTCTCAATGTGATAGTGAATATCGACCGATAGCTTGCCTTTCTCAATAGCATAACCAACGTATTTACCCGAGTAAGGGCTGAAAGCCGGCATATCGATGCCTTTCGCGGTCGCCGTGAGGTCAAGGTAGAGTTCTTTCCCGAATGTGTTGACCTTCCCGGAAATTTTCAGCGGGGCGGTTTTATCAACAGTGCCATGAACATCGATTTCGCCTGGCTTTTCAGGATCCAGAGGGCCTATGCGTCCGCCAAGGCCTGTCAAATTGGCCCGATAGTTGGGTTTGATGAATTGATCGTGGAAATTGACGTTTCCGCCTTGCAGCAAAATCCGGCCGATCCGAACAGGAACAGGCTGGCGATCTGGCGGTGACGGAGTGCTTATGGCAGTCTGCCTGGGCCCGGAAGGAGCGCGTTCCACCGTTTTCACCGTTTCCTGCGGAGCAGAGGCCGGTTTTCCAGGCGAAGCCTTATCAGCCTCCTGGCGGATGATATGCTTAAGGTTGAGTTCTCCTTGGGGAGACAGAATCACGTAAGCAAAAAAATCCGCAATGGCCACCGAATTTATGTTCACCCTCAGCGGTTCATTCACAAACTCGATACCGCTCAGATCAAGGCTTCGCCAGCGCAGGAGATCCGTGGTCGCCAACTTGTCAAGCACGCTAAAGTTGGAGAATTTGCTGTCACCGTTCAAAACTATTTTTATGGGCGACCCCTCCGCCTTGACTTTGCCTCGAAAGGAGGCGGCACCACGCGTAATCAGCGCGTTCATCCGGTCTCCAGCCCAACCCTGCAGGGAGACAAGGTCGATATCCTTGGCATCCACATCGAATGCGGCCGCCAACGGTGCCCAGGCGAGGGTACCGCTCGTTTCCAGACTCCCGTGTTGGTTTACCGCCGCGTTAAGCGTCAGCTTCAGTGGAGACGCGCCGCTGAAATCGATATGGTCGACAGTCAGGTCCAGCGGCTGGATGACCATCGGCGCTACATTTGCCAGCGAAACATCTTCGAAGCGAAGCGCCGCACCCGTCAGCTTGAAACTGCCAAGCCTTACTGCCCAGGGCTTAGTTGCTTGCGTTTTGGCAGGGGCGGTCTCAGGCGCCTGTTTTGGATTCGGTACTTGCGAAAACAATTTCACGAGATCAAGTCGACCATCGCTCTCCCGGCGCACCGACGCATTCATCCGATCCAGTATTACATCGCCGAGGACAACAGTCTTCCGCGTGAGGTCGATCGCGACCTGACTAACACTCAGCGACGGCAAGGAAAGTACAGGTTGTGTATCACCCTCGCGCGCAATCGCAGCTTCAGCCATGCCCAGCCTTACATGGGATGGCTTCGAGCCATTCAGATTGACCTCAATCGAGCTGACATCCAGCTTATCGAGCTTCGCGGTGTAGGGCATTTCCACCGCATGATTCTCGATCCGCAGCTTCCGCAACGCAGCAACGCCCGTTAAAACCATTTTTGGCGCTTCACCGTCAACTTGGGTAAATGTCAGCAACAAATTGCTATCCAAATAGCCTGAATGAAGGCTGATTCCAACCGGGATGGGGGAATACTCATCGACGCGGGTCAGGTCGACATCATTGAGCTTGAGCTCAAGTGTTGCTTCCCGATTCCTCGTGAAAGGGCGGAGCTTGCCTTCGAGAGTGAGCGGAGCCCCGTTTACCTTGGCGCTGAAATGCGGTTCAACCCAGCTTTGCTCATCACTTTCAAAGTTTGCGATAAAGGGCACCCCGAGGCGGATTCCGGAGATTTCCTGTTGGCTTTTCTTGACCCGATCTATAAATATGAAACGGCCGTCTTCGACGAGAATGTTGCTGACAGCGAACATGGTCTTCCCTCCGGCGGGCCGCTTCATGAAATCTTCAACCAAATCGGTAATGTTGAAACGGTTCTCGCCCTCGCGTACCAACCGCACGGCGGGTCCTCTCACCGATACCGAGCTGATCACCGGCGCACGACGTGAAACAGAAGCAATACTCAAATTGGTATACAGTTCATCGATGGACAATAGTGCTTCACCCGCATCCGTATCTGATGTTTTTTCGCCCACTCGAAAACCGCGCACAGTCAATTCCAATGTAAAAGGCTGAATTTCGACCGATTGCACCGTTACAGGCCGCTGCAGGGCTTCCGAAAGTGTACTTTCGAGCTTGGTCTTGGCGTAACCCGGCAGCCAGAAGTAACCCAGCAAGCCAAAAAGAGCGATCGCGGCGGCTAAAATTCCGAGGCCGATGCCTAAACGGCGTTTTTGCGCAGCGATTCGATGAAAAATTGATGCCGGAGACATAGTTGCTCGGTATTCCTGAAGAGGTTGTTGCCAATAGCAATCATGAATGGAGTGTAAGAATCTCTGAACAAGTCATCCGCAGGACGCGGCGCGGCAAAATCGTAACACTCACAATGCGCACGACGCAGGCGGCCCGTAGCCAGGTCTACTATGCCAAGGAGTGCAAGAAGGCAGTGAACGCCCGATTTTGCCCAACCATTTTCCAATCCGAATGAGGTGGGGCTTTGCCGACGGCCTGCGTTGTCAGGCACCTGGCGAAGGGATCAATCATTCGCTTCGTCGCCTTTCCCCCTCCCATCCGAAGCTGTCGTCGCGCCTACAAAGGACCTGTTCCCTATCTTTTATGCCACAACTTTACGCTCAGGCGAGGGGATGGGTCAATCCTAATAAAACTTTGAATAAGTCCCACCGTTCCACCTGGACGCTACGGGGCTTTGGGCGTCGGGAACATGCGAAAGATGCTCGCAAGCCCGTCTCAGGTTGTGGTACATCGGACGCGACCGCGCAGGGGGAGCAGTGCTTTCGGCAGGAAGAATCGATCCCGCAGCGGAATGCGAGCACCGGTCGTACGCGGTCAGGGCATCCGACGCGGCCCAATCGCCGCTTCGCAAAACTCTTGGGACAACGCCTCGGGCACCCTTCGGTCAGCCCTTGGCAGCGCAGGGCTTGGCTATAACCCTCGTCGCGCCTGAACCCATTCGATTTTACTTTCGGCAAACACTACGATTTATTGCGATTTAGCCGAAGACTTCTGCGATCAGCGACGAGACTTTCTATGTAATGGCGGAAGCAACACATACGTCAAAGCAACCAGGAGCGCAAACAGTACATAGGCTGCAGTCAATGCCCATTCTGGAAAATCATAGTAGAGGATGCGATGTAACCAGCGCTGAACGAAACTATTGGAGGTTTCGGCTCCGCGCAGCGCATCTTCCAGTGTTGTCAGCGGGCAGACCATGCCAATAAGGGATTCGCCAGCGACAAACAGGATGGCAACCAAATGTGCAAGCCGGAACCGGGGATTTCGAACGAAACCGAAACCCATCCAGGTGCCGATCCAGATCACGGGAAGGCCGCCCACGACGAACAGCGCAAACAGGAAATGAACGACAAGTATGAAATCGGCCAGCGGCACGGCTAAGCGAACGACTTTGGAAAAAGCAAAAGAATAAACATATTCTATTAGGTTATTTCTGAATGGGTGCACCTATCGGTATAGTGTCCCCAAACAGAAGAGGTGGCAGCAAGCTTATGAAGATTCGCAACCTGGATCTGACGCGCAATCCCATAAATGATGAGCATCAGCAATTGGGGCTTCCCCCGGTTGAAGAGCCGATTACGCATCCCGGGACCCATCCGCTTCTTCACGCAGCCATGTGGTTTATCGCTCTGGTGATGATTGCGCTGGTTTTGTTTTTGACGGGACGTTTTTTCGTTTCGAACAACTGGTTGGGCGGCTGGCAAATCATCGGCGAGACAGTCAGCGGAAGCGCTTTCTGGAGCGCTGTAATGGTCGGGTTTTTCGCTCAAGTGGTGGATGGGGCCCTAGGCATGGCTTATGGCGTCACTGCGACAACATTCCTGTTGGCAACGGGGGCCAGCCCAGGAGCAGCGAGCGCGAGCGTCCATATTGCGGAGATTTTCACTACCGGGGTTTCGGGTATTTCCCACGCCAAATTCGGCAATGTCAACAAAGAATTGTTTGTACGCTTGCTGGTACCGGGCATTCTCGGCGGAATATTGGGTGCGATACTGGTGACGCGCATCGACGGCGCCATATTCAAACCCTATATATCCACTTACTTGTTACTGCTCGGGATTTATATCCTCAGCAAAGCGTTCCGTCCCCTGCGCCTGCGCAATAATGCCCCAAGGCATGTGGGAAAGCTCGCGTTATTTGGTGGGTTCGTCGACGCGGCAGGCGGCGGCGGCTGGGGACCTGTGGTGACGTCGACGCTGGTCAGTTCGGGTAACGATCCCCGTACTACTATCGGATCTGTCAATTTTGCAGAGTTCTTTCTCACATTAGCGGGCGCAACGGTTTTTACACTGCTGATGGAAACCAATACGTGGACCATAATCGTGGGTCTGGTGTTTGGAGGTCTGTTTGCCGCGCCGTTCGCCGCCGTGCTGTGCAAGAAGCTTCACGCCCGGACATTGCTGATACTGGTGGGTACACTGATCGTTATCATTAGCCTCTACAATCTGTACCGGTCACTTTCTTTCTGAAGCACTTCAGGCCGAGAGAAGCGCGTTCCATCCTGAGGTTTTCTATTGCAGCCTGCTTGAAAACAGATGCACAGCTTTACAAATTCCTTACATTTACATAATAATTTCTTCACATGTGTTATGTTAATTTTTCCGCAACCAAAAAGCCCGTAATGAGAGTGATGTCAATTATCGCTAGCATGCAGGCTTTGTGGCTTTGATGGTCATCTTAAACGAATTAATTGTACTACTTGAGTATGGCGTTTGACGGACAGGAACTGAATTCCTGTTCTCAAGTTTTAGTTTATTTCTGGATTTTCGATATAGGGAGAAAAAAGTGCAAAAAACTATCAAAGCTATTTTTGCCGCCGCGGTGCTGTCCAGTCTGGCGCTTTCAGGTCCAGTTGCCGCTCAACAGGCCAATGACGATCTATCGGATTTCCAGGTCTGGGGTAATATTACAGCTACGGGGAACTGGGGTTTTCTTAACCCGGATAACCCAAACTTGAAGAAATGGAAATGGTGGGCGGAAGGCCAGGGACGTTTTGGTGATAATGCATCGCATTTTTCCCAAGCCTTGCTACGTCCCGGTATAGGCTATCAGCTTACACCCACAACCAGCATCTGGGCGGGTTATGCCTGGGCTCCCACCCAACAGCCTTTCGTCAGAGTACCATTCGACGAACAGCGGGTTTGGCAACAGGTATTGTGGAGAGACAAATTCTCCTTTGGAACAGTCCAGGCTCGCAGCCGGCTGGAGGAACGCATGGCCCCTCAGCTCGGTAACGATGTCGGCATGCGTTATCGACAATTGATGAAATTATCGATACCGCTCTCTTTCGCGCCAGGCTTCAGCTATGTGGTTCAGGATGAGGTTTTTGTCATTCTTAATACAGGCGATTGGATACCCCGCAGAGGGATTGATAACAACCGGTTCTTTACGGGAATTGGCTATGCGGTCACTAAAGAGATTACAGCTGAAATCGGCTATATGAACCATTATATTTGGCGGAGAGGTCCAAACCTGATGGATCATATTTTATCGATCAATGTCCTGGCGAACTTTTAATTCTGATTTCCACCCCCAGCAATGGGGGTGATTCCCGGCTATTCCGGCATCCTTTATTTTCCTGAACCGCATGATATCGCCGCCGCTTCGCGGTGTAAACGGACATGAAAAGCGCAGCAATAACACTGTCCCTGGCTATGTCAGCTCCGCTAGTGTTCCTGATCCCGCTTGAGGCAAGCGCCAGGAACTTGTCTAATCCCCAAACCTACGAGCGATGCATTCGGGATTCGATGAAGGGAGTAACAAGCAATCGCGCTGCCGAGGAAGCCACGCGCGCCTGCCGTGAGCAATCCGCGGGGGACAGAGTAAATGACGCGGATCTGCCGCCCGATGCGCTGGATAAGCTCGAAATTCACGCCGGTTTTGGCTGGGGAATTTTCAGCGGAAGTTTGTATAACGGCAACAGTGGTTATGCCATTACGCAGGTTATAGTTCTTATTACTCCCATGACGAAAGGCAACGTTGCCGCTGCATCGGCGGACGGGACCGAGTATGGTATCGCCCTCGCTGTTCAGCCGCTTACCAAAGGCGCACTGTCGATGCCAATCCCGTCGGACAACACCTTGGAGTATTCATGGAAGATCGTGAAGGCACGTGGGTATAAAACGAGGTAGCGCCGGGTCGCTCGCTTCGCTGGCTCACCTCTACAAGAGAGGCTTTACCATGGACTCAAGCTTGCTCCGACTCAGGCTGCCCAATTTCGTGGCGGTGATTTTGCCGCTGCGGTCAATAATGACCGTAAAAGGCAGCGCGCCTTGGCGGTTTCCCGCTGCTTCCGCCAGCGCCATTGCTTTCATGTCACCGACCAGCACGGGATAATTGATACCAATCTCTTTACTGAAGGCTGCTGCTCTTTCCTTCTGATCGACGGCAATTCCAACAAAGACCAGTCCGCTATCGCCGAATTTTTTCTGAAGTTCGATGAACTCGGGAATTTCCTTTCTGCAGGGCTCGCACCAGCTTGCCCAGAAATTGACCACCATCACTTTGCCAAGCCATTGCGACAGGGATTGATTGTTGTCTTGCAGGTCCGGCAGGCTGGCTGCAAGAATTGTCTCGGCTCCTCTGTTTGACCCATCCGCCGGCGCTTCAGCATGCGAACCGCTGCTCATTAGCTGCCCGCGTAATAAAAAGCCTGCTGTTACCGCAAGTAATGCAACACCCATATACAACAGCATCTGTTGTAATTTCGTCATGCCATATCCCAAAGATTAATTTTCGAAACCGGTCCTCGACCCTTACAGATACAGATACCGCGGGCTGCAGTTGCCTTAGAATACACATGCTGCGGAAAGCCGTCACTCGGCTGCAAGAGTCACCGAAATCCATCCAGCGGACCATCGCGCCACGCTCATGTTGCCTGTGCGGGGTCGAGCTGGAACCGCGTGGTCCGGTTGAGCATGGACATCCAGCCCAACTCCATTTATATGCTCTGCCAGCGGCAACAACCCGCTGGATTGTTATATGAAAGGAAATTAGATCAGCACCGCATTGAGTACTGCAAGAAAGCGTTCCGCATCCTGATATCCAATCAACCTCACTCCTGGAACTTCCCGTCCCTCCTTATCGAGGAACAGGATGCCAGGCGGACCAAACAGTTTGAAGCGCTTGAGCAATGCCGCGTCCTCGGGCGTCCCGGCGGTCACGTCGGCCTGCAGCAATACCACATCTTTCAACCGGGATTGGACCTTTCGGTCGGTAAAGGTGAAACGTTCCATCTCCTTGCAGGAAATACACCAGTCAGCGGAAAAATCCACCATGATGTATTTGTCCTTCGACTGGAGGATATGCTGATCGAGTTCGGCAACGGATTTCACTTTTTGAAAAGGCAAATGCCCGGTTTGCTCGCCACTTATGTTTGTAGCGGCCGTGCTGCGGGCCGCAATATTGAGTTTGGATAGAGGTTGCAGAATATCGCGGCTACCCGACAATACCCCGATCAGCAGGGCAACACCAGTTAATAGCGAGATCATGCCCAGCCCCTTCAGGAATTTCCTAAACCCCGAGGCATCGGGTCGCAGCGGATCGACGGCGTGCAAATAAATGGCTGAGATGATCAATAACGCCGCCCATAGCAGCATATGCGCTACGGCTGGAATTACGGGCGATATCAGCCATATCGCCACACCGAGCAATAACACGCCGAAAAATTGTTTGATGGACTCCATCCAGGGGCCTGCTTTCGGAAGAAGCGCTCCCGCGGAGGCACCCAGCAGCAGCAGGGGGACGCCCATTCCCAGAGCCATGGCGAATAGGGCTGAGCCACCCAGCACTATGTCGCGGGTCTGGCTGATGTAAAGCAATGCTCCAGCCAGAGGGGCGGCCACACAAGGTCCAACGATTAAAGCGGATAATGCCCCCATGCCAAAAACGCTCGTCAAATGCCCACCCTTTAAATGGCCGGCCTCTTCGGACAGCTTGCTCTGAAGGAAACCGGGCAATTGCAACTCATAGAAGCCGAACATGGAGAAAGCCAGCGTTACAAAGACCAGCGCGAATCCGGTTAGCACCCATGCGTTTTGTAATACGGCTGACAGCATCGCACCGGAAAGCCCGGCCGCCACACCCGCGGCAGCATAAGTGATTGCCATCCCCATGACGTAAGCGAGCGACAGAGCGAATCCGCGGCTCTTGGTAATATGTTGACCCCGGTTGGCGATAATCCCTGAAAGAATGGGGAACATCGGAAAAACACACGGAGTAAATGAAAGAAGCAGACCGACCCCGAAAAAACCGGTCAGAATCAGCCAAAAATTGCCGGTTTCGAACATTCGCTCGATCTTGAGCGATTCGGTCTCGATGGCAGGAGCTTTGGCTGGAGATTGAAACAATTCCGCGGTGGGGTCCGCCTTCGTGGTGGACTGCGCGACGGAGAAAGACGAGGCCGCTATTGCGTCGGCGCTAATCGCGCTGGCGATTGCTCCGGCGGCCGCTTTAGCTGCTGGGAGGGTTAATTCGATGACTTTGTTAATAGGCGCATAACAGACCCCCATTGGCTCGTTGCATCCCTGATAGGTTGCAATAAGCGTCAATTTATCGTTCGATGACGCGTCGCGTTTCAGGGAGATGAGCGCTTCGAACGGTCGGTTAAAAACCTCGACCTGACCAAAAGTCAAATCGCCTTTTAGCTCACCCCGGGGCAATGAGATTCTTTCAATCGACGTTTCGGTAGCCTGTGGCTTGAACGCAACCTTATCTTTATATAGATAATAATTTTTCGCCGGTTCAAATTGCGCTACAAGCGTATTCCCGTCCTTTACGCTGACCGTCAGCTTGAAAGCCTGATCCGGAGGCAGCAATTCCTGCTCATTCTGATCAAGGCCTTTACCAATTTGCTGTAATCCCGAAAGAAAACCGAAAGATGACTTCTCCTCCGCAGCAATATTGAGACTGAAGAAGCAAAGTAACAGCAATAAATAACGTCTCAGGCGCATAGAAATACAACTTTGTTCATTTGACATCCGGAGTCGGCGTGCCGAAATCCAGGGTTTCGTTTTCAATCCATTTCAAATAAGAAGGTAAGCCGTTGCTGATTGGGACAGCAATGATTTCAGGGAGTTCGTAGGGGTGCAGCGACTTTATCACCTGCTCTAACCGGGCATAATGTTGCTCAACCGTTTTAATGAGTACCGGTACTTCTGCGGTGGTTTCGCTTTTTCCGTCCCAGCGATAGACCGAAGTGCAATCAGCCAGCACATTGACACAAGCCGCCAGCCTTTCCTCGACCAGCGTTCGTGCAAGACTCATCGCCGCCGATCGATCGGGCATATTGGTAATAACGAGTATGGGCTCCATTGTGATCGGTCGATTGGTGTCTGCTTAAAAGGTAGAGCGAATTTTACCCATTTTCCACGGCAATTGCTGTGCATGGCGCAGGAGATTACTGAAATGACCCGCTGGGCAAATGTCCCCCGGCGATCACCAGCAACTGGGCTTGCAAAAGATATGGTCAGGATAACTCATTTACGTTGAAAGCGATGCCGTGGCACCGGCGGGAATTGTCCAACCCAACCGGATATTTGTCCACCAGGCAGAGATCCGTTGGCTATCGGGAAAACCTGGCTCAGCGAGGCTTATTTTGAGTTTGCAAGACATTCGGCCACGGTTGGATATCGAAGGTTTACACGCAATTCATGCTTCATGCGGTCATTCGCCAACCTTCGCGACTCCCTCATAAACGAAAACATGCCGGGCGATATGCGCCCTTCGGCCTGTGCACGGGCGATACGCCGTGGCCGCGGCAGTCCAAACCGGTCTGCGACCAGGTCGAAATATTCACCCATTTTGAGGTTTGAGTTATCACAGGCGTGATAGATACGCCCCGGTCTGGCATAGCGCAATGCAGCAACAACGATGCGGGCAAGATCGTCGGCGTGAATATGGCTGGTATAGCTGTCCTCTTCCGGAATCAGCGCCAAGCAATCTTCGCGCAGACGGGCAAGCGGTAAACGATCCAATGCGTAAATACCGGGTACGCGAAGAATTGAAACGTTTATACCATTCCGCAAACCCCACGCTCGTACCCGTCTCTCAGCGTCGGCCCGGCGTAATGCGCGTCCGCTTTGGGGATTGATCAGGCGGGTTTCATCTATCAGCGCACTCTGGCAATCTCCATATACCCCACTGGTGCTGATGTAGACAAGCCGTTGTGGTAACATTGCTGCCTTTATCCTCGGCCGCTTGGCCAGCGCTGCCAGGAGGTTGACGGTGCGAGTGTCTAGCTGGCCATGATCAGGTGGCGGCGCCAGATGCAGCACTGAATGAGCCATGCCCGAAATTTGGCCAAGGCTGTCCGGTATATCGAGATCCCCATACACAGGCGTAATATTGTGTAGACGTAATATGGCGCGAGTTTGCGGCCTCCGGCACAGGCCCAGCAGCCTGTAATGCATTCGCAGCAAAGGCGCCGCGCGCAGCGCGATGTCGCCACAACCCACAATCAAGAGCGTCCGTTTCATTTTATTGCTGGCCGTCTTATTTTATTTGTTGACTCGTTCATAACCGATGTCGCATCAAGTCACTATCAAACCGAGCGGACATGTATTCCTTGCCCAGCCCGGAGAAACTGTACTACAAGCCGCGCTTCGTGAAGGTTTTCCGCTGCCCTATGGTTGCCGGAACGGCGCCTGTGGCACTTGCAAGGGCAAAATCATACAGGGAACCGTCGATTTCGGCAGCTATAACGCGGCTACATTAACGGAAATAGAGAAGCAAGCAGGCATGGCGCTTTTTTGCTGCGCCGTGCCGCTGTCCGAACTTGTGATCGAATGCCGCGAAATCGGGGCAATAAAAGATATTAAGGTCAAGACTCTGCCGTGCCGCGTCCACAAGATGGAGCGCGTTGCACTGGACGTAATGGTTATTTACCTGAAGCTCCCCACTAACGAGAGACTGCAATTCCTCCCCGGTCAATATATTGATATTCTGATGAAAGATGGCAAGCGCCGGAGCTTTTCGCTGGCTAACGCGCCCCATGACGACGAACTCCTGCAATTACACGTGCGCAATTATCGCGGCGGAACGTTTGCGGAGCATGTATTCACTCGTATGAAAGAAAGGGATATCCTGCGTTTTGAAGGTCCGCTCGGCACATTTTTTCTGCGCGAAGATTCCGATAAACCCATCATATTCGTCGCCAGCGGCACCGGCTTCGCGCCGGTCAAAAGCATCCTTGAGCATGTGTTTCATGTACGCAACATGCGCGGCAACACGCGCAGCAGTGAAAGGCGGATGGTGCTCTACTGGGGTAATCGCACCAAGGCCGACTTATATATGCCGGATGTTGCGGATCGCTGGCAACAGGAGCATGACAATTTTACTTTTATCCCGGTACTGTCGGAGGCATTGCCAGCCGATAACTGGAACGGACGAACTGGATTGGTGCATCAAGCCGTGTTGCAGGATTTCAACGACCTCTCCGGGTATCAGGTATACGCCTGCGGCGCGCCTGCAATGGTTGAAGCCGCTCATAAAGACTTTACCGCATTGCGCCGGCTACCAGACGACGATTTTTTTTCCGATGCGTTTACCGCCTCACCAAGCGAGCCCAAGTCCTGAAATGTATCCCTGGGCATTCTGGCCCGGCTGATCAGATACATTCTCATTTCCAATAACCGGCGCGCGCCCTCGGATTACCCGGATTATTCGGCTCATCTGCCCTCAGCAAGGACATGCCTCTGCCCCAACGCTTCCAACCTCTTCAGGACAAGCTCCAGCCCCTCGTTATAGTGTTCTTTCGCCAGTTCGGGCCGCCCGATTTTCTCGTTTAATCGTGCCAGTGCAAGATGAGCTGGATAACCCGGCTCGACTGAGAGACTTGCGTCCAGGTAATTTTGTGCTTTGCCCCACAGCTCGCAGTGAATGCATAATTTACCGAGAGCGAGCAACAGGCTGGCATCGTTGGGATGAGATTTCAGCCATGCCTCGGCGCGTTCGATCTGGCTGATTGCGTCATTTTCCGGGCACTCTGCATACAGCTCGGCCAATTCAGAATCCCACTGTCTGTCCAGGCTCTGCTCGATAATCTGACGGGCTGTCGCGCAGTCTCCTATAGCCGTGCAAGCATGGGCAACGGCAACCGCCAGTTTGTTGTCTTTTTTGTCCGCCGAAGATACCGTTTGCCAATATTCCCGCAATACGCGGGGATCCAACATTTTGCTTTTAAGATTTTCCACATGAGCGTGGCGCCGTAATTGCTTCAATAATGTCTTATCGAGTGCGTCGCGCTGTTCCAGTTGCCCAAGCAGGTCCAGTACCCTATCCCAGTTCTTCAGTTGCTGCTGTGCTTTCAGTTCCAGTCGCAGAGCAGCCGCGTGCTGCCGCGTTTCTGCGGCGCGAAGCGTTTGCAATATTTGCAGCGCTTCCTCTGAGCGATGCTCATCCAGCAACAGTTCGGCTTGAGTCATAAGCCTGAGTACCGTTTCCTTCGGCGCACTGGTTTCCGCCAAAGCGATAAACTCATCCCTTTCGGCGTATCTTCTCAGCTCATGCGCTGAGCGCGCGGCAACCACGGCGTTAATCACGTCAATCGCGGGAGAGTCGTCTTTCAATTCCAGCGCGGCAGCGGAAGCTTTCTCTGCCTTGGCATAACGCCCTTCCAGAAACGCCCTCAGTCCATCCAGCATTGCTCTGCGCGCCTTCTCGCGGCGCCGGCGCAACCGGAATTCCTTGACTTCCATGGGCAGCCGCAAAGTGATGACCGCCAGCCGTATCAAAAAATAAGCGACAAAACAAGCTGCCAACAGCAGCACCACCGATAAGTTGAGAGAGAGCTCAATTCGATAAGGTTGCGCGACCACCAGCACATAGCCATTGTTGTATTTGGCCGCCAGCGTCGCTGCCACGGCAATACCAAACAGCGCCAGCAGCCAGAGCGCCGCCTTCATCTATTTGTTCCGGTCTCGCGCGAGACGGTAATTGCGCACCGCGTCGAGACTTTCGGAAATGCGCGGCAATTCCACCCCCACTTCGCTGTCGCGCAGCGTGCGTAACCCCTCAAGCATGCTAACCACCGGCTCCGACTTATTGTCGTAATACCGACTGATCCAATCTATGGAAGCGTCGAGATCAGCCTTGAAGCTGGGCCCGTCGCGCGCAAGTAGCGCATGCCGGGCCGATAACAGACGCAACTTTAAATTTTCCCGCAGAAAATAGGCTTGGGATGGTGACAGCAACGCAACATCCGGCTTATCCATAATCTGGATGCGTACGAGCTGCTTCAAGTCCTCCCATGTTTCGCGCAGGAATTTTAGCCATAGGCTTTCGCCTGGCAGAGCTTGATGCCGGGGAGGGCTCACTTCCGGCGGGCGAAGTTCCATTGCCAGTGGCAATTTATCAACCGCTGCAGCAAGATTATCGAGACGCAGGCTGATTCCCACTGTATCCACATAGGGGGCAGCTTTAAGGCGATCCATATCTTTGGAAAGAATCTTGCGCAGTGGCGTTAGCTGCGGACGATCGATGCGCTGCAGTCGAGCATCGGCCTCTTGCATGGCAATCAGGGCAGCTTTCACGTTACCTGCCAGTTGCAGCTGCTGATTGGCAATAAGCAGTAATTGTTCGACTTCCTCGAGCGTTGCCTCATCGCGGTTACGCGTGAGCTCCTGGTATAGTGCTTCCAGCGCCAATTGCTGGTTCTGCGATTCAGCCAGCTTTGCCTCCAGCAGGCTGAGCTTCATTTCCGCCCGGCGCCCTGTCTCGGCCGCTTCCCCCGCGATATTGCGCGATTCCTTCCCCGACGCGTCTGCTTCGGCCAATCGCTTTGCCAACTCGTGTTGCAGCCCCGCGATTTGATTACGCGTGTCATACCACTGCCAGGCTATAACGGGCGCAAGGATTAAGATAAGAATCAGAAGAGGGAGGTTAATGCGCTTATGTAGCCCCTTACGTATTTCTCCGGGTGATCCCCTGCCCGATTCCTCGCTTATCCTCTGCGATTCAGGCGCGTCGGTCGAGGTGATTTCAGAAGGTATCTCGGCACTCACGGTTTCATTGAAGCTGAATCACCGCCAGCTTTCGATCGGAAATAAATTGACAGGCCTTCAAGCAAACCATAATCTCCGGCGGGTGTAAGAATTACATGGGCGCATCCAAGTGTTCTCGCGCTCTCGGCTATGCGTTCGTGGGACACAAACAAGGGCGTCTGCTTGAGCCATGCCTGAGCCGCCTCACCAACCATATCAAATAAATTGCGTAGACCTTCACTACTGGTTATGGTTATCGCGCTGATCTCGCCGCGCGCCCCGGCTTTCAGTAGCGGAGCAACGTCAGCAGACGGTTTGGCGCGGCGATAACATTCAGCATACTCAAGTATGGCGCCCCGCTCCAGCAAAGTTTTACCCAGCAGTTCGCGACCTCCATCCCCGCGAAAAATAACGACGTGCTTGCCCGCCAGGTGCTTCAATTCCGCCATATCGAGCAATGCCTCACTGTCGAAATGCGCAGTGGGAGCGATAACCGCTTGGACATCGAAATTCCTCAGCGCCTTCGAGGTTCCCTGGCCAACCGCGGCGACTTTCAACCCGGGAGGTAACGAACGGCTGGCATGTATGAGGCTCATTGCCTTATTGACCGCGTTGGGACTGATAAAAACCGCCAGATCGAATTCATCGAGACGCCTGATCACCTCTAGCAGTGGGCGTGGATTTATTACATCGAGAATTTCAAGCACCGGAAACAAAACCGGTTTCCCCCCCGCTGTACGTATTCTCTCAGCGAGCCCGCCTGCCTGGTGCGCCGGACGCGTGACCAGGACGGTAATCCCAGTCAGCGGTTTGCTCATGGATGCCTCACGAGTGGGCTTACGGGTGGCTTAGGGGTCGCTTATGGGTGACTTATGGGTTCGGGCGCATGAAGCTCCAGCGCGGCCAGAATAGCTTCCGCTCCCTTTACCTTCAGGTTCCGTGCCAATCGTATACCAATATCGGTACCCTTCTCAGGTTTGCCACTCAATTCATCGCTTATGATTTGCGTCCCATCCGGGCTGGCGACAAATCCGCGCAGTCGCAACGCGTCCCCGGTGATTTCCGCGAAACCGCCCAGGGGTACTTGGCAACTTCCGCCCAGAGCCCGGCTCATCGCGCGTTCGGCCGCTACGCATTGAGCAGTTTGAAGATGATGCAGTGGTTGTAAAAGCTCAACCATATCTGCTCGCCCGGTGAGGCATTCGATGCCCAGCGCACCCTGGCCTACCGCCGGCAAACTCAGCTCAGGGCTCAGAAATGAAGTAATGCGATGAGCCAGCCCCAGCCGTTTCAATCCCGCGGCCGCAAGAATGATCGCCGCAAATTCACCTTCATCCAGTTTACGCAACCGGGTCTGCAAGTTGCCGCGCAGGGGCTGAACCTTGAGATGTGGGAAGCGTGCGCGCAACTGGCTTTCCCGCCGCAGGCTGGAAGTCCCCACGATGCTCCCTTCCGGAAGCGCGTCGAGGCTGGCATAGCGATCGGAAACGAAAGCATCGCGTGGATCTTCCCGTTCCGCGATAGCTGCCAGCATATATCCGTTTGGCATATCCATTGGCACATCCTTCAGTGAATGCACCGCGATATCCGCGCGCCCATCCTCCAGCGCCTGCTCCAGTTCCTTGATGAACAATCCTTTTCCACCAATTTTGGAGAGAGATTTATCAAGTATCTGATCTCCGCGCGTAGTCATGCCGGATATGTTGAATTCGGTTTGCGGGTATAATTCCGCGAGCCGGTCACGTATGAAATTCGCCTGCCATAAGGCCAGAACACTTTCTCGAGTGGCGATAACAATCTTTGCAGGTTTGGATGAATTAGGCATTATTATTACATTGGAAAAATTGCGGAATTGATACCGATACACATTTTAGCATGCCAGACGCCAACCCGGACTCAAGTAGGTACAACGCCTGCGGTCCGCGTTGCGAAAGAGGTGTTGTCATGAGATCGCTTGCTCCCAGAAGCGAAAATTTTGATAAAAATCAGTCGGACCATGCAGACAGTCCAGTCAAGGATGACCCCCTGAGGGAAGACATCCGCCTGCTCGGACGAATGTTGGGCGACACACTGCGGGAACAGGAAGGTGAGCCGACTTTTGAACTCGTGGAAACTATCCGCCAGACGGCAATTCGGTTTCGGCGCGAGCAGGACCCGAAGGCGGGACACGAACTGGATGTTATTCTGAACCAGCTCAGCAATAAAGCAACGGTAGCGGTGGTGCGCGCATTCAGCCAATTCTCGCAGCTTTCCAACATTGCTGAGGATATGCATCATAATCGCCGCCGCCGCACCCACCTTCGAGCCGGATCACCCCCTCAGGCAGGCAGCGTGGCACTGGCCCTGGATCGGGTTTTTTCCAGCGGAACGGATGGTGACGCGTTGGGCCGCTTTTTCGCCAAGGCACTGGTTTCTCCAGTCTTGACCGCGCACCCGACCGAAGTGCAGCGTAGAAGCATGCTCGATTGCCAGTTGACCATTGCACATCTGTTGAACGAGCGCGATCGTATGCAGCTTACCCCGGACGAGCTGCGCAATAACGAAGAGGGACTGCGCTGCGCCATCCAAATATTGTGGCAAACCCGCATGCTGCGTTCGGAACGTTTGTCGGTATATGATGAAATCAAAAACGGCCTGGCCTATTATCACTATACTTTTCTTACCGAAGTACCCCGCCTGTATGCCGAGATAGAAGATCTGCTTGAGCGAAGAATGGAGGCAAATGCGCCGCCTATCCCGCCATTTCTACGCATCGGAAGCTGGATAGGCAGTGATCGGGACGGGAATCCCTTTGTAACCGATGAGGTCATTTTGCACGCGGCCGAGCGTCAATCGGCGCTTGCGCTGGATTTTTACATGGGGGAAGTGCACCGGATTGGTCGCAGGCTGAGCCTGACCGAACGCCTGGTGGATGTGGACGATGAACTGGCGGCTCTGGCCGAGGCATCGCCCGATCGGGCGGCCAGCCGTGCTGACGAACCCTACCGGCGCGCGCTTATCGGTATTTACGCGCGCCTTGCGGCAACCAGCCAGGATCTTGGGCATGCGATCAGGCAAAGGCGTCCCGTCGGCCCGGCCACCCCCTACGCGGAAAGCACGGAATTCGTCCATGATCTGGATATCGTCATCCGCTCGCTCCAGCAGCATAAATCGAAGTTGCTGGCGAAAGGGGATCTGCGTCATCTGCGGCGGGCCGCAGAGGTATTCGGTTTCCACCTGGCTCCGCTGGACATGCGCCAGCACAGCGGTGTCCATGAACAGGTCGTGGCGGAATTACTCGATTACGATCTTCTATCCAAGGGTTATTGCGAGCTGACCGAGGCGGAACGTGTACAGCGACTCCTGACCGAGATCAGCAGTCTGCGCCCGCTGCGCTCACCCTATCTAGCCTATTCGGAACTCACCCAAAGCGAACTACGCATTCAGGAAGCCGCGGCGGAAATTCAACGGCGGTTCGGCCGCGCTGCGCTGCCAAACTACGTGATTTCGAAAACAGACGGCGTGTCGGACGTGCTGGAAGTCGCGCTATTATTGAGAGAAGTCGGCTTGCTGCGGCCTGGGGAACTGCCGCATCTGCATCTGAACATAGTCCCACTATTTGAGACTATTGCGGATTTGCGCGCGTGCGGGAAGGTCATGGACGAGCTGTTCTCGCTGTCCTATTATCGTAAACTCCTGGATTCGCGCGGCAGTGTCCAGGAGGTGATGCTTGGCTATTCTGACAGCAATAAAGACGGCGGTTTTCTCGCCGCCAACTGGGAGCTGTATAAAGCCGAAACAGAACTTACGAAGGTGTTCGCCAAGCACAAGGTTGAATTGCGCCTGTTCCATGGACGCGGCGGTACCGTCGGGCGTGGTGGCGGCCCCAGCTATCAGGCCATATTGGCTCAGCCTCCAAATAGCGTGAACGGCCAGATACGCATCACCGAGCAGGGCGAAGTGATCGGCAGCAAATATTCCGACCCGGAAATCGGACGCCGCAATCTCGAAACGCTCGTAGCCGCCACGATAGAGGCCACATTGTTGAGCCACGACACCTTGGGGGAACGCGCAGAGGATTATTATCGAACCATGGAAGTGCTGGCGCGCGATGCGCTCGCCGCTTACCGCAATCTCGTTTATGAAACACCGGGTTTTAATCGCTACTTCCAGGAATCCACGCCCATAAGAGAAATCGCGGGCCTCAATATCGGCAGCCGCCCGCCATCGCGCAAACAATCCGACCTTATAGAAGACCTGCGCGCCATTCCCTGGGTGTTCAGCTGGAGTGTGAATCGTGCCATGATTCCAGGCTGGTATGGGTTTGGAACGGCTGTGGAAGCCTTTGTCCAAAGGGAAGGCCGGGGCGAGAAGGGGCTTGGACTGCTTCAGGAGATGTACCGTACATGGCCGTTCATGCAAACGCTGCTGTCCAACATGGATATGGTATTGGCTAAAACCGATATGGGAATCGCGTCACGTTATGCTGAACTCGTAACCGATACCGGACTGCGAGATAAAATTTTCGGTTGTATCCAGGCCGAATGGGATCGCAGCGTTGAATGGCTGTTCGCGGTGTCCGGCCGCACAGAGCTGTTGCAGGACAACCCGACGCTTGCTCGCAGTATTCGTAACCGTACACCTTATATCGATCCGCTCAATCACCTGCAAGTAGAGCTGTTGCGGCGATATCGCTCGGGCGACGCAACAGATGCGGTCAAACGGGCAATACAACTTACCATTAACGGCGTAGCCGCAGGTCTCAGAAATAGTGGGTAAAACCGATCAAAGGTTCCGATTTCCGACCCCCGGCTCGGCCGGTTTTTATTTTTAGGATAAGTTTGAAATAGTCGTGGCCAAAAAACTTTATATCAAAACCTTTGGCTGTCAAATGAACGAGTATGACTCGGAGAAGATGGCCGATGTGCTTCACGCTGCCGAAGGCATGGAAAAGACGGATGATCCGGCTGAAGCCGATGTCATTCTGTTCAATACTTGCTCGGTGCGGGAAAAAGCACAGGAGAAGGTATTTCACGATCTTGGACGCGTCCGATACCTGAAAAAAAACAATCCCGATCTGCTCATCGGCGTAGGAGGTTGCGTGGCCAGCCAGGAAGGCGCGGAAATTGTAAAGCGCGCCCCGTATGTCGATCTTGTATTCGGTCCTCAAACGCTGCATCGGCTGCCCCAATTGATTTCCGCGCGCCAGGCTACCGGCCGCCCTCAGGTTGATATCTCTTTTCCCGAAATTGAAAAATTCGATCACCTGCCCCCGGCGCGTGTCGAAGGGGTGACTGCTTTCGTTTCGATCATGGAGGGATGCAGCAAATATTGCAGCTTTTGCGTGGTTCCCTATACACGAGGTGAGGAAATCTCCCGTCCATTCAGCGCTATTCTGGAAGAGATCGCAGGGCTGGCAAGTCAGGGAATTAAAGAGGTAACGCTGCTTGGGCAAAACGTCAACGCGTATCGTGGGATGATGAATTACGAGGAAGAGGCCGAGACGGCCGATTTTGCGCTGCTGCTCGAGTATATTCACGAAATTCCCGGTATCGAGCGCATCCGGTATACCACCTCTCATCCAAGAGAATTCACCCGGCGCCTGATCGATGCTTACCAGGCATTACCTAAACTGGTAAGTCATGTGCATCTGCCGGTTCAGTCGGGATCGGACCGGATCCTGGCCGCAATGAAGCGCGGCTATACTGTTCTGGAATACAAATCGATCATACGGCGGCTGCGCGCTGCCCGGCCCGACATTTCGCTTACTTCAGATTTCATTATTGGTTTTCCGGGTGAAAGCGAAGCAGACTTTGCCGCCACGATGAGGCTGATCGAAGAAACGAATTTTGACGGTTCCTTCAGCTTCATTTATAGTCCGCGTCCGGGCACGCCTGCCGCGGACCTGGCCGATGATACCCCGTATGAGATAAAACTCTACCGCCTGCAACAGGTGCAGGAAAAAGTCGAGCAACAGGCACAGACCATCAGTCAGAGCATGATCGGTACCACCCAACGTATTCTGGTGGAGAGCCCATCCAGGAAAAATCCCGATGAACTCTGCGGGCGTACAGACAATAACCGCATGGTGAATTTTTCCGGAAATCCGGAAAAAATGGGCCACTTCGTAAATGTGATCATTACTGACGCTTTATCACATTCGTTGCGAGGCAAGATCGACGAGAGCAATTGGAAGAAATTCTGAATAAGCGAGCGAAATCTTCATTTCTTGCAAACCACGCCCGTCACTGCCAGAATTAAGATATGCCCATCGCACAATCGCTTGCCAAGCCATTGAAATCCCAACCCGTCGAACTTTCCTTTTCCCCAGCCGATAACCAGCGCCTTGCCAATTTATGCGGCGTGCTGGACGAAAACCTCAGGCAGATCGAAACCGTACTTGACGTCACCATTGCACGCCGGGGAGAGCATTTCGCCTTGCGCGGCAGCTCAGCCCGGACTTCGCTTGCCGCGGAAGCATTGCAAAGATTTTATGCTCAGGCACAGCACCATCTGGGCATCGAGGAAATCCAGCTAGGTTTGATCGAAGTGATGAATCCGCATTCGAGAAAGCATGGCTTGATTGAAGGACGTGCAAAAGAGACTGGGGAGCTGGCTCTGCTTACCCGCCGCAGCGATTTACGCGGCAGAACGCCGCGTCAGGTCGAGTATCTTCATCAGATACAAACCCACGACATCACATTTTCCATAGGTCCGGCGGGTACCGGAAAGACTTACCTTGCCGTGGCAAGTGCAGTGGATGCGCTGGAGCGAGATATCGTTGCCCGGATAGTGCTGGTTCGGCCGGCGGTTGAAGCCGGCGAGCGTCTTGGTTTTTTACCAGGAGATATGGCACAGAAAGTGGATCCTTATTTACGTCCTCTTTACGATGCACTGTATGATCTGATGGGGTTTGACAAAACCAGCAAGCAGTTCGAGCGCAGCGCAATTGAAATTGCCCCGCTGGCTTTTATGCGCGGCCGCACGTTGAATCAGTCCTTTGTCATACTTGATGAGGCCCAGAATACCACTCCCGAGCAAATGAAAATGTTCCTGACTCGTATCGGTTTCGGCTCAAAGGCCGTTATAACGGGTGATATTACTCAGATTGATCTGGCGAAGCATCAAAAAAGCGGTCTGGTGGAGGGCAAACAAGTTCTGGAAAAAGTGCGCGGCATCGCTTTCACCTATTTTGGCGCAGAGGATGTGGTGCGCCATCCCCTGGTTCAAAGAATCGTGAATGCTTATGAAAAGTATGAAAGACAGGGGCAGCAAACCTGATTCTCCCGGGAAAAGCAGCAGCAGGAATATAAAGCTGAAATTGACCATGCAATACGCAACTCATGCAGCTGATGTGCCTGTGCGATCTGAATTTCGCAAATGGATTAAAGTAGCCCTGGTGCAGGATGCGGAAATTGTGATGCGCATTGTTGATGAAGTTGAGGGCCGCAGCCTCAACCGGGACTTTCGCGGAAAGGACTACGCGACCAACGTGCTGACTTTCGGTTATAGCAATACTCGGCCTCTGTCCGGAGATATTGTGCTGTGCACGCCGGTGATAGAAAATGAGGCGCGGCAACAGCATAAAAATCTCGACGCGCACTACGCTCACCTTACCGTACATGGCATTCTGCATCTGCAGGGGTATGATCATGAAAGTGATGCTGGCGCAGCAATAATGGAACGGCTGGAGGCGGAAATTATGGAAAGCCTGGGATATCACAACCCTTATGATGAAATCGTTGACTGAAGAACCTCTGCACAAGCGCTCGGCGGAGTGCGTAGTTGGCAACTGAGCTGGCGGAGCGGGGACTCATTCGGGCGTGGCTTGACCTACTCATTACAAAAAAAAAGTCATAACGGCATGGATGATCCTCTCAAACAACCCGGCTTGCTTGAGCGTGTCAGTGCGCTCTTTCTGCGTGAGCCGGGAGACCGCGAACAACTGTTAGCTTTGCTGCGGTCCGCATATGAGCGCAATCTGTTCGATTCAGATGCATTAAGCATGATCGAGGGCGTGATTCAGGTATCCGAGATGCAGGCACGGGAGATCATGATCCCGCGTTCACAAATGGATGTGATCGATATTGGCGAACCGGTGGACAAGTTTATCCGCTTTGTTATCGAGAAGGCGCACTCGCGCTTTCCAGTTACCGAAAACGATAAAAACAATGTTATTGGCATACTACTGGCAAAGGATCTTTTGCGCTATCACGCGGGAGATGAAGAGTTTAACGTACGCGACATGCTACGGCCCGTGGTATTCATTCCGGAATCCAAGCGGCTCAATGTATTACTCAAGGATTTCCGTACTAACCGCAATCACATCGCTATAGTCGTGGATGAGTACGGCGGCGTTGCAGGACTGGTAACCATTGAAGACGTACTGGAGCAGATCGTGGGGGACATCGAGGATGAGCATGATTTCGATGAAGCCGAAGACAACATTGTAAAAGATCCTGACGGTCATTACCGCGTCAAGGCCATTACCGAAATCGTCGATTTCAATGAACGGCTGGGTGCGGAATTCAGTGATGTGGAGTATGACACCGTCGGTGGCTTGGTATTGCACAAGTTCGGCCGGCTACCCAAACGAGGTGAATCAGTAACTGTTGATCACTTTAAATTTACGGTCCTGCGGGCCGATAGCCGCAGATTGTATACGCTGCTGGTGGAAAAAAATCCCGCACAAGCTGAGCAGCAGTAATAGAAGGATCAGCCCTGGCCGGGCCTGACGTGGATCCTTTAATCATGAGATCGTGAATGAAGTGAATCCGCGTCTGGATGAAAAACTATTGTCTGAACCGCCAGAGGTAGAGGTAATCATCGAGGTTCCACGTGGATGTTTTCTTAAACGGGGATCAACCGGTAGCATCGACTTCATTTCTCCCCTGCCGTGTCCCTATAACTACGGCTCTGTGCCCGATTATCTTGGCCTCGATGGTGACCTCCTGGATGCGCTGGTGCTCGGCCCGCGGTTGCCGTTGGGTACGATGATTCAGGCCAGAGCCTGGGGTGCTGTGACCTTGACGGACCGCGGCATGCAGGACGACAAGCTTATCTGCAGCGACTCCTCTCTTGATGCGCAGCAACGCCAAAGGGTACTGCAATTTTTTAGATTCTATGCGGAGTGTAAAAGCTTGCTGAACATATGGCGAGGCCGGCCGGGACGCAATGCATGTGAAGGTTGGTGCGAAGCGTCCCAGGCTCTCTCCCGCGCACGGCCGCGAGACCGTGCTTGGCGACAACCACATGTTGACTTTTAGCGGATCTCTGAACAAGTCCTGGAATCGAGAACCAATCCGGAACGCCTCTGTCTCTTTCCGACACTGCGGATTTCTTTTAAACCGGATGAAAAATATTTTGCCAAGCCCTGCCGACCATGGCAGAATTGCGCCCCCCGCCGGTTAAGCCGAAATCTTTCTTTCACTATGCCTCTCCTCACTCTTGAAAAAGCCTGCCTCGCCTTTGGACATCATGCGTTACTGGATCAGGTGAATTTGCAGCTTGACCCCGGCGAACGTGTCGGCCTGATCGGCAGGAATGGGGGCGGTAAATCCAGTTTGCTCCGTCTTCTGGCAGGCGAAATAGGGCCTGACGACGGACGAGTCTGGCATGGGCCCTCGTTGAGGCTGGCTTACCTGCCACAGGAGCCCGAACTGGATCCCGCCCTCACGGTTTTCCAGGAAGTATCGAAGGGGTTGGGGCCGATCAGCCAAGTGCTGCTCGACTATCATGAAGCATCTCATCTCTTGAGCGAAAGCGGGCAGGATACTGAAGCGCTCCTTTTGCGCCTTCAGGATCTGCAAACCGAACTGGAAGCCCAGGATGGCTGGCGTATACAGGCTAGGGTGGAAACCGCCATTGGCAAGCTTGAACTGTCTGCCGACGTATTGACAGGAGAACTGTCCGGTGGTCAAAAAAAACGGGTGGCGCTGGCTCGCGCGTTAGTGGTATCCCCGGATGTGCTGTTATTGGATGAGCCGACCAACCATCTGGATTTTTCTTCGATCGAGTGGCTCGAAGGGCTTCTTAAGAGTTTTCCGGGCACAGTACTGTTTATCACTCACGATCGCCGTTTTCTAAATAATGTGGCGACTCGGATTATTGAACTTGACCGAGGCAAACTGACGAGCTTTCCTGGCGACTTTGCCGAGTATCAGCGTAAGAAAATGGAAATGCTTGAAACCGAAGCCGTCCATTATCAAAAGTTCGACAAGGTGCTGGCACAGGAGGAAGTCTGGATACGCAAGGGAATTCAAGCGCGCTGTACCCGCAATGAAGGCAGGGTGCGGCGGCTGGAAGCGCTGCGGCTCGAACGTGCCGCGCGCCGCGAACGGGCTGGAACGGTAAACCTTAATGTAGGAGACGGATCGAAATCGGGGCGCCTGGTGGCTGAGCTGGAGCACATAACCAAGGCATATGGCGGCGGCAAACCTCTCATTAATGACTTTTCCTGCCGGATTATGCGCGGTGATAGAGTCGGATTGCTGGGGCCGAACGGCGCCGGAAAATCCACCTTGCTAAAGCTGATATTAGGAGAACTACAGCCCGATAGTGGCAGCGTCCGGCAGGGAACCAAACTCGCGGTGGCGTATTTTGACCAGATGCGCGAGCAGTTGAATGGCGAGGAAACCCTGATTAATACCATAAGTCAAGGCTCGGATTTTATCGACATCGGGGGAACGAGAAAGCACGTCATCAGTTATCTGGAAGATTTTCTGTTTGCACCGGAGCGAGCGCGGTCGCCGGTAAAAACGCTTTCCGGCGGCGAGCGCAATCGGCTGTTGCTTGCACGCCTGTTTACTCGCCCTGCCAATGTGCTGGTTCTGGATGAACCCACCAATGATCTGGACATCGAAACATTGGAACTGCTTGAGGTAATGCTGCAAAACTATTCCGGCACGCTGTTCCTCGTGAGCCACGACAGGGAATTTCTCGACAATGTGGTTACCCAGGTTATCGCTTTCGAGGGAGAGGGCATACTTCGGGAATATGTGGGAGGTTATGAAGACTGGATGCGTGTGAAGAGTGAGAGTCTTCAAAAACTACCGCTATCACCGCCTAAGCAGCACACGGCCAAACTCTCGCTTGAGGTTCTGCCTGACAAGAAGCATGAGCCGGCTACGCGCGTAAAGTTGGGGTATAAGGAAACACGTGAACTTGATGAGCTACCCGCAAAAATCGAGATTCTGGAGCGGGAACAGGCTGACATAACCTGCCAGTTAAGTTCGTCTAATATTTACCGCGATAGCCCCCAACGTGCCAGAAACCTGCAAGAGCGCTTTGCGGCTCTCGAAGACGAACTCACGCATTACCTCGTCCGATGGGAAGAACTGGAAGCAAAACGCACGACAAGCGGACAGAAAGTGTAATGATAAGTTCCCGTATGTGCTGTTACTTTTATTCGTTGACCGGAAATGGCACATCGTTTAGAGTCGCTCTTTTTGTAAAAAGAGGGCACTAATAATGAAACGACCAGCGATAGTGAGTGTAGTTGCATGGGGTCTGCTCCTGGCATTGTCAGGTACCGCTCAGGCAGCCGGTGACCCAGCCGCGGGAAAAACGAAGAATGCCATGTGCATTGGTTGTCATGGAATAGAGGGATACCGGACATCATATCCCACAGTCTATCAGGTTCCCAGACTGGGCGGCCAGCACGCCGAGTACCTGGTCAAGGCGCTCGAGGCATATAAAACCGGCGCACGTAATCATCCCAGCATGAAGGGTATAGCCGCCACACTTTCCACGAAGGATATGGAAGACTTGGCCGCCTATTACGCAAACAGCGGAAAATAATCACTCATTACGCAAGGAAGCCTCATGAAAAATTTCGTTATTGCCGCGGCAAGCGGTGCTTTGCTGCTGGTTTCCAGTCAAGGAATAGCAGCCAATATTGAAGCTGGCAAGAAAAAAGCGGCTGAGGTCTGTGCCGCCTGTCACGGCCCTGATGGCAATAGTCCCGCTCCGGCTTTTCCAAAACTTGCCGGTCAGTATGCCAGTTATATCGAAAAATCCCTGAACGAATATAAATCGGGTGTTCGCAAGGACCCCATCATGGCAGGTATGGCTGCGCCTTTGAGTAAGGAAGATATCGAGAATCTGGCAGCGTATTTCGCTAGCCAAGCTGGCCTGAAAACAAAATATTGATCGGGAAACCTCTGAAATAAGCCCGGCAGTTAGCCGGTAGTTAACTGTAGTGGTATCACTATAGACTCGTTCAGAGGTCTTGGTTATTAGCTCTGGTATAAATTACCTTACCCTCATCGAGAGGGCATAGGTGCTATTGTCCTCAACATGGACCAGGGACGCGAATTTCTCCGCGTCCGCGGGTTAATTTTCCCGCCGATCGAGACACTCAAAATACACCGATGCGTCCGGCGGTAATTGATTGCGCTGCGCTTGCCAGATCATTTCCGCCAGACATTCCATCACTTGATGCATCGCAGTATGTTCGTCCCTCGTTTTTTTCAGTAAACGCTCGAATCGCTGCCGGATTCCGACAGGCTGGTCTATTGAAAGTTGCTCCATAATAGCGATGTGCATGCTCATGTGGAGAAATGGATTCGTATCGCCCATTTCCGCCAAATAGTCCTTGTCCCGATAGTACTCAGCATTTTCCAGCACGGCCTGATACTCCGGATGTAGCAGAATTACTTCAAGCGCCATGTCTTCCATGGCGGACAGCATTTCACGCTGCCGGTATTTATGCCAGGTGTCAAAAAGAAATTGGCGCGCCTGGTCTCTCGATGGATTAAACATTGGGGCTTAAACATTCACGCGCGAAGCGGTGAAAAAGTTTTCCTAAAGAAACGGAGTCTTGTCCTCATATTCGCACAGATCATTGATGATGCAGGCGGGGCATTTTGGTTTCCTGGCCACGCACACGTAGCGTCCGTGCAAAATAAGCCAGTGGTGGGCATCGTGCCGAAATTCTTCCGGGACACATTTCAAGAGCTTTTGCTCCACTTCCAGCACGGTTTTTCCGCGTGCGATACCGGTTCGGTTTGATACGCGAAAAATGTGAGTGTCTACCGCGATGGTCGGTTCGCCGAACGCGGTATTCAACATCACATTGGCGGTCTTGCGGCCCACGCCAGGCAATTTTTCCAGTTGTTCCCGCGTCCGCGGAACTTCGCCACCGTAATGCTCAATGAGCATGGCACACGTCGCCAGTATATTCTTTGCCTTCGTTTTATATAATCCGATACTCTTGATAAACTCTCGCAGACCGGCTTCCCCCAATGCCAGTATCTTCTCGGGCGTATTTGCCTTGGGAAACAGTTTCCGCGTTGCCAGATTCACGCCCTTGTCAGTAGCCTGTGCCGATAGAATCACTGCTATAAGCAATTCGAAAGGCGAACCATATGCCAGCTCGGTAGTGGGATGTGGATTGGCCGCCTTGAAGCGGGTAAAAATCTCCCTGCGTGTATGCGAATTCATGAGTTGGAAGATAAGAATTTGATAATCGATTGGAAAAACTCTAGGGAACCGCCAGAATTAGTCGTCCGCGGAGGGCGTCCCCCGAAAAGCCGTCGTCGCGCCCGCGTGGCACTTATTCAGAGGTTTCCTTAATATACTGTACCTTCATTTTGTACCGTACTTTCATTTTGTACTGCACCCGTCATTTTTGTCATTCAGTCGAACTCGTGCGGCCATGGCGCGCTCCAATGCAGCCTGGATCATCGCTTTTTTAGTATTTCCGGTTGCGGAAGGACCGGCGGGAGAAACATTTATATCTTTTTCTGCTTCGGCTTTTTGGACGAGCTTTTCTTCCCGTTCCTGCTTCTCACGTTCAAGCCTCAGCAACCTGAAGCGGTGGCGCGCGCGCGCTCGATCCGCGGCTTTCTTTTCGTCCGCGTCGGTCCGGTAGCCGCGTGAGGTGAGATGGGGCTTGGAATCGTTGGAGTTTTCCCCCAGAGCTGGTATTCGTGGTGGAGCCATACTGATGCAGTCCATGGGACATGGCGCAATACATAACTCGCAGCCGGTGCACTCTTCAGTGATCACTGTATGAGCCTGCTTGGCTGCGCCCACGATGGCGTCTACAGGACAGGCCAGGATGCAAAGCGTACAGCCTATACAGGCTTGTTCATTAATGAGCGCAACGGCTCTGGGTTTTGTAAAACCATGGGCAGTATTGAGCGGCTTGGGGCTCACTCCCAGCAATCCAGCCAACTTGAGAATACCGCTCTTGCCACCGGGAGAGCACTGATTAATATCAGCCAGACCTTCCGCAATCGCCGTTGCATAAGGCCGACAGCCAGCGAAACCGCATTGGCGGCATTGGGTTTGCGGCAAAATGCCATCTATTTCCACTATGAGCTGATCTCTTGTCATACTGAACCTCAATGTGGAACCGACGAACCCGAGGCACATAGTGCCTGTCCGATCTCCCGCACCAGATGAGGGCCGCGGTAAATCAGGCCGCTGTAAATCTGCACCAGGCTTGCCCCAGCCGCGATTTTTTCCCGTGCATCGGCCGCGCACATAATACCGCCGACAGCGATGATGGGGAGAGCTCCCTGGAGCGCGGCGTTTAATTGGCGGACGACCATTGTGGCTTTATGCTTGAGCGGTGCTCCACTCAATCCCCCGGCTTCATCCGCATGAGGCAGTGTTTCAATACCGGCCCGGGACAAGGTTGTATTGGTTGCGATAACCCCATCAATTCCGTGCGCCCGCAACAACGCTGCGATGGATTCGATCTGCGGCGGTTCCAGGTCGGGGGCGATTTTCACCGCCAGAGGCGTATATTTGCCATGTTCGTCAGCCAGTTTCCGCTGGTTCGATTTCAGCATGGCAAGCAAACGATCCAATTCCCCGGCGTTTTGCAATTGCCTCAGCCCCGGGGTATTGGGTGAGGAAATATTGATAACAATATAATCGGCGTAACAATATACCTTATGCAGACACGCCAGGTAATCATCCGCCGCTTTTTCGACAGGGGTATCGAAATTCTTGCCAATGTTGATGCCGAGTATGCAACTGCGATTCGAACGTCTGACATTCGCCAGCAACCTGTCGACCCCGTGATTATTAAATCCCATGCGGTTGATTATGGCGTTTGCGCGGGGCATACGAAACAGGCGTGGTTTAGGGTTGCCCGGCTGCGGACGGGGAGTGACTGTGCCGATTTCGACAAATCCGAAGCCAAGCGCCGCAAGGGCGTCGATGTGTTCGCCATTCTTGTCCAGCCCGGCGGCAAGTCCCACGGGATTGGGAAAATTCAAACCCATAACGTTGCGAGGCGTGCAAACTATGGCATCGCCAGTTAACAAACCAAACCGGCGAGCTTTCTCGATTGCGCTAAAGGTAAGCCGATGAGCCGTTTCGGGATCGAAACTGAACAATAACGGGCGAAGCAGGGAATAAAGCATTTACTTTGTTAATCCGGCGCCTCAGGAAGATTTGGAGATTTTGAATCTCGCGGGCGATTTGTTTATCATCACGTTCATCATTGGTGGGATTCTGTATGAAGCTGTCTATTTTTATTATTATCGCTCTCGCAACAATATTGGGCGATCCCGCTCATGCCATGAGCCAATGGGACAAGCTCAATAATGAGGTGGAAACACTCTATCAACAGGGAGATTATAATCGCGCCATTTTGGTGGGAAAGAAGGCTTTGCAGGCAGCCCAGCAGTCACTGGATCCAAACCATCCTGCCATCGCAACAAGCCTGAACAGTCTTGCGTTACTATATAACGCCCAAGGTCAGTATACACAGGCCGAGCCGTTACTCAAACGCGCCCTCGGGATTTTCGAGAAGTCGATCGGCCCGGAAAGTCAGGAAGCCGCCGCAGCGCTGAATAATCTCGCAATGGTTTACAGGAGCCAGGGGCAATACGCGCAGGCGCATCCGTTGTATCAGCGCGCACTGGCGATTGATGAGAAAGTGCTCGGGCCGGAGCATCCCGACGTGGCGGTAAGTTTGAATAATCTGGCACAGCTATACCAGGCGCAGGAACAGTATACGGAAGCCGAACCGCTTCTCAAACGCGCGCTTGCTATTGTGGAAAAAGTGCTAGGCCCCAATCATCCTAATGTAGCGATGAGCCTTAACAATTTGGCCCTGCTGTACACTGCTCAAAAACAATATTCTCAGGCTGAGCCGCTTTTTAAAAGAGTATTCGCGATTTCAAAAAAAACGTTCGGCCCGGAGCATCCCAATGTGGCTTTGAGTTTGAATAATTTGGCCGGGTTGTATCGAGACCAGGGGAAGTATCCACAGGCAGAGCCGCTTTTCAAGCGGGCATTGGAAATTTCCGAAAAAACGCTAGGGCTGGATCATCCCAATGTCGCGACCGGTCTCGAAAACCTCGCGCAGCTCTATCGGGATATTGGCCATCCGGTCAGAGCCGAGCCGCTGGCTAAACGCGCAGCCGCAATACGCGCCGCTCAACATAATTAGTCGATAACTATAACCTCCATCCGCGAGACCGATAAGTTTCGCGCGGTGCCAAAAACCAGACGCGCTAGACGCTACATATCGTTATCAGTCAGCAGTTCCCACTGCCCTCCAATCAATCCCTGCAATGGCTTGAATCCGGCTTTGTATGCCATTTTCCCGCTTTCCTTGATCCAGTACCCGAGATAGAGATAGGGCAACTTCAGTTCGAGGCACAGTTGCACTTGCCATAAGATGTTATATGTGCCAAAGCTTGCGCCTGTCACATCGGGATCAAAAAACGTATAGACAGACGATATCCCGTCCGGCAGCTCATCAATGATACTGATCATGCGCAACCGCCCATTTTCATGAAACTCGACCAGTCTGGAATTGACATTACTTGGCAGCAGAAAGTGGCGATATTGCTCGCGGCTATCGCGGTCCATACCACCACCACTATGGCGCCGTGCCTGATAGCGCAGGTAAAGCGCGTAGTGATCCGGGTGGTAATATAAGTCGTGTTGGGTCGCAACCAGGTTCTGATGCCTTTTCCAGGAGCGACGCTGGGAACGCTTGAGGATCAATTCGTCAACCACGATGCGCACCGGCACGCAGGCACGGCAGTGGTCGCAGTAAGGCCGATAGGTAAAGGCGCCGCTACGGCGAAAACCCGCCTGGACCAATGTGCCGTATACGCTGGTATCGATCAGGTGGCTCGGCGTGGCCACCTGGGAACGTGCCAACTGGTCGGGCAGATAGCTGCAAGGGTACGAGGCGGTCGTGTAGAACTGCAGTACGCAAGAAGGAAGATCATTTAGCTGGCTCATGACCAAAACACCATTTCTCGACTCGTCCAGGGTAGTTTATCAATTCTTTCAATTTTTGACTAAACTCATTGCGCGGGATTTCTCTCGCGCCTAAAGACGCCAGATGAGCTGTTTTCATCTGGCAATCGATCATACTGAAGCCCCAGCGTTCCAATTGCCACACCAAGTGGACCAATGCAATTTTGGATGCATTGGAAACACGGGAAAACATCGATTCGCCGAAAAACATCCTCCCCTGAGCGACTCCGTACAGCCCTCCAACCAATTCGCCGCGCATCCAGACTTCGACGGAATGGGCCAAACCCATTTCATGCAAGCTGGCATAAGCCGCGACCATGGCTTCATGAATCCACGTGCCGGCACACCCTTCACGCGATGCGGCGCAGGCGCTGATAACCTCGAGGAAAGCGCTGTCAGTCCGTATTTCATAATCGATGTTCTTCAGCGTCTTCCTGAGTGATCGTGATATTTTAAGTTCACTCGGAAAAAGCACCATGCGTGGATCAGGACTCCACCATAAAATGGGATCACCCTCGTTAAACCAGGGAAAAATGCCGAGGCGATAGGCCTCGAGGAGGCGCCGAGGCGAAAGGTCGCCGCCCGCTGCGAGCAGCCCGTTGGGCACTTCGAGCGCGGTGCTCAATGAAGGGAAAGGGGTTTCAGGGCTGAGCCAGGGAATCATGCGTCCCCGGAAGAACAGGGAGCTTGTGCCCCGTGTACTCTTTTAACTGATAATGGGATCAACGGATGGTAAGCGCTATCAACAGGCAACAGGCGCGAATTGATAACGCGTCGGATCAGGCATGCCCGCTGCCTGAAACCCGGTCCGGCGTATTCGGCACGCATCGCACACGCCACAGGCCAGCCCCGATTCATCCGCCTGATAGCAGGAAACAGTCAGGCTGTAATCCACGCTCAGCAGAGCTCCCTGCTGGATGATCTCTGCCTTGGATAAGGCGATCAATGGTGCCCGTACGCTCAACCTGGCGCCTTCCACCGACCTTTTAGTGGCCAGATTCGCCATTCTTTCGAACGCCGCGATGTATTCAGGCCGGCAATCGGGGTAGCCGGAGTAATCGATAGCATTAACGCCAAGAAAAATATCGCTGCTTTCGAGAACCTCGGCCCAAGCCAGTGCCAGGGACAGCATGATGGTATTGCGGGCAGGAACATAAGTGACGGGTATGCCTGCCTTAATCCCGCCGACCGGTACCGCCCTGGATTTTTGGGTAAGGACGGACCCGCCGAACAAAGTCAGATCGACTTTAACGATCTTATGCTCGCGAGCTCCGATGGACTGTGCCAGTTTTGCCGCGGCCACCAGTTCAGACCGGTGGCGCTGACCGTAATCGACACTTAGAGCATGACATTCGTATCCTCTGCTGTTTGCGATGGCAAGCGTTGTAGCCGAGTCCAGCCCCCCCGATAGCAGCACTACAGCCTTAGTCATAATCCTGAATCCGGCAGGTGGATAGCGTGGAGTGAGCGGTTTTCCGGGCGCGGGGTAAGGCGCGATGACGCCATGTGGCGCAGAAATGGTTCAGTCCGCCCCATACCCTGTATAGCGAACTCACCAAAAAAGTGAAAATCAAGTGACGCATAAGCTCTTTGCGGACCATGGAGTCTTTCGGACCATGGCAAAAATAGGCGGTCAACTGCTGGATCCAGGATAATTATTAACGCGGTAATTCACGGCGGGTCCAGCCGCTTGAGTATCCCTGTTCAGAGTTTCCGTTATCATCGCCCGGGTCCCTCACCCCACAACACCTTATGCAACTGGATCTGCATGCGCACCGGCAGACGATCACGCAAAACCCACCCGGCGAGCGTGGCGGGGTCAAGCCTGCCATAAACCGGTGAAAATAAAATTGGACAGATTAGATCCAGTTGGCGTTCACGAAAGATTTCAATCGCCCACCGGTAATCCACTTCATCACACAGCACAAACTTCACTTCGTCATTCGCTGCGAGGTGATTGAGATTGGACCAGAGATTCTTTTCCACTTCACCCGAACCGGGAGTCTTGATATCCATGATCTTCGACACCCGCGTGTCAATTTTTGAGATATCCAGTGCGCCGCTGGTTTCAAGCGATACTGAATAGCCGGCGTTGCACAATTCCTTGAGCAGAGTCAGACATTCTTTCTGCGCCAGCGGCTCCCCCCCTGTAACCGTGACATAGTGTGCGGCAAAACTGCAAACCTCCGCCAGAATGGCGGTAATGGATAAGCGCCGCCCGCCGTAAAATGCATACTCCGTATCGCAATAACCGCAACGCAGAGGGCAACCTGCAAGACGCACAAATACTGTCGGCAGCCCTACGCGGCTGGTTTCTCCCTGTAAAGAAAAGAAAATCTCACTGACGCGCAGACTTTCCTCATCGGAAGATCGCGTATTCCTCGGCGATACTGATGACGCTGGGGATAAGGTAGAGGCCATGTCTCGTACGCGGAAAGCATGGTGCGCCGGCACCACAAGAAGGGGGTGTACTATTTTAAATTGGCCAGCCGGCGCTTGGCTTTGTCGGCGGCATCACTGCCGGGGTATTTGCGGATGAGGTTTTCCAAAGTTTTTTTCGCTGCAGGTTTCTTATTCATCTCCTGCTGACTGCTGGCGAGGTTGAGCATTGCATCGGGTGCCTTGGCACTGTCAGGAAAGGTATTGATCAGCTTCTCCTGGGTGCTGACTGCGTTCTTGAAGTCTCGCAATGCATAATAGGAATTACCGATCCAGTAGTGAGCGCTCGGCGCGAGACTAGAGCCAGGGTAGCTCTTCAGGAATTTATTGAATTGGGAAATGGCATCCTGATACCGGGCAGCTTTGAACAGGGTGTACGCAGACTCGTATGCGTAACTCTCGCCGTTCTCCACTGCCGGGGCACTGGTATTCGGGACAACTGAAGGGGCGACTGAAGGGGCGACTGAAGGAGCGACTGGAGGCACGACCGCCGCCGCTGACGCCTCCGTATCGGTTTCTGCGCTGGCGCCTGGTCCGGATGCCATGGAAACGGCTGCAGATGTCGCGGATCCGCTTGGCTGCTCAAGCCTCCTCAGGCGGCTATCCAGATCGATGTAAAAATCCTTCTGCCGTTTCTGAGTCGACTCATTCTCATTGACAAGAACCTCGATCTGACCCTGTAACTTGTTCAGCTCAACCCTGAGCGTCTCGATCTGATTATGAAGGTCGAGCAGTGGCTGATTGTTGAGCAATTCTTCCAGCTTGATGATGCGCGCATCCAGAGCCTGGCTCTGCGTGCGCAAATTGCCGATCGTTGCCTGCTGCCCGGCAATCTGCCTGCGCGCCTCCTCATCGTCGAACAGCCCGGCGTAGCTGGATGTAGCGCCGATCAGTAACAACAACAGCCAGAAAGCGCGCAACGGCACGGTCATTCGCCCTGATAACGTATATCTACACGGCGGTTTTCCGCCCACGAAGCCTCATCGTGCCCGGTAGCCCGTGGTTTCTCTTCTCCCAGGCTGACCGATTCGATCTGGGCTTCCTTCGCTCCTGATAGCGTCATGGCATACTTGACAGCGTCCGCCCGGCGCTGGCCCAGCGCAAGGTTGTACTCGCGGCTGCCGCGCTCGTCGGTGTTTCCTTGCAAGAGCACCCGGGCAGCCGCATTGTTGCGTAGATAGTGCGCGTGAGCCACCACAAGAGGCTTGAATTCATCCTTTACCACATAACTGTCGAAATCGAAATAAATGCTGCGCTTGGACAGGATGCTCTTCGGATCCGTAAGGGGATTGAGCGTCGGGCCGCCTGCCTCTGTCGTAGCCCTGGAGGTTTCGCCCTGCGGTTGCGTGCCCATGGACTTCTCTTCCACTTCCGCGGAAGGCTGGGGAGTGCTGGCGCATGCCGACAACAAACCAATCAATATTACGCCAAAAATTTTTTTCATTTTCGTTTCCTTTAAAGTTGACTAAAACAGCAGCGATAAAAATAGAATAAAAATTATTGCAGGCCCGGTAGGGGTCCCCACGCCGGCTCTCTTATATCACCGGCCTGGGTGGAAAGCTGTTGCCTGGTTTTGCCGTCGCTCGACACAGCGGACAATATACCACGGCCCTTTACCTCGGTTGCATAAAGGATGATCTTGCCGTTGGGGGCGAAGCTGGGGGATTCGTCGAATTTCGAATCAGTCAGCAACTGCACCTGACGCGTGGCAAGATCCTGTATCGCAACATTGAATCTGTCGCCATTACGGTGAATAAAAGCGAAGCTTTTTCCGTCCGGGCTGTAATGCGGACTGACGTTATAACTTCCCTCGAAGGTGAGGCGTTCCGCTGTCGTAGACGCACTTCCTGTCACTGGCATACGATATATCTGGGGGCTGCCGCCACGGTCGGAGGTAAAGATGATATAACGGCCATCGGGCGAAAAACTTGGCTCCGTATCGATGCCGGTACTCTGAGTGATTCTTTGCAGCCCGCTTCCATCCGCATTAATCAAAAAGATTTGCGACCCCCCCATCAGCGATAGCACCACCGCGAGCTTTTTTCCATCCGGCGACCATGCCGGGGCACTGTTGCTTCCTCTGAAATTGGCCACCGCCTTGCGCCCGCGTGACGCAAGCGTTTGCACATAAACAACCGGTTTCTTGTTCTCGAATGATACATAGGCCAGCCGCGTGCCGTCCGGCGACCACGCGGGCGATATGATCGGTTCGGTATATTCAATCACCGGCTGGGCATTGAACCCATCGGCATCCGCCACCTGCAGTGAATATTTTTTTCCCTGCTTCACCACATAGGCGATGCGGGTACTGAACACACCGACATCTCCGGTCAGCTTTTCATAGATCATATCGGCGATTCGATGAGCGGCCGCACGTAATTGCTCCGCAGGAACGGTCTCCGTATAGGCAGCCAACTGCGTCTGCTTTGCCACATCCAATAGCTTGACACGCAATGCCAC
The DNA here is from genome assembly GCF_900109785.1 of Nitrosovibrio tenuis. Taxonomy (GTDB): domain Bacteria; phylum Pseudomonadota; class Gammaproteobacteria; order Burkholderiales; family Nitrosomonadaceae; genus Nitrosospira; species Nitrosospira tenuis_A. The sequence continues at coordinate 59,326 of NZ_FOBH01000004.1, forward strand.
CTGCCCGCCGGGCAGGATCGTGGTGCTGCCAATGACCAGGGCGCCGGCACCGCGATTCATCCAGTCGGGATAGACGACTTCGACCGGCTCATGCGGCCTAAGACCCCCCGGCTCAACCAGCCTGAACAATCCGCTGCGCTGCAAATCGGCAGCCACCACCGGAGTGATGCCTTGCTGAAGCTTTTCTTCAGCGGCGAAAGGGACGATCGCAATGGGAATCTGCGTTGCGCCACCACCAAAAATTTCAATGTTGAGGGTGGCATGCAGAGGTGTACTGATCAACCACAGGAGTAAGACACCCGCATATCCGGAAAGCCTGTGCAAGCGAATCGGCATGGAACACCTTCGAAAATCTGCAGAAATGCTATAAATTATACCAGTCATTCGTGGTAATGCACCTTGACACTCAAATTACGGAATTGCGGAAACATCGCGGGATCGGGCGGCAATGGAAGCGGTTTCGATAGATAGATTCCACGCTCAACGGCGCTGTCGAAAGCCGCGAAACCACTACTCCTGCTCAGTTTCACATCGAGGATGTCGCCGCCGGGAAGGAGGGTGACATTGAATTCCACGACCGGATTCCCCGGCAGGTCGGGGGGCATGACGATATTTCTTCTTATTTTGGCGAGAATCCGCGCCTTATATTCGGCTATTTCATTCATCAAGCGGGACTGGGCGGCCGCCTGAGCCTGAAGCCTGTCATTTGCTTCCTGCTGTCGCTGAATCTGCTCTATTTCGTCGGCCACCCTTGTCTTCTGCTCCTTCAGCTGGTCCTTCTGTTCTTTATGCTCCTTTTCGGCCGGCTTCTGCTTCTCCGGCGGTTTTTTTTCCACCGGTTTAGGTTTTTCTTTCTCGACCGGCTTGGGTTTCTCGATTTTTTCCTTCAGAGCAATGTCCGGCTTGGCGGGAGGTGGCGTCTCGGCCTTGGGTACCGGCTTGGGCTCAGGCGGCGGCGGAGCCGGCTTGGGTGCTTCCTTGATAGTTGGCTGGACAGGTACCTCTGGCTGGGGCAGGCTGCTCCATAAATCCACCACCATCCCTTCCGGGGGGTAGGTTTTCCAATTCAGGCCGAAAATCATAAGAGCAAAAAAAATGATGTGGACCAGCACGGCTAATACGCCCGCCGGTACCCTTCCCGGTTCGGGAGGCACGGAATTTCGCAGTACCGCCTCGGTCATCGCGTACTCATACGGGGTGCATCTAAAAATGCGGAGTTCTAGGCAAGCTCATTTGCCAACTGCGGACGCGAATAGAAGATGTTGGAGGCCATTGCTCACTTCGGTCTGGCCAGCAACCCCACCTTTTTTACCTGCTGCTGCTGCAAGATATCCATTACGTTCATTACTTCCTCATAGCGGACGCTTTTATCGCCAGCGATCACCACGGGCTGCTCAGTATTTTGTGCCTGTTTCCGTTTGATCGCATCGACCAGTTCCGAGCGGCTTATTTTCTGCTCGCCACCCGGTTTCGCACGATCATGCAACCGAAGACTGCCGTCCGCCTTGATGATCACTTCCAGTGGCGCAACCGGGGGTGTAAGCGATTTGCCGATCTGTGGCAATTCGATCTGGCCCGGGTTGATGAGCGGCGCGGTAATCATGAAAATGATGAGCAGCACCAGCATGACGTCGATATACGGCACGACGTTTATCTCATTCATCAGGCGGCGTCTGCCACGGCGCTCAGCCATGGGACCTTCTCTCCCTCATCCCCCTTATCCCCTTTCTCCCTCTTCCCATTTGCCTCGTCTTCATCCGCTCGCCTGCCGTTGCAAAACGTTCGACAATTCTTCCATGAAGCTTTCGAACCGCGTCGACAACCTGTCGATATTGCTGGCGTAACGGTTGTAAGCGATGACCGCGGGAATGGCGGCAAACAAACCCATTGCGGTCGCGATGAGTGCCTCCGCGATACCGGGCGCGACGTGGGCTATGGTGGCCTGGGTGACGTTGGACAGGCCACGAAATGAATTCATGATTCCCCATACCGTGCCGAACAACCCGACGTAAGGACTGACGGAGCCGACCGTCGCCAGAAATGACAAATGTGATTCCAAGTTGTCCATTTCGCGCTGGTAGGTAGCCCGCATTGCGCGGCGTGTGCTATCCATTACCGTACTGATATCCATTCCGGGCTGGCGTTTGTGTTTGATGAATTCACGAAACCCTGCCTCGAATATCCGTTCCATGCTGCCGGCCGTATGGCGTGAGCTGGCCGCACTCTGAAAAAGCGCGTTGAGATCGGTTCCTTTCCAGAAAACATTCTCGAACTCATCACTCCGCCTCACGGCCTGCCGGATGACGAACAGTTTGCGGAAGATGAACCACCATGACATGAAGGAAGTCACCAGCAACAGCGCCATGACCAGTTGCACCGGCAGGCTGGCACTGCCGATGAGATGGAGAAAGGATAAATCCTGAGTAACCGCGGGACTCATGAAGCGATCCCCAGCTTGGGGCGCAGCGACGCGGGCACGCTCACAGGCTTGAGGGTATCTGCGCCTACACATACTGCCTGGACAGTTGCGCGGGTAAGGATATCCGTACCGCGCATAACCTGCTGCGAGATCGTTATGCGGCTCCGGCCGAGCTCTACCGCCTGCGCGCTGACGTGCAGCAGGTCGTCCAGCAGCGCCGGCTTGAAGTATTCGATGCTAAGTGAGCGAATCATGAAAACCACCTTTTGAACCTGAACCAGTGAATGAATATCGAATCCTAATTCCCGCAGCCACTCATAGCGGGCGCGCTCCATAAAATCGAGGTAGGTCGAATGGTAAACCACCCCGCCCGCATCGGTATCCTGATAGTAGACGCGGACAGGCAGGGAAAAAGCTTCGCCTGAATGAGTGGAAAATTTATCAGCTTCTACCGTTTTATCAGTTCCTATCGTTTTCATACATTAAAACCGGGACATGAAAGACAGCTAAACCGGAATCAAGTAAGACGATCAGGCGCGGCACGTTATTACGAGGTACTTAGAGCGTTTGGCCATCTTCCCACAGCTCCCCGTTTAGCGCGTTCAACCCGATCTTCGGCAGCGCCAGGCCGAAGTGCTGGTAGGCGATAGCCGTGGCCATGCGGCCGCGAGGGGTGCGCTTCATATAGCCCTGCTGGATCAAATAGGGTTCCAGCACATCTTCGATCGTGCCGCGCTCTTCACTGATGGCGGCAGCCAGATTGTCCACTCCCACCGGTCCCCCGCCGAATTTCTCCATGACGGTCAGGAGCAGCTTTCTATCCATGACGTCGAGGCCGATCGCATCGACATCCAGCATGATAAGCGCTGCATCCGCCACCTGCCGGGTAATATGGCCGCTGGCCTTGACTTCGGCGAAATCCCGCACGCGCCGCAGCAACCGGTTGACGATACGCGGTGTACCGCGCGAACGGCGCGCAATCTCCGTCGCGCCTTCGGGCGAGATTTCCGCATTCAGCAAGCTCGCGGATCGCGTCACGATTTTGGTCAGCTCTTCCACCGAGTAAAATTCCAGACGCGAAATGATGCCGAAGCGGTCCCGCAAGGGGTTGGTCAGCATACCGGCCCGAGTGGTGGCCCCAACCAGGGTGAACGGCGGCAAGTCGAGCTTGACCGATCGCGCGGCAGGACCCTCGCCGATCATGATATCAAGCTGATAATCTTCCAGTGCGGGGTAAAGAATTTCCTCTACAACCGGTGAGAGGCGGTGTATTTCGTCAATAAAAAGGACATCGTTGGGTTCAAGGTTGGTCAGCAGCGCCGCCAGATCGCCCGGACGCTCCAGCACGGGACCGGATGTCTGGCGCAGACTCACTCCCATCTCTCTCGCGATGATGTGGGCCAGCGTGGTCTTGCCCAGGCCGGGCGGACCAAACAGCAATACGTGGTCGAGTGCTTCCCGCCGCCGGCGGGCCGCCTCGATGAATATCTGCAACTGTCCGCGGATCTTTTCCTGACCGACGTATTCATCCAGGTGCTTGGGCCGCAGTGCCCGCTCCAGCTCCTCTTCCTTGAAGGAAACGGGCGTGGAGGTGATTATTCGATCAGTCTCAATCATTCAACCTAAGTCCGGCAGTTATAGAGCTACTTTTCTTTTGATAGAAGCTTTAATGCCTGCCGTATACCGTCGGATACGGTGGTGTCTGGGGATAATTGCCTGATCGCCCAATTGGCTTCCCGGTCATTATACCCCAGAGACAATAGGGCATTGAGCACGTCACTTTCGTTCGAGGACAAACGCGTCGCCGCCGGCGTACCCGCCGCACCGGTCAGGCCGGGTTCCAGCTTGTCGCGCAGCTCAAGCAATAACCGTTCGGCGGTTTTCTTGCCGATACCGGGGATCTTGATCAGCCGCCCGCTATCCTGGGCAGCGACCGCTTGACGCAAATCGGCAACGCTCAAGCCGGACAGCAAGGCCAGGGCAGTCCTTGCGCCGACGCCGGAAATTTTCACGAGCTGACGAAAAGCCTGCCGCTCCGCTTCAGTGGCGAAGCCAAAAAGCAAGTGCGCGTCTTCGCGCACGACGAGATGGGTATGAAGCGTTATAAGGTTTCCTGTCGGCGGCAGGTTATAGAAAGTGCTCATCGGCACGTCGATTTCGTAACCGACGCCCTGGACGTCAACCAGCACCAGCGGCGGGAGTTTTTCCAGCAGCAGGCCGGTTATCCTGCCGATCATACCAGTCTCCCGCGTTTCATACGGTAGCCCGCTGTCGAAATCCTGCCCAGCCCCAGTCCCCCATGGGCGTGGCAGATCGCACAGGCCAGGGCGTCCGCGGCGTCCGCGCTGGGGCTGCCGCCAAGCTGCAGCAGCCGCCTGACCATTTCCTGCACCTGTTCTTTTTTCGCGTGGCCTTTGCCGACGACCGCCTGCTTGATCTGCAATGCGGTGTATTCGGCGACAGCGAGATTGTTCAGCACGGCCGTACAAATCGCGGCGCCGCGCGCCTGGCCCAGCATCAGTGTGGATTTCGGATTGACATTGACAAATACCTGCTCTACCGCGACCTGTTCGGGGCGGTGAAGGGCGATGACTTCGTTGAGATGATCCATAATGGACTTCAGGCGCGACGGCAGCTCGCCATCCAGTGTTTTGATACAACCACTGCTGATATAGGACAGCTTGCCGCCCGTTTGATCGATGATCCCGAAACCTGTAATGCGCAGGCCGGGGTCTATGCCTAAGATACGGATTTTTATACCCGTCGGGTAAGAGATCTATTCATCCATCATCGCGGTCGTGTAGACCTCCTGCACATCATCGATATTTTCCAGTGCATCCAGCAGCTTCTGCATTCTTGTTGCATCGTCCCCAGCCAATGTGGTTTCGCTGGCAGGCTTCATGGTCACTTCGCCAAGCTCCGCCTTGAAACCGGCCTTCTCCAAGGCCTCTTTGATCGCAACAAATTCGTAGGGTGCGGTGATGACTTCGATGCTACGGTCATCGTTGACGATAATATCCTCCGCACCGGCGTCAAGCGCCGCCTCCATCAGCTTGTCTTCATCAGTGCCGGGGGCGAATAGCAGCTGTCCGCAATGCTTGAACAAAAATGCCACTGAGCCGTCAGTGCCAAGATTGCCGCCATATTTGGTGAAAGCATGGCGCACATCAGCGACGGTACGCACCCGATTGTCAGTCATGCAGTCGACCAAAACGGCTGCGCCACCGATGCCGTAACCTTCGTAACGAATTTCCTCGTAATCCACGCCCTCGAGATCGCCGCTGCCACGCTTGATCGCGCGCTCGACGTTATCCTTGGGCATGTTGTGTTCATATGCTTTGTCGACGGCCAGACGCAGCCGTGGATTGCTGTTGGGATCACCCCCGCCCATGCGGGCGGAAACGGTAATTTCCTTGATGAGGCGTGTGAAAATCTTGCCGCGCTTGGCGTCCTGCGCGGCCTTCTTGTGTTTGATATTAGCCCACTTGCTGTGACCAGCCATGATGCGTATGCCTATTTCCTGTGTTGAGGTAGTGCAATGTTATCACCCCCGTCCCGCCTCACAAAGCACCATATGCCGTAATGCTATTCCATCGACCAAACCAGTTGCCGATGTTAGGTCGGCCTATCGCGGCCACTGGTAGGGTGTCACATCCACCGGCTGGGGTTTATCGAGAATGATGTTGGAGAGAAGGCGGGCGCTGCCCGGCGCCATGGTAACGCCGTAGCGGTAATGGCCGCTGTTGAGATAAAGATTGGAGATCGAAGGGTGGCGATCGATAACGGGTATATTCGCTGGCGAACCAGGGCGCAACCCCGCCCAATGACCGGAAACAGTTTCTTCGGTCAACGCGGGCACGAGTGCATGTGCCTTTGCGAGCAATATTTGCCGCGCTTCGGTAGTAGGGGATTTGTCGAAACCGGCTTCTTCCAAAGTGCTGCCCGCAAGAATATGTCCATCATGCCGGGGGATCAGATAAAAATAATCCCATTCCTGTAGCAGAATCGTATCGAGCAGGCCGGGCTGCGCCTTGAACAGCAGGATTTGCCCTCGCACCGGCCAAATATCAAGCTTTAACGCGTGCTCGCCCAGAAGCTGGCGACTCCACGGACCAGCGGCCACGATGTAATGGTCCGCGGAATATTCGTCACCCTGGCTCGTGCTGATCGACTGGGTGCGTCCACGCTCCACCCTCAAGCCGGCAACCGCGGTGTGTTCAACGATTTTCCCCCCGGCCAGATTCACCGCCCGTATCAGCGCCTGCAACAAGCGAGGGTTGCGTACCTGGCATACGCCCGGCAGCCAAAATGCCTCCTGGTCGCGGGCAAGCGCCCGAGCGATTTCACGAGAACGCACTCGTGTCATGGGGAAGGCGTTGCGGCCGCACCAGTCTTCTGCCATTTGGTTGCGAGCGTCTTGCCGCAAGCCCTTAGCGTCGCCGGAAGATTCGGGCAGCAACTCGGGCAATACCAGCATGCCGCTGGCCTGATACTCGGGATCGATGCCTGTTTCCGTAGTGAGTGCTTCGATAAATTCGGGAAACAGGCTGTTGCTCAACTGCGCCAATCGGGCCACCGACTGGGGGTAATCCCATGGCAGGAGCGGGGAAAGAATGCCGGCGCCCGCCCATGACGCCTCCAGGCCGCAGCGACTGCGCTCGAGTATTGTCACGCTTGCGCCAGACCGGATCAATTCGTGGGCTGTGGCAAGCCCGGCAATTCCGCCGCCTATGACAATTACGTCGCTGCTCAAATGGTCAATTCCCTAATACACCGGCGTCTCAAAACTGAATTCCTACGATGAACGGGATAGCGAAGCAATTATGCAACAAGCGAGCTTGATCCAAAAAACTTTATATCAAGTAGGTGAGCCGGTATAATGCACTCCCCTCGTATCTATGGGCCGTTAGCTCAGCCGGTAGAGCAGCGGACTTTTAATCCGTTGGTCGGCAGTTCGAATCTGCCACGGCCTACCAAATAAAACAGCAACTTGAATATTGAACGCTGTTTGTCACTCTTAATTAGTAGCCTCATAGTAGTATAAAATTGTAAGCCTAATTCAATAGAATTTTTTAGGCTCTTCTAACCCTTCATGCAACAATGTGTTTTTTGTAAGTCTGAAACGGCACCTTTCACAACGCGCGAGCATATTTTGCCAGAGTCCTTAGGTGGTGGCGATTGGGCGTTACTTCGGGAGGGGCTATTTTGCGATCATTGTCAGAATCGCTTCGGCTCTGAAATCGAACAGCAGGCGCTCAGTGATTATCCATTCTCATTCTTTCGCGTCTTTCTTGGAATTCCCACAAAAAAGCATAAAGCACCGTGGCTCAGATCATGGGAAGGCACTGTGCAGGCAGCCATGAAGGCTGGGCAATTTGGTTATGATCCGGCTCGCTGCTTTGAGCACGCAATGAGCGAAGGTAGGAAGACAGAAATTCGATTACTGGCACATCCGCTCCGGCCCCATATGATTTGCCGCACCCTTCTAAAAATGGGAATTGAAGTGGTTGCAAATGATAGTCCGACAGACGTCTTTCATGAGCGTTACGATGCGGCGCGGGAATACGCCCTAGAAGGGCGTAAGCAGGGCAATTGGTGGTATCTTCAGCGGGAAGACATGCAGGCAGCATCGCGGTTTATCACTCAGGGGGTAAGCTGGGATGATTGGAAGAAAGGGGTTGTCTTATCAGTCACTGAGATTGAGGATAACGCAGAAATGTTCCATCTTCGGTTGCTTTATATGGACCTAATAGTTCCACTGCATCCTCGAATTCAGGCTCCGCTACCAACTGACCTGCGAGAACCCGAGTTTCGGCTTTTTAACATTGAATAGCAAAGAACTAATTCATCAGCTAGCAGAAGATATAAACCCAAGAAGCGGGATTGGGTTGTCTGCCACCGTGCTTACAGCCCTTTACGAAACCAAGAAACTAATGGAGCGACATCTCAGCGAATGAGCCAACGCTGCTGCGACTGACTACTGAGCTTTAACATTGAACGTTGATTACAAGAAAACAACCTAACTGAAATTATCTAATGGGCGAGCTGGGGGTAGAAACGCATCTGAGACCCCATTATTTTTGGGAAAAATCCAAACCCGTTCATTTAATTCTTTGAATTCCCTCAAAGAAATGATTAATTACGTAGTGATCAAACCTGTCAAGATTTTTAACCGAAAGTTTTATAGACTGGGCACCACTTGCAAGAAATTGATCAATACAGTCGTGCAAACTCAGTGTTACATCGGCGAGATCGATTAATCCAGCATGATGAATTTTTCTAGAGATCATTCGCGGCAAGCCATATTCTTCTAGCCTGAAAACGTTTGGTGGCAAGAATGCGAAGGACACTCTTGCTGCAAACGGCGAAATGTCTATAGCCGTCTTAGTGATCTTTCTATAGATTAAGTTAACGTCACTAAGCAGTGATGCCAAATTATGTGTGATCGTGCGCTCCAGTTTAAAAAATTCATCCAGACCTATATCATACTCATTTAGCTCTTCAAGCATCTCTGGAATGGTATTTGTCCAATTATTGCTGATGACCTTCATGAAGGCGACGATCTTGTGATGTTCAGTTCCCCAAATATCAGAGCGTAGCCGAATTGTCTTATATAGCAATCTGTCCCAGTCTTCTGGGTTTTCAGAATTCAGATAGCCAAGCCCATTCCAATCCTTTGCATTGCTATTGATTGCGCTGGCGATATCCCGAATGAGCGTCGAATTGCTACTCTGGAGTTCGTTGCCATTTAACAACTCTGCGACGCTATCCTCATGTAATAACCCTCGCATCTCCTCCTTATACGCGGCAATCTTTGCGATCTGTTCAGGTGTTAGGTCCCTGGAATATTTCACTTCATCTATACTTCCAAGTAACTGATCAGGCAAGGTTAGCTCTAGCTGAGTATTGGTTGTGGCGGGTGGCTCTTCGAGAATATAGATCTTTCCCACAAAATGCCGAAACATGCGTGCGCCACGTCCGATGATATTTTTATACGTGAAGTCATCAAGTTTTGGATTCCCTCGTCCTCCCTTTTTATTGCTCCATATGACTATATTTTCCGCTGAGGTATTTACCCCTTCAATAATGGAGGAGGTTGAGACGATAGTATCTAGGCCATCTGGGTCTTCGAACAGCCTTATTTGAATTTGGCTCAGAGATCGGTGGAGTTGACCGTTGTGTATGCCAACTCCCCGTTTCACTAGCTTTGTTAAGTGCCAGTTTCGACCGTAGTTTGTTGAAAGCCAGGCTTCAAAATCATGAAGCCGCTCAAGTTCTAAGGTCGGAAGTTTGTCAATCAAAAGCGTGGAAAGACTACTAATGTTTGAATAGGTGGCGGCATAGACCAACGTTTTACTTTTCGCAGACTGTAGTAGCTGTATCAAGAACTGACTTTTACGTTCCTCGTTCTTGCCCATTTGTCGGTAGAGCTCATGCTTTTCTAAGAACACGGTATTAAAATTTACTAGTGCAAACTCCATCCCCTTGGTGAAGAAATTGCCTTTCAGGTCGGAAATATTTGGGGCGAGGAAATACTTCTGCTTGGCGATGTCGCCTAATCTCAGAATAGCCCGAAGTAAGGCTGGCGAACGTTCCTTATCAAATACGGGGCTTGCCTTATAGAATTCATCTATCACAAGCAGGTCCAAATCTTGGATCAAGTTGGCATAATGAATTGCTCGCTCTTGTGGAAAAACAAGTATGTTTCTTTCCCCCAGAGGGACATCACCGGTTGTAATAATCTTGTATCGTCCCGAGAACTTTTGCTGAAGCCTTCTTCTTGTTTCATCGGTTAATGCTAGTGTCGGCACGATAATCACCACATTCTTCGGCTGCTTCAATGATATAAATGCATCGATGATGAAGCTCTTACCAAAGCTGGTAGGTGCGCTAACTGCTATATTCTTGCCATCGATCAGCTGTTTAAGAACGGAGGACTGTTCACGATGCAAAGTAACTGGCAGTTCCAAACCAACATCGACCTTAAATGCTTCATACGCACATCTATCTTCCCACGTCGCGGTTTCGGTCTTGAGATAGGGATAGAGACCAGATCGTCTAATCAAACGATTCACGAGCTCTGAATAAGGAATTTGCGTTTTCTCTAGGTAATCCAAAAGTTGGATAAGCTTATCCCTAGCTTCGACTTCCCTATCGAGTTCAAAAAGATCGTTTACTCTTGAGCAGGTATCGAAAATGTCCATATCAAGCTTTATGCTGTCCTACCTTGGTAACAAACCGGCTAATGATGGGGGCCTTATACGGAACGGGAAATAAAATAATGTGAAATCTAATCTCTGCGTATTTAAAAACATCTGAAAGACCTTTCACTTGTTTCTTGAAATATGCTGTTGCTCTCGATTTATGATAATCAGCAATCTGCTCCTTATATTTTTCAGTAAGTTCCTTTGCCTTCTGGGTAATTTCACATTCATGCAAAAGTAATATTGGAATATTGATCTTTGGCTTTAGCTCATCCAGAGACCTACCCTGTGCGAGAGATTCCCTGATCCTCGTCTTGATTTCGCGATCTATATCGAGGTCTTCGATATCTGAGACGTTTGTGATAATCGTATTCTCTTTGCGAAGCTTGTCTGCATGAAGAGAATTCTTTACAGAGTCAACGATCCTTGACAGATTCGCATCCTCAATACATTTGTAGAACTTCGCCTCCCCAAACCAAAGCGTGAAATCCCCATTTTTATGGATTACTATGTGAACGCTATCGGCGCCCTTTGCGTTGTCTTGTGAGTTTTGCTTGTAGAAAATCTTTGGAACTACGGGAAGCGCTTTGTAATGATGTTTCATTATTCCGTACAACACTATTTCAGCCAGTTCACTTCCTTTACCGATGTCACCATCTTTGTCAGTCAATCTCAGGTTTTGTGCAGCTGCGTCAAGTAGTGAATTCTCTTTGCCTGCAAGGCAATTTCGTTCTCGAAGGGACAGCGCGGTTTCTTTGATGTTGTCCCAAATAAAATTATGAAATTTTTTCGCTCGCCATTCGCCATCTTCGAAGTCGTTGATCAGACTTAGGACAGATTTATTGCCAATCGGGCCCTCGAAACGTTCTTTAGCGACATTTGCGAACGAAGTATCAATCAAGACTTCGAATTCCATATGCTCCTTTATTATTAGTAATTTCAAGCTCCATATTCGATTTGCAATTCTAACCTTGCTGCCTTTCAATCTCCCTAGTTCGAGCGTGCTATTTTTTTTATAAGGCCGAGGATGGTCCATTTTTATCGGGTTCAGAGACAACTGCCATTGGACTTTAGTACACCCAAAGCTGAGTAGGGACATTCAGGATTACCCAACTAATGCTGTAAAAAGCAGTTGGAATTCAATTGTCGCTTCTCATCGACAACTAGCTTCCCTTCTTACCGTACTGCGTACAGTTATTGACAGGACTCCAAGGTGGAAGGCCAAATCTGATGCAAGGTGATTACTGCCGCCCTTCCATTTGGAAGCGGCTTAAGCTCAACCAGCCTTTTTAAAATATTTGGCTCATACTCACGCCTAATAGTCCACTGATGAATCCGTGTAGGGAATACCGCGCTCACCCAAGCTATTCCAATGATTTTCTCCCCTTTGGGCTCCCTGTAACGGTTAGGCTCATCATTCCACTGCTTAGCCAGTGATATCGGGAAATCCTTGCGTTTCGCTTCCGGTCCGCCCATCAGCATCACATAACGGTCCCATTCGCCCTTATCCGCCGCTTGCCTCAGCTCCTTCAACTCTCCGGTTACTCCCATTTCACCCATACGGCGCAGCTCGCGCCATATCGTTACAGGCGGCCCGCCAATCTGCTGGAATTGGCGTATGCCCCAAGTGCTCGCCCAGGCTCTTACTCGCTCGGCTGCGGTTTCGGGGTTTCCGCCATCGATATCGCTATCCAAGCCAAATCCATCGATATTCTTAGAGATGTATTTGGCGATATAACCGGCCGCTGTTCCTTTTGATCTATCTATGCGTTCTTCCTTGTAACGGTGCTCTGCCGCGCCCGGCTCGTCGCCATCCTCGCGCAGCGCATAGTCACGGATAATGCTGCCAACCTTTTCGACGTTTTCCTTCGACATGAACAGCAACAGGTGCCAATGCGGCGTACCGTCGTGTTGAGGCTCAGCGACACGAAAACCATAAACATGTATCCCCATACGGTGCAGCTTGGCTCTTATCTGAGTCCAAAGCTTGGCTAGATAGGCTTGCGCTTGTCTCGGTGTCGTTTTGTCGTATTTCGGGTTTTCTTCGCCTGTTGCGGATAACCTCGCATGCATGCGCGAAGGACAGGTGACGGTATAGAACATCGCCTCATGCCCAAGAGACTGAGCAACAGCGTCAAACCCGGCAATACGGGTCATCAATTCAGCACGGCGTATCTTGGGGTTCGATACCGATAGCTCGGCTAATTGCTGTAACGTATATTCCTGCCCAAGCTCATTGATAGCGATGCAATGTTCAAGGACGGCCCGGTTACGGCGGATGCGCTTGCGTCTCCTGTTCAGCGTTTCATCGCTGACGTATTTTCCCTTGCGTCGGTGAACCAATCCCAACCTTACCGCCGCATGCTCGAATTTGCGTACATGGACTTTGCGCAATGCCCTCCGCCACCAATACTCATCCGCAAGGCGAGCTAGAATTCCTGTAGCGGTAATTCCTGTATCGGTAACGGTTACAGGAAGGGGAGAATCGGATTTTCCTGTTACCGTTACAGGAGTCTGCCTGTCTGTAACAGATACCGTTACAGGAAAAGCGGACGTTTTCCTTTCCATTAACGAAACAGGCTGTCTGTCTGTATCCGTTACCGATACGGGAAACTGCTCAATGGAGTTTCCTTTTGTTACTGGTACCGATACCGATACAGAAACTAGAGGGTTTCTTACCGCTTCCGTTACAGCTACGGATAAGGGTTTTACTGACAGAGAAACCGCCTTACCTGTTTTGCCCAGTGGGGTAGCGACTCCATATTTGCTCTCTGCCAGCTGGCAGAGAAACGGGGCTGCGATGGCGGGATTATTGAACCAGCGTTGCAGGCGGAAGAATTGATCAGCTACCTTTCGGGCAAAAACCTCTATTTCCTCATCCGTTGCCAAAAGGCTTAAAGGTGTGCTGACAAGCTGATCGGAAATTGCCGCAAGGTATGCTTCTGCCTTCTCTTCCCCTTGAGCGAGATACAGCCGGGCATACTCTAATGCCATTGGCTCCGCCAGACAGTCGGGGTGTTGGCTGAGAACGTTGGAAGTGAAAGGCTCTTTGTCCTCTTCAACGTAGAGAACAAGGCCATCATCCCAGACGTATGTTCCTTTTGGACTTGGGACAAGCCGGGGAGCAGCACTCATTTGCGGCCTGTATCGCTCGTGGATTTGCGAATGCAGGACTCGATATAACGCTCCAAGTCTTGCAAGCGGTAGCGGACGGCTCTGGAGCCGATCTTTATGAATGGGACCTTTGCTCCGGCCCAGCGGTCGCGCTCCAAAAATGCCTTGCTTAAGCCCAGATACCGGGCAGCCTGACTGGTGTTAAGAAGTGTAGTGTTTTGCATAAGCCCTCCTGATTGATCAAAGCAGGGCTCATGATTTCAGACTCTCAGGGTGAGGCGTTATACCTTTACGGTGCAGCCGTGTACGTCACCATTGCACACGTATACGTATGCGTTGCAGACGTGTAATAGATGAGACTATTGCTGAAGGGAAGGGCGCTGGCCTTTGAGAAGTTTCGAAAGCCCTTCGGTTAGGGTGCGCACTCGGTTATAGTGAGCCAGATGTTCAACCATTTCTGGAGACTTCTCACAGAAGAGTTGGGCGGCATGGCGCTTGGATTTGAATGTTCCGGACGAATAGAAGTCTTGCAGCGCCATAAGAGCGTTATTAGTTTTGCTGTGCCGTTGGATAGCCGCTCGCTGGTTGCGAGTCTTTATTTTCTGGGTGGTCTCGGCCATGCCGGATTCAAACCGGTGAGTGCCTTCAGCCGTCGCTACGGCATCCATAGCCTCGATCAGATACTCTGCTGAACGTGCGCAATTAGCGAGATTAAGGAAAAGGAAGTTTGCATCAGAATCTTTGTAGGGGCCACGAGTAGACGTATACGAAAAACTCGCTTGATCTATGAGGGCTAACGCCAGTACGGCAAAAAAATCCGCCCAGGTTCCATTGGGAAAGCTCTCATCCTCGGTAATGTCGTATTTGGATTGCCGTTCTTTCAACGCGTACGTAATGCTGTATACATTGCGCCTAGTGAGCCAATCGTGGATATTTCCGTCAAGCTTTATAGGTTTCCCATGCTCATCTTTTTCAAACATCTTGTTAATTTTGATATGTACCTCATCTTTTTCACGAGCCGGTGCCGGTGACTGATCGGTCATCCAGTTAATAATTTCTATTGCTGCAAATATCTCTTTCTCTGAACGCTGGGCAAGGAGCGCACGGGCTCGAAATACGATATCGCCGCAAAGTTCCGTGAATTCGGAAGTCAGCTTTCCTTTCAATGGATGAAAATTTTCAAAGCCGAGAATCATGATTGTTTTTTCCGAACTCGAACTGTACCGATATCGGTAACCCGTCTGTAACGGTAACAGTAACAGTAACAGTAACAGTAACTGTATCCGTTACGGTAACGGTATCAAGTGGCGCAGGTAGGCTTGTCTGTATCGGTAACTGTATCTATTACGGTAACGGTATACGTATCTGTATCGGTAACCGCATTCATGCTTGTAAGCAGAAAATTAGTGACCCTTTGCATGGGCTCCCTTAGCCGTTGCACATCGCTGATGATGTAGCCTGCGGTTACATCGTTTGCCATTTTGTGATTCGCTAACCGCTTCAGGGCATAACCCGAGATATCCAAACTTTCCGCAACCGTAATAAAGGTGCGTCTGAGGTCGTGTAATGTGAACTCAACCCCGGATTCCTCGATAACCTTGTTCATCTGCTTTCTTGGTTCGTTCAGATAGCCTTTAATGCCGTCTCCCGGAAAGACGAAAGGACTATCCGTTCTCTCCAGGTAGCGTTTCATAAGCAAATCATGTAAGAAATTGCTCAACGGCAATACATGCGGCTGCCGGTTCTTGGGGTCGGGTATCGTCAACGTCTTCGCCTTCAAATCCACTTGGCTCCATGCAAGGCTTAGCCCTTCCTCACGGCGGAGTCCTGTGAAGAGCAGTAACAACAAATAATCCTTGATTCTGTTGCGGCCTAGAGCGTCATCCTTGAGATTATTTACAGCTCTGAACCATTGGGGCAGGTCATGGGCTTTTATAACCGTATTGCGCCTGTCTACGCGATACCACGAGCGGGTTTGCGAAAGCCGCTTTGTCGGGTTGTTGGCAATGATGGGGTTGCCGGCTGAGTCCTCGTACTTGCCTATCGCAAAATTCAGAAGGGCTCGCACAAAGCGCATGGTGAGGTTTGCTTGGGCAGGGCTGCGCTCGCCTATTTCCCTGTGCTTGCGTTCTATCTGGTCCTTGCTAATTTCGACTAATGGCTTGGTTTGCCAGTCGGCAAGGTAGGTTTTCATCAACCGCTTGTAATCATATACGGTGCGAGATTTTAGGCTACCTCGCGCCTTTAGATACGCTTCAAACACCTCGGATAAAGTTACGCTTTGCGCCCGTTTGGCTTTAGAAACATCATTGGGATTGATATCCCGCGCGATCATGCCAAGGATGTTTTTAGCTTCTTGCCGGGCTTGCTCGGCGGTAAAGATACCGTGATGACCAATGCTGACGCGTATCGTCTTACTGTTGACCTTGCCTTCGGCGATATAGACCTTGCTGCTGGTGCCTACGCGAAGGCCAAAGCCTTTAATCTCTGAATCGCGGTAAAAGATTTGGCCGGTTTCGGGGTAGGGAATCGCATCGACAACGGATTTGGTGAGCTTGGGCATATGGGCTACTGATGAGATTTAGTAGCCGCATAGTAGACCCGATATATAAAGTTGAGTCAAGAAGCTTCAAAGGATATCAAACAATAAGTACTTGTTACATATTAATATTAATAGATCAGTGATGCTTGGTAAAAGGCTTTAAAACAATTAAATCAGAACTTTTAATCCGTTGGTCGGCAGTTCGAATCTGCCACGGCCTACCAATAAAAAAATAATTAGTTACCTCAGACGTGGGCTAATAGCTCACTATCTATGTGACACAAGTGGGGCATTCAGATCTCGCTTGTCTGCTCGACTCTATTCCATTCCTATTCGTTGGTGTTACTGTCGAAGTATTACCGCTTCGTTTATCACTCGCCTAGCGATGGATACCTTATACCTCCCCTAGCTGCCGACAATTACTCCCCTGTTTCCCGGTAGTAAAAACTCTTTATCCCTACTCCGTTAATTTTCCAGTCGGGGTGTCGTATCATCTCTATCCACAAAATGAACCTGCGGGAATTTTGATGGCTGTCAGATATGGAATCATTTTGATAACCGCTACAATCATCTTGGTATACGGGCTTCTGAAACCCGAGCACAACTGGGATATGGTTGCATACGTGGCCGCTGCATTTCATAAAGACGGCTATAGAGGAGGGGACCTAACGAGAGAAACGTACGGGGAAATAAAGAAAGAAGCAAGTACCAAACGATTTTTACCGCTCATAACGGGAGAATATAGAGAAACGGTATTTAAAGACCCCTCTTCTTTGGAACAGCAACTACCATTCTATTCAATTAGAGTCGCTTATATCCAATTGATACGGCTGCTCAAAGACATTGGCTTGAGTTACACAAAATCAACGTATGTAATTAGCGCCGTCTTCGCGTCGTTATCCGTACTAGTGCTCGGCTTGATTATTTTAGAGACGGCTGTCCCCATAGCAATGCTGCCAATTATTGTTGCGGTAACCGGATATACGGAAGTAGCACGGATTTCTACGCCTGATGCAATGGCCGGTTTCTTTTCCCTTGTGGGAATATATAGTTTGATTAGAAGAGGAAAGCTGGTGTTCTTTATCGCGGTCATCCTCCCTTTAATAAGAACAGATTTTATATTGCTGTCAGCGCTTTTAATGACGTTTACCTATTTTCACGGGAATAGGCTTTTTTCATTATTTTCTCTTGTATCTGCTGTTGTTATTTATGTGTTGGTTACTCAGCTAAACGGGAATTACGGATATTTGACGCTTTTTAACTTCACGTTTATCGGTTCTTTTACTCCCTACCCCGCTGATATCGTCATTTCACATAAACTTAGCGATTACCTCATACCTTACGCAAAGTTGTTAGAGAGCCTAATTGCTCATCCCCATTCGGTGGTATACGTGCTCGCGCTTTATTTGCTCTGGCTAAACCACGCTAAGGTAGAGGATAAGCTAGAGTTTTATTGCCTATGCGGCCTGCCATTTCTTTTTATTACCATGCATATGCTTCTATTCCCTTCCGATCACTATCGTTTCTTCGTTTTTTCGGTTTCTTTAATTCTCGTTTGGAGCTTGGACCTTGTTACACGATTAGCAAGAAAATCAGCGACTCTCTCTTCTGCGATTAGGTCCAAAACGTAGACGGGCGCGTATGCTTATATGGAAAATTACCGTAGGAAAATATCGACAGTTTCCATCGCCAGGCTGGGCAATGCTTCACCCATTTCAGGGTATCGTTGACGCTTATGATCGTTTTGCTTTCATCGATCTGATCAGCGCAGCTAACTGACCGTATTGCTCAATCCGAAGTCAACGCCATAGTCTTCTGTGCCTTAATACGGCGAGTCGCAATAAAGAATGTGTGCCGCCGGTCATACTTGCTGACACATTCCTTCCGGTCCAGATGTTCCATGTAAGTGCGCGCCAAGCGTAAATGAGCCTGGGTCAGATCTTCTTCGAGTCGTAATAAGTTGAGTCTGGGCGGCTATGTCGTAGCAGCACCGAAAGTTTGCTGTTCGAGAATAGTTCAGCTACGTCGTCCCGTTGCGCCGACTGATACTCTACTTTACGGCCGTAAACCAGTCCCAGGCAAGTAGCGCCGTGTTCGGCGTATGAGGATAGGGGGCCCCCTTACAAACCCGTGTCGGTATCCAGACGCACAGCAGACGGACCCTTCGTTCTCCAAACGTCCAATTCTGAAACAATGCGTTGAAATTATAACGGCAGAGCTGAGTCCGACAAATGATAAACTTATGGCACGTCAATTACCATATGACGAATGTACGGAATGGAAAAGGATTCCGTAAAATTATCAAGGGCATGCAAACTGGGTAGATCGTGCAGAAATCGATAAATTTGAAGAAAATTTGGCATCAGGTTCTGAATCCTTTCGCGCGTCCGCGGCTAAAGGCGGCTATTCCGGCAGAATTCAACTCCTGTGAGAGGGCGCCTCCCCCTGAACTGGACTGTCATATTTACCGGCGATTGCATGAAGACCTGGCTCACATGGGTGACAATCAGTTGCTTGAGCACTATAACCGCTACGGAAAGCCTGAAGGGCGTGTATCCAATGGGTTAGCCAATCGCAAACAGTTCGCTTCTCTGGTTGCCCCTGGAATGCAGGCGCTTGAGGTTGGTCCCTTTGCAACCCCACTGCTACACGGCGATAACGTTTCGTATTGCGATGTCCTGGACCGGGACGGATTGAAAAAACGGGCTGGAGATTTGGGATTGGATCCTGATTCCGTACCGACCATTCATCATGTTCTTGGACCGCAAGGACTTGACGGTTTTACGGGGGAGTTCGACGCAGTCCTGAGCAGTCACTGCATAGAGCATCAGCCCGATTTGATCCATCACCTTCAGCAGGTGCAGCGCAAGTTAAAAAATGACGGCGGACGTTACTTTATCTTGATCCCAGATAAGCGCTACTGCTTTGACAAACACATTGCCCCATCGACAATAGCTGAAGTTGTACAAGCGCATGAGGAACAGCGCACGGTGCATACTCTCCGCAGCGTGGTCGAACACCGCTCATTAACGACTCATAATAACGCGCGCCGGCACTGGCGGCCGCTTGACGCTGAGCAGCACTTCATCGATCCGGAAAAGGTTCAAAATGCAATAAACGATTGGCGCAACGCGAAAGGCCGCTATATTGACGTTCATGCGTGGTATTTTACCCCTGACAGTTTTAAGGAAATTATCGGCTTACTTCGTTCTCTCAACCTAATCAATCTGACAGCGGAGCGAATTTACAGCACGCGATTCGAGTCAAATGAGTTTTGGGCTGTTCTTAAAAATTAAGCGGACGCGCGGTGTCGGGATGGGCGGTGTCGGGTGCGTATTCCAATTCATTTCTTACCAATTCATTAAACTGGCACGCTAACTTCCCACGCTTCCGGCGGTCCATTCTTGTAAAGCAGCGCCGCCTCTCAGCAACCTCTTGGCGGTGCGGGCCCGTTAGCCTCCCGGTCGGTTAATCGTCTTCGGTCTGCGGACCATCAGGTGGCCATATCAGTTTCGGACTTCATTCAAAGCGGGACGACTCCGAGGGAGAAAGCTTATGTCAGAAATCAATACGGGCGCTGATCGCGTCGTAGACCTTAGCGCTGAATGCGGCAGCCTGCTGGATAATTTCCCCCTCCGCCTGTTCTTGAACCCTTCCCGTTTTATATAACTTCTCACCGATCCTAAAAGCGTTTTCCCACGCGGCGTTACATATGGGTGTGCCAAAAACATTTTTCTTTTGCGCAATATGCGCGGCCAGCCCGCTCAAAAACTTGTCATGAGTACCGGAAAAATAGCCGCCTATGGTACACAATTTGTAATCTTTTTCAGTTGCAATACTTGGGCTGGAAAAGGCCAGAAAAAAGATGGTTAGAAAAAATTTTATTCTCATGATAAGCCCTCAATAAATATTGAATCCTGCCGGCGGCACGCCGCAGGCTAATGAATTAATGCCGCAGAGCGCAGCACCCTATCCGAAGATATGCGCAATATAACTTTTAGCATAATAAATATACGAAAATGGCAGGCAACAGCCTTGCGCGCGTTCTCTAATTTTTAAATATTTTATTTGTTTACTTGCGACTGACCAAAGCCGGCGCTAAGGTAGGAAACATTCACCCAGCGAGAAGACGCATCTTGAGCAGAGGCAAGCACTGGCAGGAATGCAATACAGGCGCACTAACCTGCGGTGGGTGGCGGCGTTCGAGGCCGTTAAGGGTATTTTGGTACTCGCAACGGCCGCCGCCGCTTTTGAATTCTTCCATAAGGATGCTCAGCAGGCTGCCGAGCGGCTGGTCGGCCACTTCCATCTTAACCCCGCCAGTCGTTATCCTCGAATTTTTCTGGAAATGGCTTCCAATCTCACTAACATTCACCTGCTTGCGTTAGGCTTGGGCGCATTGGCCTATGCTGTAATCCGGCTGGTGGAAGCCTATGGGTTATGGCATGGCAAGCGATGGGCCTGGGTATTCGGAATGGCAAGCGCGGGACTTTACATACCGATCGAGGTTTATGAACTCATCAAGCACGTTAACGCGGCAGAGCTGATCCTGTTTCTGGCGAATATAGCGATTTTGGGCGCCTTATGGCTCGGTCGAGCGAAGTAGCGCCGCATATATCCATTCCGCCATCCAATGTGTTATGCCTGCATGGTTACCTGCTTTCCAGCCAGCACGGATACCCTGACGGATGTTTAACTCGGCAAGCCGTGTGATTATAATAGACCGAAACTCTGCCTTTGTGCTTCTAGCCAGACTGTGGGAACGTTAACTAACCGCTCAGCCTTCAAGGTGCTCAATTCATGGTAGTTGCTCAATTCATGGTAGTGTCTTTCAATCCGCTGATCGCCAATTCAGCGCCGGGTATAGCCTGCAAAGGCTGGGCGTGAATATCTCCTTGCTTCCCGTGCGCGCCAAACCTTACATCGCGCCTGCCTGGCTGCGGGGAGGCAATGCGCAAACAATTTATCCCTACCTGCTTTCCCGCCCGTTCATTCCCTTCCGGCGTGAGCGCTGGGAACTCGATGATGGAGATTTCATCGACATCGATTGGCTGGCTGGTCATCATGACGCGCCGCTGGTTGTGCTGTTTCACGGGCTGGAGGGAAGCTCAAGCAGTCATTATGTATTGAGCATCATGGGTATGCTGCAAGACCTGGGCTGGCGTGGTGCCGTTGTCCATTTCCGCGGCTGCTCGGGGTCTCCCAACCGATTGCCGCGCGCTTATCACGCCGGCGATTCAACGGAAATCGACTTGGTGCTTCGCCGGATAGCCGTACAAAACAAACGGCTGGGCTTCGCCGTGCCTGTTTTTGCGGTAGGCGTCTCATTGGGCGGCAATGCCTTGCTGAAATGGCTGGGCGAGCAGGGCAAACAGGCCTCCCGCTTGCTCGACGGCGTAGTAACGATTTCCGTGCCCCTGGATCTGGCCGCCGCAGGGAAGACTCTGGCTTCGGGTTTTAACCTTCTTTATACCCGTCATTTTCTCGATACGCTCAAGCGCAAGGCCTTGGAAAAACTCGATCGCTTTCCCGGCCTCTTCGACGCGGAGGCAGTGGCCGCATGCCAAACGCTGTATGAGTTCGACAATCTTGTGACCGCACCGCTGCACGGCTTTCGAAACACCGAAGATTATTGGGATCGCTCAAGCAGCAAGCCTTGGCTCAAGCACATCGAAGTGCCCACGCTCGTCATTAACGCGCTTAACGATCCCTTTATGCCGCCTTCCGCACTGCCTGGACCACATGACGTTTCATCCGCGGTGGTCCTGGAATTTCCCGAGCAGGGAGGACATGCCGGATTCCTGAATCCGCCTTTCCCCGGCAGACTGACCTGGCTGCCCGAAAGAATCATCAGTTTTTTCGAAGAGCGGGGGGCCGGGCTTGATTACAATCTGCAAGCAAGTAAGGCTGAGCTCGAGGTTTCCCGGATAACATCTTAACCTCTTACGCATACTGTATTGCGCATAGGCTGGGGCTGGGGCTGGGGTGGTGTCGGAAAGTTTTGCCGGCTGACCTTTGAATATATCCTTAGTGTAAAATCAGGGTCTGAAATTTCGATGCCGGATAGAAACCGGGTCGTTTCCTCATAAGCCTGGCCACCAGGTATAAACTCTCCGTAATCACCCAGCCCGGCCTTGCATTGCCATGCCCCAGTCATCCACTTTTGTCCATTTACGCTTGCACAGTGAGTATTCCATCGTAGACGGAATCGTGCGTATCGACGAGGCGGTAGCGAAAGCCGTGGCGGACGGCATGCCGGCACTGGCTTTGACCGATCTTTCAAACGTGTTCGGCCTGGTCAAGTTTTACCAGACAGCCCGCGATCACGGGATCAAGCCGATCATCGGCTGCGATGCCTGGATCACTAACGAGGACGACCGCGACAAGCCCTCACGCATCCTCCTGCTTTGCCAGTCCAATGCCGGCTATCTGCTGTTGTGCCGCCTGCTGTCGCGCGCCTATCGTGAA
This sequence comes from Nitrosovibrio tenuis, assembly GCF_900109785.1. Taxonomy (GTDB): domain Bacteria; phylum Pseudomonadota; class Gammaproteobacteria; order Burkholderiales; family Nitrosomonadaceae; genus Nitrosospira; species Nitrosospira tenuis_A. The sequence continues at coordinate 82,073 of NZ_FOBH01000004.1, forward strand.
AACCAGTATAGAGGGCGTGCCGAGATCAGAAAATCCTGGTTCGGGCCAGGGGAGAACGGAACAGAAGGATTGATCGCATTGTCAGGCGGGAATCTGGGCGATATCGGCCAGACGCTGATGCAGAACGGCCCGGCGGAGGCTGAAGCACTGACCCGAGAGTGGATGAGTCTATTTCCCGGCCGCTTTTATATCGAAGTGCAGCGCGCCGGGCATGCGAATGCAGAGATACTGGTGCAGCGCTCGCTGGCGCTGGCATCCGTTTTGCGGCTGCCGGTGGTGGCGACGCAACCCATACAGTTTTTGAATCCAGAAGACTATCGGGCGCACGAAGCGCGAGTGTGCATTGCGGAAGGCTATGTCCTGGGCGATCGCCGCCGCCCGAGGCACTGCACCGAGGAGCAATATTGCAAAACCCAGGCTGAAATGGCGGCATTGTTCGCCGATGTACCGTCCGCCCTTGCGAACACCGTGGAACTGGCCAAGCGCTGCAACCTGACACTGGAATTGGGCGTTAACCGGCTTCCGCTGTTTCCCACTCCCCATAATGAAAGCCTGGAGCTGTATCTGCGCGAGCAGGCGGTTACCGGTCTGGGTGCGCGCATGAAAACACTTTTCCCCGATTCGGTCCGGCGTGAAGCGGAGATGCCGAAATATCGCACGAGGCTGGATTTCGAGGCCGACATCATCGTGCAGATGGGGTTTGCCGGTTATTTCCTGATCGTTGCCGATTTTATCAACTGGGCCAAGAGCAACGACGTGCCGGTGGGGCCGGGCCGAGGCTCTGGCGCCGGATCGCTGGTCGCTTATTCGCTGGGCATTACCGATCTCGACCCGCTGCGCTACGACCTGCTGTTTGAGCGTTTTCTCAATCCGGAACGCGTCTCCATGCCCGACTTCGATATCGACTTTTGCCAGGATGGACGCGAACACGTCATCGAATACGTGAAACAGAAGTACGGCGCCGAAAGTGTTTCCCAGATCGCCACCTTCGGCACCATGGCGGCCAAGGCGGTGGTGCGCGACGTGGGCCGCGTGCTGGATCTGCCGTACAACTTCGTTGACCAACTGGCAAAGCTGGTGCCGTTCGAGCTCGGCATGACCCTGAAAAAAGCACGCGAAGAGGAACCGCAACTGAACCAGCGTGCCCAGGAGGAAGAAGAGGTGCGCAATCTGCTGGAATTGGCCGAGCGCCTCGAGGGCCTCACGCGCAACGTCGGCATGCATGCCGGCGGCGTGCTGATCGCATCGGGAAAAATTACCGACTTTTGCCCGGTTTACTGCACGGATTCTGGCGATTCCGTAATAAGCCAACTCGATAAGGATGATGTGGAGAAAATCGGGCTGGTGAAGTTCGACTTTCTTGGCTTGCGGACTTTGACCATACTCGACTGGACGGTCAGGTATATCCGCCAAGGGGGAAGAACCGTCGAATCGGGAATACAGCAAGCGGAGCCCTCCGAACCTCCTTCGGAACCCTTCGCTCTCGACAACCTCCCGCTGGAGGACCCGGCGACCTATGCATTGCTACGGCAGGGCAACGCTGTCGGAATTTTCCAGTTTGAATCGCGCGGAATGAAAGACCTGTTGCAAAAGGCGAAGCCCGACCGTTTCGAGGACATCATCGCACTCGTGGCGTTATACCGTCCTGGACCGATGTCCCTGATCCCCGAGTTCATCGAGCGCAAGCACGGCAAGCGGGCAGTTGAATATCTTGACGCCCGGCTGCGGCCCATACTCGAGCCTACCTATGGCATCATGGTTTACCAGGAGCAGGTCATGCAGATCGCCCAGGTGATAGGAGGATACAGCCTTGGGAATGCGGACCTTCTGCGGCGCGCGATGGGTAAGAAAAAGCCCGAAGAAATGGCTCTGCACCGCGATATTTTTGTATCGGGAGCGGTCAAGAATGGCCTGACTGAGCATGATGCCGCTGAGCTCTTCGATTTGATGGAAAAATTTGCCGGCTATGGATTCAACAAGTCGCACGCAGCCGCCTACGCGCTGATCGCCTTCCAGACCGCATATCTGAAAGCGCACTATCCGGCTGAATTCATGGCCGCCACCCTATCCGCGGATATGGACGACACGGATAAGGTACACGCCTTTTTTGAAGACAGCGTCGCCCATGGGCTCGTCATGCTGCCGCCCGACATCAACCTGTCCGGTTACCGTTTTGTCCCGGTAGATAAAAAAACCGTACGGTATGGCCTCGGAGCGGTTAAGGGAACGGGAGAATCGGCGATTTCAGCGATTATCAAGGCTCGGAACCAGGACGGGCCCTTTACTGATTTATTCGATTTTTGCCACCGCGTGGATAAGCGCATCGTCAACCGCCGCGTTATGGAGTCGCTCATACGCGCCGGTGCGTTTGACTCCCTCAACAGCCATCGGGCAGCGCTGCTGGCATCGGTAGGCATTGCGCTGGAATCGGCTGAGCAGGCCGGCCGCGCGGCCAACCAGGTGAGTTTGTTCGGCGAAGCCGATACGTGCATGGAACAATCGAGTTTGATTAATGTTTCGCCATGGCCCGAGAAGGAAAAGCTGAAAAATGAAAAGATGGCGCTTGGGTTCTACTTGAGCGGGCATCCATTCCATGCTTATGCGGAAGATGTCAGGCAGTTCGTACGCACCGGGTTGAACCGGTTGAATTCCCAGCGCGAAACCCAGGTTGTGGCGGGCATTATCTACGCGATACGCACTCAGATAACCCGCCGTGGCAGGATGGGAGTGGTGGTGCTGGACGATGGCAGCGCGCGCATTGAAATGGTTGTGTACAGCGAATTATTCGAGTCCGCCCGCGGATGGCTGAAAGAAGACCAGTTGCTCATAGCCGAGGTCAGGGTAAATACCAGAATGGGCGACGATGAATATGGCGGAGCCATGCGCATCTCCGCCGAACAACTGTACACACTGGACAGCGCGCGCTCACATTTTGCGAAATGCATGGAAATTCATTGCAATGGGATGGCGAACGCAGCGAGGTTGAAGGAGTTGCTGGGGCCTTATCGCAGCCATAACAGCGCCAGCAATTCCAATGGAAACAAATACCCCGGCAATAATGGCTTGTGCCCGGTACGGGTGATTTATCGAAACCAAAGCGCCGTTTGCAAAATCGAACTGGGTGAAGCATGGCGCGTGAGCCTGCAGGAGAACCTGATGCAATTGCTGACAGCACATTTCGAGGCAGAGAATATCAAAGTAATTTACTGATATGATTCCTGCTCTCAAAATCAGGCAATGAAGTATGGCATTGACAGGAATCGTCCACCGTTTGTCCGACTGCGAATGATCGATGGACTGCACATGGCTGGCGCGCACTTGTTCTTGACCGTAAAGGTGAGCCGCCCTACTATGCTTATACGCTCATTATTTTTATAGCAATATAGCAGATCGCACCGAGAGGTTGACGGTCAATTTAAACCCAAATCCGGCAGTTGACCGCTCATTTTTTGTTTAAGACTATGACTCTCAAAAACTTTTTACGACACTTAGCCCTCACCTTTTTAGTGAGTCCGCTACAGGGCGGATTGTAAGTTTTTTGCGGCAGATGGCTGCGTTGCAACTCCATTGGAATGGAATGGCGATTCCGCGTCGTTGCGTCTTGCACTGTATCCCAAAAACCGCACACTCCACCCCGCCCAACTGCAGGATTTAGGTTAAAAGGAAAAAAATGGAACCCAATACGACAAGCATCGCCTCGGGTTTGGAAAAGGTAAAGGCCCGCATCGAGGCGGTCGCAAAAAGAACAGGCCGGCAGCCGGAAGCCATCACGCTTCTCGCCGCAAGTAAAACCAACCCTCCCGAAGCTCTACGCGAAGCCTTCGCAGCCGGACAGACCATTTTCGGAGAAAATTACCTCCAGGAGGCTCTGGTCAAGATCGAGGCGCTAGCCGATTTGCCCATCGAGTGGCATTTTATAGGTCCGATACAGAGCAATAAAACGAGGCGTATCGCGGAAAATTTCGCCTGGGTGCACAGCATCGATCGCAAAAAAATTGCCGACCGCTTGTCGAAGGACAGGCCCGACTCGCTGCCCCCCCTTCAGGTGTGCCTGCAAGTCAACGTGAGCGGAGAAGATAGCAAGAGCGGGGTAGCGCCCGAGGAGATCGCCGATCTGGCTGCACACGTTGTCACGCTGCCCCGCCTGAAGCTGCGGGGTGTAATGGCTATTCCCGAGCTTACCAAAGCAACCGCCCTGCAACGCAGCCAGTTTCGCATGGTTAGGGAAGCTTATGATCAGTTAAGACAGGCGGACTATGAGGTCGATACAATTTCGATGGGTATGTCAGAGGATCTCGATGTTGCCATCGAAGAAGGCGCAACCATGGTACGCGTCGGCACTGCGATTTTTGGGCCGCGACGCTATCCCATACCCGAGGAACTGGCTGCCCTAGCTGCTAAGAATGCAGAGCCTGCCCGGTAAGGGTGAGATATTTTTCGTACAATTGCTCCCTGGTTTCGACAATGTCCGGATTGAGAACGATGCAATCCACCGGACATACTTCCACACACTGCGAGGTTTCGTGATGTCCTATGCACTCCGTGCATAGGGCCGAGTCGATAACAAAGATTTCCTCCCCTTGCGAAATAGCCGCGTTGGGGCATTCCGACTCGCATACGTCACAATTGATACATTCATCCGTAATCATCAACGCCATATCAACCTCAACAAATTCGAGCTATAGCTGACCGGTTATACTTGCGTAGTTATAGCCGCCCGGTTATACCTGCCCGCTTATACCTGCCATTTAGTCCGAAGCTGCGCCGCAACCAGGGGATGCACGAATTTGTCCACGCTTCCCCCTAGCAGGGCAATTTCCCTCACAATGGAGGCGGAAATGAACATGTACTGTTCGGACGGCGTCATGAATACAGTTTCAACGCCAGGGTACAGACTGCGGTTCATCCCTGCCATCTGGAACTCGTACTCGAAATCGGATACTGCGCGCAAACCCCGCAGAATTACCTGCGCATTTTGCTGCTGCGCGAACTCCATCAAGAGGCCCGAAAATGCCGTCACCTCGACATTGTGGCAATCCCCCAGCACTTGCTGCGCCATATTCACCCGTTCGCTCTGAGTAAAAAATGGCTTTTTGCCGCTGCTGGTCGCCACCCCCACCACCACGTGGTCAAATAGCCGAGAGGCGCGCCGAACCAAATCCTCATGACCCCGGGTGACGGGGTCAAATGTGCCCGGATAGATCGCCTTATCCATTCTTTTTTAACAATTGGTAATATACGCTGCCCGCCCGGTCTTTGCGCCAAACCAACCAGTCCGCGCCAGGCTCGAAAAAATTGTCGTCTTCCATATAGACGAGTCCTTCGTCCGCAAGATGTAAACGAAGCTTGGGCAATAGTCTGGGGAGTAATTTTAACCGATAGGGCGGATCAAGGAAAATCACGTCAAACAGTTGCCGGTCGGAATCCATGAATTTTAATGCATCCATCGGCACTAACTGGATTCGCGCCGTGCCCAGCTTTTGAATGTTGGCTCGCAGCGATTTCAACACTCCAGGATCGGATTCGACCATCACAACCCGCGCTGCGCCACGTGACGCGGCCTCGAAGCCCATCGCGCCGCTGCCCGCAAACAAATCCAGGCAATTCTTGCCGCTCAGATCCTGTCCCAGCCAATTAAATACGGTTTCGCGTACCCGATCGGGAGTTGGACGCACATCTGTACCCTCTGACAGTGTAATGATGCGGCTACGCCATTCGCCCCCTACGATGCGGATTTTGTTTTTCAAGGAATTAGGGAACCTCTGAATAGGTCCCACCTATCGCTATACCCACGCTCTTCCTTTATTTTTTTTCCATGACCCCCACGACAACAGTCACCATTCCCTTCGGATCGATACGTCGCTGGAAAGCATCCCTGATCTGAGCGACAGTGACCCTATCCACCGCCTTGATGTAGTCATCCAGATAGGTAAGAGGAAGTTGGTAAAAACCGATCAGGGCGAGATAGCCCAAGATTTTCTTGTTGCTGTCTATACGCAGCGGGAAGCTGCCAATGATGTTTTGCTTGGCCTCGACGAGCTCCTTTTCAGTGGGACCTGCCGCCACGAAATCGGCCAGGACTTTTTTCGTCAGCGCGAGCGCGTCTTCCGATTGTTCCTTCCTCGTTTGCAACCCGATTTCAAATGGGCCCTTTTCCTTGAGTGGAACGAAATGGCTATGAACGCTGTAGGCCAGCCCTCGTTTCTGGCGAATTTCTTCCATCAGGCGCGAGGTGAACCCGCCACTGCCCAGTACGTGATTACCTACGAGAAGCGGGAAATAATCGGGATCGTCGCGTTTGAGGCCCGGGTAGGCAAGCAATATGTGACTCTGCGTAGCCGGATGAGGAATTCTTTTGATTTCCGGGACAGGCAGGCTCACCGGCGGCAGGGCATCCGCGGGCTTGCCTTGCGGCAAATCCTTCGTTAGCGATTCGGCGATATCCGCCGCTTCACTGCGGCTCACGTCGCCCATGATGGCGACCACGGCATTTGCTGCTGTATAGTTGGACCGGTAGAAATTTACCAGATCCTCATACCGCAACGCCTTCACGGTATCAATTTCACCCGAACCACGCAGGCCGTAAGGATGGCTGCCGTACAGCATTTTCATCAAGGCTCGGTCGGCAATAGCACCCGGTTTAGTATCGGCTTCCTTCAATCCGGCAATTATCCTTGCCTGCTCCCGTTCCAGCACATTTACCGGAAACTCGGGGTGCTGTATGACGCGAGAAAATATGTCCAGTGCCTGCTTGCGCTCGCGCGCGCTGCTTAACGTGCGAAGCGTAATACCTGCGCGATCCTGATCGAAATGAGCGCCGAGTTGTGCGCCGACATCGGCCAGCGCTTTTGAGATCTGGTCCTCGGACAGGCCTCCCGCGCCCAGGTCCATCAGATGCAGCACCAGGCCCGCGCGGCCGGATTTATCCGGCGTGTCGGTGCTGCTGCCCGCGCTGAAATCAACGCTGACATCCAGGATCGGCAAATCGGGGCTTTGAACGAAATATACCTGGGCACCAGAGGCCGCCTGCCAATGCTGAATCGGGAGCGTCGCAAGGGTTTGCTGGGAATAAATCCCTAAAAACAGGACAAACAAGAAACGCATCATATGCGTGGAAGAGTTTCTGGACATTTCTAGGAAGCGCCTTTTTTAAATTGCCATATTTTCAATCGCAATGGCCAATTGACAACCGGCCAATTGACAACCGAATTCTCAAACCGGGCTGCGTGGGGATCTCTCAATGCCGCAAACCGGTGGGAGGCGCCGCAAAGGTTTTCTGTTCGAGCGGCTGCGGGTCGAGCACCGCAACCGTCAAGCTGTCATCCTTCAGATATTTCTTCGCCACATCACGCACTTGCTCGGCAGTTACGGCTTGCAGTTTTTTCAATATGATATCGACGTCGCGGTGGGACAACCCGATGCTTTCAAGCTGACCGATCTGCATCGCCTGAAAAAACATCGAATCGAGCTGAAAGACGTGACCAGCCACCACCTGCGCCTTGACACGCGTGAGTTCCTCTTCAGTTATACCGTCACGCACGAGTTTCTCCACCTCGCCGCGCAGCGCGGTTTCCAGGTCGGCCACGGTCTTTCCTTCGCTGGGAGTACCGTCGAGGTAAAACATGCCGGGACCCCGACCTGTCGAATCGTAGCCGGCGCCTGCCGAGCTCGCGATGCGCTGATCGCGCACCAACTCTTTGTTCAGGCGCGCGGATTGATTACCGTCCAGCACGCCGGCCAGGATCTCCAGCGCATAGGGTTCCCAATCAGTGCCTGGATTGCGCAACACTGGCGCATGGTAACCCATCGCAAGATAGGGCAACTGCGCCGGTGCCTTTACCACAAGCCGCTTGATACCCACTTGCGTGGGTTCAGTTTGTGGCTTGCGCTTATCCAGAGGCAGTAACTGCCGTGGTTTGGTCGGGCCATAATACCTCTGCGCCAAGGCGAAGACTTCCTTCGGATTGACATCGCCAACCACCACCAGCACGGCATTATTGGGCGCATACCAGTGGTCGTACCACTCCTTCGCATCGTGGACAGTCATATTCTCCAGATCGTTCATCCAGCCTATTACCGGGCGGCGGTATGGATGCGATTGGAAGGATGTGGCCATCATTTTTTCATGCACCAGCGCGCGCGGCTGGTCATCTGTGCGCAAACGCCGTTCCTCCATTACCACCCTGATTTCCTTGGCGAACTCTGCTTCTGTGAGTACCAGGTTGCGCATCCGGTCTGATTCCAGCTCCATCGCCAGCGGCAGTCTGGCTTTTTGCAACTGCTGAAAATAGGCCGTATAGTCACGACTGGTGAATGCATTTTCACGCCCGCCGGCTGCGGCGATACGCCTGGAAAACTCGCCGCCAGGAACCTTATGCGTGCCTTTGAACATCATGTGTTCCAGCACATGGGCCACTCCTGTCGCGCCATTCAATTCATCAGTACTGCCCGCCTTGTACCAAATCTGGGAAATCACTACTGGAGAGCGATGATCCTCCTTCACGATCAGCTTGAGGCCGTTGGCAAGCATATATTCGTGGACAGTAGCGAAGGCGCTGGATGAAATCAGCGAACTCAAAAGCATCGCAACTGCCTTCAGGCCGAAAGAACGAGTAATGCGGCGATAAAGCGTCATTTTAAATAACCAAAAATCGGTAAAGGGAATAAAATCGGGGGAATAAAATTGGGGAATAAAATTAGCGGAATAAAATTGCGAAATAAATTGGTGGAATACATTAGCAGAACAAAATCGGCAGCATAAAATTATGACCCCTCCACTTAAGCATGAGTTTCTACTGATGTTGACAGCCTACCAGAATGCCAGGTTTCTTTAAATCCAAAAATAGCTCGGGGAACAACTCTGTCTCCGTCGAGTCCGGGCCCGAGTCCGCCAACTGGACGGCCAGGATGAGGGCGGGCCTTTCCCGGACCCGGGATAACTTAGGGAAACGCATCTCCGGTTTGCTTGGCGGAGGCAAGATCGACGAAACCCTCTACGAGGAGCTGGAAACCATACTGCTCACCGCCGACACAGGCGTGGATGCAACCAACTGGCTGCTTGACGAACTTCGACGAAAGGTCAAACGCAACAATCTTACCGACGCTGCGCAACTCAAGGATGCGCTGCAGGAGGCACTCATTACCCTGCTTGAGCCATTGGCGCAGCCCCTCCACACGGATACGCACAAACCTTTCGTCATCATGCTGGCTGGCGTCAATGGGGCGGGAAAAACTACCACTATCGGTAAACTCGCGAATCATTTTCAGCGGCAGGGCAACACCGTGCTGCTTGCCGCTGGCGACACCTTTCGGGCCGCAGCGCGCGAACAGCTCATGGCCTGGGGCGAGCGCAACCGGGTCGCGGTCGTCGCTCAGGAGAGCACCGGGCAGCAAAAAGCCGATCCTGCGGCCGTGATATTCGATGCGGTCAATGCCGCGAAAGCCCGGGGTACCGATATTGTATTGGCGGATACCGCGGGCCGGCTTGCCACGCAGTTGCATCTGATGGAGGAGATAAAAAAAGTAAAGCGCGTGATTGCCAAAGCTGAACCCGGTGCGCCTCATGAAACGCTGCTGGTGCTCGACGCCAACACAGGACAAAATGCAATCAATCAGGTGACCGCCTTCGACGATGCGCTGGGCCTTACTGGTCTCATCATTACCAAACTCGATGGTACGGCCAAAGGCGGGGTCATTGCCGCAATCGCCAGGCAACGCCAACAAAAATCGCCTTTGCCGATCCGCTTCATAGGAGTAGGCGAAGGCATGGATGATTTGAGGCCGTTCGTCGCGTCGGAATTTGTCGAGGCTTTGTTTGACTAAGCAAATTCGGCAAGGACAGCGATAGCAGTAAACGTCAATGATTAGCTTCAGTCAGGTCTATAAGCGGTATCCCAACGGCTTCGAGGCCCTCAAGAATGTCGGTTTTACCCTTGAGGCGGGAGAAATGGCTTTGATTACCGGCCATTCCGGCGCGGGCAAGACCACTCTCCTGAGGCTTATTGCAGCGATTGAACGGCCCACTTCCGGCAGTATCATCATCAATGGCCAGAATGTCAGTGCGCTCAAGAGCGGCGCCATCCCTTTTCTTCGCCGCAATCTCGGGCTGGTCTTCCAGGATCAGAAGATTCTGTTTGACCGCAATGTATTCAATAATGTATTGCTGCCTTTGCAGATCAGCGGCTTTAGTTCCAGGGCAGCGACCGGACGCGTCCGCGCCGCGCTGGATAAGGTGGGATTGTTGGGCAAGGAGAAAGCCCGGCCCATCACGCTTTCAGGAGGTGAACAGCAGCGCCTGTGCATCGCCCGCGCGATCGTCAACCGTCCTTCCATACTTATCGCGGATGAGCCGACGGCCAATCTTGACGCCGACTATGCGCGGGACATCATGGATATGTTCAGATCGTTTCATCAGGTGGGTGTTACCGTGTTCATAGCCACCCACGACGCTGAGCTGCTCGGAAGCACGCAGCAGCGTGTTTTCACGCTTGATCATGGCGAGCTGACGACATGAGTGCGTGGCTTTCGCATCATTTTCATGCCTTCGCCCTGGCGATCAAACGGCTCGCCGGCGCACCCTTCGGTAGTCTGCTCAGCATCGGAGTAATTGGAATCGCTTTCAGCCTGCCCGCCGGCATCTACGTGATGCTGGAAAACCTGCAGGCTTTATCGGGCCGGTTTTCCGGCGCGCCGCAATTAAGCCTGTTTCTCAAACTTGAGACGAACCAGGATCAGGTAGCGGAGCTCGAGTCGCGCTTGAAGCAGAATCCGAATGTGGCAAGCTTCAGGTTCGTTTCCCGGGACCAGGCGATTGAACAGTTCAGGCAGGGAAGCGAATTGGCGGACGTGCTGGATGGACTTGCACGAAATCCCCTGCCCGATGCTTTTGTAATTACCGCCAAGACCCCATCGCCCGAGGCGCTGGAGGGGTTGCGTGCCGAACTGGGGAAATTACCGCAGGTAGAGCATGTGCAGGTTGACTCAGACTGGGCCAGACGCCTCGATGCCCTGCTCAAATTGGGACGATTGGCGGTATTAATGCTGGCAGCCCTGTTGAGCTTTTCTGTTGTGGCGGTGGCGTTCAACATTATCCGCCTGCAAATTCTCACAATGCGGGACGAAATAGAAGTGGCAAAGCTGATTGGTGCGACGAACCGCTTTATCCGTCGGCCTTTTTTATATTTTGGCGCTATTCAGGGGATAGTCGGAGGTGCCGTGGCATGGCTGATTATCTCGCTGGCAATTCATTTGATCGATGAACAACTGGAGCAGTTGATGCGGCTCTATGAGATCAATTTCCACCTCTATCATTTATCCTTAGAGGATAGCCTGAGCCTGCTGCTATTTTCGGCGTGGTTGGGCTGGACGGGTGCGTGGATATCGGTCTCAAATCATTTTCGGCAAATAGAACCTCGGTAATTCATGAGGTTAACTGTCCCCGTTGGGAACTTTCCCGGAGCACGATGCTCTTATTTGAAAAAGATTAATTGACCAGGACCCAGGAGGATACATGAATTTTGCTTTAGCCCTGCCTTCAGCCGGGAGTATCGAAAGCTACGTTCAATCTGCCAATCGCTTTCGCATTCTTTCTCAGGAAGAAGAGACTCGCCTGGCGCGCGCCCTGCGGGACGAGGGTGACATCGAGGCTGCCCGTCAACTGGTATTGTCTCATTTACGAGTTGTGATCGCCATTGCCCGTGGTTATAGAGGCTATGGGCTGCCCCAGGCCGACCTGATACAGGAAGGTAACGTTGGCCTAATGAAAGCGGTCAAGCGCTTTGACCCCGAAAGGGGGGTGAGACTGGTTTCATTTGCGGTACACTGGATCAAGGCGGAAATCCATGAATTCATTCTGCGTAACTGGCGATTGGTAAAAATCGCCACTACAAAAGCGCAACGTAAGCTGTTCTTTAACCTGCGCAGTATGAAACCGGTTCTCGATACAATGAACCCGGACGAAGTTAATGCTGTAGCCCGGCAGTTGGGGGTTAAAGCGGAGGAAGTGGTGGAAATGGAGACCCGCCTCGGCGGACGGGACATCTCGTTCGAACCACTGTCCGAAGACGATGATGACGAGTCATTCAGCCCCATCGCTTATCTGACCGATGGCGCCGAACCTTCACGCGTACTGGAGGCTGAGCAAACCGAGCGCCTGCGCGGAGAGGGATTGGAACAAGCGCTGGCCAGCCTGGATGAACGCAGCCGCCACATCATCGAGTCCCGCTGGCTGCGGGAAAAAGATACCGCAACGCTGCACGATCTTGCGGACGAACTGGGCGTGTCCGCCGAGCGTATCCGCCAGATTGAGGCCAAGGCGATGCAAAAAATGCGATTGGCTATGGTGCCGGCCGCGTAATTCTGCAATTCGGTAATTCTCTATTACGCAGGGACCGCCCGGCAGGGCGGTTATCCTTAATTCCTCCTGTATCCCTCCTGGATACACTGCGCCTTGTATGACCTGCCGCGGGAGGCGTCCCGCGGCAGGTCATAGAGATCCTCCAAAACCCCTCGAGGTCCTTAAGCCGCCCCCTCAAGCCCCTCAATCTCTTACGCCTTTCGTTAGCTCCGGTTGCTCTCCGCCCATTGTTCCGGCGTCAGTGTTTTCATGGACAAGGCGTGAATCTCCTGCTTCATCCTGTCGCCGAGCGCACGGTAGACCATTTGATGCTGCTGCACCATATTTTTTCCGCGAAATTCAGCGCTGACAATAATGGCGCTGAAGTGAAAACCGTCATCCCCTTCCACATGCACCAGTTCGCACGGCAAAGTCGTTTCAATATGATTTTTTATGCTGTCTGCTGTAACCATGCTTTGTCCCTTTCGCTTTTAACCAAGTGAGCTTCAATAAGCCATTTCCGATTCACAACGAACTCATTTGATTCGTTGCCAACGAAATATAGAAAATATCAGTGACGGATCTTGTAACCCGTCTTCAGCATCTGCAGTGTCAGCCATGATACTGCCACGAAGCATCCCGCCACAATCCCGAGGCTGACGTAGGGTGAAATATCAGAAACATTGAAAAAACCATACCTGAAACCATCGATCATATAGAAAAACGGGTTCAGATGAGACAGCACCTGCCAGAAGGCCGGCAAGGAATGGATCGAATAGAACACACCCGATAAAAATGTCAGCGGCAGTATGACAAAGTTTTGAAACGCGGCAAGCTGATCGAATTTATCCGCCCAGATGCCGGCGACAAGTCCCAGCGCGCCCAGTAGGGCGTTGCCCATCAAGGCGAAAACAAATACCCACCCAAACGAAGATAAGGGTACATCGAAGAACCAGAGCGTCACGAGATAGACGCCCAACCCCACGGCCATGCCGCGTACTACGGAGGCCAGAACATACGCAAAAAATATTTCCCGATAGGAAAGGGGCGACAACAGGACAAATACCAGATTGCCTGTGACCTTGGATTGAATCAGGCTGGATGACGAGTTAGCGAAAGCGTTTTGCAACATGGCCATTATCACCAGGCCGGGAATCAGGAACACCGCATAATTTACACCGGGATATGGCTGGACGTGATCTTCCAGTACATGGGAAAAAATCATGAGATAAAGGAGGACGGATACAATCGGTGCGAATATCGTCTGGAACCCGACTTTCCCGAACCGCAGCAGTTCCTTATAAAGCAGCGTAAGAAATCCGGTCATATGGCAGTAACTTTGATGCAGATTATATGGATAAGGCTTGTGTCGTTCTGGTTTCACTCATTGTTTTTACAAATACCTCTTCCAGGTCGGGCTGCATTATGTGCATTTCAAGTACTGTGGATGCTGCTGTACGCACCGCTGCCATGACGTCTTCAAGTTGGGCGTATTCCTTGAGCGCCAAAACGTAGTAGCCATCCTCGTGGCTGATCATCAGCGGCTGTAGCGCCGGAGGAAGTGTGTCTGGCGACAACCGCAGCCGTATGGCGCATCCTGGAATGGTCCTGATGAGGTTTCGGATGCTGTCGAGCGCAACAATATTACCCTGCTTCAACATAGCGACCCGGCTGCACAACGCCTCAGCCTCGTCAAGGTAATGCGTGGTGAGTACAATGGTATGCCCATTGCGGTTCAGTTGCTTGATGAAGCGCCAAAGCCCCTGGCGCAGTTCGACGTCCACGCCAGCGGTCGGCTCGTCCAGTACGATTACCGGCGGCTTGTGGACCAACGCCTGAGCCACCAGTACCCGACGCTTCATGCCGCCGGACAAAGTGCGCATATTGGCGTCAGCTTTTGCGGAAAGATCGAGATGATGGATGATTTCGTCTATCCACGCGCCGTTATTCTTGAGCCCATAGTATCCCGACTGAATGACGAGGGTCTCCCGAACGGTAAAGAACGGGTCAAAAACCAATTCTTGCGGCACCACACCCAGCACGCGACGAGCTTCACGATAGTCGGCCACCACATCATGCCCCATGACCCGGGCGCTGCCGCTGCTGGCGCGAACCAATCCGGCAATGATGTTGATCAGCGTGGTTTTGCCTGCGCCATTAGGACCAAGCAGGGCAAAGAATTCACCGGTTTCGATTTCAAGATCAACACCAGCCAGAGCCTGCACGCGGCCAAAGCGCTTGTGCATCTGTTTGACTTCGATTGCGTAAGTCATTGGCAAAAGTACTCAGGCTCAGGGGACCGCGTGCGGCAGTAATTCCGCTGGACGATCGGGCTGGACGGCACATGCTGCGTTTGTGCCTCAGTTAGCGGAGGCTGCCTTAGACGCCGAGGCAAGGTCAGGCTTGCTTTCCGTACCCCAATCGATTAATTCTGCAACACCGTACAGCCGCATCAGACTTTGAAGTTTGTGCGGCACGTTCATAAAACGTATTTTACGGTTGCGGCGGCGAGCCTCGCGCTCCCACGTCAGCAACATGCTGACGGCCGATGAGTCCACGTCCGTTACCTGAGCCAGATCGATGGTGATATCTTCGCGATCAAATAAAACAATACCGCGCTCGACTACTGCAACGACATTAACGATCGTTACCGCCCCCTTGACGCTTAGTGTATTTGCGCTCAGTTCGCCACCTTCGCGGAGAACCACTTCAGCGATTTCAGCAGCCATGGCAACTAAGCATCAGGGATTATTTCGGACCATGGGCCGGCAGAATTTTCGGCTACTTGGAAGCGGCCTTCTTATCGGATGCCTTATCCGAGGCGATCAGCGATTTATTTTTGTCCGACAATGTTTTGATCAGCTTTTCCACGCCGCCTTCGCGTACCTGGCTGTCGAAAGTGCTGCGATAGTTGGTTACCAAACTGACACCCGCCACTGTCACATCGTATACCTTCCAGCTATCGCCGGCTTTTTCCATACTGTAATCGATAGGAATCGGCTGCTGGCCGCCATCCTGAATCACCTTGGTTTTGACCAAAGTATCCGAGGCCGGGTCTCCCTTGAGCGGCTCGACCTTGATGGTATGGTTACTATAAGTGGACAGGGCGTTGGAGTAAGTGCGGACCAGCAGGGTACGAAATTCATTGACCAGGGTCTGCCGTTGCTCGGGCGTGGCTTTGGACCAGTTCTTGCCCATCGCAAGCTGTGTCATGCGGTTAAAATCGAAATGAGGCAGTATCTTGCCTTCGACCAGGTCAAGAAGTTTGGCATGATTGCCTGCCCGCAATTCTTTATCCTGCCTGATAATGGTGAGCACTTCCTGCGCCGTATTGTCCACCAGAGTATCGGGACGTTCCATCGACCACACGGGAAACGCAAGCAACCACCCCAGCATTATGGGGACACCAAGATATCCTTTCATTATTTCCTCACTAAATTTTGACAGTATTAATAAAACGAGAACAAAAACGAGAACGCATACCGCGCGATTACATTACCTTATTTCTTGCCACTGGTTCCACTTAGATCGGTATCCGATGACTTGTTTTCCGAAGCCTTGTCGAACAGGAACCGGCCGATCAATTCTTCCAGAACCATCGCCGAGTTGGTCTTCATTATTTTATCACCGCCCTTCAGCACGGCGTCATCGCCGCCAGCGGCCAGGCCGATGTACTGCTCGCCTATCAGGCCTGACGTGAGAATACTGGCGAAAGTATCCTTCGGGAATTTATAACGGCTGTCGATGCTCATGGTCACCAATGCATCGAAAGTCTCAGTGCTGAATTGAATATCCGCCACACGCCCTACCACAACGCCGGCGCTTTTGACCGGTGCCCGGACTTTCAAACCGCCTATGTTCTCGAAATTTCCGATCAGAGTGTAGCTGTCGGCGGCGCTATAAGTACCCATGTTTCCGACCTTTAATGCCAATACCAGCAAAGCCCCTATTCCGGCCATGACGAACACTCCCACCCATAAATCCATTGTTGCACGCTGCATCAGCTCATTCCCCTGAACATGAACGAGGTCAAGATAAAATCGAGTCCCAGAATCGCCAGCGATGACGTCACGACGGTGCGAGTGGTTGCGCCGGACACGCCCTCTGCCGTGGGTGATGCATCGTATCCCTCGAACACCGCTATTGCCGTGACCGCGACACCAAACACACAAGTTTTTATTATGCCATTGACAATGTCATACCTGAAATCCACCGCGCCCTGCATTTGCGACCAGAATGAACCCTCATCCACACCGATCAGGACAACCGCTACCATATAGCCGCCAAACACGCCTACGGCGGAAAACATGGCCGCCAAAAACGGCATCGAAATGACGCCGGCCCAGAATCGCGGAGCAACCACTCGCGCAATCGGATCCACCGCCATCATTTCCATTGCCGCCAATTGCTCAGTGGCCTTCATCAGGCCGATTTCGGCCGTAATGGCTGAACCAGCGCGGCTGGCGAATAATAGCGCCGCCACCACGGGCCCGAGCTCACGTACGAGCGACAGCGCAACCATGGTGCCTACGGCCGATTCCGCTCCGTATTTCTGTAATGTCTCGTATCCCTGCAGACCCAGCACCATTCCGACGAACAATCCCGACACAATGATAATGATCAGCGACAGCACGCCGGTGAAATACACCTCGCGGATGATCAGTCCGAAGCGGCGCAGGCTGGTACCCGATTTCAGAAGCGTCAACATGAAAAAGCGGCTGGCATAGCCCAGCCGCCAAACACTGTCTACCACGCGATGACCGATCCCCCGGATGCCAGCAACGATGCGACTAGGCAAAACTGCCCTCCAGCTGCAGGTCGCTCGCGTAGGCCGGAGCAGGGTAATGAAACGATACGGGCCCATCTTCTTCGCCATGCACGAACTGATGCACGAACGGCGCTACCGAGTCCCGCACTTCCGGGGGAGTGCCATGCGCAGCAATCACCCCGTCGGCAATGAAATACACGTAGTCAACAATTTTCAAGGATTCCTGCACATCGTGCGTCACGACAACCGAGGTCATGCCCAACGCGTCAGTCAACCGGCGGATTAAATTTCCGATGACGGTTAGCGAAATGGGGTCAAGTCCGGTAAACGGCTCATCATACATGATGAGTAGGGGATCAAGCGCGATCGAACGAGCCAATGCTACTCGCCGCGCCATCCCTCCCGAAAGTTGCGCGGGCATCAGCCCTTGGGCGCCACGCAGGCCGACAGCCTGCAACTTCATCAATACCAGATCGCGAATCATGGGCTCCGGCAAATCGGTGTGCTCCCGCATCTGAAAAGCCACATTATCGAACACCGACAAATCGGTAAAGAGCGCGCCAAACTGGAACAGCATACTCATCTTTCGGCGCATGCGAAAAAGCTCGTTCCGGGAGAGCTCGTGCACGACTTGGCCCGCAACTTTCACATAACCGGAAGATGGACGCATCGCACCGCCGATAAGCCGCAGCAAGGTCGTTTTGCCGCTGCCGCTGCCGCCCATGATAGCAATGACCTTTCCGCGAGGCATCGTCATGTTGATGCCCTTCAGAACGGAACGCTCCCCATAGGAAAAATTAAGGTCTTTTATTTCGACCAAGGTGTCAGATGCCATGCTTCCGGGGAGTGGACGCCTCTGTTGACGGGATTTCGGATTTTAACCTAAATCCGGCAGTTGGGCAGGTGGAGCTTGGGTTCTCGGGCACAAAGCGAGACGCAGCAACCGGAATGTTATGCCGATCGAGGTGTCGGCTTGCGCCAACCCAGCTCCTCAGATAAAGAGATGTGGAAGAGGCGTAAGAAGTACCGGGTGCTTCTAGGGGTTGGGATAAAGTAGCGAGAGCCGATATCCGGCAGCATTCAAATTGCCGGTATCGAGGTGGAGCTTGACGTTGAATTCGCTACCCGGAGAAACGGTCTCCACCTTATTCGCCTCTTCTCCAAGATACGCGTCGGGTTTAAAGATGCGGCTCGCAAGAGGCCGATTTTGGTTATCGATGAAAGTAAGCTCAAATAAAGGAAATGCTTGAGGAGAAGACCCGTGGTTGCGCACCGTGGCATTCAGCGTTATGACGCCGGGGTGCCGGGGATCTGCGTGCATATCGGAGGATTCGATATTCAACAAGCGCGGATGCCGCGGGACGGATATCGAGCATTGCAACAGCTCGCAGTATTGTTCCAGATACGGTTTGGCCGCAGGCACAAGGGCAGCCAATTCAGCCCTGTAAAAATAGATTGTCTGTCCCGTGAACAGGATGAGCAGAAGCAGACTGGCGAAACTCCATGCAGGGGATATATCGCGCGGCGGCACCGCATCAAAAGCATAATTTTCGGGGGCAGCCTCATGCCCAACCTCCCGCCTGGTTTCCTGCTCCCCCCGCATTTCCCGCTCATGCATCTCCTCTGCGGGCTCTTCCTTCGCATGAGCCTGCGCGGCATAGGGCCCCGTCGCATGCGTTTCATTTGCACCGATTCCCGACTCATCAGCCCCGAGTTCCCGTGCCCCCGGCTCCTGGGCCTCGGGCTCCTGGGTCTTGGGCTCCTGGCCCTCTGACTCGCTGCTCTCCGGTACGTGAGGTTTTTCCGCGGCACTGGCCGTATCGGTGACTGATCCGGTCGAGACTTGTTCCGCAGCCGCTGGTTCCGAAACCGGCTGCTCCTGAAGCAATATGTCCGTCTTTGCCGCT
This sequence comes from Nitrosovibrio tenuis, assembly GCF_900109785.1. GTDB lineage: Bacteria > Pseudomonadota > Gammaproteobacteria > Burkholderiales > Nitrosomonadaceae > Nitrosospira > Nitrosospira tenuis_A. The sequence goes on from NZ_FOBH01000004.1 coordinate 101,082, forward strand.
GCCGGCCCGCCCACTTCCGGCATCGTCGCGTCCGGTATCAGCGCTTCCGTAATTTCAGCTTCCGGAGTTGCCGTCTCCTCAGTTACAGATCTCGCGTGGGCTTCAGTCCGTGTTACTTCATCACCAGGTGCCGGAGGTGGGCCCGCGTGACCGGATACCTCCAATGCGGGCGATTGGTCCGTAGGCCGGTCTTTGGTCTTCTCTTCAGTCGTCTCTTCAGCTTTTCCCTTGGCCAGATCAGCGGTTCCCGGCTCCTGGATGGTGGATAGTGTTGAGTACGCGTTGAATACCTGAGCACAACGTCCGCAACGCACATCGCCACCGTGCGCCTGCAAGTGCAGAGGCGTTACGCGGAAAGTGGTCGCGCAGTGGGGGCAGCGGGTGATGAACGCCATGGCCGAAATTTATGGAAAATTGAGTTTCAGTTCTTCGTTCCCGTCAGTAACACCCACCCCGCCTGCTCCTGCGCAACATACATATCAAAGCAAGGACGGTAAGCCTGCATCACGTCTTCCGCCTGTTCCGCGAGAATACCCGACAGGGCGATACGTCCCCCGGGGCGGGTAGCACCCGTTAAAATCGGGGCCAGCATGATTAGCGGGTTTGCCAGGATGTTGGCGATAACTATATCTGCCCAGGCTTTTTGCCGGGTACCTGCCTGAGCCGCAGAATGAGCCAATGAGAACTCTACATTCATTTCGCAGTGATTGAGCATCGCGTTGCTGCGGCTTGCCGCAACCGCCTGGGGATCGATATCTACACCGACCACGCGGCGAGCGCCCAGCTTTGAGGCGGCGATGGCAAGTATGCCGGAACCACAACCATAATCCAGAACATCTTCGCCCGCTTGAAGGTTTGAGTCAAGCCAGGCGAGACACAACTGGGTGGAAGGATGGCTGCCCGTGCCGAACGCCAATCCGGGATCGAGTATCAGATTGATCGCGGCCGGATCAGGCACAGCATGCCAGCTCGGAACAATCCACAGCCGTGATGATATCCTGATCGGATCGAATTGCGATTGAGTGAGACGAACCCAGTCCTGCTCTTCCACATGCGTGATGCGGTAGCTGGGCAGACTGGAAAGCCGGGCAGTTTTCGCCACAGCCTGCACAATGGACAGTATGTCCACGTCTGCTTCAAACAAGGCAGTGACTTCCGAAGCAGACCAGATTTCACCTCGGGCCTCGCCCGGTTCGTCAAATAACGGCTGCTCTCGTTCGGTGCCCGCAGCCGCATCGTGAGTATCCGTTGACAATGCGCCCAGTTCGAGCAGGGCGTCGCTCAGAACATCGGCATGAACATCGTCGGTATCAATGGCAAGCGAAATCCACATTTCGAGGTGATCTCCCGCTCGTGGACAGCTATTCGAAAATGCTTAATTGTTTAAGGAACCTCTGAATCGGTTCCACGCAGGCGCGAGGAGGATTTATTCAGAGGATCCTCAATATTCAGCAGCGTGTGGTTTTACCATGATGCACCATGGTTCACGGTGCGTGTCAGCCCGGTTTATTGTAATTCGCGAGCTTTTGCTCCAGAAAATGGATGCCGATGGGGCCGTTGAGGAAAGCTGCATCGGATAAGAGATCCAGGTGTAACGGAATGTTGGTGCTTATTCCCCCGACAACCATCTCCGACAGGGCAATGCGCATCCGGGCAATTGCCTGATCACGATTATCGCCATAAGCGATGACCTTGCCGATCAGGGAATCGTAGTAGGGCGGCACCATATAGTTATTATAAACATGCGAGTCTACGCGAATGCCAGGCCCGCCCGGCGTGTGATATTGTGTAATGCGGCCGGCGGATGGCGTGAGCTTGTAAGGGTCCTCAGCATTGATGCGGCATTCGATGGCATGCCCTCTCAACACGACGTCTCTTTGACGAATGCTAAGTTTTTCGCCCGCCGCAACGCGAATCTGCGCTTGCACCAGATCAATTCCGCTGATCGCCTCGGTAACGGGATGTTCCACCTGGAGACGCGTGTTCATTTCGATGAAATAGAACTCGTTTCTCTCAAACAAAAACTCAAACGTTCCGACGCCACGATAACCGATGCGCCGGCATGCATCGGCACAGCGTGTGCCTATTCTGTCGCGCAACCGGGGCGGAATGCCCAAAGCGGGTGCCTCCTCGAGAATTTTCTGATGGCGGCGCTGCATGGAACATTCCCGCTCGCCGATATAGATGGCATTCCGGTGTTCGTCAGCCAGAACCTGGAATTCGATGTGGCGCGGGTTTTCAAGGTATTTCTCCGCATAAACCGTCGGGTTGCCGAAAGCGGCTTGCGCTTCATTGCGCGTGATTACCAGCGCGTTCGACAACGCGGCCTCGGTATGAACGACGCGCATCCCGCGTCCGCCGCCACCCGCTGCAGCTTTGATGATGATCGGATAGCCGATGGCGCGTACGATTGCCCTGACTTCTTCATGGCAATCAGGCAGGGCTCCGGAACCAGGAACGCAGGGTACGCCAGCTTTTCTCATGGCGTTCTTGGCGCTCACCTTGTCGCCCATTATACGAATTGTCTCGGGGCGCGGCCCTATGAAGACAAAGCCGCTTTTTTCCACGCGTTCGGCAAAGTCGGCATTTTCCGCGAGAAATCCGTAGCCCGGATGGATAGCTTCAGCATCGGTCACCTCTGCTGCGCTGATAATCGCGGGTATGTTGAGATAACTTTGGGCAGAGGGTGCCGGTCCGATACATACGGACTCATCGGCCAACTTTACGTATTTTGCGTCGGCATCCGCCTGGGAATGCACGGCCACTGTTTTAATGCCCATCTCGCGGCACGCGCGCTGTATGCGCAGCGCAATCTCGCCGCGATTGGCTATTAGTATTTTTTCAAACATGTTACCGGGAGTATTTTATTGAGGGTCGAACTGTTGACTAAACTTATATGCTCTACCAGGAAACGGTTATTGGGATGGCTCGATTACAAATAACGGCTCGCCGTACTCGACTGGCTGACCGTTTTCAACCAAAACCGCTTTAACCACACCGCTCGCATCCGACTCGATCTCGTTGAGCAGCTTCATCGCCTCGATGATGCACAGAGTTTCGCCTTCTTTTACCGTCTGCCCCACTTCCACAAACGCATTGGCGCCCGGAGCGGAGCTGCGATAGAAAGTACCAACCATCGGCGATTTCACCACATGGCCTTCAGGCAATTTTTCGGCTGGCGCAGGGCTTGCGGCGGACGCTGCCACAGTTCCCGAAACAGCGGGCTGTAGCGTCGGCTGCGAGCCCGATGTTCCTGCCGTGGTGACTTGGCTCTGCGTGGAAGATACGGACTTGCTGATGCGGACCTTTTCCTCCCCTTCGGTAATCTCCAATTCGGCGATTCCCGATTCCTCAACTAGATCGATTAATTTTTTTAGCTTTCTCAGATCCATAATAACCTCCTGGGGCAGAACCCCACTATCGGATAACAACCGAGGAATTACCGGCTCGTCAGGGCATACTGCAACGCCAGCTCATAGCCTTTCGCTCCCAAACCGCTGATTACACCTCGCGCCAGATCGGAAAAATAGGATTTGCTGCGAAACGGTTCCCTGGAAAAAATGTTGGAAAGATGAACCTCTATGAAAGGCAATTCGACAGCGGCAAAGGCATCTCGGAGAGCGATGCTGGTATGAGTATAGGCCGCCGGATTGATGATAATGAAATCCACGCCATCCCGAACCGCCTGTTGAACCCGATCAATCAATTCCGCCTCGGCATTACTTTGGAAAGCCGTTAATTTTATACCAGCCTCGGCGGCCAAGTTCGCCAAATTTCCGTTAATTTCCTCTAACGTCACACTTCCATAAACCCCGGGTTCGCGCTTACCCAAGAGATTCAGGTTGGGCCCATGCAGGACCAGCACATGTTTTACTGTAGAATTCGTATTTTTCATGGGTGCCAAGTGTGACTCAACAACGAAAAATTGTCCAGTGTTCGCGCACGTTCACCGAAAATCAGGGAAAATCATCCATAAAACGCGTTCCAGTTGGCTGAAACGCTGTTTCTGGGAAAAACCAGGATTAACGCCACCGTTCAGCTGAATTTCCTGATTAGGTACGGATTGGCGGAGATCGCGAGGATATATGGATTACGCAATTGGGACCCGCCGAGATGCCAGATTTCCTCGTTATGACGAATTTTAGTCTTTTAGCTCCCGTTTGCCGGTCTATCCGCAAACCTCTATAATTGGGAGCGCCGGTTCTTGTCGGGCTGTTGTAGCTCAGTTGGTAGAGCAACTGATTCGTAATCAGTAGGTCGGAGGTTCGACTCCTCTCAACAGCACCAACATTATCAGTGGCTTGTAAATGCTGCTCGAAGCGGTCGCCAAATAATGTAGACGTGGTGTAGACGATAGACGCTGGACTCGCTTTCAAATTTATTACTTTAGCCGTCTGAACTCGTCGAAACTTAGGTATTTCATGCGCCTCATAAGCCACGCTGGTATTAGCTTATGGGCAGAGGAAGGGCCACGGAATTGAAAGTAAAACTCACTCTCGATAAGTTCTTAGAGAGTAATCCTGTCAGGGCCTATAAGGTAGCCAAGGGAAAACTACTCAAGAATTAAAAAGGAAGTATTTCTTTATCAATGTAAGCAATTCTTTCTACCGCGATCTATTTCAATTTTCATGCGTCAAACGAAGAATTTGCTAACGTAACTGAAAAATATCAGAAGAACCCGAAGAATCTTGAAGACCCGATAGGGGGTTAGGAAAAGCAGGTCCTTCAAATAACATCGTCAGCAAAACGGCGGCAATAGGTGGCGCTACCGCATTGCCGATCATCTCGCGGAGAGCGGTAAGTTTCTTAATGGGAGCGAACTTGAAGTAATCCGGAAAGCCTTGAATCCTTGCTGCCTCATGAGGGGTAATCATACGGCGCTGAGTTGGATGAACAAAACGACCTTGGCCCATAGAGCCAAACCCGCTGGTGATAGTTTGCGCGGGCAAGTCGGCTTGCAACCTTCCATACATGGACCGATAGGAATGTTGCTTTTCCCTGTGACAGGGTGGTCTTAAGTGGTTCGGCAAATCGAAGCGATTTGAAGCAAAAAGAAACATAATTCGTTGTTGGTTGCGGAGAGAGATTTTTGAACGCCTGCTGGAGAAATGAGCCAAATCCTCGGATTCAGTTTCTAAATCACCAATAAAATCCCAAAGACGAATATTGTTCGGTCGTCGCGGAATTTTAGCAAAGAGTTGACCAAGCTCCTCTCCTGTATGCATACGCGAAGCGATCAAAAAATGTCTTTTGCGCGTCTGGGGCAATCCAAAATCCTGTGCATCAGCGAGGAATTGAACAACAGAGTAACCTCCCGCACTTAATGCCTCTAATGCAGCTGTCACAACTTGGCTAGTCGCGTGGATAACACTAGGGACATTTTCCACTACTATAACCTTTGCTTTTGTCTGTAGCCCAAAGGCCACGGGAACTGTATATAGCATGTTCCGCGGATCGTCCCTGCGGCTAGAGTTATTAAGATCGGAATGCCCCTGACAGGGCGGACCTGCTACCACTACGTCTACCAACCCAGCGGCGTCGGCTAGCTTCAGCCCTAAGTTGGACAAATATAACGATTCGGGCCCCTTAACTATTAGCGACAAGTCTAACGTCGAGATAGTATCGAGCACCGAATGAAAGTTCGTTTGATAAACATCGTTGGCATCCGACCAAACATCTGCTGCTAATACAACTCTCAACTTCCGATCGAGCTGTAGACAGGCGATTAGCGCGCCCAGCGTGAGGCCTCCGCAACCCGCGAATAGATCAACCACTCTTAACTCGGGAGCAGCCGTATTCAGCTTGGGCCAGTCCACTTTTCGGCATTCTATAGACCAATACCTTGAAGCCAACGTCTGCATCGCTTTGGCTTGTTGCTTCTCAATATCATGAAAAGTTAACTTATGTGATAACAAGATACTTGAGGTCACTTGTAAGCCTTTAAGTTAAGAAAACCCTCAAAATCATAAATTACACGCTTTAACACGGCACTCGTCTTGTCGTGAAAGCTGCGTAATTGCTTTGCCGAATAATGTTTTCCGCAATCTGAAAAAGATTTAATTCCATGTGCAAGCTCGTTTCGTTCATGTTTTACTGTTTGTAAAACCGTTTCCTGGTACTTATGAGTGCTCCGGACACCGAGGTGCTTAAGCGTCTCTTTAATCGTTTTGCAGTCTAAATTTCCAGAAAATACATCGGACCTATCAAAGCATGCCACTGCTAACCCCATTGCGGATGTTTGCATCTTTTCTACTAAGCTACTCGGTTTCCGCTTCTTACTATACCCAAGCACAAGTGTCTTCATCGTGGCGTTTAGCGAATCGAATTCAACGTTATTCGAATGAAGATGATCAAAAACATCCTGAAGCAAATTTGTCATAGTCGATTCGATACAGTTGTAAATCATCAGTAAAGCCGAAGATTTCATAGTATTCATTATGCCGATGGGGAATCCGGTTTCCAACTCAAGAGTTTCGAGATGCAAAAGATACTCTTTAATTTCGCTCTCTCTTTTTTCAAATTCGGCCTGAGCATTAAGCATTAGGCCTCCAGTAAACGGTCTCTGACATATTCGATTCGGCCCTTAAGTCTCGGTAAGGAATTGCTTGCGTCAGAGACAACCTGGGCGCGGAATTCGTCCGAGTCGATCCATCTCTCAATAGAGTCTTTACTTGGGTTTAAATCGGGATTTATGCGTTGCGCAAGAGTAATTCCGCAGGCTAAGGCTTCAAAACGAACACGCGCTACACTAGAAGAATCTTTGCTTTTTCTAAAACCATAGGGGAAGTGGCTGTAAGCGAACTGGATCATCTTTAAGAACTGCGAAAGCATCCTATCTCTTTCAAACTCTTGTTGGTGAGTCTTCAGATAATTGTCTAGAAAGTTTCGCACGTCATGTCGAAAACTCTGATAGGTATCGCTGTATGAAAAATATCTCAGCACAAGCTCTTCCGCCTCTTCCCTGCGCTGCCTTGAGTTAGAGATAGGACAAACGGTCTTAAACGCTGGGAGCGACGCACATTCCCGAATAAAATCATAAAAAGGCCCCGTGTAGATCCCTTTACGCTTTTCCATAGCCCGCAGCTCATCACTGCCGGTATTTATGCGCTCGAATATATCTCGCCGAATCTGTTCTGTTGCCCTGTCTGATAATTCGATAACGCGAATTCCTTGTCGTTTTATCTTACGTTGCCGCGAAACCTCAAGGTCGGAAAAGCGAAACCCATTAAGTTTCTCAAGCTTGTTCAATCCTGTTAGGCGCAAATCATCCTGTAGAAAGGCTGCGAGCGTTCTGATACGTTGTGAGCCGTCCACTATTTCTGCTCGACCCTCATCACTCAGTATGTCTTTCGGCAGCGTTGCAATAAAGATATAAGGAATAGGCAACTCAAGAATAATGGACTCGATAAATTTGCTCTTTCGATCATCGGTCCATACAAACGCACGCTGGTAGGTTGGAATAAAGATTTCGTTCTCATCCTCTTCTTTACCCTCCATGTACTTGTCCACGATTACTTCGATCGTGAATTCCTTTGTTGAATAATCAACGTTGTGCTTCAACTCACGGATTTGTACTTCTGCAGCAAAACGCTCCTCTGTGGTGATCTCCTTTTGGCTAATCTTCTTTTGTCGCACCGCGCTATTCATAAATCTCCTTACTAAGGTTCCATCGTTAAGCTTGTATTATCTTCTGGTCACGCACTCAGGCGCCCGCTGATAATCCTCCGCCATCAAATCTCGGTGTTTGTTAGGCTTAGCGGTCCAAGCAGGGGACAATTCGAAATCTTTTTTGAAATTATCCCATTTCCTTAGAGCAAACTGTCTCAAAATTAAATGTCCGTCAGCAATTAAGTCACCATCGCCTCGGCTGTTCGCGGACTATATTGACCGTATCGCACATATTAGACGGAACCATACGTTTGCCCCAGCCTCTTGCCGTACAGTTATTGACAGTACTCCAAGGGTTCAGGCTTAGCCGGATGTAGCGGAATTATTGCAGCGCTTATATCCGCAAGCTCCGAAAGCTCAGCCGATTTTTCTTGCTTACTCCCATCGCATTTGCGCCTGATAGTCCATTGGTGAATCCGGGTAGGGAATATGGCGCTTGCCCAAGCTATCCCAATGATTTCCTCGCCCTTGGGCTCCCTGTAACGGTTGGGCTCGTCATTCCATTGCTTAGCCAGTGATATCGGGAAATCCTTGCGTTTCGCTTGCGGTCCGCCCATCAGCATCACATATCGGTCCCATTCGCCTTTATCCGCCGCTTCCCTAAGCTCTTTCAGTTCTCCGGTTACTCCCATCTCACCCATACGGCGTAGCTCCCGCCATACCGTTACAGGCGGTCCACCAATCTGCTGGAATTGCCGTATGCCCCAAGTACTGGCCCACACTCTTACACGCTCGGCTGCGGTTTCGGGGTTTCCGCCATCAATATCGCTATCCAAGCCAAACCCATCGATATTTTTGGAAATGTATTTGGCGATATAACCAGCCGCACTCCCCTTTGTTCTGTCTATGCGTTCTTCCTTATAACGATGCTCTGCTGCGCCGCGCTCGTCGCCATCCTCGCGCATCGCGTAGTCACGGATAATGCTGCCAACCTTTTCGATGTTTTCCTTCGGCATGAACAGTAACAAGTGCCAATGCGGTGTGCCGTCGTGTTGAGGCTCGGCAACGCGAAAACCATAAACATTTATTCCCATACGGTGCAGCTTGGCTGGTATCTGAGTCCAAAGCTTTGCCAGATAGGCTTGCGCTTCTCTTGGTGTAGTTTTGTCGTATTTTGGGTTTTCTTCGCCTGTTGCGGATAACCTCGCATGCATGCGCGAAGGGCAAGTGGCAGTGTAGAACATCGCGTCATGCCCAAGGGATTGCGCAACGGCGTCGAAACCAGCAATGCGGGTCATCAATTCAGCACGGCGTATCTTGGGGTTCGATACCGACAGCTCGGCTAATTGCTGTAAGGTGTATTCCTCGCCCAGCTCATTGGTGGCGATACAGTGTTCGAGAACCGCGTGGTTACGCCGGACCCGTCTGCGCCGCCTGTTCAGCGTTTCATCGCTGACGTATTTTCCCTTGCGTCTGTGAACCAATCCTAACCGAATCGCCGCATGCTCGAATTTGCGTATATGAACCTTGCGCAGTGCTCGCCGCCACCAATACTCATCCGCAAGTCGGGCTAGAATTCCTGTAGGGGTAATTCCTGTATCGGTAACGGTTACAGGAAGGGGAGAAGCGGATTTTCCTGTTACCGTTACAGGAGCTTGGCTGTCTGTAACAGATACCGTTACAGGGAAAGCAGAGGTTTTCCTTTCCACTAAAGAAACAGGCTGTCTGCCTGTATCGGCTACCATTACAGATACAGATGTAGGGAGATCAATTTCGCTATCTCTATCCGTTACTGATACGGGAAACTGCTCAGTGCTTTTTTCTCCTGTTACCGGTATCGATACCGATACCGATACCGATACAGCGGACAGAGGGTTTCTTCTTACCGCTTCCGTTACAGCTACGGACAAGGGTGTTGCTGACAGAGAAACCGTCATACCTGTTTTACCCAGTGGGGTAGCGACTCCATATTTCCTTTCTGCCAGATGGCAGAGAAATGGGGCTGCGATTGCGGGACTGCTAAACCAGCGTTGCAGGCGGAAGAATTGATCAGCTACCTTTCCGGCAAAAACATCTATTTCCTCATCCGTTGCCGAAAGGCTTAAAGGGGTGCTGACAAGCTGATCGGAAATTGCCGCAAGGTATGCCTCTGCCTTCTCTTCCCCTTGAGCCTGATACAGCCGGGCATACTCGTTTGCCATAGGCTCCGCCAGGCAGTCTGGATGTAGGCTGAGAGGGGAAGTGAAGGGTTCCTCTTCCTCTTCACCATAGAAGGCAATGTCGTCTTCCCAGTCGTACGCGTTTTCCGAATACGGCGTACGCCGTGCAATCGCGCTCATTTGCGGCCCGTATCGCTGGTGGACCTGCGAATGCAAGACTCGATATAGCGTTCCAAGTCTTGCAGCCTGTAGCGCACTGCTCGGGAGCCGATCTTGATGAATGGCACCTTCGCTCCGGCCCAGCGGTCGCGTTCAAGGAACGCTTCACTGACGCCCAGGCATAAAGCGGCTTCTTTGGTATTAAGTAAATTCTGTTGCATGCTTCTGTCCCCACAAGTTGTTAAAAGGCGGAGAAAGAATGCGATAAATTGGAGCAAGAAGGAACGTCCTGTTACAGTCTATTGACAAATGAAGGGTTTTGTGTGGAAAACCTAAATGAAGAGGAAATAAATATATCCATTTGATTTATCATCGTTTCTACATCTGAGAGATTGACGTATGGCTTGTAGTTGACGTAAAAACAACAGTCTTTTGGCAACTCAAAGTCACCCTAATTTCGGATACTTTTGAAAAAGAGGCATTAATCCCCTTTTATTCGAAGCTTAAAAGCGACTTTTTCGTAAAAAAAATAAATTTTTTATCAAAAAAATCGAATACGGGGCTTAAGCTAGCGACACAAAATTTTGGAAAGGATTAGGTGCAGAATGGGACAAGCAAAATTACGTGGCAGCAGGGAAGAAAGAATTGCACAAGGCAAAGCGAGAAAACGACCACCCGAAAAAGGGGGCTATGTCTCGACAAAAAACCCGATTGGCATGCGCTTTGTGGTTGAAGATGTGACGCTTGATGAGGATGAAGAGGGTTTTTTTCTGGTTCAGGTGATCGATGAATCTAGTGATGATGATACGAGTGCGTTGGGTGATGAGCTTGATCCAGAGGAATGGTTTACGTTAGTGGACCGATATGGGTTAGTTAAGTCTGAAGCAAAGATGTAGGAGTCAAGATTTGATCTGGACGTTGGTTGTCGAATTCAAATTACCGTTTCAACATATCTCACGGAAACTTTATTGATGGTGCATCTACAAGCGATTATGCGTAGTGTTCGTGCGCCCGGAACAGGTACGAAAACGCGCCAACATTAACTGCCTCCGGGCTTTCCAGTCCCAAAATGGAACCAGCTCCTGCAAGGGCTGCGCCAAGGAGATCACCCGAGGCCGCGGTCCACATTGCTCCCGTGAAGGCAAGCGCAAAGGACGCAGGTTTTCTCCATGCCTTTCGGGACCTTCGCTTCAGCTCGCTTGCCATCTTGTCTAATTGCGCTTGTCGATCCTCAAATGCAAGCTCCTTTTGTTCCTTCGACATACGGCTGAGCTCGTAAGCGAATCGGCGCACCGACCGCCGATACTCCGTGAATGCGTCACTATTCTCGCGTCGAAATGCGAGAACCTCATCGATTGGAACGGGACCCAAATCTACCATGACGGTATTAAGATCAAACGTGATTACCTGGCCGTGAGACGGGGCAGTGGGCAGCGACAGCATATCTGCGAGAGCAGCGATAAGAAGTGGCCGATCTGTCACGGGTTCTAGGCTAACGTTCCGGTTGGCTCCGTATTGCCGCAATATTTGCGAAAGAAGGGTCAGAATAAGCGATCGCACCATGGGATGCATCGGAATGGAACGCCCGTCCTCGGTATCGCGTGCCAGTCCTCGTTTCTTAAGTTGCCCGAATATCATGTCTGCAAGCTTCTCATCGCCATAATACCCAAGGCGTGATCGCGATAATGCATCGAACGCTGTGGAATCCTTTGCGAGCGAGTCAAGCGCCCCGGAGACGATAATGTCGGAGAGAATATATCCAAGTTGCTCCGTCGCCTCCTTTCCAACTGCTTCTTCGGCCTTGATGACGTGGAGGAGACCATGCTTTTCAAGTCCCACAACAATCGCAGGATCAAAATGCTCAAGCTTGTCTTGCATGTACTCGGGAACAAGGAGAGCAATTCCGTCGAAGAACAAGATTAAATTCTTCACCCAGTCTCCGCGTTTCCAGATCGGATTCGGGTAATAGAAGGCGAGTTCGGGTAAATCTGGCTTCGATGTCACAGTAATGTCCAATCGCTACACATAGCAGTTAATACAGCTCTGGCGCCCCAATATCAAATAGTGGCGATATCCCCGAAGCCCTGTCTCCATGTGCCTCAGTCACGGCTGGTCGGTGCCGAAAATTGTTTCTTCCACCGACGCCCGACAGGGGACATGCAAAGCTAACCTCAATTTTCAAGAGATGAAAACTCTGCTTTTCGGATTAACTCGACGATTATGAAGCATATGAACGAATGCTTCCAAGTATGTGATCGGTGATCCGCTGCATGGGCTCCCTCAACCGCTCCACATCATTGACAATATAGCCCGCAGTGACGTCGCTGCTCATTTTGTGATTCACAAGCCGCTTTATAGCATAAGCGGAAATGTCGATACTTTCAGCAATGGTGATATAGCTCCGCCTTAGATCATGAAGCGTAAACGAGACTTCGGATGCTTCAATCACTTTTTGAACTTGAGTACGAGGCTCAACCAAATATCCGCTCTTTCCCTTTCCTTCAAAAACATAATCAGAATCTGATGTAGCTTTCCTATTCTGCAAAAGGTCGTAGAGGAAATCCGTTAGTGGCAAGGTCAATGGTTGTCGGTTTTTAGTATCACTGATTGTAATCGACCGACCTCCTAGATCGACGTCGGACCATTTTAACGTTGCCGCTTCCTTACGGCGCAATCCTGTAAACAACAAGAAAAGCAGATAATCGGCAACAAGGGCAGACTGTTGCGAGTAATTGTCATTTTTAAGCGACACGACGCCTCGATACCATTGGGCAAGTTGGTGAGGTTTTATGACCGTCTGGCGTCGCCCGACTCGATACCATGCACGGGTTTGTGTAAGTCGCACAACCGGGTTTTCTCGCAAAATGGAATTACCGTTGCCATCCTCGTATTGCGCGAGCGCGAAATTGAACAATGCCCGTAAAAAGCGCATGGCTAAGTTAGCGTAAGCTTCGCCGTTTTCTGTGCCCATCTTGGTATGACGTTTGGCAATCATCTCCTTGCTGATGTCAACCAGAGGTTTATTTTGCCAATCAAGGAAAGCAACTTTCATTAGCCGCTTGTAATCGTAAAGTGTGCGCGGCTTGAGGCTCTTTCTCGCAAGGAGGAAATCATCGAAGGCTTTTTGTAGTGTTGTGGCTTGCAGTTCCTTTTGCTTCTTTTCCGCAATAGGATTGCTTCCAACAGCAATCTGACCTAGCAGCTTATGAGCTTCCTTTCTGGCTTGCTCTACAGTCAATTCGGGATATCGGCCAAGGGTAAGCCGTTTTACTTTGCCGTCGATACGTTTTTCCAAAATGAACGACTTGGCGCCAGAGGTAGTAATGCGGACCGCGAAACCCTTGAGTTCGGAATCGCGGGTAAAGGTCTGCCCAGCTACGGGGGCATTCAACCTATCCACGACAGATTTTGTGATCCTAACCGGAATTGCTGAGGCGGGTGTAGACACGTTTTAACTTCCTTTATGTAGACACAGTGTAGACAGGATGTGTCAAACTGCGGGCGGAAGTTTAAAACAATGTCAGTAAGAAAAGCAAATGAAAACAGTTGGTTTAATGCTTATTCAGGTATTTTCAAACAAGCTCTAACAGTGCTAATTAGAATTCGTAATCAGTAGGTCGGAGGTTCGACTCCTCTCAACAGCACCAAAAAAAAATAGTTAGTAAAATAACAAGCCCGCCTCTAACGTTAATAGGCGATCGCGGTTTATGGTCAGTATTGCGTAAGCAAAATCCCTTGCTGTTTGTGACATTAACTTGTCTGCGACGCTCGCGAGTACATCGGTAAAGTCGAAATTCCTGAGAGCGTACAGGCGATCAAGCCAATATAACGCTGCCCTGGTGTTTGCTTTTGTGCACTCATTGAAAGCACTCAAGGTGCTCATTGTTCTTGTGCTCATCCCATCTTCGAAAAAAACCCGACCGTGCTTTTGTGACATAACTTTGTACGGGATAGCCTCCATCTTTTGTTTTTAGCCGTGCGATTCGCTTTTGTAGTAGCCCCAATTGAACCGGACACGCATGCACAGATGATAGGAAATGGCATACGCCTGATACTATGCATAGTGCTTCTGGATTTGAACGTATTGAAGCCGTCACCGGAGGTCGAGCGCCGCAGGCGCTGAAGCCTTAATGAGAAATTGAAAGCTGTCGAGGAATCTCGCTTGCCGGGCATGACGGTCTCGTATGTGCGTAAGCGTACGGAAAAAGCCGCCCGTTTAAAATATAAAAAAGCCTCAAAGATATAGCTGGGGCAATAACACCAAGGCTGAGCTCGAACTTCTCATTGATTCGCGGAGCATGAAATGACAATTATGAAAACTGTATTGGCGGCAATCAGCATAGTTGCAATGTTCAGTATGATGCCCCCGGCTTTTGCGCAACACCCAGGATTGGTTAGCGTAGATATTCGAAACGTTGCGGATAATATTGCCAAGAACATCAATGTTGATGTCAGTCAGGTTCCTGCGATGGTTGAGGTCAAGGCTAACGTAGCTGCACATGTATGTGAGGTGGCGGAAAGTGTTTTAGCAGCCCATCAAAAAAGTGCGAGCGCGAGCTGCATAGCTAAAATCACTTCCCCAGCCCTCGACCTGATTGTGGAGCAACAAGTAAAGGGTATTACCAAACCGCGTCCCTAAGGCCGCGTCGAAGCACGACTTTTCATTAACCCTTCCCACCCCTTGTGCGATAGTGGGATACGTGCGGTGATAAAACTGCCGCCATTTCGCGATTAATATTTTAGCGTCGTGCGGCGTTACGAACCGTTCGCGATTGAGGTATTCATCGCGTAACTTACCGTTGAAGCTTCCACAAATCCATTTCGCCAGGGCTGCCCGGCTCGATATGAGTGAGCCCGACGTTCTGATCTCGGAGCTTGTCATCACGGCTGTAGCAGTAAAATCCGCCCCGTTGTTCAGCCGCGGCGGATTATGCGGCATAATTCATCCTTTTCAGTTTCGCTGTGATGAATGTTGCCCGGTCGTCTGGATGGTATCCCGCCCTATCTTCGCTATCCCCCCGCGCTCGCGGCTGGCTGGAGAATCGCGGCTCCCTTACTCAGCTCATCCAGCAGCGTTGCCACGGCGATTTTCGGGTTAAACCGGTGTTCCAGTCCCTTGCCAGGGCGTTTCATGATGAGCTTGCCGTGATGAACCTGCGCCGGGACGAACTGGCGCTGGTGCGCGAAGTGTATTTGTATTGCGGCGATACGCCGGTGGTCTTTGCCCACTCGGTGGTGGCGAGAGAGAATCTCCTCGGCGCATGGCGCGGGTTGAGCGGCCTTGGCAACCGGTCGCTGGGTACCGTTTTGTTTACCAATCCTGTGGTGAAGCGTACGCCGCTTCGGTTCAAAAAATTGACTCCAGCGCATCCGCTTTTCAGCCGAGCCTGCCAAAAACTTCAGGCAAAGCCTTCCAGTCTATGGGCCCGCCGTTCTCGGTTCAGTCTGCACGGTCAATCCATATTGGTTACCGAGGTATTTCTTCCTTCCATTCTTGAGTTGGCCTTATGACGCTGACACCGATGACACTGACTCAGCGCCTCGGCTATTACGAAAAACTGATGCGGCTCGACAAGCCTATCGGTATTCTGTTGCTGCTATGGCCCACACTCTGGGGTTTATGGCTGGCTGCGAATGGATTTCCGAGCATGAACGTCCTGGCAATATTCATACTGGGCACGATCCTGATGCGTTCCGCCGGCTGCGTCGTCAACGATTATGCCGATCGCAATTTCGATGGGCATGTCGAGCGTACCAAAAATCGTCCATTGGCGGTCCGGGCGGTGAGCACAAAGGAAGCGCTGCTGCTCGCGGCTGGGTTGAGCCTGGTGGCGTTTCTGCTGATCCAGCCGCTCAACCGGCTGACCATCGAACTCTCATTCGTCGCCCTGTTCCTTGCGGCCAGCTATCCCTTCACCAAGCGCTTTTTTGCCATGCCGCAAGCGTACCTCGGCATTGCGTTCAGCTTTGGAATTCCCATGGCTTTTGCCGCGCAGACGGGCGAGGTGCCGTTTCTGGCATGGTTCATGATGGCGGCCAACCTGCTGTGGGTGATCGCCTACGATACGGAATATGCCATGGTGGATAAGGTGGATGATCTCAAGATCGGCATCAAGACTTCCGCCATTACCTTCGGCCGTTATGATGTAGCGGGCGTGATGCTGTGTCATGGCGCTTTCCTGAGTGCCATGGTTTTCATCGGGCTGATCCAGAAACTGGGCGTTATTTATTATGCGGGCCTTGCGGTTGCGCTGGGGCTGATACTGTATCAATACCGGCTGATTCACGATCGCGACCGGGGGCACTGCTTCAAAGCCTTTCTGCATAACAACTGGGTAGGCGCAACGATATTTGCCGGCATTGCGCTGGACTACATGATAAAAAACAATTAAGCGTGCCGCATGAAGTATAAGGATCTACGCGATTTTATTGCCCAGCTGGAGAGTCAGGGCGAGCTCAAGCGCATCACCGCCGAGATCGATCCCCATCTGGAAATGACCGAAATCTGCGATCGCGTGTTGAAAGCGGGCGGACCTGCCATCCTGTTCGAGAAACCCAAGGGTCATGCGATTCCCGTGCTGGGCAATCTATTCGGCACACCTCGGCGCGTAGCGATGGGCATGGGGCAGGATTCGGTCGAGGCATTGCGGGAGGTCGGCAAGCTCCTCGCCTATTTGAAAGAACCTGATCCGCCGAAGGGCATGAAGGACGCATGGGAAAAACTGCCCGTGCTGAAACAGGTGCTCAACATGGCGCCGAAGGAGCTTTCGCGGGCGCCTTGCCAGGATATCGTATGGGAAGGGAAAGACGTGGATCTCGGCAGGCTGCCGATCCAGACGTGCTGGCCCGGCGATGTAGGGCCGCTGATCACCT
The DNA here is from genome assembly GCF_900109785.1 of Nitrosovibrio tenuis. Lineage (GTDB taxonomy): Bacteria > Pseudomonadota > Gammaproteobacteria > Burkholderiales > Nitrosomonadaceae > Nitrosospira > Nitrosospira tenuis_A. Next base: position 117,881 of record NZ_FOBH01000004.1, read on the forward strand.
GGGGATTGACCGTCACCAAAGGGCCGCACAAGACGCGGCAGAACCTGGGCATTTATCGCCAGCAGGTGATCGGCCCCAACAAGGTCATCATGCGCTGGCTCGCCCATCGCGGCGGGGCGCTGGATTATCGCGAGTTCTGCCAAGTCAATCCAGGCCAGCCTTATCCCATCGCGGTGGCGCTCGGGGCCGATCCGGCGACGATACTCGGCGCGGTGACGCCGGTGCCGGACAGCTTGAGCGAATATCAATTCGCCGGACTGCTGCGCGGAGCGAAAACCGAGATTGTCAAATGCCTGAGCCACGGCTTGCAGGTTCCCGCCAGCGCGGAGATCGTACTGGAAGGTTACATTTATCCGAATGAAACGGCCGTCGAAGGCCCGTACGGCGACCACACGGGCTACTACAACGAACAGGAGACCTTCCCCGTATTTACAATAGAGCGGATCACCATGCGGCGCGACCCGATCTATCACTCCACCTATACCGGTAAACCGCCGGACGAACCCGCCATACTCGGCGTGGCGCTCAATGAAGTGTTCGTGCCGCTGCTTCAAAAGCAGTTTACCGAGATCGTCGATTTCTACCTGCCGCCTGAGGGCTGCTCCTATCGCATGGCGGTGGTGAGCATGAAAAAGCAGTATGCGGGCCACGCCAAGCGCGTCATGTTCGGCGTATGGAGCTTTCTGCGCCAGTTCATGTACACCAAATTCATTATTGTGACCGATGATGACGTTAATATCCGTGACTGGAAGGAAGTCATCTGGGCCATTACCACGCGCGTCGATCCCGCGCGAGATACGCTGATTGTGGAAAACACTCCGATTGATTACCTTGACTTCGCCAGCCCGGTATCCGGCCTGGGCGGAAAAATGGGGCTGGACGCCACCAACAAGTGGCCGGGCGAGACCAGCCGCGAATGGGGTAAGCCGATTGCGATGGACAAGGCAGTAAAGACGAAAGTGGATGGGATTTGGAACGAGTTGGGGTTGTGAATGGCTTTCAGCCTCTACCTGCTGCTAGCGGTAATATCAGGGCGTACTATTTATTAGGTTCAAACCTAATTTAATAAATTCTGTTCGGTTGAGTATACTTTCTTAACGGTTGAGTGCCTCGCGTCAGGATGATGAGGATCACTCGCCAACACTATTCTTTGCGCATGAACGACGACAGCAAGGTTAGGCTTACGTTTCACGCCCTCCAGCCTGCCGATGCTATGCAAAGTGAGTGCTCTGGCCTACCTGATGCTGTTCGCTCTAATATGCTAAAACTCTAAAGGGGTCTTAGACGTAAGTCCGCATCTGGAGCGCCTGCAACGATAGCCATCGGTAGCTAACCCGTCTGCCTGAGAAGGTTTGATAAACTTTCCGGTGGACCGATCATATCCATCGCGCCCACAATCTCGCTCCAAGCTCTTTCAGGCGCATGCTAATCGAACGCTGGCGCCACTTCTCAAGCGTCACAAGGCTGGAAGATTCGATATCCTTGTCGAACATCGCTTTCATTTGGACACCAAACTCTTGCCCAAGGACCACCGCGTTGATCTCTTGGTTAAGTTCTGCACTGAGCCAGTCGAGATTGGTTGAGCCTACAGTGGACCAGACGCCATCGATAAGCGCGGTCTTCGCGTGCAACACAGCGTCCTCCCGCTCATAAATCTTCACTCCCGCGCTCAGCAGTTCGTCATAATAGGAACGTGAAGCGTAAAAAACCATAACCGAATCGGTCTTGCTGGGCAACAGCAAGCGCACGTCAACATTGCGGCGGGCAGCGTGCTGCAGGGCAGCCAGTATCCGTGGGTCAGGCACGAAGTATGCATTAGTGATATACGCGTAAGTTTCGGCATTATTGATGGCCGACAGCAGCGTAATGTAGATGGGGTTGAAGGGCTCATCAGGCGAACTGCTGAGGGCACGCACTACTTCATTCCCTTTATGGCCAATCGCCGGGAAAAAGGTTTTCGGTGCCAGTGGTTCTCCGTTCTGTTTTTCCCAGGTCGCCAGGAACAATCGTTGAAATTCGCTGACGATGGGCCCTTCCAATCGCAGATGTGTGTCGCGCCAGGGTTGATTATCTTTGGTGGGTGGTTTCGACCTGAATGACCCGCTGGAATACACGCTGCTGATATTCACGCCTCCAACGAAAGCGATCTGGCCATCCACTACCAGCAGCTTGCGATGATCACGCCCCACCTCCCATTTCTTACGAGGCGTCAAGGGGTTAAGAGGGTTGAATTCCAGCACGTTGATGCCGCTGTCTCTCATTGACTCGAAAAATTCCGTGGGCGTATCGCTCGAGCCAATACTGTCGTAAATGAAATTCACCTGTACGCCTGTCTTTTGCTTGGCGATCAACACAGCTGCGAAGCGGCGGCCCACCTCGTCGTCTTCAATGCTGTAGGTTTCCATGTTGATGTGATCTTTTGCGTCCCGTATCGCCGCATACATCGATTTATAGGTAGTAGGGCCATCAATCAGCAGTGTTACATCGTTACCCGTTACCAACGGGCTTCCCGAAATCTCCTCAACCTGCGAAAGATGCCTATCAAAGATATTGGTTTTCGGGCTACCGTTTTTGAGTCTGCCTAGTATTTTTTTGCTTACCTGAACTGAAAGCGTACCGCGCGCGCCATCGATCTGCACGGGGCGGTTTGCATGCGCGGTTTTATCCGGCAATGGCAGCGAACTACAACCGGCCAACAATACTACGCACACTGTCACTGCAAATTTCGGGGCCATCAGCTTCCTTTTATAATTTGATATTGCTGATCAGGTTGATTGGAACAAGCCCTTGATGAAGCTTCTCACAGGGAAGGGTTAATCCCCACATTTATTACGTGGAATTAATGCTTCAGAGATCGTAATGCAAAAATCGTTCCAGCCCTTGCACATCAAATAGTTATGAATATGAATCACTGACAAGTGTGAAAATTTTCGACAGGCCTACTCCTCCTTGCGACCGTTGGGAACCCACCTACAAGAGGCACAAGAGCTGCAAAACGCGGCCATTAGTGCTGCCTGCGCGGGCGGCTTTTGCCGTAGCGTTCCTTCACATTTGCCCGCGTATGTTCCCTCCGTGTCATACATTCTTGTGATGCCACCCGTAACCATGCTCAGGTTTAACGCTGTAATAAACTTGGCAAAAGTCTTACCCTTGTCTAACCTCATAATTCCACCGCTTGCCTTCCTCCATAGCATTCCGCCCGATAAGGGGATGTGAGGGCTATATCAGCATATCGCTTCGGGGACCGGCGTGAAGGGCCGTCTTTGCTAAATAATCCATGAGATGGAAATCAAATCATGAATACAAAGCATCTGAGCCATACTTATATAGCGGGTCTGTTCGTGATTGCATTTGCCCCCGTGACAATTGCTCAGTCAGAACAAACCCGCGAACAGGTTAAACAACAGGTCGAGCGGCAGCAACGGGAGCAGACTCAAGGCAGTGAAGAGGCGACCGACCTTAAAGCTCAACAAAGCGAGCAGACTGAAAACCCTACCATAACGATGGAAGAAGAAAAAAGGTTACGTCGGCAGCAGCAAATTCAACAACAGCGATTACAGCAGCAGGAAATCGAGGACCGTGCTCAGCGAGACATGTTGCAATAGGACGACAAGGAATAGGCTTGCATGGCTGCCGGGTAGGCTAAAGCATGTAAGGATGTGTCGACCGGAGGGGCTGGTAGAAAACTTTTCAGTTGCTGCGATCGGGTCCGGTCATTGACGGATTATTTCAGTTGGCTGATGGGTTGCGCTTCATAACCGCTTTGAAGTGAAGAAGGGCAGATTGATCTGCCCATCTCTCATCAATACATTTGCTGGCGAACCTATAAAAGGTAGATAAATAACAGAACAATTGCGGGCACGCCTAAAAGCCACGCGATAAGATATTTTCCCATGAAACTCTCCTATTCGTTATTGAGGTTAACAACACCGATGAAGGTCTGTATGGAACATGATTGACATGATCAATATACATGAGCGGTTGAACTAACTCCGTACGCAATCCCACTTATGCTGGATTACAACGTGCAGCTGAATTAAGCAGTTCGAATCAGCCTTAACGATTTAAAACATTTCGATTCAAAATATTTCGATTCAAATATTTGATTCGATTTTTTCCCGGCTGACTAATGCGCAGCTCGATATCCGCTTTGCAAGTGGACCGGATGCCGTGAAGTAGCTCCGCCAATCGGCTTGCAGGTGCGGTTGGGAGATAAAGGGAGATAAAGCTGGGCTACCTCTTCCGTGTGATATTGCTTCCAGGTCAAACAAAATCCCGGCTATCCACCGTGAGGCTGCCCAATAGATGACTATGGTCCACCAGCCGCTTGGCGATCACGTGTTTGACGCCGCTTTCGGATTGCCATACGCCGTGCACCGTCAAGAGCCTTGAACCTAGAGCTTCACGGCGCTGCTTCAGGATGATGGGGTTCCATAATATGACATTGATGATCCCGGTCTCGTCCTCAAGCGTGACGAACATGACGCCGTTGGCGCTTCCGGGCCGCTGCCGGCACGTCACGATGCCAGTCGTTCGCACCAGTCGCCCTGCTGGGCAGTTATCCAGCTCCACGGCCGAGCGCAGATTCATCCGGGCCAGTTTGGGACGCAGCAGCACAAGAGGGTGTCTGCGCAGGGTAAGCCCCGTGCTGGCGTAATCGGCCAGGATTTCCTCTCCTTCGGGCGCGGCGGGAATGGTGGGCAGCATCTCTCTCACCGGAGCATTTCGCATCATGTCTGATTGTTTAATATGCGAAGCGACCGCCCATAGCGTCTGGCGCCGGTGGCCTGATAAAGTATTCAGTGCATCGGAGCTGGCAAGGGCACGCATTTCCGCGGCATTGAGTAATGCCCGGTTTGCCAGATCGCCGGCATTTTCAAAAGGCGAAAGCTTTCGCGCCTCGACAATGCGTTGGGCGGCTTCCAGGCCCATCCCTTTTATCCGGTTCAGGCCCAACCGTACAATGGACTGGGCGGGCTGTGCGGATTGCATAGATTGAACAGGCTCGCCCGCTTCTTCCAGCGTGCATTCGTAATTGCTGATGGTTACGTCCACCGGCTTGACTTCAACGCCATGTCGCTTGGCATCCTGGATTAATTGCGACGCATTATAAAAACCCATGGGCAGGCTGTTGAGCATGGCGCACAGGAATGCGGTGGGCTCATGGCATTTAAGCCAGGCCGATACATATACCAGGAGCGCGAAACTGGCGGAATGGGATTCTGGGAATCCATATTCCCCAAAACCCTGGATTTGCCGGAATATTTGCTCGGCAAATTCGGCCTTGTAACCTCGACTGACCATTCCCGCGATGAGCTTCGCATGAAAGGATGCCAATTCCCCCTTTTTTTTCCAGGCGGCCATGGAACGTCGCAGCTGGTCCGCTTCACCCGGGGTAAAACCGGCGGCCTGCACTGCCAGTTGCATCACCTGTTCCTGGAAAATCGGCACACCGAGCGTGCGCTCCAAGGCCTCTCTCACCCCTTCGCCGGGATAACTCACGGGCTCCAGTCCCTGGCGGCGGCGCAAATAAGGGTGCACCATGCCTCCCTGGATGGGCCCCGGACGGACTATGCCGACTTCTATTACCAGATCGTAGAATTCGCGTGGTTTCAAACGCGGCAGCATGGACATCTGCGCGCGCGATTCGATCTGGAAGACGCCGACGGTGTCGGCTGCGCAAATCATGTCGTAGGTCGCTTTATCTTCCGCGGGGATATCCTGCATCCGGAAGGGGACGCCGCGCCGGGCGGAAACCAGATCCAGCGTACGGCGGATCGCCGACAGCATGCCGAGCGCGAGCACGTCGATTTTCATGAGCCCTACCGCCTCGAGATCGTCCTTATCCCATTGGATGATGCGGCGCTCCGGCATGGCGGCGTTTTCAATGGGAACGATACGGCACAGCTTGTCGCGCGTGATGACAAAGCCGCCCACATGCTGCGACAAATGACGTGGAAAACCGTAGAGAAGGGAAGTCAGCGAAATCAGCTTGCGGATGACTGAACTATCGGGGTCGAAGCCGTTCTCCGTCAGGCGCTGATGGATATCGGAGGCACTGTCCCACCAGGCAAACGAGCCGGACAGCTGCCTGACGCGTTCGAGATCCAGACCCAGCGCTTTGCCGATGTCCTGCACCGCCGAGCGCGTGCGATAGGTAATCACAGTCGCCGCGATGGCGGCGCGATCCCGGCCATATTTACCGTAGATATGCTGGATCACTTCTTCCCGACGCTGATGCTCGAAATCGACATCGATATCGGGAACCTCGTTTCGCTCCCTGGAAATAAACCGCTCAAACAGCAAATTGCTGCGCTCCGGATCGATTTCGGTAATGCCCAGGCAATAGCAGACTGCAGAATTGGCCGCCGAGCCGCGTCCCTGACAGAGAATGTCCTGCGAGCGGGCGAACCTTACGATATCGAATACTGTTAAAAAATAAGGCTCATAGTTGAGCTCCGCAATCAGCTTTAATTCATGTTCGATTTGTCCCCTGACCTTGGCTGAAACGCCATTCGGAAAACGCCGGGTGATGCCCTCTTCAACCATGCGCCGGAGATAACCCGCATAGGTCTCGTCTGTTCCGGTTAATTCGTCAGGATATTGGTAGCGCAGCTCATTCAGCGAAAAAGTACAGCGGGCGGCAATGTTTATGGTCTCGCGCAGGAGTTCCGGCGGATAAAGCTGCCCCAGTCGCGGTCTGGCGCGCAAATACTGTTCCGCATTAGGCTCCAGCGCATAGCCGCATTCAGCCAGCGGTTTACCCACGCGAATGGCGGTCATCGTATCCTGCAGAGGCTTGCGGGAAGCATCATGCATGACGACATCCCCCGCAGCCACGAGTGGCATGCCTGTGATATCCGCCGCCAGTTGTATCCGCTCGAACAATTGATCTTCGCCACCGTGAAGCAACAGCTCGACAGCGGTCCAGCAGCGACCAGGAAAGAGCGACAGCGCCCAGCGCATGTCATCCATCAAAGTGCTGTCCGCCTGGGTGAGACCGGGAATCAATAAGACGAGACAGTCTTGTAGCAGCGCGAGATGAGGCGCATCCGGGCAGTTTTCAAAATCCTCACGGCTGATGCGATAAGCGCCTTTCTCGGCGCGTTGCCGTGCCAGTGTGATGAGTTCGCACAGGTTGCCGTAGCCATTCAGGTTCATGGCCAGGCATACCAGCCGCAATCCATCCTCCAGCATGAATTCGCTGCCAATGAGAAGATGCAGGCCGACTTTTTTGGCTTCGGAATGGGCTCTTACAACCCCGGCCATAGAGCATTCATCGGTAATGGCAAGAGCTGAATAGCCCAGGCTTGCGGCACGTTCGACCAGCTCTTCCGGCATGGAAGCGCCTTTCAGGAAGCTGAAACTGGAGCGGCAATGAAGCTCGGCGTATGAGCAAATGGCGGAATACATGAGTAGAAGCTGCCTTATCCAAACAATCCCTGCAAATACCAGCTCGCATCTTTGTTCCCTTTATCCCCGTCCTTTTTATCCTTGCTCTCTTTATCCTCGCCTTCCTTATCCTTTTTTATCGGATCATATTCACGGTAAATCCAGAGCAATTGGCCCAGTGCATTCTCGGCAATGAAATAATCGCGCGCGATCAACGCATCATCCCACCAACCGGCTTCGATCCGCTCCGGCCCCGCGAGCAGTTTCAATGGCGAACCATAAACCGGCTGGTGGCGTTGCAGCTTCAGTTCCAGCGGGGTTTCGATTAGCCAGGCGGGACGAGGTAACTCGGCTGGAATGATTTCATGGCGTGAAATTCTGTCCTTTTCCTTCGTTCTTCTCGTTTTTCCTCTCCCTGCTGCCTCTGTTTCCAAAGGCTCGAATCTCTGGCTGCACTCCGGCCGATGGTCGGGGACAGCTTTCAAGCCTGTGATGGCCTGGGGCCCCAGGCGGGCAGAAAGTTTCTCGATAAATCGGTTCAATGAGGTTGTCTCCGATTGCGCGCTGGGGAACAGTTCCAGATTGGCATTTGCCCCCGCTGCGATTTCATCCGCTATCAGCTCGAGTTCGCAGACCGGGGCAGCCAGTTTTGCGCGCTCCAAGCGCTCGCGCAGCAAAAGCATTAAATGGCGGGAGTCGCCGCTTTGTTCGGAAAGCCGTATGTCGATGGGCGTGGATTTATGCGGCTGCCGGAGAGAAAATTCATGATGCAGGACAAACGAAAATGCCAAAGCTGCTGCATGGCGCGAAGCCAGCCATCCGCACATCTGTTCGATCAGCCGCTGCACGGGAACCCACAACAACTCGACATTTTCAACTTGCGCCAATAGCCTGAATTTTTGCTGGAAGGTTTCGGGCGCTGCAAACCATTTCCGTGGATCGGGGGAGTCGCCATAAGCACAATCCAATTCAGCCAGCAGATCCGGACCAAATCGGCGTGCTAGCCCGCTGCGGGGCAGTCTCCGCAAATCGGCAAGTGCTTTGCAGCCTATGCCGCGAATGACTTCAAGATGAGGCTGGGCTGATTCCAGCAGATTGACAGGCAGGGAATCGAGCAACAAGCGGAACCTGGCGGCTGTCCCATTGACAACGGTTCGAGGTTGAGCTGACCGCGCGAGCAGCCATGCTCCCCTGGCGGTAGGAGCGACACCTGTACAGATTTGCAAACCCTGCGCGGTGACGGCCCGGTTGAGTAATTGGCACAGCTTTTTCAGGCCGCCGAACAGCTTCAGGCTTGCGGAAACTTCGCCCATCAGGCCGCTGTCTTGCAAAATAATATTGGGCGTGAAGCGCAACGCGGCATACACGGCCTCCTGCAATGCTTTCATTTCCTCGTTGGGGTCCTGTTCCACCACCACCAGGCCCGGAAAAAGCGCCATGGCACTGGCAAGGGTCTGATGAGCCGCTATTCCCCGCTCTTGCGCCGGCTTGTTGGCCTGCTGGATATAGCTCTGATTACCTTTGCGGGCAGTCACCGCCATTGCGGGAATGAGCGCAGCGGGAAACCGGCGCTCAATCCAGTCAAGCGACAGTGCCGGGCAATGAAGAGCGATCCACAGCATTGTGAGATGATGAATTGTGGGGCAAGGAAAATACCCCAGCGGAGCTGGAGAAAGGTCTGGTCGGGGGCAAGATAATACGGATCGGCAAAGCAGCTGGAGCGCCCCGGCGCTTGAGCACACGAACGGAAAGAGCGTGCTGTCGCGCTGAACCAAGCACTACTCTGAGGGGCGCTGCGGAGGGTTCAAATTGGGCACTCACCGGCCTGAACAAAAAAACCACACTGGTGGCAGCCCGCGCAATGATTTGCAGTCTGCGCGTCATTTGCTGGCTTACCTGAGAGAGCCAGCCGATCACGATGCCAAAGGCGGCGCTTTTGATGCCTTGCTCAAGTGCCCATAATCGCTCGGCGGGCTTGTAAACCCTGGCCATTACAATGCGCCCGCTATCGATATTCAGATTCTCCCACGCATGCATGTAGGGAATATAAGGGGGGCCTACCAATAAAATATTTCTTCCTTTCCCAGTGATCTGCTCGAGCGATGGACCCAACAAACTGATTTCGCCCAGCCCTTCCGCATTCAACAACAATTCTGTCAGATTCCGGGTAGGCCATCCCCCTCCGGGCAATTCCTTGTCCAGTTTATCGAAACCACTGGAAACAACCGGGTCGGCTGCAGATCCTAATGCATCGCCGCGCCATATTCTGCCCTTGAATCGAGCCTCTATTTGTAATAGCGATAGCGGCGATACTGAAGGTACTGGTACTGGTGACAGGGATGGGGAAGCAGCAGGCATTGGCATGGCGAAAATTCATCACTTACAGGCTGGAACCGGGGCGGGCATGAGGGCGGTGTGGGGCCACATGGGCTTTGCGGATCAGGCCCACATAAAATCCGTAGATTTCCAGCTTCTGCTCGGGCCGGATGGGCGGATAGTCCCTGCCCCGTTTTTCGTTGCGCGCTTCGAGGTAATAGCCTTCCTGATCCCTGGCCAGGACTTTGAGGGTGAATTCATTATCCACAATGGCCAATACGACTTGACCGATCGAGGCTGTATTGCCCCGCTCGATAATCACCATATCGCCCTCGAGTATTCCCAGATCGATCATCGAATCCCCCTTGACGGGAAACAGAATGGTTTGGGATGGCTTTTCGATCAGATAGTCATCGATGCGCAACAGCTCAGGCTGAACGTCGAAAGCCTGTTGCGGCAGTCCTGCCCATACCCTATGCCCGACCGTGCGCTCGAAAAAGCGGAGCGTGGGGCGCAGCCGGCCGCCGGGCGCATTTTCCAGAAAACCTTCTTCCTTTAGCCGTTGAACGATCTGGTGGGTCCAGGAACGCGCTTTTACATTCCACAGCGCGGACAATTGGGTAGTCGATGGAATGATTTTTTCGCGGACATAGTAATCCTGAAGTTTGCCAAGGTAAGTAAAAATGTCGAGTTGCTGCATGATGGAATTAATCAAGAACGTTTGTTCTCATTATAGAGAACAAACGTTCTTGATTCAATTCAAGCGAGCGATCTCCTGCTTGCTAATGGATACAGTAATTGGAATGCGTAGTGAATGCGCCCTGTCTGGCGCACCATGAAACATAAAAAAAACGGCCATCAACTGATGGCCGTCATTTAAGAGCGAGTTTCAGTAATTATTATTAATTACGCGATGCGTTTTGTTGGGCGGGCGTCAATTGGTCCTTCCATTCTCCCGGCAGATTCTTAACCCAGCTATTGTATACATTGGGAATAGCAAGAACCCCCTGGCCACCATAGCCTGCCAGACTGCTGATGCGATCATCGGTTTGCGTATTGCCATCACTTACCAGTGAAACCCGGCCCGCGATCATGGCATCAGATAAATCTCCATCATTGTTGGGATCGGCGTCCACCACGATAAGCTCATTGGAGAACTTGCTGGTTACATAGGCGTAGTACCCTCCTCCTTTCTTTGCTCCAAAATTGGCTCCGTGGCAGCCTGCATCGCAGGGCAGCATCTTGGCCACCTTGTCGGTAGCGGTATCGATGACAATTATCGACTGGCCCATATTCGCAACGACTACGGCACGGCCATCGGGGGAAACGGGTAACTGGATGGGGAGCATGCCGACGGTAGCCTGCCCGTCACTATCGCGGTCGACTATGGTGCCATCAATGGGATTGTAGTCGGCGATAAGGTTGATGGTTTTCTTCAAGGTCCCATCCTTATTGATGACGCTCACACTATGATGCAACAGGTTGGCCGCATAGAATTTGCTTGCGTCCGGCATCATGCCGATAGCGATAGGGTGAGCCCCGGGGGCGGAGTCTCCCGTTGGAGTTCTCTCCAGGATGCCGCCGCTATTGATGTCATAAAAACCCACATCACTCGTAAAAATGTTGGGCGTGACGGCCAGGGCCTGATTCCCGTCCACGCTAATCCAATGTCCGTGAGGATTTGTGGCAGGCTGACCGGCTTTCTGCGTGGGCATCATCCGGGCGACTTCGGTTGTTCCTGCCGGGATCATGGACATGCCGTCCTCGCCATTATTGGTAACCGTGATGTCATCGTTGTCGGGGCGCGTCATGACATGGGCCGGAGCTTCGCCTACCTGTATGTTTTTGATCAACGCCCCCGTTTTCTTGTTGATCATGGTCAATTTGTTATCAAACCATTGGGTCTGATAGACCACCGATTGATCCCTGTTGGTCCACATATTGTGCGGGTTATTCATATTGATCTGCGGCAAGGCGATCTTGCGCGCCGGTTTCCAGGTGCTCGCGTCAACGACAGTGATAGTTCCGGGCTTGGTCTTGCCTGCGGTTTTCTCAAACTGGGTATCGACCCATACCTCACCCACGCCTGGAATTGCGGGGGCAATAGGCGGTGTCAGGGCAATATCGTTGCCGTATCGAGCGATCAAGACATCCGACAGATTGGCGACCGCCCCGCCGGTGATACGGACGGGAACGCTGGGATAGGTCACCTTCCAGGGCGTGGTAGAGGTAAAATCTTGCCAGTTGTTGGGGGCGGTAGCGATAAAGAAGATTCTCAGCAACCGTGTGGCGAGGTCGCTGCTCGTTGGGAGATTCACAATGCCGGTAGCAAGATCGATGCTTTCGCCGAGATCAAGCCCGTCGGTTGCCGGGTCATCCACGATGACTGCGCCAAACATATAAGGATGTACCTTACAGGTAAATACATATAAACCCGGCGTCGTCAGCTTGACAATACCACCACCTTTGTAGGCTCGGCTTTGATCAAAGGGCATCGATGCATGCTCCGATTTGGCCTTGTCGCGCCCTCTGCCTCTACCCTTGTCGTGATTTCCGTGGTTGCCGTGATTGGAGTGCTGCTTGGCGTGGTGACCATTGATAGGGTCGTCCGCTCCACTGGGCCAAAGCAGGCTGGTCATGGTGTGCACGGTGTTGGTCTCCGCCATGATAAAGTTGACGCTGCTGCCTGGCGGAATGACTTCCAGGGAGCGGGTGCCGCCGGTAATTTTGAAAATGGTATCGGCCCGGGCGCTTCTGTACCAGCTTGCCGGTTCATCCGAAATTACGAATGTGACGAGGCCGGGGTCATCGCTTGCATTGCCAAAAATGGCGCCATGAGGGGATGCACCGGCAACGCTGTTACCTGGCCCCTTTTTTGAGCCTTTGTTTGCATCAACTCTAAAACTTCCATGCATGCCCGCTTCCATATGGGAAAACAGGTGGCAGTGGTACTGCCAGTGGCCTGGGCCAACTCCGGTGCCCGCTTTAAGGGTGAAAGTGTGGCCGTCGGAACCATCTGCCATCAGTTTGACGTCAATGATGCTGTTGGTACCCGGTTCAAACCACCGATGAGCGTGCAGGTGGAAGGTATGGCCCGGTCCTGCCGACAGAATATGAAATCTGACGATATCCTCCTCCACCGCTCCCAGAACCGGATTGGTCCACAGTGGTGTCTGTGTTCCGGTTTTAGAAATTTCTGTTCCCCAGAAGGTCGAGCCAACCATGAATAAGACGTACTGTTTATCCAGTTCTGATGCTTTTACCGATTTGATCGCACCATCACCGTCAACGTATCGTTCTACCTTCCCATCCACGCTATCAACGACGATGGCTCCAAACAGGCCGAGAAGCTCCTGTCCATCACCTAAGTAGGGATGAGCGCCTGTTTTGCTGGCATTGAATGAGTAGCTTATCGTCCCTCCGGGTCCTGCTTTCGCAGCGCTGGTGTTCGAAAGCCCGGGTACCTTGAATCCTGCGGGTTTACCTGTATTGTTGATGACTGTGATATTGACAGTGTCGCCCTGTTTCACAAAAAGAGTCGGTCCTGGGATAACCGCAGGCCTGTCTCCCCGTTTGTAACCGAACTGACCGTTGGGTAAAACCTCGGCAGACAGATTGATGTCATGAGTTGCCGCCCTTGCCATGGATGGGGCCAAAACCAAGGCCGCCAGCAGCGCAAAGGTCATCGCGGTTGTAGCGACTTTCTGCTTAAATCCAAGAATATTGTTGCTCATTTTTTATCCTTTATATACCTGTTCGCTAGGTGCATCTTCCCATTAGTGGCCGGCGTTGACGTTGAAGCTCCCCTTCATCCCCATCAATTTGCGTGAGAAATTTGCGTTTAGATATTGCGCGCTGTCCGATGCTTTGATCGTAAATACGTGTTTCTCCAGGGGACCGATATCTTTGGTATTGATCATTTTTGTGGTGCCCGGATCAATCCATTGATAACCCCCGAGCTGGAATCGGTTCAAGTAAGTACCCATGGCGATGAGATGAAACCTGATGTTGTCATCTCTTTTTGCGGTCAGGAGGGGATTGACTCCGAGCCATGTTTGTTTCTTGCTCACGCCGTCAATTTCCATTCCCCAGAACGCATCGTCGCTCATGTAAAGCACGTAATCCTTTTTGATGTGGGATATGGGTAGACTGGTAATACTGCCGCCGTTACTCGCGGCCACCATGCCGGATGCCGGATTGACAATGACGGCGCCGTAAAGACCTTTGTCTTCGGAACCGTTGTGTGTTTCGTAATTGTGGTCGTGGTATGGCCAGGTACCCGCGGTACCCGGTGCAACATCCCAGAGGTAGGTATAGAAGCGTCCCCCGTGGTCCGGATAGGCACCTTCATCTTCAATCTTATTGATAACTTTGAGCGAGCCATCGCTCAAGATCGTGTAATGGACACCGTGTACATGGACGCTGACCTGCTGATCTGGGGTAATCGTAATAGCATTGCGAATCGTGAGCCGAACCTTGTCCCCCTCCGTGAGAACGATTGTCGGTCCCGGAATGGTGGCGTGCGGGCTGTATCGGGAGGTAATATTTACGCCGTTGACGTGGTGCTCGACCATTCGATAGGCGAGCAATCCGTCGGCGGTTTGTTCCCCGATCATTTCAATGCGATGGTCAGCACTGATGCTTTCACCGGAATGCAACAAAAACATCGTCAGAAAAAAGGTAGATGAAATTGTCAACCGAGTAAAAACACGCTTGAATCCGCTTGCAATTGACGAGGTAAACAGGTGATCAGAAGCAAAAAACTCCCCCGCATCACAGCTATGTTGGTACATCATGTCTGAGAGACTCCTCTAGATTTGGAATTTTTAAAAGCGAGCTCGGAGGTCGCGAGGGTTTTCCGTTTAGCCGATAGCTCTGAGTTCTTCCGATGAAACCTGGACCCCTGCAGCTCTATACTGTTGGTGGGCGTATGAGTATTTCCTTTGCTCGGCGTCGAGTTCGATCGCTACAAGATCGAACTCCCCGCACCAGGGCAATTCGCCAATTACTTTGGCCGCGCCAGATTATGAGTTAATAACCCTGTCGGAACCATGGGATGGATGTACTTCTTTGGCTGGGAAGATGTACCTGTGTTTCCTGTTAATATCGGTACACTTGCACCACGACACGAGAATAGAGGAAGGGTAGAGCTGAGCAGGACAACGGGCTGTGCCCAACGATAGCTATTGCAGATTGTTGGTATGAGTTGTTGACTGAGAGGCTGTCGCAATAAAGTGGTGGTGGTGGAGTTTGGCAAACATGAAAAGATCAAAGCGGTTGGTGATTTCCAATTTGCTGAAAATGGACGTTAGATGATTCCGCAAGGTCTGTTCGCCGATATATAGCTTTTTCGCGAGTTTTTTATTCGAAGCGCCCGCTTCGGTTGCGAATGCGTTGATGATCAAGCGCTCTTTTCGGGTAAGACTGGCAATTTTTTTAGTGATGCAGTCTTCAGGCTTTTGGCCTGTGCGTAAAAAGTTGCTGAAGATACGTCCGGTAGTACCCCGGTCGAGCCACAGTTCGCCCGCATGTATCTTTTCGATGGCTTTGAGGATGTTTTGGGTGGACTCTTCTTTATAAATAACGCCGCGCGCCCCATTCAGTACAGCCCCGTCAACAGCGGCCTGATCGTGAATCTCGGTAAAGATGATAATGTGGGAGCGCTCTTCCTCCAGCAGATTCGGGATGAGGTCTATGCCTTTTTCCATTCCGAGATAAAGGTCGAGTAAAACGACATGGGGCTTCTTCTCTCTGGCCAGCCGCGTAGCATCCAAGCCATTGGTTGCCTTGCCAACAACTTCCATGCGCGGTGACTCATTATTTATGAGCTTTTCGAGCCCCCAAAGAACGATCTGATGACTATTAACCAGGAGGACGTGAATGGACATGTCGGAAGTGGAATTATTAAATTTTTCTGCCACCTCGGGGGTGTTGAAAAAAGCATAGTATAATTTTTTTCATTATGCAATTGGGGTCATTATGTAAGGGTATGGTTGTACCGGTACTAATATTTATCATATCTTTCAAAAACTTATTAATGATATGAAATGATGAGTTATGCTCCGGAGTGGAGATACTCTATTTTCGCAACGGCAGTAATTTTGTTTTTTTCAATACCGGGGTGATAAATGAAGCACGGCTATCGAACCTCTGGTGTACGCGGATATCCGAGTGAAAAGAGATATGGCAACCTGAGCGGTGCACGGCTATGCTTAAGCGTGACTTGCGCTAGCCCGGCAAGTTTTATTCCCGGCTATTGCTTGCGTCATCCGTCGTCTGTAACCTAATATGTTTGCTAAATATGATTTCCCTCAAAAAATTTCTCGAGATCGACTTCGCCTGTCTCTTCATTTTTGGTAATCTTTTTGTCATGCATGAGGCTTACACTCTGCACTGTGAAAGTCTATGAGTAAATCCCGAAATACTGTGAGCAAATATTGGCGAGTTTCGCGCCGATATGACGCGGACGGATTCACCCTCCTTGAATTACTGGTTGTAATGGTCATTATCGGATTGCTGGCCGGTTACGTCGCGCCCAAGTATTTTTCGCAGGTCGGTAAGTCTGAAGTTAAAGTGGCTCAAGCGCAGATTGACTCCCTTGAAAAAGCGCTGGATCAATATCGGCTGGATACCGGGCATTATCCCGCTACCGAGCAAGGATTGCCCGCATTGATGGGCCGACCGGCAAACGAGCCGAAATGGCAGGGGCCTTACCTGAAGAAGGCTGCCCCACCCGATCCCTGGGGACGCCCGTACGTCTACAAATATCCGGGGGAACGCGGGGAGTACGATTTGTACTCCTTCGGCAAGGACGGCCAGCCAGGGGGTACGGGGGAAGCAGCGGATATCACGAACTGGTAGGTTGCGATGCGGTACGAAGTGAAAGCTGTGCTAGCCGGGCAGGGTACGGTATTTCTGGAACTCGACGCGGATAACGAGGAGGAGGCTCGTCTCCAGGTCGCGGCGAAGGGTGGAATGGTATTGCATGTCAGGCGGAGATTTTCCGGCTGGATACCGAAGCGCAGAGTGCGGTTTCCGCTCGCACACTTCAGTCAGGAATTGCTTTCGCTGCTGGTAGCGGGGCTCAGCTTGGTGGAGAGCATCGAAACGCTGGCGGATAAAGAGCAGGACGCAGGAACGCGTAAAATTATTCAGGGCCTGCTGGCGCGGCTTTACGAAGGCGTTACTTTTTCCCGGGCACTGGAGTCCTACCCTCAGGCATTTCCGCCCCTTTACGTCGCGAGCGCAAGGGCGAGCGAGCGTACCGGCGACCTTCCCGAAGCCTTGACGCGTTTCATAACTTACCAGACGCAGATGGATCTGGTTCGCAAGAAATTGATCGGCGCGTCTATCTACCCGGTTCTTCTGTTATCGATTGGCCTGCTCGTGGCTATATTTCTCCTGGTTTTCGTGGTGCCGAAGTTCAGTGCAATTTATGAGGACGTTGGAGCGGATTTACCTTGGCTTTCGATGCTTCTGATCAAGTGGGGGCGTCTCGTGCATGACCACGGATGGCAACTGGCGGGCGTTGCAGGTGCTATGCTGGGTTTTATTATTTACGGCGTAAATCAGCCGTTGTTCAAACAATGGGTTAACCAGCAATTATGGCATATTCCTGCTATTGGGGAACGCATGCGCGTGTATCAGCTTGCGCGTTTTTACAAAACGCTGGGTATGTTATTGCGGGGCGGCATCCCGGTGGTAAAAGCGCTCGAGATGGTGGATGGCCTGTTGCAGCCACACTTTCGGCCGCGGGTTCGCGCTGCCGCGGTCCGTATTCGCGAGGGCAAAACTATTTCGGCGGCCATGGAGGCGG
This sequence comes from Nitrosovibrio tenuis, assembly GCF_900109785.1. Lineage (GTDB taxonomy): Bacteria > Pseudomonadota > Gammaproteobacteria > Burkholderiales > Nitrosomonadaceae > Nitrosospira > Nitrosospira tenuis_A. The sequence goes on from NZ_FOBH01000004.1 coordinate 135,405, forward strand.
AAGGGTTGACCACCGCTGTCGGCAATCGCATGCTGCGGGTCGGCGAAAGGACAGGCCTCATGGGTGAAATGATGGAGCGCATCGGTAATTTTCATGATGAAGAAATTGCGCGCTGGGTTGAATGGATAACCAAGCTGATTGAACCGTTGCTAATGGCGGTCATCGGTGGCGTGATCGGTGGAATAATCATTCTCATGTATATGCCAATATTCCAGTTGGCGGGAAGTGTCGGTTGAGTCAAGTTGTTGAATCCGCCATGCCATCGCCGGCAAGCGCTTCGATAGTGGTTGAATCCGCCGTGCCATCGCCGGCAAGCACTTCGATAGTGGTTGAATCCGCCGTGCCATCGCCGGCAAACGCTTCGATAGTGGTTGAATCCGCCCTGCCATCGCCGGCAAGCGCTTCGATACTGGTTGAATCCGCCGTCCCATCACCGGCGATCGCTTCAATCGATGCACGTCAGCTTTTTGAAGCGCGTGCAGAGGCGGCCAGCCAGGGTATTCCGGTCATCCGGCTGCTGGAGGAACAATACGGCTGGGCGCCGGATGTCTTGATTGCGGAACTCGGCAGGCTGCTGCGGATGCCCGTATTGACAATGGAGAATCTGCGCTCTTTTCATACCGCGTTTGAAAAATTGTCTTTTAATGAAGCGGTCACGCAGGAATGCGCGTTGTTCCGCGATGGAGATGATTACATTCTGGCTGTAGGCAATCCGTTCCTGCCTCATCTGAGAGCCTGGGTGGAGGATCGTATTGACACCCCTGCAGCGTGGCATTTGGTCCACCCAGCCGATCTGGCTGCTTTTTTCTCGCAGCAGGAACAGACGATGCGCGCCATGGACAGCGTGCTCCCGGCGGCCCATCGCCGTGCCGAACAGGCGGGTGAGGAAAACCTTTCGCTCAAGACCATCAACGAAGGCACCAGCCCGGTGGTGCGGCTGGTGCATTCCACGTTATATGACGCGCATAAATCGCAGGCGAGCGATATTCATCTTGAGATGGCAACCGGAGCGCTATCCATCAAGTATCGAATAGATGGTGTACTGACGGCAATTGGGGTTGTGCAAGGCGCCGATCTGGCGGAACAGGTCATTTCCCGCATCAAGGTGATGTCCGATCTGGATATTGCCGAGCGGCGCGTGCCTCAGGATGGTCGGTTCAAGATTTCCATCCAGGGCCGGGAAATTGATTTTCGCGTATCGATCATGCCGAGCATTTTTGGCGAAGATGCGGTGTTACGTATCCTCGACCGCCAGGCGCTGGCAGATCACGTCGAAGGCCTCACGCTTAATCATCTCGGATTCGACAAGCCCACTATGGCGGGCTTGCGGCGCCTGAGTTCGGAGCCGTATGGAATGCTGCTTGTGACCGGTCCTACCGGCAGCGGCAAAACCACAACGCTTTATGCAGCGATTTCCGAAGTCAACACCGGCCACGACAAAATCATCACCATTGAAGATCCGATTGAGTACCAGTTGCCGGGCGTACTCCAGATTCCCGTCAACGAAAAGAAGGGGCTGACGTTCGTGCGGGGCTTGCGCTCCATTCTGCGCCACGACCCCGATAAGATTATGGTTGGCGAGATTCGGGACCCGGAGACCGCGCAAATTGCAATACAAGCCGCGTTGACGGGCCATCTGGTTTTCACAACGGTCCATGCCAATAATGTATTCGACGTCATCGGGCGTTTTTCACATATGGGCGTGGATCCTTACAGTTTTGTGTCAGCCCTCAACGGAATCGCGGCGCAAAGGCTGGTTCGCCTGCTTTGCGCACACTGCGCGATAGAAGAACGCCCGGACGAGCAGCTGATTCGGGAATCCGGAATCGATCCTGAACATGCCCGCACGTTCCGGTTTCGTGCGGGAAAAGGTTGCGGTCAATGCCGGGGAAGCGGTTACCGGGGACGCAACGCGATTGCGGAGATGCTGGTGCTGAATGATGAAATTCGCGAACTCATCGTGGCGCGGGAACCGATCCGACGGATAAAGGAAGCGGCAAAGCGCAATGGCACCCGTTTCTTGCGTGACGCGGCGCTTGATATGGTAAGTACCGGGCAAACCAGCTTACAGGAGGCCAACCGTGTCACTATTGTGGCATGACCGGCTTCAGGTTTTTTTTGCTCCTGCTCGGGTCATACTCGTGCGCTCGTATAAAGGCGTGAAACCAAAACCTGCCACACAACTATCCGTCGAATGTGAGCATAAGCCGGATCAAGCTGCATGGGAATCTCCGCTTGCGCAATTGGAGGAGATAATTGCTAACGCCCAAGGAACCGAAGTAGTCATTACTCTTTCCAATCACTTTATGCGATACGCGGTTCTGGCTTCGCAGAAAAATATTGCGAGCGCTGCTGAATTGCATGCATATGCGGAATTTCACATGCGTGAAGTATTTGGAGAACGTGCGGCGGAATGGATGATTAGTGTAAGCGCCTGGGACCCATGCAGCGGCGGTGTCTGCGCGGCAATGCCGCGCAGCCTGTTCGAACGGCTGGAAGAACTTACCGCGCGCGGCAAGACAAGGCTGAAATATATCGAGCCTTACTTAACCGCGACATTCGATCACTGGCGCAAACACTTCGATGCCCGCCGGGGGTGGTTCGTATTGGTCGAAACCGGCCGTTTTTGCCTTGCTTTGCTGGAGGACGGAGCCTGGCAGCGAATAAGCAATCAGAGAATCGTCCATAATCTGGAAGATGAACTGCTTGTAACGCTCGATCAGGAGGCAATACTCTTTTCCGGACGCAAGGAAGCGATCGAAACAGTTTATTTATTCGCGCCAGAGCATCCGCAACTGATATTGCCTGAGGATTGCGGTTGGCGGGTTACTTCTCTGCATACTGTCAATACGCTTCCTCCACCGCATTACCCGGCCGGCGCTATTGTTCCTGATAAGGCCAACGAATGCGCAGCCTCAGGCTAAGATTCCCGGACAGCGGGGGCGAAGCGCGGCAAGCCGGCTATGCCGTTATGATGCTCGGTATAATCGTTCTGGCCGGAGTGCTCTATCAATTCCAGGTGGCCATGAACGAGGTGGCTTATTGGGATCTGCGCATTGCCAGCATGGACCGGCGGATAGAGCGAAAAACGTCGCCCGAGGTTTTCTCCGGGCCGGAGAGACCGGAGATGAAACGGGAGGTAAGAAAAGCCAATGCAGTGATGAGCGAACTTGATCTGCCTTGGGGAGCTCTGTTTGATTCGATCGAGTATGCCTCAAGCCACGATGTGGCTCTGCTCTCGATTCAGCCCGATGCCTCAAGCCGAAAGATGCGAATTGGCGGCGAAGCCAAAAATATTCCGGCGATGCTCGAGTTCGTGGGCGCCCTTGAGCGCGAGCCCGCGCTAAAGGACGCTCACCTGCTCAAATACGAGATCAAGCGCGATGATCCGCATCGGCCCGTGACCTTCTTCGTATCCGCATCATGGGCTTGAGTCGATTATCCGACATGATCCTGCGGATACGGTGGCAGGCGGAGCAGCTTGGCACGCCGGGAAAAATCGGCCTGGGGCTGTTGGTTTTTTCAATAGTGTTTTTTGTGGCGGCAGTATTGCCTCGCCAGGCGGAGTCGAGCGCCCTGATGGTCGAGGCAGAGACCATGCAGGCGCGCTTAAGAGCAGAACCTGCGCCGGAAGGCGAGAAAGCGACCCGAAAGATACCGCGCACGCAAGGGTTGAAAGTATTTTATGCTTTTTTTCCGAATACTGATTCGACCCCATTCTGGATCGCGGAAGTGGTACAGGCCGCGGCAAAGAACGGTGTGGAAATCAATGGGACAGAATATCGCATGGACCGGGAGAAAGAAGTGAAACTGGCGCGCTATGAGATGATATTGCCAGTTCGGGGGCAATATCCGCACGTGCGCGGTTTTGTTGCCGATACCCTGCGGGCTGTCCCGGCACTCGCGCTTGTCGATGTTGCGATAAAACGCGAGAGCGTACAATCGGAATTGCTTGAAGCAAACCTTAAATTCAATCTCTATCTGAGCGAAGGCAAGAAATGAAACAGGCCGCGGGGCGAGGGCGGGCATTGTGGCTGGGCGGTGCCCTGGCGGCAGCGCTTCTCGCCGCTCAATGGGTGAGCGGAGAAGACGGCGGCGCGGATTCGGGGCGAGCGGTTGAAGACACGATGCCACGAAAGGAAGTGCGCCCTCCGGAAAACCAACCGGCAAAGGAAACAGGACGCGACGCCGCAAATGAAGCCGAGCAGTTACAGCTCGAGCGATTGGAGCGCCGGAAATTCAGTGCGCAGGCAGGTGACATTTTCCGGAACCAATCATGGGCACCGCCGCCTCCGCCTGCCTCTTCGAAACCCCCTCCTCCGGCACCGCCACCCCTGCAATTCAAGTATCTCGGCAGAGTTACCGAAGGAGATGAAACGCGAGTGTTTCTAGCTCTGGCCGAACGTAATTATATTGTCAGGCCGGGGGAGAACATCGATAGCCAGTATCGAATGGATGCGGTGAACGAACACGCCATCACCCTCACCTATCTCCCTCTTAACGCAAAGCAGATGCTTGCTATCGCAGGGCCAGGGAACGTTCAATGACAATGGGGAAGTGCCTGGTAGTTGTCCTGATCCTGGCTGCGTTCACTGGATGCGCGACAAATAAGGCGTTTGTCGAAGGCAAGCGGCTGATTGCGGAGGGCAAGATGGATATGGGCCTTGCCGCCCTGGAGAAGGCGGCGCGCGAGGACCCGGATAACCTAGAGATTCGCGCGGTGCTTGCCCGGCAGCGCGAAGCGGTCGCTGCGCGTATTATGTTCGAAGCTGATAACGCCCGTTCGTCCGGGGATCTTGCCGCCGCCGAGCGGGGGTATCGTCATGTACTTGAGATAAACCCGCGCCATGAGCGCGCGGAGGCTGGCCTGGCTGCGCTCGATATGGATCGCCGGCACATGGCGCTCATGAAACATGCGGAAGAACTATTGGAACGCAACGATTACGCGGCCGCGGAAGCCGAAGTCCGGTCGGTGTTGCAGGATAATCCCATGCTGCGGGATGCCCGGCGGCTTATGCAGCGTATTCTGGAATTGGAACTGCAAGGTGACAAGATGGGGCCGGTATTGAAGACAGCGTTCAAGAAACCGGTTACGCTCGAGTTTCGCGACGCGGGTTTGAAATCCATATTTGAAATCATGGCTCGCACAGGTGGAATCAATGTCGTTTTTGATAAAGATGTCAAGCAGGACACCAAGACCACTATTTTCGTCCGCGACACGCTTATCGAAGACGTATTCAAGCTCTTGCTCGTGACTAACCAGCTCACGCACAAAGTGCTCAATGAAAATTCGGTTCTGATCTATCCTAATACCCCCGCCAAGCAAAAGGAATATCAGGAGCTGATGGTGCGTAGTTTTTATGTTTCCAATACCGATGTTAAGCAGATAGTCGCGATGGTTAAAGGATTGGTTAAAACCAAGGACGTGCATATCGACGAAAAGCTCAATCTTTTTGTCATGAAGGACACCGCGGATGCGATTCGTCTGGTCGAGCGGCTTGTCTCGCTCAATGATCTGGCCGACCCGGAAGTCATGCTGGAAGTCGAGGTTCTGGAAATCGGACGCAACCGCCTGCTCAATCTCGGCTTGCAATATCCCGATAAGATTACGGTGAACATGCTTACCGCTGGCGCTGCCGCTGCCGGCGTTCCAGCGGCTTTCCAGATCAGCAGGTCGGGGGTTAACGGCAACGGAGCAAATCTGGATCAGCTAACCGGATTCATTGCCAACCCGGCATTGCTTATCAATCTCAAGCAGCAGGACGGAATCGTCAACGTTCTGGCCAATCCGCGGATACGGGTAAAAAACCGTGAAAAGGCAAAGATTCTTATTGGCGACAAGGTTCCTGTGGTCACAACGACGGCCACGGCTAATGTCGGCATTGCCTCATCAGTGAGCTATCTCGACGTGGGACTCAAGCTGGACGTGGAATCCACGGTTTCGCTACAGGATGAGGTTTCAATGAAGCTCAGCCTTGAAGTCAGCACTATTGTCAAGGAAGTGCAGATCGCAAATGGGGGGCTCGCCTACCAGGTGGGAACGCGTACCGCGGCCACGACGCTTGCGTTAAGGGACGGTGAGACGCAGGTTCTGGCGGGACTGATCAGCGATGAAGAGCGTACTACCCTCTCCAAGGTGCCCGGGCTGGCCGAACTGCCGTGGCTGGGCAAACTGTTTACGAATTATAATGTCACCCGCAACAAAACGGAAATTGCGCTCCTCATTACGCCGCGCATCGTGCGCAATATTGCCCGACCCACAAAATCGGCCAGTGAACTTCATTTTGGTACCGAAACCACGGTTGGGGTGCCGCCGCTGACAATTGGGAAGGCGGCCCCGCGATCGCTCGCCATATCGTCCGGTTCGGCGGCTGGCGGTGCACCTGGCGGGCCTTCCCAGCCTGCTCGTTTACCGGATGAGCCGCCCGCGCCGCAAGCTGCTAGCGCTGGCTCTCCGACTATAACAATATCGGCACCCGAGCAAGTGCTCGCAGGCAAGGAATTCGCAGTCAACGTCAACCTTTCCGGCGCGGAAGCATTCCCCCCCGGTGAGCTGGAGCTGAATTACGATGCCAGCGCGCTTGAATTACTGGATGGGGGAGACAAGTCGGGGGCTCGCGTGTTGAAGCTCGGCAAGGGCGGAGGAGCGGTGGAATTGCGCTTCCAAGCTGTTGCGCAAAAGCCCGGCTCAGCCCAGATCGCCGTTAAGAACGTCACTTTCCGGGATGAAGCCGGCAATCTCCTTCCTGCCCCGGTTGCGTTACCGCCCGCGGTCAGCGTTGATATTCGTTGAGTCGCATGAAGGGAAGAGTTGGGGGAAAAAATTCCGTAGTTGATGACCGGGGTTTCAGCCTGGTCGAGCTCACCACTGTTGTAGCGATTATGGCAATCCTGGCCTCCTCGGCGGTACCCCTGTACGAACTCACCGTGAAACGCGAAAAAGAGCAGGAACTGCGCGTCGCCTTGAGGCAGATTCGGGAAGCCATTGATGCATACAAACGCGCGGTGAACGATGGCCGGGTCGCGCGCGAAGCGGAAAAATCGGAATACCCCCGCAAACTGGAGGACCTGGTTGAGGGTGTGCCGGATATCAAGGATGCGTCGAAGCGGAAGATCTATTTTTTGCGGCGCTTGCCGCGCGATCCGATGTCTGACGATCCTTCGTTATCTGCAGCCGCGACTTGGGGGAAACGCGCATACGAAAGTCCGCCCGACAATCCGCAGGACGGCGAGGACATTTTCGATGTGTACTCGCGCTCGCCCCTGACGGGTTTGAATGGCATCGCTTATGATAAGTGGTAAGCGCCGGCAGGCAATGCTCATTCCCATGTCTGACAAATGCTGGCGAAACGCCGGAACAAGCGATTCCTTACCGGACGACCGGACTGATCATGGCTTTACTCTGGTTGAGTTATTGGTCGTGATGGCAATCATCGCAACCCTGCTGAGCATTGTTGCGCCTAAATATTTCAACTCGCTGGACCGATCGAAGGAGACCGTGCTGCGGCAGGACCTGAACATCATGCGCGATGCGATCGATAAGTTCAACAGTGATACCGGAAAGTACCCAAGTGAGCTGGCTGAGTTGGTGGAAAAACGGTATTTGCGCTCGATTCCAGTTGATCCCTTGACGGAAAGTTCGGATACGTGGATTGCCGTTCCGCCACCCGACGCAGTCGGCGGGGTCTATGACGTGCGCAGCGGTTCATCGGAACAGGCGAAGGACGGGACCTCTTATGGGGCATGGTAGGAGCGGAGGGCGTGCGGGACATCGTAAGCCGGTGTAACAGCCGGGAAAGAGGTTTCACCTACCTCTGGGTGATGTTTGCCGTTGCAATTACCGGTGTCATGCTGGCCGGTGCGGGACAGCTATGGCGCACCGAGGCTCAACGGGAAAAAGAAAAAGAGCTCATGTTCATAGGTGAACAGTTCAGGCTGGCAATCGGCTCGTACTATGAAAGTTCACCCGGGATGAAGCGCTACCCGCCTTCGTTGGAAAAACTGCTTCTGGACGATCGCTTCCCAACCGTTAAACGGCACTTGCGCAAAATCTTTTTTGATCCCATGACAGGTACCCGCGAGTGGGGGCTGGTCACGCAACCGGGTGTCGGAATCATGGGAGTGCACAGCCTTTCGGCTCAGACGCCGCTTAAGCGTGCCAATTTTCACGAACGCTACGGGTCGTTCGCCGAAGCGAAAAGTTACAGAGACTGGAAGTTTGCGTATTCCCCTGGAGAAGCGGGATCTACGGCCTCCCAGCCTCAAAATCAACCCCAACCTCAAGGTCAACCCCAACCTCAAGGTCAACCCCAACCGCAGGGTCAAACTCAAATACAACCGGGAAGCGGGCCCGACACACGCCAGGCGCCCGCTCAACCACAACCATCGCCTGGGCCGTCCCAGGATACTCTCGGCCCCCCCTCGGAAGCCGAATCCGATTCCCAAAGACTCGGTAACTCCTTGCAGAGCATGCGGTATTAGCGGCATTTCCCAATACCTGTCTGGGGGACAAATTGAAAGACGCTTTTGCTCGCCGTCTTATCTGCCAGCCTACCTGCCTGCATTAGCGTCCGAATTTTAGGCCCATCAGCGACCCTCCTACTGCCCAGTAAAACTTCAAGCGTTAATAACACAGCTTCGGTATGGGCTTCCCCCACTGTTCGAGCCGGAGCAAACAATATTCGGAGATGTTATTCGACGCTGATCTTATCCAAAGGGGGTTCCAGCTTCCGCGAAACATGTTTTCAGCTCTGATGTGATCCGTTTTACCTACGTCATCACCACGATCTTCATAAATTTGACACGTATGGTTAATTATTCTGTCACGCGGCATGCCGAAAATAGACGGGCTTCTGATGCTGGCCGATGGTTAAGCCAATATGCGATAAAAATAAAAATCAAGGATAAAAATTATGGGGGGGCGCATCACTCTGACGGAACGAGAAATGGAATATCTCTTCCGTATCATTGACTCGTCGACCTCCATTCTTCTGCGCCATCAGTTTTTTCTGTGGGCCCAGGGCGAAGTTCAAAGCCTCTTACCACATGGGCTGCTCATATGTACATGCGACGAGGGATCCGGCCAACCGATCAGCATTGAAAAATTTAGCCGTACCAATATAGGCGAAGCCACGTTTTCAGAACTTTGCCGGCCGGACGGCGGCATCGTGTTTCGCGTCATATCTGCATGGAACATGGGAAAGAACCGGCCGGTTCTGCTTTGCCCGCATTATGCAGATTGCATTTCCTACAGCCAATTTGCAAATGATCTCAAGCATGACGATCTGGAACGGATTGCAGCGCATGGAATGTTCGACGCCAATGGCCGGACAAGAAGTTTATTCACTTTCACGCAGATTCCAGTTGCGCTGACCGAGCGCCATGCATATTTCCTCGAACTGCTGATGCCCCACATGCATATGGCGCTGGTGCGCATGTTGTTTCATGAACGGCATCAACATGGCATAGTGGCGGGAAAGACGAAGAAAATGATTACCGATCGTCAAACGGAAATTTTGCGTCATGTTCAGATGGGCAAAAGTAACGATGAAATCGCGCATTTGCTCAGCATCAGTCCCCTCACGGTCAAAAACCACATTCAAAAGATCCTGCATAAGCTGGGTGTCAACAATCGGGCTCACGCGGTCGCCAAGGCAATGGCGCTAAAGATCACGCTCTAGTCCCGAAGTGCTCGCTTGATCGCGATAACGGCACAGCTGTTGTCAATAACCCGCGTTCCACCCCAGGCCCATAGCGGAAGTTATCCATTTCAAGCTCGGCAGTAACTTCATCTTTCCTGCGTTCTCGACTTATCGCGCACTTTCACCGCGTAGTCCGAACGCCTCATTAAATGCCCTCGCAGTTATACATTTACTGTCATGTAACCCCTTTATTCTTCGGAAGCGAAGTGGAGCCCGCGCGACAGGGAACGAAATAATGATGGAGAGGAAGTACTACAAAAACCACGGCCCGGCTTCACCAGCGCTTAAAGATGGAAAGATAAAGTGGCAGGGTCCGGCAAAGGGTATCAAATGCTCACGCCGGTCGGAACAAAGCCAAACCCGTTGCGAGGCGGGGACGGAAAGCCGCGGACCTCCTTATAAAGTAAAGGCGGAGGTAGCCGGGTTGCTCCAAAATCGACTGATCAGATGAGACAAAGGTGACTTGATTCTCAAAATCAGCCGGTTGTTAGATATCAGGTGCAACTCATTAACTTTATAGGGAGTATCAGTTATGAAGATTAATTGTAAATTCAAAGTGCTCGCAGTTACCGCTGTAATGGCAGCCTCGGCTCCGGCGCTGGCTGCCATAGAAGGCGGTCCCACGGGCAACGGCGAACTGCTGCTCAACGTACGTTATTACGGCGGCGACTCCGCCACCTCCGGCGGGGATGACATCTCTGGCTTGTTCGACCTTGGCTTTAAAATGAACGACATGATCGCCCTGAACGGTCAAACCGGCGTCAGCAAGAGCTGGGACATGACCAGCGGCGCCTATGGCGCTTCCTGGAATCAGTTGATGAGCTTTGTCACCAGCCATGGTGGCGACGTGAGTAAAATCGGCTTCAACGTTATCGCGTTGGATAGCAGCAGCCCGAATACTACCGGCGGGGTGCATTATCTGACCACGGCGAATGTAGATTCCTATCCGCTCATAGGAAACGCTAACGTGAAGGCGATGTCCGGTATGCAACAGTATGTGGATGCCAACAACAGCCGCGGCACCCATGCCACCGACGCCAATGGCGCTAGCACTGCTACGCCGACGGACGCACCCAATTCTTTTTTCGGCGCGATCAACGGTTTTGGACAGGGCGACACCTGGATTACCAAGGCTGGTGTCGATACAACCCAGCCGCTGAACACCGACCAGAATTTCTGGCTTCTGACGACCTCCTCTACATCAAGCCTGGCCAAGGGCATCACGACCCCTTTTGGGGTTGACCTGGATCAGGACGGCAAAATCACCGGTAACGAGTTCAGCAAATTCAATATGAATGCCAACGGTACCCTCAGCTTCACAAGTCCCGTAAGTGCGATACCCGAGGCGGATACCTGGGCCATGCTGCTCGCTGGTCTGGGCATGCTTGGCGCGATGGTGCGTCGCCGGACCAGTATCTGAATTTTCTCGCGAATCTGCTCCCGCCTTCCTCCACGAGATGGAAGGGGTGAGTGCGAGTCGCATTACCAATTCTTTTAAAAAAGGATATCAACATGACAATGAAGCTGAGTAAGATTGCTCTGGCTGTAGCGTCGATTTGCGCAACCCCGGCCGCTTTTGCGTTGACGCCTGCCCAGATCGCCGCCGGTCCCACCACCTACGTATGGCTGTCAGGCAATTCCGCCCCCGCCAATGCCGTGTTTCGCAGCGTATTGTCGCTGTGTAACGGGCTTGCCGGCAATACGGGCACCAACGATGCGCACATGTACCTGGAAAGCACCGGTACCGAACCTGGCAAGAGCAGCGGCGACAGGGTTGCCTACGCCTGCACTATGAATTCCATCGCCGGTTCGCTGGCAGGCAAGAAGGTGGTGGTATATCACACGGTTGAAGGCGGTTCTTTCAATGCCTACGCCCCTCACCTCAGCATGGCGGGCGAGCCGAACTCCCACGGCTATCTGCCGGGTAACCTCCAGCGCGTCAATGACTTGGCGTTGCAGGGCGGTGGCGGTAAATGCGCCGCCGGCGCCGCCAGCGCCACCAGCGTTACGCTTAATGGCGTGACTTCCAATATCGGCCGCTACAATAGCTGCGACCTGGTTACCAAAACCTTCACGACCGCCCTCAAGGGCGACGCAGCGGGTGTGGCGGGACAGAGCTACCCTGATGGCGGTTTTTCCGATACCGAGTACCCGATCAATAAACAAAATCTGCAAATCGGTACGGGCTTGGCCTCAATCGGCAGCGAAGTGGCAACCAACATCGGCCAGGTTTTTGGCGTGGGAGTGAGCTATCCGCTTTATTTCCAGTTGCAGAAGAATGACGTCGCTGCCGGCATACTGTCCGCCGCCACATGCACCACCGGCTTTACCGCGGCTGCCCCCAATCTCGCCCTGGCTTGCCAGCCTAATCTTCCGGCCCAGCGCTACAGCGCGATTGCCAACGTGGCTACAATTGGCGGGGTGGACGGAAGCCTGTTTGGCGGCCCTGCGGGTTCCGTCGTCAATCTGGCGCGGCGCGTCCCCACTTCCGGCACTCAATCTGCTTCCAATATACGCTTCCTCGCCAAGCCCTGTGCCACTGGGATTTCGCAAGGTGCGCTGGAGCCGGCCCGTGCCACCGACAGCACCGCGACCGCGGTGGTCACCGAGCAGTCCAGTACCGGCGGCGTGAAAACCGCGTTGAATGCCGCGAGCTTAGCGGGTCAATTTGGCTTGGGCGTTATATCTGGAGATAACACACCGGCGCCCACAGCCACGACTGACCGTTGGGCCTTCGTCAAGCTGAACCGCGTCTCTCCCAACTCCGACGCGCAACAGCGGGCCGAAGCGATGGATGGTTCTTACGACTTCTGGTACGAGATGGCAGCGTTCACCGCCGGCGGCACAATCAGCCCGGCCAGCTCGGCGGGTGCCGCGCTGATCGCGGCAGCTACAGCCACCTTGGGTTCAAGCGATCTGAAGGGTATCTTCGCCACACCGTTGGCCGGTTCCAGCGGCCCCACCTCCACCGGTGCGCGCCTCGGCAACTCCTGCCAGCCTGCGATCCAGTAGGCATTGCACCTCGCGGGCGGTGCAATGCCGCCCATCAGGTTATACAGGGACAGCCCATACATGGGCTGTCCCATTTGTACGTATATGAAAACGTAATGTTGGGCAGGTGTGTCAGAGTAGGTTTGATGTTGCGAATGATAAATAAATTGCTCTGGGCGGCGTGTCTGGCTAGCCTGTGGGGAGGGATGCACACGGCGTATGCGCAGAACGCGCGCTTCGATGTATTCGAATACCGGGTAGACGGAACGACATTATTGCCCGTCACAGTTGTTGAACAGGCGGTTTATCCCTATCTGGGCGAAAACAAGACACTTGAGGATGTGGAGCAGGCCCGCGACGCGCTGGAACGCGCCTATCACGGAGCAGGCTACCTCACGGTGCTGGTAAGCATTCCCCAACAAAAGGTGGATAGCGCGGTGGTCATGCTGACAGTGACCGAGGCACCCGTAAAGCGGTTACGCGTAGTCGATTCGCGCTATTTCAGCCCGAACGATATCAAGGCTGGCATCCCCGAGCTGGCCGAAGGGAATGTCCCCAATTTCCCTGAAATGCAAAAACAGTTGGCCAACCTGAGTCGTTCGGCCGATCGCCGGGTTACACCCGTGTTAAGAGCCGGCAAAACACCGGGCACGGTGGAAGTCGACCTGAAAGTGAAGGATCAGTTACCGCTGCATGGCAGCGTGGAACTCAATAGTCGCCAGATTCCCAACACGACGCTGACACGGCTCAGCGCGAACGTAAGCTGGGATAACTTATGGCAAAGGCAGCATAGTCTGGGGGTGACCGGACTGATCACACCGGAGAACCCGGACCAGAGCAAGGTAATTTCCGCAAATTACACGATGCCCCTGGCATCCGGTTTTCTTGCCTTATATACCATCTACTCTGCCTCCTCCGTGGCATCCCTGGGCACGCTTAATGTCCTGGGCAACGGCATGATATTCGGGGGACGTTACATCTTACCCCTGCCGGGAAGTGAAAAATTCTTTCATACGGCGACGTTTGGCGTGGACTACAAGGATTTTATCCAGAACGTTAATCTCATCGAAGGCGGCAATTTCAATACCCCAATCACCTATATGCCTTTTACGGTGGGATGGGATGGCACCTGGATAGGCGAGGGGCGCAATACCAAACTCGGGTTATCCGCGAATTTCCACATGCGCGGACTGGTGGGAACCGAAGCGGCATTCGCCAACAAGCGCTTCAAGGCGCACTCCAATTACATATTCCTGCGAGGTAATCTCTCCCATACGGAAACCATGCGCCAGGGCTGGGGCGTTACAGGCCGGGCAACCTGGCAGCTTGCCGCCCAGCCGCTAATCAACAATGAGCAATCCATCGTCGGCGGAATCAATACGGTACGCGGCTACTATGAGGTCGAGGCACTGGGGGACGACAGCGCCACAGGGCAACTGGAAGCTTTTACGCCCAATTACGCCGGGTACCTGGTCGAGGCGCTGGAGGAATTTCGTCTGCTGGCTTTTATCGACGGGGGAACCGTGCGCGTGCTGGAGCCGTTGCCCGGGCAGAAAGATCGCTTCAATCTGGCGGGCACGGGGATGGGTCTGCGCTTCAGGGGCTGGAAAACCGTTTCAGCCGATTTCAGTTGGGCCGTGGCGCTGGAAGACGCAACCAGAACGAAAGCAGGCGACAAACGCGTTCATTTCACGTTCCGGCACGCATGGTGATGGGTAAACATCCAATGCAGGATCGGCCGCGATAAACCGCGCAAAACATGCAACACATGCAACCTGCTGAAAAACAAAGATTAAACGTCACAGGCGAGCGGAACGGGAATGCGCCAGCATTTTTTGATGTTCGCCAATAGCCTGAGACCAGCTCTCAAGGAATAGCACAGAATGAATCGGAATATCTATCGCCTGATTTTCAACATAACGTCAGGTATGACGGTTCCCGCCGCGGAAACCGCACGCAGCCGCGGCAAGTGGGGACGCCGGGTGCGGGCAACAAGCGGGAGAGTCCTGCTGTCGGCAGGATTACTGCTGGCTACGTCGGCACAGGCGGAACTGCCGGTACCCTGCGCAGGGGGCAGTTGCGGTATAGCGATACCGGATTTCGTCACGACGGGCCAGGCCAACTATCATATCCATGACCATCAGGCCGTGGTCAACCAGGTGGGCGACAAGGCCATTCTCAACTGGGAAAGTTTCAATGTCAGTCCTGGTCATTCGGTACAGTTTCAGCAGGTGGATAGCCTTGCCGCGCAGAACCTGGTACAGGGCGCCAATTTTATCACGCTCAACCGCATCTGGGACAACGACCCCAGCGTAATCGCCGGCATTCTCACCCAGGCAGCAGGCCAGAACGCGAACGTCATTCTGGTCAATACCAATGGCATCGCCTTCACGGGATCATCGCAGGTGAACCTCGGCAGCTTCACAGCCAGCAGCCTGGATATCAAGGACAGCTTCATCCTCAACGCGTTCCTGACCACCCAGAAGACGAGCCCGCAGTTCGAAGGCTCGGGCGGCTTCATCAAGGTGCTGGAGGGCGCGCGCATCACGGCCGGCAGCCAGGGCCGCGTGATGCTGATTGCACCCACGGTGATTAATAAAGGCAGCGTGCAGGCGCCCGACGGTCAGGTGATCACTGCGGCGGGAACCAAGGTATTTTTGCGTTCCGCTTCGAACCAGCCCGTGGACGCCAATGTGCGCGGCCTGCTGGTGGAAGTAGACAGTCCCGCGGGCCTCAGCGATTTTCAAACGGATAACCCGGGCATCAAGGACGGTAAACTCGATGGGCAGACCGTGGCGCTGAAAGATGGCGCGCTGGATAAACTCGGTCATGTCACCAACCTGGGCGAACTGAGCACTCCCCGCGGCAATGTCACCATGGTGGGGTATGCGGTCAATCAGCAGGGCATCGCCCGGGCAACGACCTCAGTAATCGCCAACGGCTCGGTGTATCTGCTGGCAAAGGATTCTGCCTTTGCGCAGGATAATTCCACGCGCGGCGGCCGCGTGGTTCTCGCCGATGGCAGCCGGACGGAAGTGCTGCCGGAAGTGTCGGATAACACGGGTTTGGTGGATGGTTTGACGGGGACGGGTCTCGCGCTCCGATCTCAGGTGAGAGTGCTGGGACAGGATATACGGATGGAAAACGGCGCGATCATCAATGCGCCGGCAGGGGAAGTGAATTTCTTCGCCATGGACGATCCCAGCCTCCTTTTCACGGGTAGTGATCCGTTCCAGGCAGTAAACGCGCCTATTTCCAATACCGCCCGCGTTCACATCGCCGGTGGAGCGCGCATAAGCGTGAGCGGACTGGAAAACGTGGCGGTTTCCACGGCGCGCAACGGGGTGGAAGTCGAATTGCGGGGGGATGAGCTGAAAGATTCTCCGGCCAACCGCGATGGTCCGCTGCGTAGCCAGAAGGTGTTTGTCGACATCAACCGCGCCTTGAACAATGCCAACGCGGGCAATCCCACCCTCATCGCCAGGGACAGCCTTCTATCCTACCAGGCGCGGCTGGAACGCGGGGTTGCCGAGCGGTCGACCGAGGGCGGCACGGTTCGGGTAAGCTCCCTGGGGGAGGCCATAATTGAATCCGGCGCGGTGATCGACCTGTCGGGCGGCAGCCTGAGCTACACCCCGGCCAATGTGCCAACCACGCTGGTCATGTCCCGCGGAATATTGACCGATATCGCCGATGCGCGGGCCGATGTGCGCTATGATGGCATCGCCACCCGCTACACGCAGGATTTCGGACGCTGGAATATAAAAGAAGTAATCGACCTGGGGCGGAGCTTCAATTATGACCCCGGCTATATCGAAGGCAAAAATGCCGGCGCTCTGGAGGTAACCGGGCTGCGCGCAACAGTGATGCAGGGCGATATCCAGGGCCGCACCATCGTTGGCGAGGTGCAGCGCGACCTCGGCATCGTGCCTGCCGGCGCCCGTTTTACCCTGGGCGTCGATCCGGTCGCCAAAAGTTTTCCTTCTATCGACTATAAGATGAACCAGGTGGTCGAGCTGAGCAGCAGCGCCGCCTTGCCCGCAGGGTTCAAGTTCGGCGATGCGCTCTCGCCCGATCTCGTCAGGACGGTCAGCCTTAATCCCGGGCTGCTCGGCAAGGATAAAGTCGCCAATCTGGAAATTTTCAGCAATCAGGCGGCAGCCGTGCGCGAGGCTTTGCGTGCCCCGCAGGGCGGCAGCGTGCACATCACGGCACAGGGCATCACGATCGACGGCGATATCGAAGCGCCCTCCGGCTCGATCGTGCTGAACGCGAGCAGAAACGACTTCAATACCCTCTCTGAGCCGTTGAATTTGATCGTGGCCAATGGGGTTACGTTGTCGGCCCGGGGGGCCTGGGTAAACGAATTGCGGGGAGTGCCGGCGGGATCGGACGAAGTTGCGCTGGTGCATGGCGGCAATATCGCGCTATCGGCGCAGGATAATCTTGCTCTCGGACACAATACCCTGCTGGATGTGACCGGCGGGGGGCGGCTCAGGGTCGATGGTCAGGGAAGGGTCATTGCCGGAAGCGGCGGCGAAATCAGCCTGGCGGGCCTCGCGGTTTCACGCCTCGACCAGAATGTGCGGGGCTATGGCATCGGCGGCGGCGGCACGCTTACTGTTTCCAGCAACCGGATTCAAATCGGCGGAGTGCCTGACAACTCGCTCGGCACGGTCAACCTGGACACTGGATTTTTCGAGCGGGCCGGTTTCGCCAATATCAATCTTGCCGGGATTGAGCGCCTGGCACTATCCGAGGGGGTTCGGATCAAGCCCACTGTTCTCAGCCTGGAATTGCAGCCCGACTATACCTTGCGGCCAAGCGGAAGCAGGATAGAAAATTTCACCCACCAGGTAAAACTGGATGATTTAGTGCGCCAACCGGTGAATCTGAGCCTTGCCGCCAGAAATTCCGCGGATGGGACAGGCGATCTCCTGATCGAGAAGGGCGCGCATATCGAGGCCGATCCCAGGGCAAGCGTCACCCTCGAGGCCGGGCGTCTGCTGGATATAAGAGGGCGCATCACAGCGCCGGGCGGTAATATCACGGCTACGTTGAATCATAGCCAAGAGAGGGACTTCAATCCCACCAACGCCCTGTGGCTGGGCAAGCAGGCGGTACTCGATGTATCGGGCGTCGCGCTCACCTACCTCGACAAGCAGCGCCTTACCCAGGGCACGGTGTTGAATGGCGGTAACATAACGCTGAATGCGCAGTTTGGCTATGTCGTGGCCGAAACGGGTTCGAGCATCCGGATGGCGGGCGTGGCGCCGGTGCGGCTGGATATCCTGAACCAGGCCGGCGGCGTGGGACAATGGGTCGGCAGCGACGCGGGTTCTCTCAGCATCAAGGCGCGCGAGGGCGTATTGCTAGATGGCGGAATGGCTGCCCAGGGAGGGAGCACATTAAATCGTGGTGGAACATTCAGTCTGGTTTTTGGATTCCTGGATATTCCAGAGAAAGGCTTTCCCACTGGCGAGCGCATATTGAGCCTGGCACAAACGGTGACGCCGCAGACGAGCGGCCTGACCCCGGGCGCGGCCCTTCCTGCCGGGCTGAACGGGAAGGCTCGGCTGGGCGCCGCGGCGCTCAAGGGAGCGGGTTTCGATCGCATCACGCTCAAAAGCCGCGATGCGATCCGGCTGGAAAACGGCTTGAATCTGGGCGCCAACCGCGCGTTGGCATTGAAAGAAGTGGCGCTCGACGCGCCGCGTATCGAAACAGCCGGGGGCGACGCCGCGCTGAAGGCCGAAACGCTGCGGCTGGGCAATTATGACGTAAACCGTGTGGATGCCGTCAATACCCCGGTTACAGGTAGCGGCGCACTCAAGGCGGACGCACAACTGCTGGAACTAGCCGGCAACCTGACCTTGACCGGCATGGCGCGCGCCGAACTGAACGGAGCCGAGGAAGTTCGCCTGGCGGGGGTTAGCAGCGGGAGCTCCGCACGCCCGGCAGGCGCCTTTTCGAGCGCAGCCGACCTTTTTTTTCGCGGCGCAGTGATAGCCCCGACAACCTATAGCCAGATCAGCATTAACGCGCCGGGACGGACGGTTGCGTTCAGTAGCGACACCATGCAGCAGTCCCAGCCGCTGTCCGCACTCGGCAGCCTTGCGGTAACCGCTGCGAACGTCGTTCAGGCCGGCAATCTGTGGGCGCCGTTCGGCCAACTGAATTTCATTGTTTCGGATACGCTCACGTTCAAAAGCGGCAGCCTGACTTCGATTGCCGGGGCGCCTGGCAGCCTGATTCCGTTTGGCATAACAGTGAATGGCCGGAGCTGGATATACAGGCCCGACTCGTTCGAGATCCCGCAACTTGCGTTGCCTGAAAAATCCATCCGCATCATCCAGGCAGCCAACGTCGACATGCAGGCGGGCGCAGCGGTCCGGCTCGCCGGCGGAGGAGATTTGCAAGCCTACGAGTTCAGCGTGGGACCCGGCGGAGCGCGCGATATCCTGGATGACCCCGGCACCTATGCGATCTTGCCCGGCTATGCTAACGGATTTGCGCCGGGAGACAGACAGGAGAACGCCGGCTTCGACCGCGCAGCGGGGGATGCCGTCTATCTCTCCGGCATCCCGGGACTCTCTGCGGGTGTGTATACGTTGCTGCCCGCGCATTATGCCCTGCTGCCAGGCGCCTATGCCGTGAGACTCAATGCGCATGTGCAGAACCTGCTGCCGGGTCAGGCTTACAGCAGGCAGGACGGCATCCAGGTCGTACCGGGCTACATCACGGATAGCCGCGCGGCATCGGGCGGCCCGCGCGACGCGCTGTGGAGCGGGTTTGAAGTGTTGACCCGCGAGCAGGTTTTGCAGCGTTCGGAAATCAATCTTAGCCGCGCCTCGGACTTTTTTACCATAAGCCAAAGCCGTCCGCAGGATGCGGGCCTGCTCTCGATTGCCACCACCGGCGGGCTGAAGCTGGATGCCATTTTCCAGCTGAGTGCAGCCGAAGGCGGCCGGGGTGCAGCGGTGGACATCAGTGCGCTTAAAATTGCCATTACCGACGGCTCGCCATCCGGAGTCGATCCGTTGGCCACGCGTATCGATGCCACTACACTCGACGCTATGGGTGCGGCCAGCCTGTTCCTGGGTGGCACGCGCACCCCCGGCAGCACCCGTAGCGATGCGACCATTCTCACGGTCGGGGCGGATGAAGTGACCTTGGCCAATGACATCTCCCATCCCCTGAAGAGTCAGGAAATCATCCTGGCGGCAAGGAACACCCTCACGCTAAAATCCGGTAGTGCCATCGATGCACAAGGCAGCATGGATAACGTGGGCGGAGCAGGAAGCTATCGCACGGCCGGCAATGGCGCGCTGGTACGGGCTGCCTCGACGTATGCCGCATTTTCGCGCACGGACAGTCCGGATCGCACGCTGGGCATACTGACCGGCGAAGCCGGCAGCACGATCCGCGCGTCGAATTCGATTACGCTGGATGCCACCCTGCAGAATACGTTTGCGGGCACGACTATTTTCGCTGATGACAAGGGGAATCCGGTCGCTGGAAATTTATCCGTCGGCGCTACACGCGTGAATTTGGGCAACGCACCCACAGGCTCCGAAGGCCTGGTCCTGAACCAGAGCGAGCTCGATAGGCTGAACAGCCTGAATTCGCTGACCCTGACAAGTTATTCCACTTTTGACCTCTATGGCGATGTCGGCGTCGGCGGGATAAATGCCGACGGCAAGCCGACGCTGCAGGCTTTAAATCTGTTGGGCGCGGGGCTGGCGGGTCTGAACAATAGCGATAAAACCGCGCATCTGCGCGCAGCCAGCATATCGATTTCGAACCCTGCGGCGGCGACATTCACTTCGGGCGGCACACCGGGCAACGGCGCCCTGGCAATCCAGGCGGACAGGCTGGTGCTGGGTGAAGGCTCCAAAGCCATCCAGGGGTTCTCCCAAATCGACGCCACAGCGAATGAACTGGTCGGGCGCGGCGCCGGCAGCACCGACACGGCCGGGAAAATCAATTTGAATATTGCACGGGTCAGCGCCGAGCCAGGGTCTAACCAGACCCTGGCCGCAACCGGTCAATTGAATGCTGCCAAGGTTGTGGCGGATCGTACCCTTGCTGCTGTCGATACGCTGGGAGCGAAGTGGACGCTGTCGGGCACGAGGGTAACCTTTGATACCCAGGCTGATCTGCCTTCGGGCGCGCTTAAACTTGTGGCGACTACGGGTAATCTCGAGCTGGGGACAAATGCGGAATTGAATGTGGCGGGAAAGCCGGTGGCTTTCTTCGACGTGGTTCGCCCATCGCCGGGCGGCACCGTCGAACTGGCGAGCGATAACGGGAACGTGCTCGTTCAAACAGGAGGGCGGATAGATGTATCGGCGGCCGCGGGCGGCAACGCAGGCAGCGTGATCATACGCGCGCCCAATGGCACGGCCACCGTGAATTCCGCAAACCTGCAGGGCTCGGCCGCACTGGGCGCCGATGGCGCGAGGGGCGAAGGCGGCCGTTTCCAACTGGATGTTGCCTCTCTGAATGACTTTTCCACACTGAACACGATACTCAACCAGGGAGTGTTCGATGGCGCAAGAACGCTGCGCGTGCGCACGGGCGATGTCAGCCTGGCCGCTGCCGATACGGTTAAGGCCAGAGAAGTACGCATTGCGGCGGATGGCGGCAAACTCGATGTGGCCGCCCATATCGACGCCTCGGGTAAAGATGGAGGCAATATCAATCTTTACGCCAGGAACGATGTGGCTGTGCAGTCGAGCGCGAAGCTCGACGCCTACGCAACAGGCGACGGTCAAAATGGTGGCGAGGTGGAAATCGGTACCACGGAAGGTAGGCTGAGCCTGGCCGACGGCGGCACGCTGGATGTGCACGGGGGCGGCAGCGGCGGCCAGGCTGGGCAGGGCGGAAGCGTGCTGTTGCGCGCGCCCCGTACCGGCAGTGGCGCGGGAAATGACGCGGCCGTGGGCAGCGTCGCCAGCAGCATCGACGGAGCCAGATCCATCGTGGTGGAAGCGGTCAAGGTATACAACAACATCACCACGCTTACCGGCACCGGCGCAAGCAGCGGCGCGACGTTGAGTCTGGCTACGGTCAATTCCGACAATGCGAGCTTCGCGTCCAGCGCAGGCGCGATTGCCGCGCGCCTGGGCAAGGCCGGCGATACCGCCTTTCATGTGCGGGCCGGGGTGGAAGTGCGCTCAGCGGGCGATCTTGCACTCAGCCAGGACTGGAATCTCGGTACCAGCCGCACAGGCGGCGAACCGGGCATGCTGACCTTGCGCGCGGCTGGCAATCTCAATCTCAATAGCAACCTGTCCGATGGATTCAATGCCGCGACGGCATTCAGCAGTGGCACCACGCCAGCGACGTTGCTGGCAGGAGATTCATGGGGTTATCGGCTCGTTGCCGGGGCCGATACCGGCGCGGTTGACCCGCTGACGGTCAAGGCGGGCAGCGGCGACGTAACGCTGGCGGCCGGAAAATTGGTACGTACAGGCACGGGGGACATCCACATCGCCTCCGGGCACAACATTAAACTTGCCGATAATAAGTCCGCCATCTACACCGCGGGACGCATTGCCGACGTAGCCAACGGTTTTGTTGTTCCCGCCAATGCCCAGTTCAGCCAGGGCGGCGGCAACGTCAGCCTGTCGGCACAGGGAGATATCAGCGGCGCGCCCTCGGCGCAACTCTATTCCAACTGGCTATTCCGCCAGGGGCAGTTGAATCAGTCTACGGGGGCATACACTCTCCAGCCTGCCTGGTGGGTGCGCTTCGATCAGTTCCAGCAAGGCATCGGCGCGCTGGGCGGAGGCGACGTTACGCTGATCGCCGGGGGCAATGTCAAAAACGTCTCCGCGAGCACACCGACTCAGGCACGCATGGCCGCCACCGCGCCGGATGTGACCAAACTGGTTACAACCGGCGGCGGGGATGTGCGGGTTGAAACCGGGGGTGATTTGCTGGGCGGGCAATATTATGCCGATCGTGGCGACCTGGTGCTGAAGGTGGGCGGCAAAGTCGACAGCGGGCAGAATGTGAAGGGCAGCGCGCTCTATACCATCCTGGCGCTGGGCGATGCGCAGGCGCGGGTTCAGACGCAAGAGGATCTCAATATTCAGGCGATATTGAATCCACACCTGGTGGTGCAGTCATCCGGCACAGGCACGGCATTCAATATTGGTAGCAGCGGGGTCAGGGACCCTCGCTGGAGCCTGTTTTCAACTTATGGCCCGAATAGCGGCGTGCAAGTACAGAGCCTGGACGGCGATGTAACGCTACACACGGGTGTGGGGGGACTCCCGCTATCGAATGCCTATGGGTCTCCGCTCAACTTCAATATCAGTCCTGCCAAATACAGCGCCGCCCTGCTTTCAATTCTGCCCCCCAGCCTGTCGGCCACGGCGTTTCACGGCAATACATCCATCCAGGGCAGTGAAAATATAACATTAAGCCCCGCAGCGCGTGCCGATCTGGCCCTGCTGGCATCAAATTCGGTCAGCATCGCCAACCTCGTGGCCATGAGCGATCGCGATCCAGCGCTGATCCCGAGTGCGGTCAGGCCGGATACGGGCTTCAATCTGTTTCCAAATCCGGCTGTGAATCCGGCTGACATCAACCTCATCCACGCCGCCGTGCCCGTCCATACCGGTGATACCCAACCCGCGCGTATATATGCTGTCGCCGGCGATGTTCAGGGCGACTTCAATACGCTTACCCTGGATCTGTCAAAGGCAGTTCAGATTCGTGCCGGGCAGGACGTGCGCGACCTGGGCATCGTGGCGCAGCATGTGAATGCCGGGGATGTCAGCCGGGTAGTGGCAGGCAGGGATGTCGCCTTCACTTCCGGAAACGACCGTACCAACAACGCCAAAATCTGGATAGGGGGCCTAGGGCGACTGGAAGTGACGGCAGGGCGCAATATCGACCTGGGGACGTCGGCGGGCATCGTCAGCCGCGGCGACCTCGACAATGCGCAACTGCCCAAGGGCGGGGTCGATATCCATGTCGCGGCGGGTGTAGGCGCGCAGGGAATCGATTATACCGGCGCCATTGACCGGCTGATCGCCGAACTGTCCGCCGCGGGCAGCACAGCAAATGATGCGCTTCTGTGGCAGGCCCGCTGGCTGACGGGCAACAATACCCTGAAGGGTTCCGATGCACTCGAGGCAGTCCAGGCGGTGCGCGCGCTGGACGCGGATACCCAGCGCATCATGGTGCGCGAAATGGTCTATACGGCTTTGCTCGTCACCGGACGCGACTTCAACAACCGCGACAGCCCCTATGCCCGAAATTACGAGCGCGGCTATGCGGCGCTGGAGTTGCTGTTCCCGGGGTTGCGTGAGAAAAACGCGGATGGCAGCTTCAAGAACTATCAAGGGGAAATCAACCTCTTTGCCAGTCGCATCAAGACGGAGCGCGGGGGCAATATAGAATTCATGGTGCCGGGCGGAGACTTGATAGTTGGCCTCAGTAATACGCCGGCGGTGCTGGTGAATACCGGCAATGACGTCCTGGGCATGCTGACGGTAGCGGATGGCAACATTCGCGGATTTTCGCGCGGCAATATCCTGGTCAATCAGTCGCGCATTCTGACCGTTGGCGGCGGTAATGTCCTGTTGTGGTCGAGCGAAGGCGATATCGATGCCGGCAAGGGCAAAAAGAGCGCAACCGCGGTGCCGCCTCCGCTCATCAAGGTGGACGCGAGCGGCAAGGTAACGCAGGAATTGCAAGGGGCTGCCTCAGGCAGCGGGATTGGTGCGCTTTCCACGGGCGCCACAATCGCAGGCGACATCGATCTGATCGCCCCCAAGGGCACGGTGAACGCGGGCGATGCCGGTATCCGCGCTGGCAATCTGAACATTGCCGCCCAGGTTGTGCTGGGGGCGGATAATATCGCCGTGGCAGGTACCTCCACCGGTACTCCTGTCGCGGACGCAAGCGCGGTCAGCGCTACCACCTCGGGCGCCACGTCGCAAGGGGACGATGTAGCCAAAGCAACGGCCGCCTTATCCCAGAATCTTTCGGATGCGGCGCAGGCAGCGGATCAGATGAGGAAACTTAAGCCGACATTTATTTCGGCTGAAGTGATCGGCCACGGCGAATAAAATTGTTGTTCCCCAGGCTGGATTTCAGCCTGAAATTCGGCCTCGAATTTTTTGGAAGCCGGCCATACTGCCAGAACCATTAGCGGAATAGTGCGACTTGGTGGAGTATGGCCGTGCCGGCGGCGGACCACTGATGGTGTGGCGGTCCGCCCTTGCACATTGCTTTCTTTCTTCTGTTCTTCTGATAAGTTTCGATATTTCTGGACTTCATATTCGATAGATCATAGACGCTTCGGAGTAGCTAACCAGCATTAAATGGGGAGATTATTTAAGATTCATGCAGCTGGCGTAGTAACTCACTGTGGCGGGCCAGTCGCTGAATATGCCGAGGATGCCGACATCCCGGTTTAAAACGTCGAGAACCTTCATCATGTCGCCTTCGCGCTTGATTGCGGAATCGATGGTCTGATAATAAAATCCATTGTCACCATCAGCCAGTATGCCGGACCGCTCAAGCGTCCAGGTGATGATATCGAGACCGGCCGATTTGGCTTGCCTGGCATACCGGGAAGCCACGATATTGCCGCTGCCATCGACGTCCAGCAGCGCGAATATCGGGGGCGCAACGATATTGATTCCCTCGGCTTTATAGGCGGCCAGTTGCGCGGCAGTGGGCAACTCAGCAACCGTATTTGCATCGTCAAGGAACACTGCCTGTTTCCCGAAGTGAGGTTCTTTGGCGATCCAGTAACGGATGTCGCCAATATCGAAGGACTGGGCGTAGACGTTCTGGGGTTTGACGCTCTCAGCCTTGTATTCATCAATCATCTGCTGGGCGTAAGCTTGCTGCGTATAGTCGCCAACGCCGTCGCCATCGCTGTCATATGGCATTTTTACGCTGGCGCTTTTGAGCTCGGGTGTCATTTTTACGCCGAGCCTCTTGAATAGCTGGATACTCTCTTTATGGGTAAGCAGGGTGCCGCTGGTGGGGCCGGAATACAGGTCTGTGCGCCAGCTCGGGGTGCCGTGTAAATAGTCCTTGGCGCTCGTTGCGGCCGGATTAAAACCATCCATTTTGCCTCTCAGACTTTTAAATTCATCCACTGTCAAGTCGCTTGTACAACACAGTGCCGTAGCCTCCTGAACGAGTTTTCCCGCGGCATCGAACTGAGCGGGGGTAAAGGGTTTGCTGCATTTCCCAGCCAATGGCGTATCGAGGATATTGGTGGTCGTGTGCAGATCGCACTGCGAATGGCGGCAAACGAGTTCCTTGTCCCTGGTAAACGTCACGTCGCATTCCACGATGCCGGCTCCCATACGCGCGGCGGCCTCGTAGGATTCCTTGGTATGTTCGGGAAACTGAAGGCCAGCCCCACGGTGACCAATGGAAAAAGCCGATTTGCGGAATGGGCCGCTCTCGCAATGCTTGAGCCTGCTCTTCAGAGCGCTGGGCTCCATGTCATTGATGAGAAAAAATGGACGCGGCCCGAGCTGGACAGCGCCGGCTCCCGATTCATCATGGTGGCGATCGGCTTCCCCATCGTCGTGATGTTGGTTTGCGAACGACGTGCTCGTAAACGCGCAGAGGACAACCATGAGAACGAAGGTTACTAAAGTGGTTAAAATAGAATTTCGCGGTAACATGCCGGACCTCCCCAGTGAGTAAAAGAATGTTTCACATTACATCCACGGTCGATGTAAGTCTGACGTTACCTCCACTCTTTTTCATTTTAACGAGGATGTTGTTAATCCAAACAGATCACCCAGAGAATAAATAAAAAGCCAGCTGTTTAGTCTCAAATATAGTCGCCCAGCCCCCACCAGCCGTCAGACCCCTGCCACCGTCGGCACAAGGCGGCGCTACCTCTTCGTTGATCCCTTTCGTTAAGTAATGATCCATTCGGATCATGGTTCTCACTCAGGGCTGTAATCTGGCGCGCGGATAATTCCGGGGGTAATTTTTCAGGTTGATGGTTGACATATCCATGCGTGTCCTTGTACTTCTGCTTGCTTCTGTACTGTGCACATTTTCCCTTTCCAGCCATGCCTGGTGGAACGATGAATGGACGAACCGCAAGAAGGCCACGCTGACCAGTCCATCAGGCGAAGTCGCGGATGCGCCAGTGCTGATCCGTTTGCATTCCGGTAACTTCGATTTTCTTTCCGCGAATGACGATGGCAGCGACCTGCGTCTGGTGTGGGGAGACGACAAGACCCAACTCAAATTCCATATCGAGAAGTGGGACAGCGCGAATCAGCTTGCGCTGGTCTGGCTGAAGGTGCCCAAACTCTCGCCTCAGACGGAAGTGTTTCTTTATTACGGCAATGAAAGTGCCACGTCTGCGGCTGACCCCCGGGGCACATACGATGCCAGCAGTGCCGTATATCACTTTGCAGAGCCGGAAGGACATCCACAGGACAGCGGACCAAACGGCCTGCATGCCCAGTCCTCCGCCCAACGTATCCCCGCTTCATTCGCCAATGGGGGCGCGGGATTCAACGGTGCCCAAAGCGTGATGCTCCCTGCCGTGGAAGCGCGCGGTGGATACAGCTTCGCTGTCTGGATCAAGCCTGCATCGCTGGATGGCGTCTTGTTCCAGTCGGACGGCATGACCGCGTCGCTTGAAGCGGGGAAACTCAAGGTGAAATCGGGCGGGGCGAGCGTGGTTTCTGGGGTATCGCTTACAGCAAGCCAATGGCAACACCTGGGGTTCACGGTTTCCGATGCGCTGCGCATATACATAAATGGCAAACCGACAGGTGAAGCACCCGGCGCCGTATTGCCAACCGGCAGCGCGGCATTGGGCCTCGGCTTCAAGGGTGAAATGGACGAGGTGCAGGTCTCGGGCCTGGTGCGCAGCGCAGACTGGTTAGCCGCACAGGCTGCGCAGGGGCCGGATGGCAGGCTGGTTACACTAGGCGAAGAGGAAACAGTCGAGGGCGAGGCGGAAGCTTCGCATATGGGCATTATTCTTCGGTCGTTGACGGTAGACGGCTGGGTCGCGATTGGCTTGCTGTCGATCATGTTGGTGATAGCAATTTGGGTGATGTCCACCAAAGCCGCTTATATCAATCGAGTGGATAAATCCAACAACCGTTTTATGGACAAGTTCCGCGAATTGTCGACCGATCTGGCGATGATCGAGGCAAAGGGACTGGGAAAAGAGTTCGAGCATTCCTCGTTGTACCGCATCTATCACATTGGCGCGGTCGAGTTGGCGCATCGCTTCCAAGACACCGAGTCGACGCATATCACGAAGTCCCTATCGCCGCAATCGCTGGACGCAATCCGCGCCAGCCTGGATGCCGGGCTGGTGGAAGAAATTCAGCGCATGAACAAGTTCATGGTGCTGCTCACCATCGCCATCTCGGGCGGGCCATTCATCGGGCTGCTGGGCACGGTGATGGGGGTAATGATCACGTTTGCCGCAATCGCCGCGGCCGGTGACGTCAACGTCAATGCGATCGCGCCCGGCATCGCGGCCGCCTTGGCAGCGACGGTTGCGGGAATGGGGGTAGCGATCCCATCCCTCTTCGGATACAACTATCTTGCTTCCCGCATCAAGACCATCGTATCTAGAATGCATATTTTCGTCGATGAGTTTGTTACCAAGCTCGCCGAAAATTACAGCCGCTGACAGGGAATGAAATGAAAGTTCAGGAAGAAAACGAGCTTTACGACGAAATCAACGTGGTGCCGATGCTGGATCTCGCCTATGTGCTCCTGGTCATTTTCATAATTATGACCACAGCATCGGTACAAGGTATAAAGGTCAACCTCCCCAAGGCCAGCAATTCACCCAGTCTGGCCAAACCCACGACCAAGGCAATCACGATTAATGAAAACGGCCAGATCTTTCTGGACGCCTATCCGGTGACGCTGGATGAATTACGAACCCGTCTGGGGCAGCTGAAGGCGGCCAATCCTGAACTGCCGGTCGTCGTCAAGGGAGATACGGTCGTGCAATACGGCAAGGTCATGGACGTGCTCGAATTACTTGGGCAACTCGATATAACCCAGTTAGGCCTGGTAACCCAACGCCTGGTGAAGTGATGCCTGGGAACATCGGTGGAAAGTGATAAACCAGGTTGGATGCGCTGGGGGATTGTTGTACTTGTTTTGGGTGCGGCCGTCGCGCTGGGATTGTGGCTGAAAGATTTTCTTGGAAGCGATAAGCCGCCACCAAAAACTTCGTTGCAGCAGATCACCTTGCTCAAACCTCCGCCACCGCCACCTCCTCCACCACCGGAGCAGAAACCGCCGGAACCGGTGGTAAAGGAAGAGGTAAAGCTGCCCGAGCCTGCGCCAGAGCCGATGGATCAGGCTGATGAGCCGCCGCCAGGGCCGGATCTGGGTATCGATGCTGAAGGCACGGGAAGCGGCGACGCGTTCGGGCTCGTGGGAAAAAAAGGCGGGGCCGATCTGATAGGCGGCGGGGCCAAGGGAAATCCCTGGGCCTGGTATGACGCAATAGTGAATGACGCGGTGAATTCCGCCTTTCAGGAAGCTCTGGCGCGCGAGAAGGCGCTTAAAGACAAGACTTACAAGGTGGTGGTCAAAATGTGGATCGATGCCACAGGAAAGGTTACGCGAACTGCGCTGGTTGACAAGACCGGCGACCTAAAGGTTGATGAATTACTCAAAGACGTGCTTCAGAATCTGCGGGCCCTGCGTGATGCCCCCCCCGCCGACATGCCGCAACCAATAAAAATACGCGTGACCTCACGTGCTTGATGGTCTAGAGAAGAAGCGTAACGGAATGAATATGCATTTGACGCTAGCAGCCGCAGCCATAGCACTGGCATGTGCGGGCAATGCTCAGGCAAAAACCGATGAGCGCGAAAAGGTTGAAATCCTGTATGAGACGACGTTGAACCTGATCCATCTTCTGGTTGAGCAAGGCGTCATCAAGCAAGAAATGGCTGACGAAATGATACGAAAAGCGGAGCAAAAAGCAAAGGCCGCGCAGCAACTACAGCCAGCCCCGGAAAAAACCGTCGAGCCTGTGGCCAGCCCGCCTAAGAAAGGCGAAGTACGGGTAACTTACGTCCCCGAGCACATCAAAAGAGAAATTCGCGATCAACTGCGCGAGGAAGTGATCGGCCAGGCCAAACAGGATGGCTGGAAAGAGGTAAGCGTTGCCCCCGAATGGACAAGCCGCTTCAAGCTGGAAGGGGATATACGGCTAAGGGAACAGGCCGACTTCTACCCCAAGGGCAATGCTCCTGCCGCCAATTTTCAGGCCATCGGCCAGCAAATCGACAACACCACCGACGATAGTTTTCACCGGGAACGGGTTCGCATGCGTCTCGGCATCAATGCCAACGTTACTCAAGGGGTGGATCTGGGGCTGCGCTTGACCACAGGCAATGTCAATGATCCGTTAATAACCGGGCGTTTGCTAGGCCCCCCCCCGATATCCATTGGGTCCCCGGTATCCACGCTCCAGACACTGGGAACCTTCGATAGTAAATTCAGCTTTGTGCTGGATCAGGTTTATCTCCGGCTTACCCCATGGAACTGGCTCACCGTCAGTGGCGGCCGTTTCCCCAATCCCTTCTTCATCGGAACTGTGGGGAATATATACACGGGTATTCTCAGACCAGGACACACCATACCCACGGCGGGGGTGCAACATACTGATCTGTTATGGGATGCCGACTTGAATTTCGAAGGCCTGGCTGTCAATCTTCATCCTTGGCAGATGGAAAACAGGACCGTCAAACCATTCATTAACGCTGGGATATTTCCTCTGCAGAAAATCAATCAGAGCGAGACGGTCAAGGCCAAGGATAAATGGTTTTACGGGGTTCAGGCCGGGGTGGAGTGGTCGCCGGAGGAAACCGATACCAAAGTCAGGATGGCAGCTGCCTATTATGACTTCCGTAATATTCACGGCGTCCGCAACCCGAACTTCGGCGACACCTTGTTCAATCAGACCGCCACCCTGTTCCGGCAGAAAGGCAATAGTCTTTTCAATATCGATAACGATGGCGATCCCACCACCAATCTTTGGGCGCTGGCGGCCGATTACAAGCTCGCCAACGTGACCATGGTGGCGGACTACTCGAAATTCAGGCCCATCCATGTTATAGGCACCCTGGACTATGTGCGCAACGTAGGATACGACCAGAATAAAATTCTTGCGCGAACCGGGCAAGACATCAAACCACAGATCGACGCCTACCAAGTCCGCCTTACCGTGGGCTATCCCGTGATTTCGGAACGGCACCAGTGGCAGGTTTTCGCTTTTTACCGCTACTCCGGACGAGACTCGATGCTTGATGCCTTCACTGACTCGAATTATCTCATGGGTGGAACCAACCATAAGGGCTATACGCTCCATGCCCTGTATGGGGTGGCCCATAACACCTGGCTGGGACTGCGCTATAACTCTTACAGTTCAATCAGCGGCTTGCCCTTGGCTATCGATTCGGTGAACCTGGATCTTAACGCCAGGTTTTAATTTTTTCCCCGTACCAGTCGCCCAAATTTTCTGTTAGCAAAGTCAAATCGTATACGAGCAGGAGCAAGAAGATGATTCGGCAGATACTATGTCAAGGTGTAGCCATCATCTTCCTCTTGGGCTCGTTGCAGCCCGCAATAGCTGCCGCCAAGGATTCAAAGGATACGAAGAAAGAGAAGCAGGCGTTGCGCCGCATACAGCAACAGTTGAGTGAAGCCCAACAGCAGAAAGCGGCTGTGGAGCAAGAAAAAACGGTGCTTGAAGAAACACTAAAGAAAACCCATAGCGAAACGGAATCTCAAAAACGCGCGGCGGCGAGCGCGGCGGCCAGCGCGGCATTCAGGATTTCCCGGCTGGAGAAGGACGTGGAACTGGCCAACCATGAAAAAGCCGAATTGCACGCGCGGCTCGACCAAGCGGGCAAACGGAACGAGGAGATATCCGGCCAACGCAACCAATTGGAACAGGATCTGCGAAATATTACCGTGTCGCTTGCGAAGCAGAATGAGCAAAGGAAACTTTGTGAAACCCATAATGGCGAGCTTTATAAAATAGGCCGAGAACTGGTCGATTGGTATTCTGCCAAGGGGGCGCTGAACGCCATTCTGGAAGCAGAGCCCTTCACACGTATGAAAAGTGTTGAAATGGAAAATCTGCTGGAAAGCTACCGTGACAAGCTTGAAGGCCAGCGTCTGGAAAATAAATCCCAATGAATCCGAACAAAATCTCTATCCAATCCCGCCCAAGTTTCCAAGGATGTGAAAATGATACCGTGACTGATTTAAACCGCGCCAGTCACAACTGACCTGCAATCTGCTATTAAGGAACCGATATCACTGGAACGGATATCATTGCTATCCAAGATGTCTTAAGCCGAAAACCAATCTCTTCCTCCTATTTGCTGTGTACTCGCGGCTGCCGAGGCGCACAGACTGATCTTATCGCACATCATTCATTATTTTATTTCTTGCTCCTCCAAAGCTGGTAAGCAATAATATCGGGTTCTCTACCGCCTTCTCTGCAAGGTGAATCCTCACGTATTTCGGATAAGTCCCAGTATGCTGTTGATGATCGATAATTACGATTCCTTCACTTACAACCTGGTGCAATATTTTGGCGAGCTGGGTGAAGAAGTAACGGTATTTCGCAATGACGAAATCAAGCTCGACGAAATCGAGCAGCTGAAGCCTGCGCGAATCGTAATCTCGCCCGGACCGTGCACACCCAGCAAAGCGGGAATATCGATACCGCTGATCGAACGCTACCATAGCCGGATTCCCATATTGGGCGTATGCCTCGGCCACCAAAGCATAGGGCAGGCTTTTGGCGGCACAATCGTTCATGCACGGCAGGTCATGCATGGCAAGACTTCTCCTATTTTCCACAACGACTTGGGCTTGTTTCACGGTCTGCCAAATCCTTTCCATGCAACGCGCTATCATTCGCTTGTGATCGAGCGCGAGGGCCTTCCCGATTGCCTGGAGGTCACCGCGTGGACGGAAGATGGGGAAATCATGGGTATCCGCCATAAAACTCTGGCAATCGAAGGTCTGCAGTTTCACCCTGAATCTATCCTGACCGAGCACGGGCACAGGTTGCTGGCAAATTTCCTGGATCAACATACAGCGGCGGGAAAAGCGGTGCCAAGTGCCATGTGAGTGAGATATCCAAAAAGGACATCGTTATGAAACCGCAGGAAGCGCTGACCCGCATCATCGAACATCGTGAAATTTTTCACGATGAGATGCTCTCGCTCATGCGCCAAATCATGCGTGGGGAGCTGTCGCAAGCGCTGATTGCAGCGATCATCACCGGGTTGCGGGTAAAAAAGGAAACGATTGGGGAAATTGCCGCCGCGGCGCAAGTAATGCGGGAATTTGCGACCCGGGTAGAAGTGCCGGATCAGCAACATCTTGTGGACACCTGCGGCACGGGCGGAGACTCCGCCCATACGTTCAATATTTCCACCGCGGCGGCGTTCGTCGCGGCCGCCGCCGGGGCAAGAGTCGCCAAGCATGGAGGGCGCTCCGTTTCCAGCAAATCAGGAAGCGCCGATGTGCTAGAGGCGCTTGGCGTCAACCTCAACCAGACACCTGCGCAAATAGCAGAGGATATAGGAGAAATCGGCCTCGGCTTCATGTTCGCCCCCCATTTTCATAATGCGATGAAACACGCCGCGCCCGTACGGCGCGAACTGGGCATTCGTACCCTATTTAATATTTTGGGTCCGCTGACCAATCCTGCAGGGGCGAAGAACCAGTTGCTAGGTGTGTTTCACCCGGATCTCGTCGGCATACTGACGCGAGTGCTGCAGCGCCTGGGTAGCCATCACGTAATGGTGGTCCACGGCAGTGGTGACCAAGGCGGATTGGATGAGATCACCATAGCCGGCGAAACCTGGATAGGCGAGCTCAGGCATGACGAGGTAATTGAATACCTCGTCAGACCGGAGGATTTCGGCATGAAAACCGCCCCCATCGAAACGATACAAGCACAGGACCCTGCCCATTCCAGAATGATTCTGACATCAGTGCTGGATAATCAGCCCGGCCCGGCTCTGGATATCGTGCTACTTAACGCAGGTGCGGCGATTTATTTGGCAGGGGTGGCAGAGTCGCTGGAACGAGGTGTAGCAAAAGCACGCGCAGCAATCGAAAGCGGTGCTGCGAAAGCAAAGTTATGCGAACTTGTCGCGTTCTCGAATCGGGACAACACTTCGGGTTCGGCCCATGGCTGACATTCTGCAACAAATTCTTGCCGTCAAGCTTGAAGAAATCGCCGCGGCAAAAACCCTAAAACCATTGCTTGCGATGCGCCGGGAGGCAGAAGCTGCACCACCACCGCGGGACTTTACCGGTGCCCTTCGCGCCAGGATTGCCGCCGGGCGGCCCGCCGTTATTGCGGAAATCAAGAAGGCCAGCCCCAGCAAAGGTGTAATAAGAGAGCACTTCGATTCCGCCGCTATCGCCATGAGCTATGCGCTACATGGTGCGGCCTGCCTGTCGGTGCTTACCGATGAGCGTTTTTTTTGCGGTAGTGTGAAATATTTGAAGCAGGCCAGGGCCGCCTGTAATCTTCCGGTTCTGCGCAAGGATTTCTTATTGGAAGAATATCAGGTGTTCCAGACCCGGGCGATGGGTGGCGACTGTATTTTGATAATTGTCGCTGCCTTTCGAATGTCGCCCGTTCCGGGCGAAGAGGGGAAGCATCCGGAGAAAATGGTGGCGGAGATGCTCAAACTCGAATCGCTCGCGCATGCGCTGGGCATGGCAGCGCTGGTGGAGGTGCATGATGACGAGGATCTGGAACTCGCGCTGCAATTGAATTCTCCGCTGATCGGTATCAATAACCGTAATTTACGTACTTTCGAAACAAGCCTGGACACCACGTTACAATTATTGAATCGCATCCCTCCGTCACGTATGGTGATTACCGAAAGCGGCGTGCGCGCGCCGGCTGATGTCGCGCTGATGCGCGACCATGGGGTAAATGCGTTTTTGATCGGCGAAGCGTTTATGCGCGTCGCCGATCCGGGTGTGGAGCTGGCGCGGCTGTTCGAAGAGAACCAGACAGCATATGTCTCGGGAAAGAGCTCTTATGAAGTCGGCTAATTCCATCTATTCGGTTACAGCTGGAAACAGTCTGTTGCAAAAAAGCAACAAATAAATCCCCCCCCAACGCAAACTCTCTTTATTTCCTTGCTAGGTGTTGCCGCGTTAGGCACAATCTCTCAACCCTCTCACTCTGAGAGGTCCAAGCAGCGGGACACACTCCACCGAAATAGGGTCGGTGAGAGGACCCACCGTTTCAACTTTAAAGGAGATTTTCCACATGAAAAAGAAACTGATTGCTCTGGCTGTCGCCGGTGCACTCGCGGCCCCGGTGGTTGCATCCGCTCAGGGGACAAACGTCACGATTTTTGGCCGGGTACAAGCTGAATACAGCCTCGTCGATTTTTCCACCCAGCACAGCCAAGGGGGGCTTCAAGATAACTCCCGCTCCTCACGGTGGGGTTTGCATATCACGGAAGATCTGGGTAACGGGCTGAAAGCCAACGCACGCCTGGAAATGGGGTTGAACACGGGTTCCGGTTCCGCCACGACGCCCCGTGAACAATGGGTTGGGCTTTCCAGCAATCAATGGGGCGATGTCAAATTCGGCCGTGTTCAATCTCCGTTCAAAGACTTTGCCGGTGGGATGACAATCGATCCGTTCGCTTATACCACCCTGCAAGCCAACGGCGCGGGCGGTACCATGTCC
Organism: Nitrosovibrio tenuis; assembly: GCF_900109785.1. Lineage (GTDB taxonomy): Bacteria > Pseudomonadota > Gammaproteobacteria > Burkholderiales > Nitrosomonadaceae > Nitrosospira > Nitrosospira tenuis_A. Next base: position 170,853 of record NZ_FOBH01000004.1, read on the forward strand.
GGCGGCGCCAACGGCCTGGGTTCGGGTGCAAACGGCTTCGTCAATAGTGCGATCCGTTTCGATTCCGCGAATATGGCAGGTTTTTCGTTCGCCGCTCTATTCATGCCCGGCGATGCCAACACGCTCAATCCTCTTAATTCCGGCAGCATCACATCCAGCTTCCTTCCCGGTGGCTTGGGTAGCCAAGGCAATACCGGCGGCCGGAACGGTGACTTCGACGGTCAGGCTGCTGCCAAATACCATGCTGACTTCATGGGCATGGGATTTGATGTATTCGGTGGCTACTCCCGCGACAACGCCAATAGCTTCCAGAGAGCCATCGGTCTGAAAACTGAAGAAGTATGGCGTGTGGGCGCTGCCTGGAGCTGGGAAAATCTGAAATTCGCCGGCCAATATGAACAAATCAACAACGCGATTGGTTCGGCGACCTGTACCACCGCTGCTTCCCTGACTGCTAATCCTCTTGACGCGGCTAGCACCTTAAACCCCGGCCATGGCCTTGTGACTGGGCAATGCAATTCCGCAATGAACTGGGGCGGTGACGGTAACATCTGGCACGCGATGGGTAGCTACAGATGGGGCAACACCACCCTGGTGGCCCAAGGTGGTATGACTCACGCGAACTCAACGGGCGGTAACGGGTTTGTTCCTGCCGCACAAAAACGTGCTGCCGATAGCTTCACGGTGGGCGTCATTCACAACCTGAGCAAACGCACCAGTATCTTCGGCGGCTATCAACATGTTTATGTAAGAAACGGTAATACTGCTGCTGCGAATGACCTGCCCGGTGTTGCTACCGACTCCGGTGGTGCAACCTTCACCGCACCTGCGTACGCAACAGGTAACCGCGCTACTTATACGATTGGCCTTCGTCATAACTTCTAATAGAAGCAAGGTAGTTAAGAATGGGGCGCCTAGCGCCCCATTTTTTTGTTTTCCAATGAAAAGATTTTGAGAGGTCGTATCAGGAAGGTGGATCAGGCGAACTATTGAGTCAGGCTAAAGGCCCGTTTCGCCCCTCTCGGTTCTGTCGAGTCCCGGCATTTATAGTGCCTTGATTAAAAGCAATTAACCCTGAAAAGGGTATGTGTTTAGTTTATGAAATATACGTGCTACCATACTGACGCGATAAAAATGCCATTACAAAAAATGGGCAGACTGGCGCAAACCCGTACTCGTCAATATCTGTGAGCAAATTGAAACAAGCGAAGTGACATCTACCAAGTCTGGCAGCGCCGGGAATGAGGTTGCATACCTAAGAGACCAGCGTGATCGAGTCACATTCAGCCTGAAAATAACGGGAAAATCAAGGCGGTTTCGCCTGCGGCTATCAATCAGTTTATTGAGTTTTTTGGAGGGTTCGTCATGGGAGTGCCGTTACGTCAACAGCTAACTGTCGCCGGTTATCTGCTGAAGCAGAAGTTGAAAGGGGTCAAGAAATACCCTATGGTTCTGATGCTGGAACCTCTATTTCGTTGTAATTTAGCCTGTGCAGGGTGTGGCAAGATCGACTATCCCGACGAGATTCTGGACAAACGGCTTTCATTTGAGGAATGCATGCAGGCTGTTGATGAGTGCGGTGCGCCCATGGTATCGATTCCAGGCGGCGAGCCCCTGATACACAAGGAAATGCCCGAAATCGTCGCCGGCATCGTGGCACGGAAGAAGTATGTCTATTTGTGTACAAATGCGCTGCTTTTGAAGAAAAAGATTGACGATTATACGCCATCCCCTTTTCTGACTTTTTCCGTTCATCTGGATGGCCTGAAAGAGAGGCACGATGCCTCGGTTTGCCAGGACGGCGTTTTTGATCGGGCGGTTGAGGCTATAAAAGTAGCAGTATCGAAAGGATTCCGGGTTACCGTAAACTGTACCCTGTTTCAAGGTGAAACCCCGGAGGATGTCGCTGAGTTTCTCGATTATGCAATGGAACTGGGTGTGGAAGGCGCGACCATTGCACCGGGATTCAGCTATGAGCGTGCTCCGAGACAAGACATCTTCATTAAGGGAAAGGATACCAAGAATTTATTTCGAGATATTTTCAAGCTTGGCAAGACCCGCAACTGGAAATTAAACCATTCCTCGCTTTACTTAGATTTTTTGGCCGGCAACCAGAATTATCAGTGCACGCCCTGGGGTAACCCAACCCGTAACATATTTGGCTGGCAAAAACCCTGCTATTTGTTGACGGATGAAGGCTATGCGGCAACATTCCAGGAGCTGTTGGATGATACGCCTTGGGAAAAATACGGCAACAGCAGCAATCCTAAGTGTGCCCAATGCATGGCTCACTGCGGCTATGAGGCGACCGCGGTTGAAGATATGTTACAGCATCCGATAAAGGCTTTTATCACCTCCATCAGGGGGCCGAAAACGACCGGTCCCATGGTAGCCGAGCCGACCCCAAAATGGGCGACCGAGCAACTAAAACCCCGAAAGACGATTGGTGGTATTCCAGTCAAGGTAGAGCGATAATTATACTGCCAGGATATCCTCTATGAGCCGGCCGCCCGGTACGTCATCCAAGCCTATGCTGTTTGATGGCGTACCGCGGAGCAGCTGGTTCCGCTCCAGAATACTCAACATGTGAAATTATTCATTGCGGAGCAAGAATCTGAGGCCCCCTGGTCGCCGGTTGCGCTAGCAGTGAATCGAATTTGAAATAAAAAACTTTCCAGCATTAAAGCTCGATGCTGGCCTCTGACACATCAGCTAGTTCTGCACAAATTTGTACCCTGTGGCTGAGCCGTTCGGTTTAGGCAAGATAAATACACTTGGTTAAGGTTGTCGAGATGAGAGTCCTGCACAGAATGAAGTCCTTATTGCAATTCCAGATTATCGGGGTCATGGTGCTGATCGCGCCCTGCACTTGGGCGGAAGCGCCGGATGCCCGTGGTCCGGAACAGGTGGTGAATTATTTGCATGACTCACTTATCAAGGCAATGCGTGAAGGCGAAAAACTCGGCTATCGCGGCCGTTTTGATTTGCTGGCTCCTGTTGTTGATCAAACTCACGATCTCGATTTCATTGCACGCACTACCCTGGGGGCCAATTGGGCTCAATTGGATGCCGAGCAACAGCGCACTTTTTCAGATATCTTCCGCAAACTGAGCATTGGGACGTATGCGGGATGGTTTAAGGGTTACGGGGGGGAGCGTTTCGAATTTCTGGAGCGACAAGCCATGCCACGAGATCAGGTTATGGTGCGCAGCAGGCTGGTCCAGCCAAGCGGCGAAGTCGTACGTTTCGATTACATCCTACGGCAGGGGAAAGATGGCTGGCGCATCATCAATATCCTGGCGGACGGAGTCAGCGACCTCGCGCTGAAACGCGTCGAATACCGCGCCATTCTTCAACGCGATGGGTTTCCCACACTCATCGACATGCTCAAGAAAAAAATCGTCCTGACCGAGCAAGGCTAAGAAAACAACCGTCTAGCAGCAGGGACTGTTTGTCCAAAATTGCTTCCCAGAAGGATGACTCCTCCACCCCACGCTTCTTCTCATAGCCGCACCTACGAGCTCTTTGCCCACTGGTCAGTTATTTCGTACCGTTATGGCGGCTGGGTCCTTCTTATCGCTTTGCTGGTCGCCGCGGGATGCGGCATATACGTCTCGCGCCACCTCGGTATGAATACGGACACGACGGACATGCTCTCCGAGCACTTGCCGTTCCGCGTCAATATGAAGCACTACAATAAAACGTTCCCTCAGGACGTGGACACGATGCTAGCGGTACTGGAAGCACCCACGCCCGAGCAGGCTCAAATTGCGACAAAGCGTCTTGTAACCCGCCTAAAGCAGGACACCTTAAACTTCCACGATATCTATCCGCCCAAGGTTGACGATTTTTTTTCACGCAATGCCTTGCTTTACGAGAGCATCCCAGAACTGGAACGCATCACGGATCGTCTGGCAGCGGCCCAGCCGCTCATTGCACATATCGCACGAGACCCGAGCTTGCAGGCGCTTGCTGCTGTAATCAGCGGAGCAGTCGAGGAATTACGGAAAGGCCGCACCATGGAACTTCGCCCGGTGCTAGCGGGCGTGAGCGCAACAGTGGATGCGCGCCTCGCCGGTTCGCCCCGAGAATTGTCGTGGCAGACGCTATTTCAGGGTGAGCCCCAAAAAAGGAAATACCAGGAATTGATCGTAATAAAGCCCAGGCTTGATTATTCTCAACTATTCCCGGCTGAGCAATCCATTTCGGCACTTCGTGCCGCAGCAAGAGAAACCGGCGTAACAGATGACAGTCCCGTGCGGCTGCGCATAACCGGCGAGGTTGCATTAGCCGATGATGAACTCAACAGTTCGTTACGCGGCATGGAATTCGCGGGAGTTCTCACATTTGTTTTGGTCGGCGTGGTGCTCTACTTCGCGATGCGTACTGGGGGACTGATACTCAATGTACTCGTTTGTCTGACGATGGGCCTGATTCTCACCGCGGCGTTCGCTACTGCTGTCGTCGGTCACCTGAATCTGATTTCCATCGCATTTGCCGTGCTGTACATCGGTTTGGGGGCGGACTTTGCTATCCACTTTCTGCTACGGTACAGAGAGGTTCTTGAGGGCAGGGCTCTGCCGGCCGAGGCCATGCGCATGTCGGGCGGCGATGCGGGCGCCGCGTTGACCGCGTGCACAATCACCAACGCCATTGGTTTCTACGCGTTCATACCCACCGATTACAAAGGGGTAGCGGAGTTAGGGATTATCTCGGGTACAGGCATGATCATCAGTTTGCTGGTGACGCTAACCATAGGCCCTGCCCTGCTACGCTTTCTACCGAAACGGTTCCCAACGAAATCGGTTAATGGGAAGAGCCCGGTAGGGAAAGTGCTCGAGCTGTCTTTGAGGTGGCATAAGTTGACCTATGCCGTTACATTGGCGGCTTCAATTGCTGCGCTTGCGATGCTGCCTCAGGTTAGGTTTGACTATAACCTGCTGAATATGCAGGATCAGAACGGAGAAGCGATAAAGACGTTTCGGGAACTTCTTTCAGAACCAGACCATTCGCCTTGGCATGCGTTTACGTTGGCTAAAGACCGCAACGAAGCTGCACATTTGGCTCAGCGCCTGGCGGAACTTCCGGAAGTGAATAAAGTGGTCACCCTTCTTGACTTTGTGCCAAAGGATCAGGATGAAAAACTCATGCTGATCGAGGAAATGGCGCTCACGATGGGGCCGATTACCCTATCGACGGGGAAACGCGTGGCGGGCGAACATATATCGGCGCAACAGCGCAAGGCACTGAATGAACTGGCTGCCTCGCTGGATCAGCTGATAGCCGATCATCCTCACCATCCCGCTGCCGAGGCGGCACGTGCCCTCAGGGTCTCCCTCGGCAAGCTTTTTGCCCAACTTGATGCCGCTAACCCTGCCGAGAGAAATAATCTGCTGCGCTCGGTGGAGGAAGATCTGCTGGCGACGTTGCCTACCGCCCTGGAGAACCTCCGTGCTGCTACCAACGCTGCCCCGTTTGGTGAGCAGGATCTTCCGGAATCGTTAAGCCAACGCTGGCGCAGCCAATCGGGCGAGTATCGGTTGGCCATCTATCCAGCGGAAGATCTTAACGACAATGAAGCGTTACGCCGCTTTGTGCATGCAGTGCAGCGTGTGGCGCCGAACGCTACTGGCGCGCCCATGGTCAGTCTTGAGGCAGGAGAGGCCGTGGTACAGGCATTCATTCAGGCATTTCTGTTAGCTCTGGCAGGCATTATCGTGGCGTTATTGATAGTGTTGCGCAGCTTTAAATACGCATTGCTCGTATTGATTCCACTGCTGTTATCCAGCTTGTTCACCGCCGCATTCACTGTTTTGCTGGGTGTACCGTTCAACTTCGCAAATATTATTGCCTTGCCGCTGTTGCTTGGTCTTGGTATCGACAGCAGTCTGCACATGGTGCATCGAAGCCTTAACAATGAACTGGTCAGCGAAGTTCTGATTCATACAAGTACCGCCCGCGCAATTTTCTACAGCGCCTTGACTGCCCTGGTTGATTTTGCAAGCCTCATGCTTTCCTCGCATCAAGGCACTGCCAGCATGGGAATATTGCTTACGGTCGGCCTGACTTTTACCCTGATATGTACTCTTGTGATACTTCCGGTACTACTGCGGGCGCCCACCCGAAGTATCGGCGCGGGAAATTCCGAAGAAGCGAGGTCAAGGTCATGAGTTTGACTTTGGAAAGATTGAGCATGCCAAGCCTTCCGCCGGCTTTTTCAGTAACAGATAAAGTTATACGCGACTTGGGCAATTATTGTTTATAATTCGCACCTTGAGATAATTCAACCGGATTAAGAATTAAAAAGGATTAAAAAGAATTACGGGGGATCCAATACTATTAACAAGGTTGGCTCTGCGTCTTGCCTGATCATGAAAAGTACACCGATTCTCGCCTTATTGCTGGTATGTGCATCAGTGCTGGCAGGTTGTGCAACCATGCGCCCGAGCGACCCGAACATGGAGGCGCTCGAATCCCATGAGAGAATGGATTCCATTGACCCTAACGAGAAAACTAATCGTAAATTTTACGAATTTACCGATATGGTCGACCGGAATATTCTGGCGCCGGTTGCGGACGTGTATATAAAGTATGTGCCCAACCCCATGCAGCGTTCGATCGGCAATTTCTACGACAATGTCGCTTATCCAAACGTCATACTAAATGATTTTTTGCAGGGAAAGATACGTCAGGGGTTTCAGGACACTTTGCGTTTCGTCATAAACTCCACAATAGGCGGGGTGGGTCTTTTCGATGTGGCGGGGCCTATGGGACTGCCACAGCATGACGAGGACTTTGGCCAAACGCTCGGCGTTTGGGGGGTTGGCACGGGATCTTATCTTTTTGTTCCTCTGCTCGGCCCCAGCAGCTATCGGGACGCGCCCGGCATTCCGGTGAGTTTTTTCAGCAATATGCTGTTTGTCGCGGGAACATTCGCGAGTAGCGCCGTGATGGCGCCGATTTCCGTTCTAGGTATCATCGATAAGCGGGCCCGGTTATCGGGACCCATGCGTGTTCGCGACCAGGCAGCGCTGGATCCCTATCTATTTGTGCGTGAAGGGTTTTTACAACAGCGCAAGCATTTGATTTACGATGGCGACCCGCCACCCGAAAGCTATGATGATCCGATGAACCACGACATACCACCGAACGAGCCCGCAGCCGGAACTGTAGGCCAAACCATTAAACCGAGGCCGTAAGAGGTTCCAGATGGACATGACCCATTTGTATTAAGCGGCGACTCGTCTTTGCAGTTGGGATTTTCTCGCAAAACCATTTTCGTGATGATAGCAGCTACATATGACAATAATATGGATGCGTTGGGTAATTTGCGTAACCCGCTTGAGGGAGCATGGTAAAAACAAATGAAGATATTTAAAACCATAGCCAGATTGGCTTCGCACGATCGGTACGTCGGTTCGTCAAATACCAGTACGGATATAAAATCGCCAGAGGATGGGTTGGCTGCGGCGCGCAAGGCTCTGCTGTCTCTTCAAAAAGAAAACGGCCACTGGTGTTTTCCCCTGGAAGCGGACTGCACGATTCCGGCGGAATATGTGCTAATGATGCACTTCATGAATGAAGTGGATATAGGACTTGAAGGCAGAATTGCCCGGTTCATTCGTGAGAAGCAGGATCCCGAGCATGGCGGCTGGCCGTTGTTCTATGGCGGGCATTTTGATCTAAGCGGCACAGTCAAGGCATACTATGCCCTGAAAATTGCGGGCGACGCGCCGGAGGCCCCCCATATGGCGCGCGCCCGCGCGGCTATTCTGAATCATGGCGGCGCAGCCCGGGCGAATGTATTTACCCGCTTGATGCTTGCAATGTACGGCCAGATTCCCTGGCGAGGCGTTCCATTTGTACCGGTCGAGATCATACTGTTACCTCAATGGTTCCCGTTTCACTTGAGCAAGGTTTCGTATTGGTCTCGTACTGTGACGGTGCCGCTATCCATCCTTTGCAGCCTGAAAGCACGCGCAGCAAATCCTCGTAACGTCCATATTCGTGAGCTTTTCACGGTTGCCCCGGAACAAGAGCGAGATTATTTTCCCGTGCGCACTCGCCTCAACCGACTGCTCCTGCTCATCGAACGTACTGCTTCGCTATTTGAACCGTTCATCCCCCAGGCCTTGCGCCGTATCGCACTCCGTCGGGCAGAACGCTGGATAGTTGAGCGGCTTAATGGCGAATGCGGGCTGGGAGCAATTTTTCCGGCCATCGTAAACGCGAGCGAAGCACTTGCATTGTTGGGATATCCCTACGAACATCCTTATCGGGAACAGTGCCGCAAGGCACTACTCGGACTCGTGGTCGAAGAGGGGGAGCGCGCCTGGGTTCAGCCGTGCACCTCACCGGTATGGGATACCGTTCTGGCAACCCTTGCCTTACAGGAAGATCCCGACGTGGATCAGAAGCCTATAAGAAAGGCTCTTGATTGGCTGATTCCCAACCAGATACTTGACGCACCCGCGGATTGGCGGGGCGCTCATCCGGGATTGGCGGGGGGCGGCTGGGCGTTCCAATATGCAAATCCCCATTATCCGGATCTGGATGATACCGCTGCGGCAGCATGGGCGCTGCAGCAGGCAGATTCAGACGTTTATCGCGAGAATATAAAGCGAGCGGCAGACTGGCTTGCCGGCATGCAATCGAGTAATGGCGGCTTTGCGGCTTTCGATTCCGATAATACCTATTACTACCTCAATGAAATCCCTTTTGCAGATCATGGCGCATTGCTCGATCCGCCTACCAGCGATGTGACAGCTCGCTGCGCGGGCTTTCTGGCATTATATGGCGAACCCAGACACAAGCAGAACGTGGAACGGGGTCTTGAATACTTGTTCCGTGAGCAGGAACCCAGCGGTGCATGGTTTGGGCGCTGGGGGAGCAATTATATTTACGGCACCTGGTCGGTACTTGAAGCTTTCCGGCTAGCCCGCGTGGATATGAATCACCTCGCTGTTCGCCGGGCAGTACAATGGCTGAAGTCCGTGCAACGTGATGATGGCGGATGGGGTGAAGGCAATGACAGTTATTTCACACCGGCGCAGGCCGGACAGTTTAACCGAAGCACGTCCTTTCAGACAGGCTGGGCGGTGCTGGCTCTGATGGCGGCTGGCGAAGGGCATAGCCATGAGGTCCGCCGTGGTATCGAATACTTGTTATACGAGCAGGGCAGTGATGGCTTATGGCACGATCCATGGTTTACCGCCCCGGGTTTTCCCAAGGTTTTTTACCTGAAATATCATGGCTATGACAAATATTTCCCCGTGTGGGCCCTGGCCAGATTCCAATCACTGAGCCGCAAGACTTCTGTGTGAGAAAAATAGGAATTGTCACGGCAATGCGGATGGAGGCCCGCTGTATTACGCGGCGTCACTTGCCTTTTAACCAAAGAATCAGCCTGGGCCAGAGCGCGTCGATATGGCTCTGTGGTATGGGAGAAGAGGCGGCCCTGCAAGCAGCAGCAGGATTAAAGGCAGGCGGGGCGACTGCCCTGATGAGCTTCGGGTTTGCGGGGGCGCTGGATCCAAACTTGCGCCCCGGCGATCTGGTATTGCCAGAAGCTATTCATGCCGGCTATTCCATGCCCGTCGACTTAAGCTGGAGATCGCGTCTACGGCAGATGCTTCCCGCCTCCCTGAATGTCAGCGACGGTACATTGGCCACGAGCAGACTAGTGCTGAGTTCGGCAAGTGCAAAGCTCGAGTTGGCGCGCGCTACCGGGGCGTGCGCGGTAGACATGGAAAGTGGAGCAGTGGCAGAAGCTGCCGCTCATGCGGATTTGCCGTTCATGGCAGTGCGTGTGATCTCTGATGCGGTAGAGTTTTCGCCACCCGCTATTCTAATGGATGCGGTCCATCCGGATGGCAGCGCCAATCTCGCCCGTCTGCTGCTTTTGTTGTTACGAGGCTCTGTATCACTCTCAACTTTACTTCGTCTCGCGGTGGAGTCTCGTGCGGCGTGTTCCACTTTGTCCACCGTGGCGAAATATGCCGGCACGGAATTAGGGATCGCCTGAAGTCTCTGAACAGGTTGTCCCTCTATCAACGCAAGCGATAGCTTCGTTATTCAACCAGGCATCCACGGAAAACTTGTTCCGGGATTCCTTAACGAGTAGAATATCGCCCTTTCGCATCAGGCATTTAATGGAGAGCACATGCCAGTCACAACCGATCAAAAAGCACAGGTGGTGCGCGACTATCAGCGAGCCGCTGGAGATACGGGTTCCCCCGAAGTACAAGTCGCGTTATTGACGACGCGGATCAACGACTTAGCCAGTCATTTCAAAGCACACGTTAAGGATCATCATTCTCGTCGCGGCTTATTGCGCATGGTTAGCCGCCGCCGTAAATTGCTCGATTACCTGAAGCACAGCAGCACAGACCGATACCGCATGCTAATCGAGCGTCTAGGCCTGCGCAAGTGACATCTCTCTTCTGAAGGAGAGATAGCGAATTTGAATTGCTTTTTAAAAAGGCATTTTCAATAAGTCTGAGCTCCAAATGCTGGCCGAAACGACGAAATGATCTTATAGAAAGGGTACTAATTGAATTCGATAAAGAGAAGTATTGCCTACGGGGCTCATCAATTAACGCTGGAAACGGGCGAAATAGCAAGGCAATCGCACGGCGCTGTGATGGTTACCATGGACGACACCGTAGTTCTGGTTACCGTCGTAGGCGCAAAGACCGCTAAGCAGGGGCAAGACTTTTTTCCCTTGACTGTCGATTATCAGGAACGCACCTATGCCGCGGGTAAAATACCCGGCAGCTTTTTTAAACGTGAAGGCCGCCCCTCCGAAAAAGAAATTCTTACATCCCGCCTGATCGACCGCCCCATCCGTCCGCTGTTCCCTGAAAATTTTTATAATGAAGTGCAAATCGTCGCCACGGTTTTATCGTCTGATAACGAAGTGGACGCGGATATACCGGCCATGCTCGGCGCATCCGCAGCGCTCGTCCTTTCGGGCATACCATTTGATGGGCCTGTTGGCGCAGCCCGTGTCGGATACATCAACGGGGAGTATGTTCTAAATCCCACCACCACCGAATTAAAGCAAACGCAACTGAATTTAGTAGTCGCAGGAACCCAACAAGCTGTGCTGATGGTGGAATCCGAGGCAACAGAGCTGTCGGAAGACATAATGCTGGGCGCCATTACTTATGGTCATCAGCAAATGCAGGCGGCGATTGAGGCCATCAACGGCCTGGCTGACGAGGCCGGGGTTACCGCATGGGACTGGGTACCGCCTCAGAGGGATGGGGCCCTGGCTCAAAAAATTGCTGATTTGGCCGAAACGGATCTGCGTGCTGCGTTCCAATTGAAGCAGAAACAGGTGCGCTCCGAAACCATAGATAATATCTGGAGAAAAGTCTTTTCCGAGCTCGGCGTTGATGAAGAGGGTGGTCCTGATGCACAGGCTGTAAAGGAAGCATGCTTTGCCCTTGAATCACGAATCGTACGCTCCCAGATTCTGGATGGCGAACCCCGCATAGATGGACGGGATACTCGCACAGTCCGGCCTATTACCATACGCAACGGTCTGTTGCCGCGCACCCATGGCTCAGCCCTATTTACCCGTGGAGAAACCCAGGCACTGGTTGTCGCGACCCTCGGTACAGGAAGGGATGAACAAAAAATTGATGCGTTACAAGGAGATTACTCCGAGCGCTTCATGCTCCACTATAACATGCCCGCTTATGCTACCGGCGAAACTGGCCGTGTAGGCACACCCAAACGACGCGAAATTGGGCACGGGCGCCTTGCCAAACGAGCGCTCATTGCGGTATTGCCCACCCCCGAAGAATTTGGTTACTCGCTACGAGTTGTATCCGAGATTACTGAATCCAACGGTTCCAGCTCTATGGCTTCGGTTTGTGGCGGATGCCTGGCATTAATGGATGCGGGCGTGCCCTTAAAGTCGCATGTGGCGGGCATTGCCATGGGGCTCATCAAGGAGGGCAACCGGTTTGCGGTGCTGACCGATATTCTCGGCGATGAAGATCATCTGGGCGATATGGACTTCAAGGTTGCCGGTACCGAGAAAGGTATTACCGCACTTCAAATGGATATCAAGATTCAAGGCATTACGAAAGATATTCTGCAAGCCGCGCTGATCCAGGCAAAAGAAGGACGCATGCATATTCTCGGGATCATGAAAGAGGCTCTGCCGGCAACTCGAGCGGACATCTCCGAGCATGCACCGCGCATCATCAAGCTGAAAATCAACCCCGAAAAAATCCGTGATGTAATCGGAAAGGGTGGCGCAGTGATCCGGGCACTTACGGAGGAGACCGGCACCACCATCGATATCACTGATGACGGCACCGTTATGATAGCTTGCATTAATGCCGAAGGTGGCGAACTGGCAAGAAAGCGCATCGAAGATATTACTGCCGAGGTAGAGGTGGGAAAAACATATGACGGTACCGTATTGAAGCTTTTAGATTTTGGTGCGATCGTCAGTGTGCTGCCTGGCAAAGATGGTTTGCTGCATATTTCGCAAATTGCCAACGAACGTGTCAATAACGTAGCCGATCATCTCAAGGAAGGCCAGGTGGTCCGCGTGAAAGTCCTGGAAGCCGATGACAAGGGACGTTTGCGTCTCAGTATGAAAGCCGTTGCGGCTGATGCCACAGATAACGCGGTTTCCTAGGCGAGCCCTGCTTTAAAAAATACTTCTAGGAAACAACACCCCCCAGTCTGAAACTGGGGCTGTTGTTTGAATATCTAGCTTAAACGTGTAAGGATTGAAAAAAATGGATAGAAGAGAAGATAGCAGAGTGCTTATTTGGCTATCTGTTTTTCTCTTATTTCATCAAGCGTTTTACAATCAATGCAGAGGGTAGCAGTAGGACGGGCTTCGAGACGTTTCAGGCCGATTTCCACCCCACAACTTTCGCAATAACCATAATCTCCGGTATCTATTTTTGCGATCGTTTCATCAATTTTCTTGATCAGCTTGCGCTCACGATCACGATTTCGTAATTCCAGCGCCATGTCAGACTCTTGACTGGCCCGGTCATTAGGATCGGCGAAAATCGTCGCTTCATCCTGCATGGTGTGCACTGTGCGATCGATATCGTGCCCCAACTCAACCTTAATGCCTTCCAGTATATTGCGAAAATGCATAAGCTGCTTGGAACTCATGTAACTTTCTCCCTTCTTCGGCTTATAAGGAGCGATTTGTTTTTGCAGTTCTTGCGGCATATTAATATTCCTTCATTCCTGGTATGGTATAAAGACCTCAAAATATTATATAGCAACTAAGCTTTTGTTCGCCTGGGCGTCCCGTAAAGCGCCGTTACGCCTCTACCGTCCCAACTCATAAGGTTTAGCGGTTTCCAGCCCATGCAAGGCAGCACGAATTCTTGCAGAATTCTCATCGCTTGAATACCCCTGAAGAAAAAATAAATAGATCATTTTCATTATTAGAAGCAGGCTTGCGCTGATCTCTCCCACCCAGATGCCATGTGCCGCCAGAACCTGTGCACATAAATGGTGATCTACCTGTGCCATAGTGAATGTTTCCCAAATCGGCTTGCCGCTATATGACTAGGGCAGGAAACCGGCCGCCCGGCGCTTGGGAATTGTGACATAATATTTCCCCTCAAATTCAGGAGACAATTATGCGCAACAAGAAATCTCTCATTTCAATCGCAATGGGCTCTGCCTTTGCCAGCAGCTTAGGCATCACACCCGCTTGTGCGGCTGATGACCTTTTCGCGTTGCAAACATTGGATAAGGGCTATATGCTTGCCTATGCTGACAGGGTCGACCCAAATAAATATGGTGGAGCAAAACCCGGATCTGGTGGAGCAAAATCCGCGGAAGGCCGATGTGGCATGTCAATGGTGGACGCCAATAAAGACGGCAAGGTTACCAAGGAGGAATTTCTCAAGCACCACGAAGCCATATTCGACAGTATCGATGCCAACAAGGATGGCGCGGTCGATCAGCCAGAGGCCGATGGTTACTCGGGCAAGTCCAATGCGGCGTCCCCGAACACAGCGCCACACGGCGCGATGAAAAAATAATTCCGAAATAATTCATTCGTGTTCTTCATGTGGTAGCTCCGGTTATTTCAGGTGCAGGCGTGGGTCTTCGGCGGGAGTTAATTCCCGCTCTAAAAACCTGCGTTCCCGCCACCATTGATTTTTTCGAAATTGCCCCCGAAAACTGGATCGACCTCGGCGGCCCATTGGGCCGGGATTTACGGGTATTTACAGAGCGCTACCCCTTCGTTTGCCATGGCCTCTCGCTCTCGATCGGCAGCCCGGCGCCTCTGAATGAAGAGTTATTGCGAAAGGTTCGGCAATTTCTTGAACAGCATGGGATCAACCTCTATACCGAGCACCTGTCCTACTGCTCGGACGAGGGGTATTTATATGATCTGCTTCCGATACCCTTCACCGAGGAAGCGGTAAAGTATGTTGCAGGGCGCGTCCGCCGTGTCCAGGATATTCTGGAGCGCCGCATTGCGCTTGAAAATGCTTCGTATTACGTGCAGGCACCCATTACGGAAATGAGTGAAGCGGATTTTATCCGCTTCGTGCTGGTCGAGGCGAACTGTGACTTGCACCTTGACGTGAATAATGTGTATGTTAATAGCATTAACCATGCTTATGATCCTCTCGAATTCATCCGCGCCATGCCTTCCGAACGCATTGTCTACATGCATATGGCCGGGCATTACAACGAAGCGGAGAATCTGATCATAGACACGCACGGCACCAACATCATAGATCCCGTGTGGTCATTGTTGGAAGACACCTATCGCATTCATGGAATTGCACCCACGCTGCTGGAACGCGATTTTAATATTCCACCCCTTCATGAACTGATGCATGAAGTAGAACGTATTGCGCTGATTCAGGCCCGGCATATCAATGCAAGTCATGGCTAGATTGCTACCTGAGTTTCAGCGCTTCCAATACGCTTTTACTTCGCATATACGTAACCCCAGGGCAAACCCCTGCCCGCCGGGGATTGAAGCCCGGCGCATGCGAATATACCGGAGCCTGGTTTACAAAAATCTGGAGAGCTTTCTGCTGAATTGTTTTCCGGTCCTTCGGAAAGTGCTGGGAGAGCGGCGATGGGCACGGCTCGTGCGCGACTTTCTTGCCGACCACCACAGCTGTTCGCCTCTTTTTCACGAGATACCCCAGGAATTCATGCGGTTCCTGCAAACGGATGGGGCCGTGCCTGCAACTTATCCGAAATTTGTGCTGGAACTGGGGCATTATGAATGGATAGAGCTGGTACTTTTCACTTCATCCGATACACCGGACTGGGAAGTAATCGACCCGGCAGGCAACCTGCTTGAAAAGCGTCCTGTTTTGAATCCGGTGCTCGCTAACCTGCGTTATAGCTGGCCCGTGCATCGCATTGCTCCGCGCATCAAGATCTTACCGGCTGAAACATATTTACTTGTATTTCGCGATGCCGGCGACCAGGTTCAATTTACAGAAATTAATGCGTTTACCTCGCGCCTGCTCCATCTTCTGGAGTCTGCGGACTACACGGGGCAAACGGCGCTTGAAATCATCGCTACGGAAAGTCAGCACCCTTCGCCTGAGGTCGTGATTCAGGGTGGCGTTAAAATTATGCGTGATTTACGGATGCGTGGCGCTTTCCTGGGCACTACTTCATGTGAATAAATTTAATTGTTGTATCGGCTCTTGGCTACGCCCCGGTTTGAGCTTCAGATATGCCTGATAGGGTATGACCCCTATATCTACCCATCCGGAGAATCTTCATCAAGTTCAATCCGCTGGACCTCAAGAAAATTTCCCGTCTGACGGTTGCACACTACAACGAACGCGCCGCAGCTTTTTGGCAAGGGACGAGAAATCATGACGTCAGGCAAAACATCGCCGCGTTGCTACAGAACATCGAGTGCGATCCGCCCTGTAAAATACTCGATTTTGGCTGTGGGCCGGGACGCGATCTCAAGGTTTTCAAGGAGCTTGGCCATCTCGCGGTGGGACTGGAAGGTGCCGAGCGTTTTGTCGAAATGGCTCGCAGCTACAGTGGTTGCGATGTGTGGTTCCAGGATTTTCTAAGCCTCGATCTGCCGAGCGAATACTTCGATGGCATATTTGCCAATGCTTCGCTATTTCATGTCCCTGGCTGTGAAGTGCCTCGTGTATTGAAGGAGCTCCGGGCCACGCTGAAACCGGGCGGTATACTATTCAGCTCCAATCCGCGCGGCAGCAATGAGGAGTGCTGGAACCAGGATCGTTATGGTATGTATCATGATATTGAAGGCTGGCGGCGCTACATGACCGCGGCGGAGTTCGTTGAAATGACTCACTACTACCGCCCGGCGGGTCTTCCGCGCGAACAGCAGCCGTGGCTGGCCAGTGTGTGGCGCAAACCGGACATATTGTGCTGAGCAGGGATAGACCGCTTGCAACTCATTGATATGTCGGTAAAGGATGTCGTCGTGATAGGGGCGGGGGCGGCAGGTATGATGTGTGCAATCGAAGCGGGCAAGCGCGGGCGCTCGGTATTGCTGCTGGATCACGCGAGCAAGCTCGCCGAAAAAATTCGCGTATCCGGCGGCGGGCGGTGCAATTTTACAAACCGCTACACCAGGCCGGAAAATTTCATTTCACACAACCCACATTTCTGCCGGTCGGCACTGGCGCGTTTCACCCCCCAAGACTTTATCTCGCTCGTCGAAAAGCATGGCATCCGTTATCACGAAAAGAAGCTGGGGCAATTATTTTGCGATGGCAGTTCCCAGCAAATCATAGACCTGCTGCGGCATGAGTGCGATGCTGCGGGTGTTGAATGGCAGATGCCGTGCCGCGTCAGTAATGTAGAACGAATCAGCGCCAGCGATGCCCGATTCATGCTGGAGACCGGGCGTGGCCTAGTGAGCACGCGCGCACTGGTGATTGCAACGGGCGGCCTTTCCATCCCACAAATCGGCGCAACGTCTTTCGGCTATCGCGTGGCGGAACAATTCGATATCAACGTGACACGGCTGCGGCCAGCATTGGTTCCGCTGATCTTTGCCCCGGAACAACTGACCAGTTTTTCGCAACTTCCAGGAATTGCAATGGAGGCGACGGTGAGTTGTGATGGAGCAAAGTTTCGCGAAAATTTATTGATCACACATCGGGGCTTGAGCGGACCGGCAATATTGCAGATCTCTTCCTACTGGAAGCCAGGTTTTCCCATTTATATTGATTTGCTACCGGATATCGACGCTGCGGGATGGCTGCTCGATCACCGAAATAGTCCTGCACTGTTGCCAAACCTGCTGACACAATATCTGCCGAAGCGTTTCGCACAGGCATGGACCGAAGCAATCTCGGGCGGGCAGCCAGCCAAGCCAGTAAATCAATACGATGAAAAGAGTTTGAGGAACATTGCGGCACAATTACATGGCTGGCAAATCACCCCGTGCGGCACTGCGGGTTATAGAAAGGCGGAAGTGACACTGGGGGGGATCGATACGCGCGAATTGTCATCTAAAACCATGGAAGCGAAGAAAGTCCCTGGTCTTTATTTTATTGGCGAAGTGTTGGATGTCACGGGGCATCTGGGTGGATTTAATTTCCAGTGGGCCTGGGCATCCGGTCACGCGGCCGGGCGGGCTGCGTAAGCCGAGTGAATTCTACGGGAACTTATCGGATCCCGATCCCCGGGTCCTTTATTATCAAACGTTAAATTTATAATGCCATTTACTATGTGCGTGAGCAGGTTTGCGGTAAAACTTGAACTGTGCTGCTAAAAAGAATTCTGTTAGCCGAAATGGTGAACAGATGCCCAGAGAGTCGTTTGACTCTCATGTTGCCGAAACGATTCAGCAAACGGCCAAACTGCGCGGTTTTCTTCTCAATCTCCGCGACTGAGATCTCCGAGAAGCGGTGATCATGATATGAAAGCCTGTTGGGGGCCGGGGCGACGCATATTCAAGTTCGTGACGGAAGCGTTCAGCTTGGCGAGTGCCCATCCCCGGGCATATGCTAAGGCCGGGGTTGCGGGCGGCTGCTTTCTACCATAATAGCCACTTTCCTCCAGATACAACTACTTATTATCGGATTGACGCAAGGTACAAGGTAAATCATCCTTACGTACACGACATCAGTGCTAGAAAACATCGCGAAGTAGGCACGGCAATGCCAATTACGAATCGTCATATTTAGAGCCCACATTGATGCATATCCTGATTATTGAAGACGAAAAAAAGACTTCCGCCTTTCTCAGAAAAGGGTTGGCCGAGTCAGGATATATTGTCGATGCTACGGAAAATGGCGACGAGGGTCTGCTACTCGCTCTTCATATCAATTACGATTTGATCATCCTGGACGTCATGCTTCCAAGTCGGGATGGTTGGTCCATTCTCGCAACGCTGCGTCAGGCGGGCAAACAGATGCCTGTGCTGTTCCTTACGGCTCGAGATGACGTGCAAGATAGAGTAAAGGGACTGGAACTCGGAGCCGACGACTATCTGATTAAGCCATTCGCATTTTCCGAATTGCTGGCCAGGGTCCGCTTGCTGTTGCGGCGCGCGCCAGCACGGCATAGTGAAACCCTGAAAATTGCCGATATGGAAATTGAATTCGCACGCCAGAAAGCGACTCGCAGCGGCCGGCGTCTTGATCTCACTTCGAAAGAGTTTGCGCTTCTGTCATTGCTGATGCGACGCGCCGGGGAAGTTTTATCTCGAACGTTAATTGCCGAACAGGTCTGGGATATTAACTTCGACAGCGATACAAATGTTATCGATGTGGCGATACGCCGGTTGCGCAGTAAAGTCGATGACCCATTTGAAAAGAAACTGATCAATACAGTGCGTGGCGTGGGGTACGTGTTTGAAACGAGATAGTGCCGAGGTTACAGCTGCGTCCAGTTCTCCGCGCTGGTCGATTACTAAACAGCTCGCGTGGCTGTATACGTTATCGGCCGCCATCATGCTCATCTTCACTTCGGGATTTCTGTACTGGGTCCTCATCACTACCCTAGAACAGGAAGACGAGCAAATTCTCAATAGCCGGCTTCAAGTTCTCGACCTTATTTTGCGGGCCGGCAACATTGAAGCTCTTGAGCGTGAAATAGCCGAGGAAAACGTAGGATTCCCAGGCTCCCAGTATCTTACCTACAGCCGTGTATTGGACGAATCCGGTCATACGCTTTATGAAGCTCCCGGTATGAACCGAGAGATCCCGCCCGCTGTATTTCCCGATTCGGGCGCGTCAACAGGCAAAACAAAAGAATGGCGCTCTGCCACTAATAGGAGTTATCTCCTTGTCGCCAGACAGACCGGGGGTGGCGATACCCGCACGCTAAAGCGGCAAATTCAGGTGGCATTGGATGAAACAAGCGAGGAAATGCTGATCAGCCGATATGAGCAGTATTTAATTGGCGTGCTATTGGCCGTTATTCTGGGAGCTGCGGCCATAGGGATTATCACGGCGCGGCGCGGCATGAAACCGTTGGAGGATCTCACCTGGGCCGCCGAGCGCATAACCGCCAGCCAACTGCACGAGCGCATTGATGTCGCACACTGGCCCAGGGAACTGGTTTCACTGGCGCGGGCATTCGATGGGATGCTTGTTCGGTTGGAAGATTCCTTTAATCGTCTTTCCCAGTTTTCGGCTGATCTGGCGCATGAGTTGCGTACACCCATCAATAATTTACGCGGAGAAGCAGAAGTGGCGCTATCCAGACCGCGCGAGGCAAAAGAATACCGCGAAATACTCGCGTCGAGCCTGGAAGAATATGGCCGGTTATCGCGCATGATAGACAGCTTGTTATTTCTAGCCAAAGCCGACAGTGTGCAGGCCACGGTTACTTGTTTACCACTCGATGCGCGCGCCGAAATCGAGAAGGTGATCGCCTTTTATGAAGCGCTGGCCGCAGAGCAGGATGTCCGGGTAATTTGTGAAGGAAACGGGACAATAATGGCCGATCCAATTCTGTTCAGAAGGGTTATCAGCAATCTGCTTTCAAACGCCCTGCATTACACTCCCGCCGGCGGCAAGATCTCTTTTTCTGTCCATTGCATTGATGGGGGCATGGAGGTCATCTGCTGCGACAGCGGAACGGGGATCGTGCAAGAACACTTGCCAAAAATATTTGACCGTTTTTATCGGGTTAGCCCATCCCGCAGCTCTACGGCAGAAGGTGCGGGGCTGGGATTGGCTATAGTAAAATCGATTGTCGGCCTCCACCGTGGCAAGATTGCGGTGCAAAGCGCCGTGGGTAAAGGTACCTCCGTCCGGATTTTCTTCCCGGCGCAACCTATACCGTCATAGCTTTGGCCCCAGCGTACGAGCAGGCTCTTCCGTCCGCTCGCACAGCATTCATACCTGTATATCGGTCCGCGCCCTTCCCTGAACATTACAGATTTGTAATGACTTCGACATCTATGCGTCAGGATTTCCTCCCTATAATTTCCGCGGTAAAATTTCGAAATATCGCGTCGAAAAACGTGCATAGGCTTCTGAAATCGATACAGTAATAAAAGGAGCCGATCTGACGCTAATTGTCCATCCAGGTATTGCTGGGGGCCGTCTTAGTAGCCGCCTGCATAGTCGCTGACTGCGAATGCCCTACTAAAGCCATAGTTGCTGCGCGAATTATCATCCAAAACCATGGAAAGCAAAAAAGTGCCCAGCCTTTATTTTACTGGCAAAGTGGTAGATATAACGGGACATCTGGGCGGATTTAATTTCCAGTCGGCCTGGGCATCCGGTAACGCGGCGGGGCAGTTTATATAGCCGAATGTGATCGATGATGAAACATCGGATGCGTCCGCTCCCTGATCCTTTATCAGCTAACGTCAGATTTCCCGCCCACCTTGAGCTTCATTCTGCAACTTCCTATTTAAGTGTATGAGTGCTGGGTATTGTCTGTCATATTCTGCTAATTCATAATCATTGATAAGGCGCTTCCTGTACACGATACCCGCATGCGAGTGTGCACCCGATCGCTCCTCCTTTTGCGCTTCAGTCGACCTAAAATTGATAGCTTGCGAAAATGCTGTGAAAGTTTTTATCCGTTTATGTCGGCCTTACCGGAAATGAAGAACGCCTTGATAAACATAATTCGTGTCATATCCGCCGCCTTTCTGTTAGGCCTGCTTCTTAATGCTCCGGTTTCAGCAGAAGCGGAAAGGCAGCCAAAAATCGAAAAAACCTCAGCCGTGAATCTGGTCGAGCAAAATAATGAGCATCACGACAGGGAGATTGAGGTCAGCGTACAGAACAATGGTGAGCGCATTGTCATTTACGTAACCTTTCTTGCTCCTGTTGTGGCGCAACAGGCGTGGTCAGTATTGACGGACTTCGATAACTTCTCGAACTTTCTTTCCGGTGTCCAGTCCAGCAAAGTCATTAACGGAACAGGTGATACGTTGAAAGTCTCCCAAAGGGGGATCATAAAATATGGTTTCTTTACCTATACAATTGACTCGTTAGGAGAAGTTACCCTGTCTCCCATCAAAAGGATTCACGAACGCATGATCACCGGCAACATGCGTAAAATGGAGGAGACTACGCTCGTATTGCCGGAGGGCAACCAAACACGTATCAACTATTATGCAGATATTGTTCCCGGGCATTGGATGCTTAGATTCGTAGGGCAACCTTTCATCGAGAATGATGCACGAGAGCGATTTCAGCAAATGAAAAATGAGATGATCAGAAGAGGGAAAATGCTCGCTGGTCCCGCTAAGATTAGTTAACCATGCGGCAAACGATATATCTTGACAGGTCGTTGCGTGACCTTCCGGCCCAATTCAGGATGACTTTAGGTGTTCGACCTGCGATGATGAGTTTGAGTACAAAAGTGAACTATGACGATGATAAACAATAGCATCTTGGACAAGACACTTGAAGGGGATCAGATGGATTTATCCATTGAGTTGCCCCCCAGGGCGGAAGATTACCTTAAGATCCCTATAGGAAGGGTGAGAATTGTGCAATCCGTGCCGGATTCACTCGATCGCTCCTGGGAAGAGAGCTACGCCGGTAACTATCTTAAACATTCCTATTATCGGTTGCTCCAGGACACCCTTGGGGAACAGTTTGATCACTATTTTCTGATTTTGGAAAAAAGTGATGGGAGGCCGCATGTGCAGCCTCTCTTCCTGGTGAGGCAGAGTATTTTGAAAGGTCTTCCGGCTTCGCTAAGACAGGGATTGGAAAAGTGGATGCAGCGCTGGTTTCCATCCGTGTGCGAGGTCCGGACGCTGATGGTCGGGTGCTCAGCGGGGGAAGGGGCGCTGGGTGGAAGAGAATGCGATCAAGACGAGGTTTCGAGGATCTTGCACGAAACCCTTCCCGAGGTAGCTCGACGGTTGAACGCATCTTTGATCGTGCTCAAGGATTTTCCCTCGAGTTATCGTACGGTATTAAAGTATTTTCCTTCGAACGGCTATGCGCGAATTCCGAGCTTTCCGTCTTGCAGGATCGACTTGGCTTATCGGGATTTTGACGATTACATGGAGCGGGCCTTGAGCTACAAGACCCGGAAAAATCTCCGCCGGAAATTCCGGGATGCCGATCGTTTGGACAAATATTCAATGGAGGTTCTGTCGGATCTTACGCCCGTACTGGACGAAATTTATCCTTTGTATCACCAGGTAATAAGCCGCTCGCAGTTTCAATTCGAAGTGCTGACAAGGGAATATTTTTCCGGACTTGGAGCGGCATTGGAAGGGAGTGGCCGTTTCTTTGTCTGGCGAGATTCCCGTGGGAAAATCGTCGCGTTTAATATTTGCGTGTTATATGGAAAAATCCTTCGCGATTGTTACATAGGCCTGGACTATGAAATTGCCTTGAGTGCGCATCTCTATTTTGTGTCGCTTCGCGATATTTTTTCCTGGGCCATGGAAAATAACGTCGAGCAATATTACACCAGTGCTCTGAACTATTCCCCCAAGTTGCACCTGAAACTCGAACTCGCGCCCCTCGATCTTTATATTCGGCATGTCTCCCCGGTGATCAATTTCTTTTTCCGGCATCTGATCCCCTTTTTGGAACCGACGCGATATGATCCAGTTTTATCCAAGTTCCCTAATTTTCCGGATTTACGATGAACCCAACTTCATCCTCTGGGGGTGCGAAGGGCAGCCGCCTGCCTTATTGGGGAGTGCTCTGCTGTGCCCTTTTTGTTACAGCGTCGGAAGTTTGCTTGAAGAAGGGGGCGGACAGTACACAGAATTTATCGAACGCGCTGAGCTGGCTAGAAACTCAAGCGCTTGTTTCGGGTTGGATTTGGACGGGAATCCTGTTTTATATCGTTAGCTTTGTCTTCTGGTTGAGAGTACTTCAGATTCTTCCCCTCAATATTGCTTTTAATCTGGTTAATATCGAACATATTTTTGTCCCCCTGGCCAGTTACCTTTTCCTGGGAGAAGTGATTAGTCCGATGCGCGCTGCCGGGATTGGCATCGTCCTCTTGGGGGTCTGGGTGATTGCGGAATCTTATTGCCGGGTCGAAGAGCGAGCATGACTGAAGGGTTTCTGGTTCTTGTTGTCCTGTCCCAAGCCTTCATGGTGGGGGGACAGATTTTTCTCAAGCATGCGTTGAATAAGACTGAGGTAGGGTCAGAAACCGCCGCGTGGACGAGGGCTGCGCCGTTTGTGTATGGTATTGGTCTGATGACGCTCTGGTTCTTCCTATGGCTTTGGTTACTATCGAAAGTCGAGTTGAGTTATCTCTACCCGTTCGACGCGCTGAGTCCACTTTTCATGGCATTCGGGGCCAGCGTGGCACTTAAGGAAAGGATGACGCCCCGTCTGTGGTGCGGGGTCTTACTGATTGTCAGCGGACTCTTAATCGTTGGTGCCAGCCAATAATGGCCACAGCTTAAGAATTGCCTTGTGATTGTTTTTAATGGCTTCGGAAATAGAAGAGGCGGGCAGCTGGGGGTGATCGAACGTGGACGCGATGCGCTGCGTCAAACGGGAATACGCAGGGGCCGAATAAGCGCCGCACATGTCTCCTCCGATCAGAGTGGTATTCTGTCGGACTTGCATAATGGCCCAAGCAAGGTCATCCACCGTGAAGAGGCCGTGCTCCCAGTTGCTGCGGAATTCCTCGGCGTTAAGACAATCCAGATCTATGGTGATATATACGGAGCGCCTTTGCCAGCGAGAGAGGTGCTGTAAAAATGTGTCGCGCCAGTTCTCACGAGAGATGGACCCTTCGCGGCAGAGGGAGAGCTTTGGATAGCGCTCTCGCCATGAGAAAATCTGGAGCCGTCCAGACTGGAGCGAGTTCCGGGGGGCAAAGAGGTTATGAGGCCAGTTGAGCTCAAAATTGCCGCATCCCCAGACTTGGGCTGCCTCAACCCAGGGGGACTCCAGCGCGCGATTAACCCATCCGCCGCAACCCCAGCGGGGAGGACGGATATCCCAGTCGGGATGATTATCAAATGAGAGCAACGAAACGGGCTCCCGAATTCGCCGCATCCAGATAGCGCTCAGGTGATGAAAATCACCTGAGCCATAAAGAGTAAAAGGGCATAGATGGGGTGTAATCTCCGCTTGGAAGCGCTCAATTTCATCGACGGTCGTAGAAAAACGGAGCCGCGGTCCCCAGTTTCGCAGATTTATCGAAGGAAGCTGAAGCGTGGCAGCAGTGGCGGTGAGTTCTCCATCAAGGTCAAGGTGAATTTGATCGGAGCGTCCGTTTGCCATGGATAAAGAATCTCGGAGAAGCTAAGCTATAATGGAGCTTGGTTGGGGTCGCGACCGGATCCTCCAGGATAGGTTACCTGTATCGCTCATATCCAACAGTAGGAATTAAAGTACGTACCGGGCCAAATCCTCGCTCTGGGATAAACTGTTGAGCCGCG
The DNA here is from genome assembly GCF_900109785.1 of Nitrosovibrio tenuis. GTDB lineage: Bacteria > Pseudomonadota > Gammaproteobacteria > Burkholderiales > Nitrosomonadaceae > Nitrosospira > Nitrosospira tenuis_A. Next base: position 195,682 of record NZ_FOBH01000004.1, read on the forward strand.
CATTCACGTATTCTGCATCAATCGCGACGTTGGTTCCATGGTGTTTTTCGGCATCGAAGGAAACCTCCTCCAGAAGCTTTTCCATTGCGGTATAAAGGCGCCTCGCCCCAATATTCTCGGTTTTTTCATTGACCGCAAAAGCAATCTCCGCCAGACGTCTCACTGCCCCAGGCGTAAATTCCAACTTGATTCCTTCAGTTTCCAGAAGGGCCTCGTATTGCCGTGTCAGGCAAGCATCCGTATTCGTAAGGATTTGCACAAAATCGTCTGCACTGAGGCTTGTCAGTTCGACGCGAATGGGGAAGCGCCCCTGCAATTCGGGAATCAGATCGGACGGCTTAGCCAGATGAAAGGCACCGCTGGCAATAAACAGAATGTGATCGGTTTTGATCATGCCATATTTGGTAGAGACGGTAGTACCTTCCACCAAGGGCAACAAATCCCGTTGAACGCCTTGGCGGGAAACGTCCGCACCGGAAGTTTCGGAACGGCTGGTAATTTTGTCGATTTCGTCCAGGAACACGATGCCGTTCTGTTCTACGTTCTGCACCGAACGAAGCTTCAGCTCCTCGTCGTTGATGAGCTTGGACGCCTCTTCATCGGTAATAAACTTAATTGCTTCGCGAATTTTCAGTTTGCGCGTTTTTTTTCTTTCGCCCCCCAGATTCTGAAACATGCCCTGAATTTGGGTAGTGAGCTCCTCCATTCCGGGTGGAGCAAATATTTCCATATGGGTATGCGCGGAAGCCACCTCGATTTCAATCTCTTTATCGTTGAGCTCGCCTTCGCGCAATTTCTTGCGGAATTTCTGACGCGTGGCGCTTTCCCCTTCCTCGGTTTCCGCTGCTGAGCCCATCTCTCTTGCGGCCGGAAGCAACACATCGAGAATGCGCTCTTCGGCATTATCTTGCGCCCGAGACCGCATTTTTTGCGTTTCCTGCTCGCGGGCCTGTTTGATAGCGGACTCTACCAGATCGCGTATGATGGAATCCACATCGCGTCCGACATATCCCACTTCGGTGAATTTGGTTGCTTCCACCTTTATAAAGGGTGCATCGGCAAGCTTAGCCAAACGGCGAGCGATTTCCGTTTTACCCACTCCGGTTGGCCCAATCATCAGAATATTCTTCGGTGTGATTTCCTGGCGCAACGGATCCATGACCTGCTGTCTGCGCCAACGATTCCTGAGTGCAATGGCCACGGAACGCTTGGCGGCATCCTGGCCAATGATGTGTTTGTCCAATTCCTGAACGATTTCCCGCGGAGTCAGTTGAGACATGATTACGGATCAGTGATTAATACAACAGATAAAAAACCGGGAGCGAGAAACCATCGATATGAGTGTTTTTGAGGTTACTCCAGAACCTCGATTACATGGTTCTGATTGGTATAAATGCACAGATCGCCCGCGATGGCCAGTGATTTCTTGACGATTTCCGGCGGCGTCAGACTTGTATTCTCCAGAAGCGCGCGCGCGGCCGAGTGAGCATAAGACCCGCCGCTGCCAATCGCCGCAAGTCCAAGCTCGGGCTCGATCACATCCCCCGCCCCCGTGATGATAAGGGTAACCCCGGGATCGGCCACGACCAGCATCGCTTCCAGCCGACGCAAGATGCGGTCGGTTCGCCAGTCCTTCGCCAGCTCCACTGCTGAACGCATGAGGTGCCCCTGATGTTTTTCAAGCTTGCCTTCAAAACGCTCAAACAGCGTAAAAGCATCGGCTGTACCCCCCGCAAATCCAGCGAGTATTTTGTCATGGTAGAGTCTGCGAACCTTCCGCGCACTTGCCTTGGCGACTACCGCACCCAGAGTCACCTGGCCATCGCCTCCAAGCGCGACCTGGGCGCCACGCCGTGCCGAGAGTATGGTGGTACCGTGAAATACTGGCATTGAACGAGAACGAGATGATAGAGAGCAACGATTATACCGCTGATTTAACAAATGCAATCGTCGGAATGCTTATACCGGGGCTCCGCCGTTCTTTTTCGCTCTTGGATGAGCCGCGTCGTAGACTTTGGCTAAATGTTGGAAATCAAGATGGGTATAGACCTGCGTGGTGCTGATGCTGCTATGTCCCAGCATCTCCTGAACTGCCCGCAAATCGCCGCTGGATTGCAGCACGTGCGAGGCGAATGAATGCCGCAGTACATGCGGATGGACAGTGGTGCTGATACCTTGACGCGATGCCTGAATTTTCAGCCGCTGGCCAATTGAACGATGGCTGATATTCTTGCCGTACCGGGATAGAAACAATGCGGATTCGCCGTGTCTGACCAGGATCTCGCGCTGTTTTATCCATTCTTTCAACACGTCCGCAGCCCTGCTGCCGACGGGTACGATGCGTGTTTTGCCGCCTTTACCTGTAACACGTGCGGTGCCTTCGGAAAAATTCAAATCCTCGGGTTTCAAGCTGGCGAGCTCCGCCAGCCGCAATCCGGAAGAATAGCACAGCTCGAACATGGCTTTATCGCGTAAAGCCATCAAATCATTGTCGACCGGAAACTCCAGCAGCTTCGCTGCCTCATCAGGTGAAAGCGTACGCGGCAACGCTTTCGTCGCCTTTGGCGGACGTACTCCCGCACAGGGATTGGACGCATGGCCGTGATCCCGGGTCAGGTATTTATAAAAGCCACGCCAGGCTGACAAGGTTCTGGCCAGACTTCTGCCTGAAAATCCCTTTCCATGAAGCTGCGCGATAAAGCGCCGAATGTGATGGACTTGAAGTTGCTCGAGGGATGTTGTTTCCGCAAGTTTCAGCAAAACAGCAATATCCTTCGCGTAACTTTGACACGTAAGAGGAGACAGCCGCCGTTCTCCGGCGAGATGGTCAACATACGAAGAGGCGAGCCCGGCCTGATTGTTACTGGATATCATGCAGATCACTGGCGGGTTGAGCATTGTTGGACGATGCATCAGCCAGCGTGAATCGCCCCAATGCGGCACTTATAAGTTGACCCAGCTGCGCCAGATAAATTGTTCCCATCTCAGGATAAAATCGTTGTGGATCCTCGCTTCCCATTACCATGAGGCCAAACACAGTCGACCTGGCCCGCAGACCCACCATCGCAAATGAGCGTAGCCGGACCGCATCGTCGCCGAACCAACTTTTGATCTCGTCCAGGACATGAAGTCCACAATAAGGATGCAGCAGGCTTTCGGCCAGAATGCGAATATCCTTGCTCGTTTGAGAAAATTCTGACAGTACGGTATCGTCGCTGGTTATGTTCCATAGCCGTAGCGCCATGTGAGGTATTGAGAAGTCCTCGCGCAGATTGAAATGCAATCCATCCAGCGAATCATTTAGATTTGTGAAGGTGAGCAGCGCAACCGCCAGGCGATGTATTTTTTCGGTAAGCGCACCGTTCTCTTCACCAAATCTGATCAATTCACTCAGCTTTTCCTGCAATATACGGTTTTTGTCCCGAAGCGCAACGATCTGGCGCTCGCTGATGGGAATGGCTCTTCCGCCGTGAGGATGAGGCACCTGAATATCCGCCAGCATATCTGCATATTCCTCGAAAAATTGAGGGTGTTTACGCAGGTATTGGGCTATTTCATCCGAACTAAATTTCATGCCTTTCCATCTGACCTTTTAGCTCGATTTCTCCATCGAACACGGTAACTGCGGGTCCAGTCATCCAGACCGGTTGATTTTCACCCTCCCAGCGCACAAATAAATCTCCGCGTCGAAAGCTCACTTTGACCCCGTGCTCCAACAGTCCACGCTGGATTCCTGATACCACCGCGGCACAAGCACCGGTTCCACAGGACAGTGTTTCGCCCGCCCCGCGCTCGTATACCCGTAGTTTGATATGGCGGCGATCCAGTACCTGCATATATCCGGCGTTCACCCTGTGGGGAAAGCGTGGATGACTTTCAATCAGCGGGCCCTCGGTTAATACCGAAGCATGATTCACGTCCTCCACCACTTGCACCGCGTGAGGATTACCCATAGAGACCACGCTGATTTTGACCTGTTTATTGCTGATATCGAGCGAATAAGTCAACGCACGTTTTTCAGCCATAAAAGGAATTCTCGATGGCTCAAATTTTGGTATACCCATGTTGACACTGATCTGGCCGTCCGAGCCAAGTCTCGGAATGATCAGCCCGCCACGTGTCTCGACGCGTATTTCCGTTTTCGCGGTCAATCCTCGATCATACACATAGCGAACGAAGCAGCGCGCGCCATTGCCGCATTGTTCCACTTCGCCGCCGTCAGCGTTGAAGATGCGATACCGGAAGTCAGCCTCCCCCTGCGCCGTTTCGATCAACAGGACCTGATCGCAACCAATTCCATAACGGCGATCAGCGAGCTGGCGCAACTGTTCCGAACTCAGCGATACGGCTTGATTGATGCCATCAATGACAACAAAATCATTGCCGAGACCGTGCATTTTGGTGAACTTGAGCTTCATTCGCAGACTTCCCTGATTCAGCCTGATGGCCAGCATTAGCTTTGAATCGGATTTAGCATTTATTATTGTTTATCTTCTTAATGTAAAAATTATTTGGTATTCTACAGTTCTTTCAAGATCAATAATCGCGGAGGCACCATGAGCGACTACCTTTTTACTTCCGAATCCGTATCGGAGGGCCATCCCGACAAGGTGGCGGATCAGATTTCCGATTCAATCCTGGATGCCATCCTGGCGCAGGATCCCAACTCGCGAGTCGCCTGTGAAACACTTTGCAGTACCGGCTTGATCGTAATGTCTGGTGAAATCACTACAGAGGCCAACGTTGACTATATGCAGGTTGCACGTGCAGCCGTCAAGCGTATCGGTTACGACAGCTCGGATATCGGTTTTGATTATCGCACATGCGCTGTGCTAACCGCTTTCAATAAACAGTCCCCCGATATCGCCCAGGGAGTCAACCGCTCCAAGGAAGAGGAAATGGATCAGGGCGCCGGCGATCAGGGGCTCATGTTTGGCTTTGCCTGCGATGAAACGCCGCAATTGATGCCGATGCCCATCTATTACGCGCATCGTCTGATGGAGCGCCAGGCGGAACTTAGAAAAGATGGGCGTCTGCCGTGGCTGCGTCCTGATGCAAAGTCGCAAGTGTCCGTGCGCTATCTGAATGGCAAGCCGCAGCGTATCGAAACCGTTGTGATATCAACTCAGCATCATCCGGACATTTCTCATGCACAACTGAGCGAAGCCGTAATTGAAGAAGTCATTAAACCGGTGCTTCCAAAGAAAATGTTGAGTGGAGAAACGCGCTATCTTGTTAATCCTACGGGACGCTTCGTGGTGGGGGGACCCATGGGGGATTGCGGGTTGACCGGGCGCAAGATCATCGTGGATAGCTATGGAGGAACGGCTCACCATGGAGGAGGCGCTTTCTCAGGCAAGGATCCCTCCAAGGTCGATCGTTCGGCGGCTTATGCAGGACGTTATGTAGCCAAGAACATTGTTGCCGCCGGCCTCGCCAGCAAATGCGAGGTACAGGTAGCCTATGCGATAGGTGTGGCGCATCCGGTGTCACTGATGGTCGATACTTTCGGAACCGGAAAGATTTCCGACGACAAGATCGTCAGGTTGATTGAGCGTCACTTCGATCTCCGTCCACGCGCTATTATTCATGCGCTCAACCTGCTTCGACCAATTTATCACAAAACCGCCGCCTATGGCCATTTTGGCCGGGATGAGCCGGAATTCACCTGGGAAGCCACCGACAAGGCTGCGCGGCTGCGCGCCGATGCAGGGCTGAAAGTCGCGGTAGAAGCATAAGCGATAACAAGTTCTCAGGTTGTTTTCAAGTTAGCCTCAATCCCTTCCCGGCTGAGGAGCGCTGCAACGGGCCTAGTCCCGCGAGGCTCGGCGGAGGAAGGATCGCAACAACGGCGCTCGTTCATTCTTCAGGAGATATTTTATGAACGCTGTGCTCAGTTCTGCATCCGCATCTGCTTCGATCCCAGCTACCCCGACCTCTACGGGTAGTGAATTTTCCGATTACAAAGTGGCCGATATGTCCCTGGCGCAATGGGGACGCAAGGAAATAGCCATTGCCGAAACCGAGATGCCCGGTTTAATGGCGCTACGTGAAGAATATGCTAGCGCAAAGCCTCTGGCGGGCGCACGTATTGCCGGTTCCCTGCATATGACTATTCAGACAGCGGTACTTATCGAAACGCTGATCAAGTTAGGCGCTCAGGTTCGCTGGGCTTCCTGCAATATCTTTTCAACTCAGGATCATGCTGCGGCCGCCATCGCGGCGGAGGGCATTCCCGTGTTTGCCTATAAGGGCGAGTCGCTGGATGACTATTGGGAATATACGCATCGTATTTTAGAATGGCCCGGTGACAAGACTGCAGGCTCAAATGGCCCCAACATGATTCTGGATGATGGTGGCGACGCAACGCTGCTGGTTATTTTGGGCAGCAAGGCGGAACAAGACCCATCGGTAATAGCTCATCCGACTAATGAAGAAGAGCAGTCCTTGTTTGCCGCGATCCAGAAAAAATTGAGCACCGCTCCCGGTTGGTATTCCAGCAAACTCGCCAATATTCGCGGCGTGACGGAGGAAACCACTACCGGTGTCCATCGTTTATATGAAATGCAGAAAAAAGGCGAGCTGCCGTTTCCGGCATTCAACGTCAACGATTCGGTCACCAAGTCAAAATTCGATAACCTCTATGGTTGCCGCGAGTCGCTGGTGGACGGAATCAAACGGGCTACCGATGTGATGATAGCGGGCAAAATCGCCCTGGTGTGCGGCTACGGGGATGTGGGCAAAGGTTGCGCCCAGTCCCTGCGTGGTCTGGGCGCAACGGTCTGGATTACGGAGATAGACCCGATTTGCGCGCTGCAAGCGGCAATGGAGGGCTACCGTGTAGTAACCATGGACGAGGTCTGCGATCAGGCCGACATTTTCGTCACGGCGACCGGGAATCTGCGCGTCATTACCCACGATCACATGCTGAGGATGAAAGATCAGGCTATCGTTTGCAACATCGGCCATTTTGATTCGGAGATAGATATTGCTTCCGTTCAAAAATATCAGTGGGATAACATTAAGCCACAGGTGGATCACGTCATTTTCCCAACAGGCCGCCGCATCATCGTGCTGGCAAAAGGACGGCTAGTGAATCTGGGTTGTGCCACCGGTCATCCTTCATTTGTAATGTCCAGCTCGTTTACCAATCAGGTACTGGCGCAAATGGAGCTGTGGCAAAACGGCACGAGCTATTCAAAGAATGTCTATGTGCTGCCCAAGCACCTGGATGAAAAAGTGGCACGGCTGCATCTGGGCAAGCTCGGTGTCAAGCTCACCGAATTGAGCGAGGAGCAGGCGAACTACCTGAATCTGGACAAAAACGGACCGTACAAGCCGGCAATGTACCGGTACTGATTTTCGGATCAAGGATCCGGGGAAAGATACAAGCTGGCAAGCTCTTCATCTTTCCCCAACCGCGCTTAGCAGAAGATGGAATCCCAAAAAAGGTTTGCGCCTACCTTTAGTTTCGAATTTTTTCCACCGCAAACAGCGGAAGGGATGGAGAAGTTGCGCGCGACGCGCAGACAACTGGCTCAGCTCAACCCGAAATTCTTTTCAGTAACCTTTGGCGCAGGTGGATCGACTCGCGACCGCACACTTGAGGCTGCGCTGGAGATCCAGGCAGAGGGCCATAAGGCTGCACCCCATCTTTCCTGCATTGGCTCGACCAGCGAAAACATCCGTACGATGTTGGAAAAATACCGCGATGGCGGTATTCGCCATATCGTTGCCCTGAGAGGCGACTTACCTTCGGGCATGGCGCAGGGGGGCGAGTTCCGCTATGCCAATGAACTTGTAGCGTTCATCCGCAAGGAGTTTGATGATACCTTTCATATAGAGGTTGCGTCGTATCCCGAATATCATCCACAGGCAAATTCTGCACATGAGGATTTGCTGAACTTCAAACGCAAGGTGGATGCCGGTGCGGACTCGGTCATCACGCAGTATTTTTTCAATGCAGATGCCTACTTCAACTTTATTGATGCATGTGAAGCGATGGGTATCGAAGTCCCTATCGTGCCCGGCATCATGCCTATCAATAAATTTTCACAATTGGCGCGCTTTTCGGACGCATGTGGCGCTGAAATTCCCCGCTGGATTAGGAAAAGATTGGAAGGTTACGGGGATGACAGCGCATCAATCCGCGCTTTTGGATTGGATATTGTGACCGATTTATGCGATCGGCTTCTGAGCGCCGGCGCGCCGGGTCTGCATTTTTACACGCTGAACTCGGCAGGATTAACGACTACGATCTGGCAGAGGCTGGGGTTGTAATTCATTCCATTCCAGATCAAGCCCTCAGTTTGTCGCCTTCTTCGCACACTCCTCGCCGTGTTCTATATGCACTGTCTTCGTCGTTCGCTCATTGGCTTCGCGGATCATCTTGATCTGGAAATGGAATGGTGAAGCGAAGGTTTAAAAGTATGGGGCCTGATGCGCCTCGCGCATCAGGCCCGACCATTCAGACTTCTTTTCGGCAGTTATGCTGCCTTGGCCACACTCTTGCTTTCCACGGGCAATGGATTAGCCGCATAGGCGTGATGTGCTGCGGATTCCGCCGCGCCGGGCTCGATCTTCATTCCCATATCGGACAATACGGTCTCCAGAGCGCCCAAACATAGCATGACATTTTCGATTCTGCTCGAATAACCCATCAAACCGAAGCGCCAGATTTTGCCCGCCAGATCGCCCAGCCCCGCGCCGATTTCGAGGTCATAGTCGGCAAGCAGCCTGCGGCGTACCTCTTTTTCGTCGACGCCTTCCGGCACATGTACAGAGTTGAGCTGCGGCAGGCGCGATTTCTCTTCTACCAGATACTCGATGCCTAGGGTTTGCAGGCCTGCTTTTAGCGCCGTGTGGTTACGCTGGTGTCGGGCCCATGAATGCTCCAACCCCTCCTCATACAGCATTACCAGAGCTTCGTGCAATGCATAGAGCGCATTCGTTGGCGCCGTGTGATGGTAGGTACGGGTGGTTCCCCAATACCCGAGCAGCAGGTTCAAGTCCATGAACCAGCTTTGCACCTTTCCTTTACGGTTCTTGACCAGTTCCACCACGCGTTCGGAAAAGCTGACAGGCGACAAACCGGGCGGGCACGACAGGCATTTTTGGCTGCCCGAGTATATCGCATCGATCTTCCACTCATCTACCTTGACGGGAGAGCCTCCCAACGAGGTGACGGTATCCACGATGGTAAGGCAATTATGACGCTGAGCGATTTCGCAAAGCGTTTTTGCATCTGATAGCGCCCCGGTCGATGTCTCCGCATGAACAAAGGCAACAATCCTCGCATCGGGATTCTGTTTCAATGCATCTTCAACTTTTTGTGGATCGACCGGCGCGCCCCACTTATCATCCACCACCACAGCCGTACCACCGCAACGTTGCACGTTTTCAATCATACGCCCGCCGAATACGCCATTGCGGCACACAATTACCTTATCACCGGGGTTGACCATATTGACGAAACACATTTCCATCCCGACCGAGCCAGGGCCCGAAACCGGAAAAGTCAACAGATTGGATGTTTGGAAAATGTAGCGCAGCAGACTCTTCAATTCCTCCATCATATCGGTGAATACCGGATCAAGATGACCCAGGGTCGGACGGGCCATGGCGGACAGCACGCGCGGATGGGTATCGGATGGACCCGGCCCCATCAGTGTTCGTTGCGGCGGGTAAAACGTGCTGATCTTTTTGGCAGGATAAAAATTTTTAGTGGTCATGGATGATCCTGAGTAAAGTGACGGGTTACTTAATAGAAGAAGATAGGTCCGATTTTATCAAGCAAGCAGGGTTTTGGCTATCAGCGCTACAGGAACACAAGGGCCCCCTGACACAAGAAAAAGAGGAAACACGGCGACCCGGTGAGAATAAAGCACCGTTATCGCACGAGCAGCATGGGCTTGACGGAAAGGCTTTGGGCAATTTTTTCTGCCGCCTGTCTGGCTACCGCCCGATCGGGGTACGGACCGGCATGAACTTTGAACATGCCGTCTTTTGCCACGATGCCTAGATTATTGATCAATGAGGGAACCTCAGCGCGTATGCGAGCAAGAAAATTATCGGCATTATCGTAGGCGCTGAACGCGCCCAGTTGCAGGTAAATCCCCCCTGTATCCGCATTGATGAGAGCACCGGAGTTACTTTGAACGGATGCGCCACCGTCCCCCGGCGCGTATGCAACCTGGAAGAGGTCTGGCTTGACCTCCTCATTTTGCCCCCCTGCACCGAGCGGAGCCGAGCGCTTTTCCTTGTCCTGAACGGCGACTTGCATAAGGATGGGCGCGGGCGCCGCGGCAACACGCATATCCGGAGCCATGCCAGGAAGAATATTTTCCACCTCCACCCAGGCGCTGCCGCCATTGAGCACGTCGAGCTTGTAAGCTGCGGTGTAGGAAAGATCGATCAGGCGATCCGAGAGAAAAGGCCCACGATCGTTCACGCGCACCACGATGGACTTGCCATTCGCGATATTCGTGACGCGAACATAGCTGGGCAGCGGCAGGGTAGTATGCGCCGCAGTCATGCCGTACATGTCATAAATTTCCCCGGACGCTGTTTTCTGCCCATGATAACGGCGGCCGTACCAGGAGGCTATTCCACGCTCCCTGTAGGATTCATGGCTGGTCTTGGGTGTATAGGATTTTCCCAGCGCGACGTAGGGACGCATGTTGGCCGGGCGTAGAGGCTCATCGCGAGGTACTGCGTCTGGGACGGAATCCAAGTCTATAGGAGGATTATCGCCTGGGCCATCGTCCAGATAATAACCGCCGCCCTTCCGGGTCACGCTACCGGATCCTGCCGATGCCGCAGTAGAGCCCTTCCCCGGCATATTCCATTTTGGAGTACTGCCGCATCCTGCAATAAACACCACAACAGACATGGCGATAACCCGGAGACCGGCCGGAGTGATCAAAAATGAAAGATTCGGCATGCTATGAGACGGCAATTTATTGCTTACGTTTTCACGAGCTTGGGATGCGTCTGTATACTCATCAAAATACCAAATCCCAACAGCATTGTCACCATTGACGTGCCGCCATAGCTTATCAGCGGCAGCGGTACGCCAACTACGGGCAGAATGCCGATTACCATGCCCATGTTGACAAAAATGTAGGTAAAAAATGTCAAAGTGATCGACCCGGCGATAAGACGCGTAAACTGCGTGGAAGCATTCGCGGCGATAACCATGCCACGGGCTATAACGGCCAAGTAAAGCAGCAACAATAAAGAATTGCCGATCAATCCGAATTCTTCCGAAAATACTGCGAAGATGAAATCGGTGCTTTTCTCGGGAAGGAAATCGAGGTGTGTCTGAGTCCCATGCTGCCAGCCCTTGCCGAGAACGCCTCCGGAGCCGATAGCGATGGTCGATTGGATGGTGTGATAGCCCGCCCCCAATGCGTCCTGTGTGGGATCAAGCAGCGTCATGACACGCCTGCGCTGGTAATCGTGCATCATTGACCACAGCAACGGAAGACTTCCTGCTCCAGCGACGAACAGTGTGGCAATGATGCGCCATGACAAGCCGGTTAGAAACAGAACATAAAAACCGCTGGCGGCAATCAACAAGGCGGTACCCAGATCCGGCTGCCGCAAGATCATTATAACCGGCAGCAAGAGCAATAGCGCGGCGACAATGTAGTCGCGCAGCCGCAGAGTAGCTTCGTGTTTGTCAAAGTACCAGGCCAACATCAGCGGCACGGCGATTTTCATCAGTTCGGAAGGCTGGATGCGAGTGATTCCAATGTTCAGCCAGCGCCGCGCGCCATTGTTGATTTCACCGAACAGCATCACGCCTAGCAGCAAAAGAAGCCCGGTTGCATAGATCGGCAACGCAATGCGCATAATGTGCTGTAGCGGAATATTGGCGACAAGCCACATGATGCCAAGCGCCACCAGCATATTGGTGGCCTGATTGGTCACGCGGGCGAGGTTCGCGTCCGTAGCACTATATAGCGTAACCAGGCCAGTCAGCATCAGCAGCAAAATCCCCGACAGAAGCAACCCGTCTACATATCGTGTAAGGTAATGCCACAAGCGCAGGAGCTTAATCATGCGTATGCAGTTCCGCTGGCGTTTCTTCTTCCTCGTCTCCGCTCTGGTCGACGGCCTTTGCGGCCGATTCTTCAGGCAGTTTGCCAAGGAGGAAATAATCCATCACCAGCCTGGCGATGGGTGCCGCGGTAGAACCGCCATGGCCGCCATTTTCCACCAGTACTGATAGCGCAATTTTGGGGGTTTCCGCCGGGGCATACGCAACGAACAAGGCATGATCACGATGGCGCTCCTGAATCTTGTTCTCGACGTACTTTTCGCCTTGCTTCATGCCAACCACTTGTGAAGTACCCGTCTTGCCGGCAAAGGTATAGGCGGCGCCGGCGCCCGCCACGGCAGCAGTACCCCCGGCCCGGGTTACATCGATGAGGGCGTTCCGCACTGTGGCAAGATTGGCGGCATTGAGATTGAGCGTATACAGCGGCTGCGTGACGATCTCACGCAGCACCTCATTGTTGTTGTCCAGAACCTTCTTAACCAGATGTGGGCGGTAGGCAGTCCCGTTTCCGGCCAATATCGCTGTAGCAAAAGCCAGTTGCAGCGGTGTAGCCAGATTGTAGCCCTGGCCTATTCCGACCGAAATGGTGTCGCCCGCGTACCATTTCTGCTTATGCCGTTTCATTTTCCATTCCTGCGACGGCAGCAGGCCGGCCACTTCACCTTCAATATCGATTCCAGTTTTCTTTCCCAGTCCGAACTGGCTGGTAAAACTGAAAATATTGTCAATACCGAGGTCGTTGGCGAGCCCGTAATAGTAAGTATCGCACGACACCACCAGTGACTTGTGCAGGTCCACAATGCCGTGTCCCCCGGCCTTCCAGTCTCGAAAGCGATGGGTGCTGCCGGGAAGGCTGAAGTATCCGGAATCGTTGATGGCTTGCTGGGGCCAGCGCTTTTTCAATTCCAGTCCGGCCAGTGCCATGAAAGGCTTGAACGTAGAGCCCGGCGGATACATGCCGCGCAGTGCGCGGTTGTTCAGTGGCCTGTCGATCGAATTATTCAGCAGATCCCAATTCTCGGAGTCAATGCCATCAACAAAAAGATTGGGGTCGAAGCCCGGTTTGCTGACAAAGGCCAATATGTCGCCGGAGGAAGGCTCAATCGCCACCAGCGCACCTCGGCGGTCCCCAAATGCCTTTTCCGCAACCTCTTGCAGTTTGGCATCCAGCGACAGCATCAGATTGTTGCCGGAAACCGGTGGAGTGCGAGATATCACCCTTATTACCCGACCTGCAGCATCGGTTTCCATTTCCTCGAAGCCGGTGATACCATGCAGCTCCGTCTCGTAACTTTGTTCAATACCGATTTTGCCCATGGATTGCGAGCCTCGGTAATTCGAGAGATCTCCGTTGACCTCCAGCTGCTCCAGGTCCTTGTCATTGATGCGTCCGATATAACCGACCACGTGAGAGGCACTTTCGCCTTTTGGATACTGACGGAACAAGCGTGCCTTGATTTCGACTCCGGGGAAACGATATCGGTTAGCAGCGAAGCGCGCTACCTCGACATCGGATAAGCGGGTTCGGATAGGCAAGCTTTCAAATCGCTTGCTTTCTTCCATAAGCTTCTTGAAACGCTTGCGGTCCCGGGGCGCTATGTCGATGACAGTGGACAGCTCATTGATGAGGGTTTCAAGGTTGTCAACCTTGCTCGGCACAATTTCGAGGGTATAGGCGGAATAGTTGTGCGCCAGCACCTCTCCGTTGCGGTCGAAAATCAGGCCCCGATTCGGCACAATAGGTGCAATGGATATACGGTTTGCTTCCGCGAGCGTGTGATAGTGCTCGCGCTGTATTACCTGAAGGTAATAAAAGCGCGAAAATAATAAAAGAAGCAGCACCAACACGAACCCGGCGCTAATGACGAGCCGCAGCCGGAAGTTATGCAGTTCACGCAGGTGATTACGAAGCTCTACTGTGCGGTTCATCCTGCATCGGAATCAGACCGGGGCTTCTGCGGTATTCCGAGCAGTGAAGAGACCAGCGGCCACAACAGCATGCCGATCACACTGATCAGAAAAAAGTCCCATCCGGGAAAATCGGATCCAGCCAATAGACCTGCCAGAAGTATGACAAATTGCCCTGTAAGCAATATCAGCCCTATCTGTGGAGCCTGCTTCAGCAGCCCAAAAATACTCAAACGCCGCTGAAATATCAGCGCGATGAAAGCCATTATGCTGTATGCAAGGGCATGCTGGCCGAGCGCGCTGGCGTCGCCAATATCCATTAAAAGTCCCATTCCGAAAGCCATGCTTATGCCGGCACGCTGCGGTTGGTTGATGCACCAATAAAGCGCTACTAACGCAACGAAGTCCGGCCATAACGATAATGCCACGCCTTTCAGCGGCAATAGATTCAGCAAAAGCGCGAAAAACAAGCTGAAGGCGATGAAGGAGCCTTTGGCAGGCAACAGGATTTCCTGTCTGGGATAATTAACGAACGCCAACTTTTTCTCGCTTCTTTTTCTCGGGCTTGATTTCCAGGACTTCCGCAGGAATTTCGACAACAGGTGTCAGCAAAGATAATATCAATAGCTGCCGGTTGTTTCCCACTCCGGCAGCAGGTGTGCAGGTCACGCGGGCAAAGACATAAGTGGAATTGCGCTCGATTCGGGAAACCACCGCGACAGGCAGCCCAGGCGGATAGACACCATCTATCCCCGAAGTCGCCAGCAAATCGCCCTCCTGAATGTCCGTATTCACCGCTACATAGCGTAATTCCAGCGCCCCATCCTTTCCGGTACCCGATACCACCGAGCGCAGGCCGTTGCGCACAACATGAACCGGCACCGAGTGATCCTTGTCCGTAATAAGCGTTACTTCGGACATCCATGGATAGATACGGGTTATTTGTCCTACTACGCCAGCATCATCCACCACCACTTGGCCCGGCTGAACCCCGCCTTGACTGCCCTTATCCAGCATGACCTTGCGATTAAATGGATCGCGGGGGACATGCAGGATTTCAGCCATTACCGCTTGACCGTCCATTCGCTGCGCCGTTTGCAGAAGATTACGCAACTGCGCATTTTCAGCTTGCAATGCGTGCAATCGTTGAAGCTGTCCGCTGTCGATGAGGTGCTGCTGCTTGAGATGCTCATTCTCTTCTACAAGACCATGGCTAAGGAAAAATTCACTTGCCCGGCCGTATACGGTTGAGGGTACGTTGGCGAGTTTTTGTATCGGGTAAATCGCTGTAGAGAAAGCCTGGCGAATTTCGGCGAGATATTTAAATCGGGTATCGATTGCCATCAGCACCAACGACAGCACTACAAAAAAAATCAGGCGTGTCAGCAGGCTGGGGCCTTGCCTGAAAAACCTCGGGGCCATTTCCATTACCCGCGCGGTTTCCCGATTCCCAATTCAGGGAGCGCTCGATCAGCACTCGATCGAAATGGTCGAGGAATCCATTTAGTCACTGGCGAATATGCCAACCAATTGGTCCATATTCTCCAGCGCGATGCCTGATCCACGTACAACGCAGGTGAGCGGGTCTTCCGCGATTATTACCGACAGTCCGGTTTCTTCCATCAGCAAACGGTCAATGTCGCGGAGCAATGCACCGCCACCGGTCAACACCATGCCTTTTTCAGCAATATCTGCGCCCAGTTCCGGCAGTGTGTGTTCCAGCGCGGATTTGACCGCGCTGACAATACTGTTCAACGGATCGGTCAGTGCTTCGAGAATCTCGTTGCTGGAGATGGTGAAACTGCGCGGGATGCCTTCCGCCAGATTTCGACCTTTCACCTCCATCTCACGCACTTCCGATCCGGGAAAAGCAGATCCAATTTCCTTCTTGATCAGTTCGGCGGTAACCTCGCCAATCAGCATGCCATAGTTGCGGCGAATATAATTGATGATGGCTTCGTCGAACTTGTCCCCGCCTACGCGAACCGAGTTTGAATAAACTATACCGCCCAATGAAATGACGCCCACCTCGGTGGTGCCGCCGCCGATATCGACCACCATCGAGCCAGTGGCCTCTTCGACCGGCAAATTGGCGCCGATGGCTGCAGCCATCGGTTCCTCGATCAATTCCACTTTGCGTGCACCGGCGCCATAAGCCGCTTCGCGAATTGCACGGCGCTCCACCTGAGTGGAGCCATAAGGAACACAAATGACAATGCGGGGATTAGCGGAAAACAGCCGGGGTGGGTTCACCTTCTTGATGAAATGCTTCAGCATCTGTTCGGTAACGGTAAAGTCGGCGATGACACCATCCTTCATTGGCCGGATCGCGGTGATATTACCGGGGGTACGCCCCAGCATTTGCTTTGCCGCCAGCCCTACCTGCTGAATGACTTTCTTGCCGTTAGGTCCCCCATCTTGACGAATCGCCACCACCGAGGGTTCATTCAACACGATGCCCTGGCCCCGAACGTAGATCAAGGTATTGGCCGTTCCCAGATCTATCGCCATATCGGTCGAAAAATATCCCCTCAATACGTTGTTGTTTATAAAGTTAAGCATGGTTTACGGAATCCGTCGCAGGTGCCGATGACAAGGCCGATGGTAAAAGCGGGTGAAAAGAATGCGTCATTCAGGCGGGCTATGATACTCTATTAGCTATTTGAATATAAGGGTTATAAGGGTATTGGCCGAGAATGTCACTGTCTCTGGATGATGTAACACGTATTGCAAACCTTGCCCGCATTGAACTGAGCGAGGATGAGGTACATACGGCGCTGGCGCAGTTGTCGAATATCTTTGGCCTGATTCAGCAGATGCAGGCGGTTGACACGTCAGCAATAAATCCAATGTCTCACGCTCAGGATGTGGCGCAGCGCCTGCGCGACGATGCCGTGACGGAGACCGATCAGCACGCGCTATTTCAGGCTATAGCGCCCCAGGTAGAGGCGGGACTTTACCTGGTACCAAAAGTCATTGAATAAACCTCGGGCGCAGTCTCGGCGTTTGTCACACCGGCCCTCTGCATTTTCCACGTTTTTTTTGCTAATCCATGTTGAACTTCAGCCTCAAGCAACTATCGACGCTGCTCACGACGAAAAGAATTTCCAGCACCGAGTTGACCGGTGAGTTTCTTAAGCGTTCACGCGCGCTGAACGCCGACTATAACGCTTTCATTACGATCGATGAAGAGACAAGCCTCGCCCAGGCGCGTGCGGCCGATGCGATGATAGCATCCGGGCAGGCTGGCCCGTTAACCGGCATTCCTGTCGCCCAGAAGGATATTTTTTGTACCAAAGGATGGCTCACCACCTGCGGATCGAAGATGCTGTCAAACTTTGTTTCACCTTACGATGCCCATGTGGTGGAGCGTTTTAATGCCATTGGCGCAGTGAATATTGGAAAGACCAATATGGACGAATTCGCCATGGGGTCCAGTAACGAAACCTCTTTTTACGGGCCGGTGAAGAATCCTTGGGATATTACGGCTGTGCCAGGCGGAAGTTCCGGTGGCTCAGCTTGCGCGGTTGCCGCACGCATGGCACCCGCCGCAACAGGTACGGATACCGGCGGCTCCATCCGCCAGCCAGCGGCGCTATGCGGTATTTCCGGTCTCAAACCCACTTATGGGCTCGTATCGCGTTATGGCATGGTCGCGTTCGCTTCCAGCCTGGACCAAGGCGGGCCGATGGCAAAGTCAGCGGAAGACCTCGCACTGATGCTGAATGTCATGGCGGGGTTTGACGCCCGTGATTCAACCAGCCTGATGCGTGAGCCAGAGGATTACGCGCGCGACCTGGAAAGGCCCCTGGAGGGTCTGCGTATTGGCTTGCCACGGGAATATTTCGTTAAGGAAATTAACGATGACGTGGCGCGTGCGGTGGAAAACGCCATTGCGGAATATCACAAGCTTGGGGCAGAAACCGTTGAAGTATCTCTTCCCAATACGAAATTGTCAGTTCCTGTTTACTACGTGCTCGCACCCGCGGAAGCGTCCAGCAACCTCTCGCGTTTCGATGGGGTACGTTATGGTTATCGCGCTCCCGAATATGCCGACCTCAACGACATGTACTGCAAAAGCCGCGCCCAGGGTTTTGGCGCGGAGGTGAAGCGCCGCATTCTGATCGGCACGTACGTACTGTCGCATGGGTATTACGATGCATACTACGTTCAGGCTCAGAAATTGCGCCGCCTTGTGGCGCAGGACTTCGCTGAAGCATTCAAGCAATGCGACGTTATCATGGGGCCGACTTCTCCCACGGTAGCATTCGATCTGGGAGAGCGGATCAGCGACCCCGTGCAGATGTATTTGTCAGATGCCTATACCATTGCGGTCAATCTGGCCGGTTTGCCCGGCATGTCCATTCCCGCAGGTTTCGGCAATAAGGGCAGGCCGGTAGGATTGCACATCGTCGGCAATTATTTTGCGGAAGCGAAAATGCTGAACGTGGCGCATCAGTACCAGAAAACCACGGATTGGCATATGAGCATGCCTAATTCATGAATTCTACTGTTCCGCCGGCCGACCCAATGATTGTCTTTTCGTACCCGGAATAACCTCAAACAACAAACAAAGGTTTTCGTAATGCAATGGGAAATCGTTATCGGTCTTGAGGTACATACCCAGCTCTCGACTCAATCGAAAATATTCTCAGGCGCCTCGACCGCATTCGGAGCGGCGCCCAACGCCGAGGCCTGCGCGGTGGACCTTGCATTGCCGGGAGTGTTGCCGGTATTGAACCGCGGAGCTGTCGACCGGGCAATCAGGTTCGGGCTTGCCGTAGGGGCAAAAGTCAATTCGCCATCCATCTTCGCACGCAAAAATTATTTCTACCCCGACCTCCCCAAAGGCTACCAGATCAGTCAATACGAGTTACCCGTGGTGGAAGGCGGCACCGTAACGATTCATGTGGGCGAAATGGAAAAAACCATCCGTCTTGTCAGGGCGCATCTGGAGGAAGATGCGGGCAAGTCCTTGCATGAGGACTTCCATGGCATGACGGGTATCGATCTCAACCGGGCGGGTACGCCGTTGCTCGAGATCGTTTCCGAGCCGGACATGCGCAGCAGCCAGGAAGCCGTTACCTATGCAAAAATGGTGCATTCACTGGTGCGCTGGATTGGCATCTGCGATGGCAACATGCAGGAAGGCTCTTTTCGCTGCGATGCCAACGTATCGGTGCGCCCGCATGGATCGGAACGGCTCGGCACCCGCTGCGAAATAAAAAATCTAAATTCGTTTCGCTTTCTTGAGAAGGCCATCGATTATGAGGCCAGGCGGCAGATAGAGATTCTGGAAGATGGCGGAACCATACAGCAGCAAACCCGCCTCTATGATCCCGACAAAGATGAAACCCGCGCCATGCGAAGCAAGGAGGATGCGCAGGACTACCGCTATTTTCCAGACCCGGATCTGCTGCCGCTTGAAATCGCGGAGAGCTGGATCGCGAAAGCAAAAAGCGGGTTGCCCGAGTTGCCGGAGCAAATGCGCGTCCGTCTTGAGCGCGAGTATGGGCTTTCCTCTTATGACACGTCCGCCTTGACTGCCGACCGGGAGATCGCGGAATACTACGATGCGACTGTCGCTAAACTTCCATCCGACCCCAAACTTTGCGCGAACTGGATAATGGGCGAACTGCCCGCTTATCTCAACGATGAAGCCAAATCCTTCGATAGCTGTCCGCTATCCCCGGTACAGCTTGCGCAGCTTTTAATGCGCATCAAGGATGGTACGATTTCCGGAAAGATTGCAAAAGAAGTATTCAAGCAGATGTGGTCCAAGGCCGCTCAGACAGCTACGGCATGGAAGAACCGGGATTCCAAACTGGATGACAACCTCGCCGATCAGATTATCGAGTCTCAAGGGCTGAAACAGATTTCCGATTC
Organism: Nitrosovibrio tenuis; assembly: GCF_900109785.1. Classification (GTDB taxonomy): domain Bacteria; phylum Pseudomonadota; class Gammaproteobacteria; order Burkholderiales; family Nitrosomonadaceae; genus Nitrosospira; species Nitrosospira tenuis_A. The sequence goes on from NZ_FOBH01000004.1 coordinate 215,540, forward strand.
AGGCGAACTGGAAAGCTTGATTGACGGGGTCATCGCCGCCAATGTCAAATCAGTGGAAGAATTCAAGGCAGGTAAGGAAAAAGCCTTTAATGCCCTCGTCGGGCAGGTAATGAAGGCGGCCAGGGGCAAGGCCAATCCAGCGCAGGTGAACGAAATAATGAGAAGGAAATTAGAAGCATAAAATAATACTGAGATGGCGCCCCCAACCCCAACATTGAAGCTCCTCACGTGATAACTCAGAAGCAGGTGTCGCCGTTCGTCTGCGTTTGCACGATCCCGCTCCAGACATTTGTCGGGTTGCAGCAGTTCATAGACTTCCACCTTTACCCTGCCGACGAAAAGCGTCCGGGCATGGATACTCGAGCTTCACATTATTGATGGCTCCTGTGCTGTCCGTCGTGACTTCGCCAATCTTGGCCGGTGGTACGCCTGTATAGATTCTACGCCATACTGATGGTTCATAGGAAGATTGCCACCATTCAACAGAACGCGCCTTCGGTTTGCAACGCTGATCTGGCCGGGGAAACGGAGAGTGACGGAATTCTCAGCGGCGTACGCCGCATGAACCAGGAAAGTTTTTTTATAAATCGAGTGGAAGGCGTCAATTCTCTCCAAATGTAGGCGCCACCCGAGGGGCAAACCCTTGCTTAATGTTCTTCAGCCGGCTATTGAGCTTGTCCGTTGAAATGTATGGCGCGCTGAGCAGCTATCGCTTACCACATACAGGTGCTTTGCTATAAATTCACGCTCCGCCCGCCGTCCACCGCAATGATTTGACCGGTAATGTAGGGCGCATCTGCAATCAGGAAAGCGACTGTTCGTGCAATGTCGTCGGGCTCACCCATGCGTTTCAGCAGAGTTCTGTTGATGATGTGCTGGCGCGAAGTTTCGTCCATCCATTCGCCCGCCTCTGGCCACAGAATGGGGCCGGGCGATATGCCGTTTACCCTGACCTCCGGCGCAAGCTCCAGCGCCAGCGACCGGGTAAGCGAAGCCAGGCCCCCTTTGGCGGCGTTGTACACGACATACCGTTTCAGTGGCCACTCGGAATGGATATCCACGATATTGACGATGCAGCCGTGTTGCTTCTTCAGATGCGGCGCTGCGGCCTGGGATAGAAACAGAGGCGCCTTCAAGTTACTGCCGATCAGGTCTTCCCACATAGCTTCGGTAACTTCTCCCAGCGGCGTGGGAAAAAAGCTGGAAGCATTGTTGACAAGGGCATCGAGTTTTCCAAAATGCATCACCGCTTCATCGATCAGGTATGGCAGCCGTGGAATGTCCAACAGGTCCGCCTGTGCCAGCGCAACTGAGCCAGGCCGGGCCTGATTGAGTTCCGCTTGCAATGAGAGTGCCTCCTGCTCCGACGCATGGTAGTGGATGACCAGATTGGCGCCCTGCCCGTGCAGTTTACGGCCGGTGGTCGCCCCCACGCGCCGGGCTCCCCCGGTGACAAGTACCACTTTTCCCTGCATCGCTATCTCCTCTACACTTGCGTATCGACTCGATTTTAACTTAAGGGGCCTATTACCAATGAGTTTAGAGTACCCTCTGGATTTTCGCTGTCGCGGAAAAGCCAATATCCAGTTTGATTAAACCGTATAGTACAACCTAGCACTGAGCCCATGCAGCCATCACCGCTCTCACCGCCATTGCCTCCACCAGGCGAGGCAGCTCTTCAGCAAAGCCGCGCGCTAACAGCGTTGATCCATAGGGAAATTGCCGCGGCCGGCGGCTGGATTTCATTTGAGCATTATATGAGGCTGGCGTTGTACGCTCCGGGTTTGGGATATTACAGCGGCGGAGCGGCTAAATTCGGTCAGGAGGGGGATTTTGTGACTGCGCCGGAAATATCTCCGCTATTCGGCAGGGCTGTGGCACGGCAGGCAGCGCAAGTGCTTGAGGTCGTGGAAAGCGGCGATATTCTTGAATTCGGCGCGGGCACGGGCAAGCTCGCATTTGATTTATTGCTTGAACTGGAAAAACTCGGCAGTCTGCCAAAGCGGTATTTTATTCTTGAGGTCAGCGCGGAGCTGCAGCAACGGCAACGGTATTTATTTGAAAGGTCGACACCCCACCTCCTGCCGCGTATCACTTGGCTGGAGAATCTGCCTCCCAAATTCAACGGCCTTATACTTGCCAATGAGGTACTTGATGCACTGCCCGTGCATCTGGTTGTTTGGCGCGGCCCTGATCTGTTCGAGCGTGGCGTAGCTTCGAGGAATGATGAATTCGTCTGGAGCGAACGTCCGCTTACAAAAGGACAGGGGAAGGGAAAGGGGGAGGGGGGGCTATTCGAGGCCGCGCATGAATTATGTCCACAGATTAACCCCGGCAATGGCGATGGCAACCATTCCGGCGAATATTTCGGTGAATATATTAGCGAAATCAATCTCTCCGCGCGGCATCTCATGCATAGCCTCGCAAATATGCTCGAAAATGGACTGATTCTGTTGATCGATTACGGTTTCGGGCAGAGCGAGTATTATCATCCGCAACGTAAGCATGGCACCCTGATGTGCCACTATCGCCAGCTTGTCCATGACAATCCGTTCTATCTTCCCGGCTTGCAGGACATCACCACCCATGTTGATTTCAGTGCTATGGCCAGGGCTGCCGCCAGTGCGGGAACGGAGTTGATGGGTTATACCACCCAGGCATATTTCCTCATCAATTGTGGCGTAACCGAAATTCTGGCGCAAACTCCGGCGGAAAACGTAAGGGACTACCTGCCGCTGGCAAATCAGTTGCAAAAACTGGTGAGCCCGGCGGAAATGGGCGAATTGTTCAAGGCCATAGCCTTTGGCAAGAATATCAGTGAACCTCTAACTGGCTTTGCGGACGGGGATAAAAGTCGTCTGCTGTAGCTCATCCACTCATGTGCTTGCAGCGACCTTTTTACTGACGTGCTATGATTGGATGAATCCGGTAAACAAGCTTTGAAAATTCCAAACTGATACTGAGACGGGGGGTATCCGTGGCTACTGTAAGGCAATTGCTGCAAGGCAAGGGATACGAAGTAGCCTGCATCGAACCGGACAAATCAGTGTACGAGGCGATGCAATTGATGGCTGACAAGAACGTTGGCGCGCTACTGGTGCTGCAGGATGGAAAACTGGTCGGTATCATCACTGAAAGAGATTATGCGCGCAAAGCATATAGGCTGGATAAATCCGCAAAAGATATTCTTGTAAGGGAAATGATGACCACTCAGGTCGCATATGTAAATCCCGACTATTTGACGGAGGATTGCATGGCATTGGTTACCGAGATGCGGGTACGTCATTTGCCGGTGCTCGAAAACAATGAAGTGGTCGGCATTATTTCGATCGGCGACTTGGTCAAGGATGCCATTTCCGGACAGGAATTTGTCATTCATGAGCTGGAACGTTACATATATGGGGAATTCGCTAATCCAAATACGGCGGAATACGCGGCGAAATACAGATAATGGCGCCACAATCTCTTCCCGGCCATTGGAACATGTCAACGAGACGCTGCCCCACTAACCAACGTCCATATCCCCATCAGTAAAAACGAAGCTGCAGCCAGCCAGCGCACTCGCCTCATATCGACGCAGCCCGCAAGCGCTTTGCCAAGCCAGACCGCGGGCCCCGTTAGCCAGCATCATGCCGAGCGTAGTCCCAGCACAACCGCGATCAGCGCATCATAGCGCGCTGCCAATGCCACCGTTGCAAACTGCGTCTTGTCTCCCCATCTCTGCCACAAAGAAGGCGGTGAACGTCGTCAAGAATATTCCGGAAGCGAAAATACCTAATTCTTTGTCCAGCACGTCCGGCTTGAGCGCCCACAGGGCAAACCCGATAAAGGACAATCCGATGAGCCAATTGAAAAATTGAGGAGAGATCAGGCGGGCCAGCCATGCATCGGCCGTGGCGGCCAACGCGTGATTGAGCAATGTTGCGGCAGAATTCGGCCATGATGGGGTATGGGCGCCGCAGCTTTGCCGCCAGCCACAAAGGGGGTGGCGATTGTAGCGCGGTTTTATGTGTATCTTTACGGCATAAGCGGAGTTAGTCCGGGCTGCTCCCGCTTGCAAACACGCACTTTGTTATATTAAGGATTAAACTCTTCACATCCCTGGGGCTCTAACAGACGGGAGACCATGGCCTTTCTTCTCTTTCTTCGATTACGCAGATCCTCATGAAACCCGTTGATTTTCCGTCCGAGTTTTCAGGCCCCCTGAATTTGGATTCTTCTGATTCAGTCAGTGCCGAATTAAGCGCTGAGATAAGTGCGGAAGCCAATCGCTGTGTGGCGTGCGGCCTATGTCTGCCGCACTGTCCCACTTATCGGATTACGCAATCGGAAGCCGATTCCCCTCGCGGCCGTATCGCTCTGATGAGTGGCGTAACCAGTGGTCGAATCCCGATAAATGCGCGCTTCGCGCTACACATGGACCGCTGCCTTACCTGCCGTGCCTGTGAGGCCGTGTGCCCTAATAACGTGCGATTTGGACAGTTGATTGACAAAACCCGAGCGATGCTGGAGCCATCGCGGCTCGAAACCCTGAACGGTAAGGTAAGATTAAAACCATGGTTGCGGAAATTGTTGGAGCATGAACTGATCGCGAAACCGGAACGTATCGAAGCCTTGCGCCCCTTGTTGCGTTTTTATCAGAGAACCGGTCTGCAAAAATGGATGCGTAAATCTGGTTTACTGGGTAAATCCAAAGTCGCCCTGCTGGACGCTCAATTGCCGATCATTTATAAGCCTTGCTCTTTGCCCGGTGGCACGATGCCGGCACAGTCATGGCAAGAACGTTATCCATCCACAGGCGAGCAGCGCGGCGAGGTCGGCCTATTTCTCGGCTGCGTGGCCCGTCTGACGGACGCTGCAACGATTAATGCCGCCATAGTCGTACTCAATCGCCTGGGCTATACAGTACATGTGCCGCGCGAGCAAACCTGCTGCGGCGCACTGCACCAGCATGGCGGCGAGCTGGAAACAGCGCAAAAGCTGGCGAGGCAGAATATCAGGGTTTTCGGGGAATTGTCTTTCAGGGGACTGAATTTGCAGGCAATCATCAGTACGGCATCCGGTTGTGGGGCGCAATTAGCGGAGTATTTTTCCTTGCCCGCATTGGCGCCATCCGAAAATCGTTCTGCTGCGTCACGAAGAGCTGGAGATACCCACGCGGGCGGGCTTGCGCTAAGCAGCCAGGCCAGGAATTTTTCCGCGAAGGTTATGGACATCAATGCGTTCCTCGCAATAGCGGAAGGATGGCATGACATAAAGCTTAAGCCATTACCCTATAAAGTCGCGGTACATGAGCCATGCAGCCTGCGCAATGTGCTACGGGGGGCCGCCCATCCGTATAAACTGCTGACCCGCATTCCCGAAGCGCAGATTGTTCCGCTTTCGGGAAATAACCAGTGCTGCGGCGCTGCTGGAACATATTTTGCCGACCAACCGGAAATGGCACAGGTGCTGTTGCATGATAAGGTGGCCGCGCTGAATGCCAGCGGCGCACGTTATCTCGCCACATCGAACGTAGGCTGCGCGATGCATATGGGCAGCACATTGGGCGAACCAGGCTCAAAGGCAGGCTCACAGATCGAAGTCGTGCATCCAGTCACGCTTCTGGCACGGCAAATGGGCTAAAATAGTGCTCACCGTTAAATCGTTTATATCGCCACTTGGGATCACTGGGGATTTGCATGCCGAATATCGATAAATTCATCATCGGGTTTGACCGGGCACTGCGGACATTGCTCACTCCGGCGCAAACGCTGCGCACTGTGCCCGGTACTGAACTGCCGGAGGTCGAACTGAACGATTCGGAGAAACGTGACTCTACCGCGTTGATGCGTGTCAATCATGTCGGCGAAATCTGTGCGCAAGCGCTCTATCAGGGTCAGGCGCTTACTGCGCGTAATGCAGAAGTGCAGCGTACGCTGGAGCAGGCGGCACGTGAAGAAACCGAACATCTCGCCTGGACTGAACGGCGCATCGCGGAATTAAGCGGCCGCAAGAGCCTATTAAACCCGTTTTGGTATGGCGGGTCATTCGCCATAGGCGCATTTGCGGGCATGCTCGGCGATAAATGGAATCTGGGGTTTCTCGCGGAAACCGAGCGCCAGGTGGAAGCGCATCTCGCTGGGCACCTGAAGCGTCTTCCGCATCAGGACCAAAAAAGCCGCGCCATTGTCGCTCAAATGCAGATCGATGAAGCCGGCCATGCTACCACGGCCATGGTCCACGGTGGGGTGGACCTGCCCGTCCCGGTAAAACTCGCGATGAAGCTGGGATCCAAAGTTATGACGCAAACCGCGTACTGGGTTTAAGATTCACATTTCCACGATTTCAAAGTCGTGTGTCAATACCGCTGTTTTTGCAAGCATGATCGAAGCTGAGCAGTACTTCTCAGCTGAGAGCTTGATCGCCCGCTCGACATGCCGGGAATTCAGATTCTTCCCGGTAAGGATAAAATGGAAGTGAATGCGGGTGAACACCTTGGGTTCGTGCGGAGCTCGTTCCGCTTCGATCTCCACAGCGCAATCACTGATGTCCTGGCGACCCTTTTTCAGGATCAGTACCACATCGACGGCCGCACAACCGCCGGTTCCCATCAGCAGCATCTCCATCGGACGCGGACCCAGGTTCTTGCCGCCTGCTTCCGGCGGCCCATCCATCAGAACCGTGTGCCCGCTGCCGGATTCGGCGACGAAGCTCACTCCATCCCTCCATTTGATAAGCGTTTTCATCGGTTTGATTTTCCAAAATGTTCCGGTAGTTTAGTCCTGTTTCGCCCGGATAATAAATCAGCGGGAAAACTTGGGAGCAGCTCCAACATGTCAGGAAGCATGGCTGGTGTGTGGTTGTTCAGGTGGCGGCGTCAGCCAATACCACGCCAAGCCAATGACTTCGTGGAAGAAAAAACTGCTTTTCTGCAAGGCCCCGGCTGAGGGAACAAACGCGAACACGTCGGTTTTATATCGGGTGGTGTAAGCGGTGGCGGCAGGAGTCACCTTGAAACCTGCCCGCTCGAATTCCTTCGCGGCGCGCGGCATGTGCCATGCATGAGTGACCAGTGCAATACGCCTGATCCCGTCCTTTTTCAGTATTGCGAAGCTATTGTAGGCATTTTCACGGGTATTCACGGAAGCTTCTTCCGTCCACCTGACCGGGACATTAAATTCCTTTTCCAGCACGGCTTTCATCTGTAAAGCCTCAGACGAGCCTGTGCCTGGAGGTGAACCCCCCGTCGCCAGGATTGGTTTGCTCGTAAGGCGATGCAACCATGCGGCGTAACGTATACGCTCCAGCGCGAATCGGCTCACTGTGTGGCTGCCATATTCCGGCGCGTCAAAGTATGTACTGCTGCCCAGCACTACAATAGCTTGTATGCCATTATTGAAGGGGTCGGGTGGAGGCCGGGTTTCCAGTCTTTGCAGCATGGCTTCAGCAAAAAATGGGGTCGATAGCAGGTAGAGTAGAGTCAGAGCAGTCACCATTAAAAGCTTGCCCAACCGCGGCCGCCTTTTCAGCAGCGCGACCCCTATCGTGCCGGCCAGGATAAGATTCAATGGGGGGAGGAGAAACGCGCTTATCAGGTTAGTCGCGTACCAACTCATGATTTCAACTCTGGGATAATTAACCCAACAATTTCTTGCCCATCTTCATGGAATAAAAAAAGCCGGCACGTGCGCCGGCTTTTTTTATGACTCAACCCTGGCTTATTTGAGCGACAGAATCCATGTCACCAGGGTTTTGATATTCGCGTCACTGACGTTGGAATTCGGCGGCATCGGAACCGGGCCCCAGACTCCGTTGCTTCCTTTCTTCACTCTCTCTTCCAGGCGGGCTTGGGCGCCGGGGTCATCCTTATACTTGGCCGCGATATCCTTTAACGCAGGTCCGACCAGTTTTTTGTCAACGGTGTGACAATTCGTGCAGCCGCTGGCTTTCGCCAAGTCCGCGTTCGCTTGCGCGGTACCCACCATTACCAAGGCAGATGCTGCAATCATTCCCATCCAGACAGCTTTCATGCTTACTCCTTTTATCCGTTAATTATAGAAAGGGGATTCTATCTTACCTTGAATTTCGCAGACGCGCAGCAATTCCTGCAAGTCAGAGATTTCCGGTATGCACTTAACGCCCTGGCAAACCCAGGCGTTGACAGTATCATCTATCGGCGCCGGTTTACTCAGATTCGGCGGCAGTCCAACAAGTTCCGAGGGCAAAGCAAATACAAGAATGGAAGGAGCGCTGCGCCGCAACGCATCTTCCCATTTTGCCAGAGCCTGTGCCTTGCCTCGAAGAATAACCATTTGTGGAGGCGTCAGCGATTGCTCCAGTGCTACCAGCAGACTGCAACAGGAGCCGGCGTATCGGGACAGGGTGGAATAAAATACCTTCAAGGTGTGCTCCGCCGTCTGCAAATAACGGTGTTTGCCGAGCAGATGGCCCAGTCGCTGAAGCGCATACGCCGCTACGCCATTGCCGGAAGGCATCGCATTGTCATGAGCCGGCTTGGGCCGATGAATCAGTTTTTCATGATCAAGGCTGGTAAAGAAGAAGCCTCCCGACTGCCTGTCTTCGAATTGTTCCAGCAATACATTGGCCAACGCAATGGCAAAATCCAGATCAGTCTGGCGAAATTTGGCCTGCATCAGTTCCAGTAAACCATCAAGCAGGAACGCATAATCGTCGAGGTATGCGTTGAGATGTGCCTTGCCATCTTTATAAGTTGCGACCAGGCGGTTGTTTTTCCATAGGGTGGCACGAATAAAGTCCACCGCAAAAATAGCTGATTGCACCCAGTCATCGCGCGCAAATACCCGGCCCGCACGCGCCATTCCTTTAATCATGAGACCATTCCAACTGGTCAGGACTTTATCGTCCCGGCCCGGGTGGACGCGCAATTCGCGTTCGAGAAAAAGTTTTCTTGTCGCCGAAGTTAGCCTTTGCTGTGCTTCTTCCAGACTGATATGCTCCGCCTCGGCAACGTGCGCCAGCGGCTGGGCGATTTCAAGATGCCAATGCTTGTGCTCGAAATTCGGGGCGCGCTCAAGGCCATAATAAGAAGCAACAACCCCATATTCTTCAGGAGTCAGGACACGCGATGCCTGGCTACGATCCCAGACGTAGAATTTGCCTTCCTCATCTTCCGAATCAGCATCCAGTGCCGAGTAGTAGCCGCCTCCTGAGCCTGCGCCCCCGGGCGATTGCATTTCGCGCATCGCCCACCCGGCTGTTTGCTCGACGATGCGCTTGAATAACGAGTTGTCCGTTGCAACCCATGCGTCCGCATAAAGCACCAGCAGAGGCCCATTGTCATAAAGCATTTTTTCAAAATGCGGAATATGCCAGGACGGATCTGTGCTGTAACGGCAAAAACCACCCCCCAATTGGTCATAAATACCGCCCTCCGCCATTTTTTGCAGGGTGTGGGCTGCAATCCGCAATGTTTCGCCGTTGCCCTGGGTAAAATAACGGCGCAAGCAGAATTGCAGTTCGGCAGGGTGAAGGAACTTAGGTGCGTCGCCAAACCCCCCGTTCACGGGATCGAACCGATTCTTCAGCTCTGTAAGCGCATGCTCCAGCGGTTCTCGGGAAAATTCCAATGCGTCCGTGCCTTCGGACGGGAGCATATTGGCGAAGGATTTCAGCAGTGAAGCGCTCTGCTGTTCTATATCAGCGCCACGGGCATGATAAGCTTCGGCAACCCGCGGCAACAAATCGAGAAAACCCGGCAAACCGTGACGCGGCGTTTTCGGGAAATACACCCCGCCGAAGAATGGCTTCTGGTCAGAAGTCAGAAACAAGGTCAGCGGCCAACCGCCACTACGCTGGGTTAGCATGTAAAGCGCCATCTGATAAATCTGATCGAGGTCGGGGCGCTCCTCACGGTCTACCTTGATATTAATAAAACACTGGTTCATCATCGCGGCCACTTCCGCATCTTCAAAACATTCGTGCGCCATGACATGGCACCAGTGGCAGGCCGAATAACCGACAGAAAGCAGTATCGGCTTCTTCTGCACGCGGGCAAGTGTCAGCGCCTCTTCATCCCATGGATACCAATCCACCGGGTTCTCTGCGTGCTGGAGGAGGTAAGGACTGGTTTCGCCGGCCAGATGGTTGGGCATGATTTCGTAACTTGTCAGCGGTTACCAGTCAGTCAGTAACCGCTCCCCGGCTGGCGGTCGAAACCAGTTTCGCGTATTTTGCCAGCACGCCGCGCGTATACTGTGGTTGGGGCGGCGTCCATACGGCGCGGCGCCGTGCCAGCTCTTCTTCTGAAACATTGAGTTGCAGCAGCCGTTGTTCAGCGTCGATGGTGATGGAATCGCCCTCACGCACCAGTGCGATCGTACCGCCGACGAAAGCTTCAGGTGCGACATGGCCGACCACCATCCCGTACGTTCCCCCCGAAAAACGACCGTCTGTAATAAGACCGACCGAATCGCCGAGACCTTCGCCGATCAACGCTGAAGTGGGAGAGAGCATTTCGCGCATGCCGGGCCCGCCTTTGGGCCCTTCATAGCGGATGACGACCACATCGCCCGGTTGGATCTGACGCGCGAGGATGGCCGCCATGCAGGTTTCTTCCGATTCGAATACCCTTGCCGGACCGGTGATTTTCGGGGTTTTGACCCCGGTGATCTTCGCCACGCAGCCCTCGGTGGAAAGATTGCCCTTGAGTATGGCGAGATGGCCCTGGGCATACATGGGATTGTCCCATTGCCGGATTACGTCCTGATCCTTGCGCGGTGCCTGTGGCACATCCTTTAAAATCTCTGCCACGGTCTGACCGCTGATCGTCACGCAATCGCCGTGCAACAGGCCATGTTCGAGTAGCATCTTCATTACCTGCGGGATGCCTCCCGCTTTATGCAGATCAGTCGCGACATAGCGTCCCGAGGGCTTCAAATCGCATAGCACCGGAACTTTGCCGCGCATACGTTCGAAATCATCGATCGTCCATTCCACGTCCGCCGCGTGCGCAATGGCGAGGAAGTGCAATACGGCGTTGGTTGAGCCGCCGACCGCCATGATTACGGCAATTGCATTTTCAATGGATTTTCTCGTAATAATGTCACGGGGACGCAGCTGCTTTCCGATGGCTTCAACGAGTACTTCCGCGGAGCGGGCAGCACTCTCAGCCTTCTCATCATCCTCCGCTGCCATGGTTGAAGAGTATGGCAGGCTCATACCCATCGCCTCGAAGGCCGATGACATGCTATTCGCGGTGTACATGCCCCCGCACGAACCTGCACCTGGACAGGCATGACGCTCGACTTCGAGCAATTCCTTTTCATCTATCTTGTGCGCAGTATATTGCCCGACAGCCTCGAAGGCACTCACAATGGTCAGGTCTCTCCCTTTGTAATGGCCGGGCTTGATGGTCCCGCCATAGACAAAAATGGCGGGAACGTTCATTCGCGCCATAGCAATCATTGCGCCAGGCATGTTCTTGTCACAGCCTCCAATCGCTATCACGCCGTCCATGCTTTCGGCCTGTACTGCCGTTTCGATCGAGTCCGCGATCACTTCACGGGACACCAGCGAATACTTCATGCCCTCGGTACCCATGGAAATGCCATCGGAAACCGTGATAGTGCCAAACATTTGCGGCATCGCGCCCGACTTTTTCAGCGCGTGCTCGGCATTAACGGCCAGCTCGTTCAACCCTTTGTTGCAGGGGGTAATAGTGGAGAAGCCGTTGGCTACGCCGACAATGGGTTTGTCGAAATCCTTGTCATTGAAGCCTACCGCCCGCAACATTGCACGGTTGGGGGAACGCTGTGCGCCTTGGGTGATCGCTCGGCTGCGTTGGTTGTCTGGCATGGAAACTCCTCAAGAATAGTGTAAAAGCTTTGCGTCGTGGATGAGTGAAGGAAGCTTCACCTGGGACCGTAATTAAAAGAAGAGCCGCTGTCTTTTTCCACGTCCTCTGCGGTAAATGGCTTTGCCGTATGTATAATTCTGAATCCGCCAGTTGACCGCTTGTTTTTCAAATGACTCCTGATCCACAACAATTTTTGTGTCAGTCAACCTTAATCAATTTGGTGAGTTTGCTGCAGAGGTGGATTGCACGACTTTTTATGACCCATGGCCGCGTTGCAACTTCCGGGACAAATAATTATCTCGCGTCGTTACGCCTTGTCCTGTGCCCCACAAATTGCACACTTCACTCCGTCCAACTACCTGATTTGGGGTAATAATTTGTTCGGCACAAAAATACTGCGAGTTCGTTATTCGGCTTGACCCGGAACCTGAAGCAACAGTGAGGGACCGCGCTTTACGCGCCTATGGATATCGGCTGCCTATGGATATCGGCTTCTGCCGTATGACGTTATGGCATTGCTCGCGGATCACAACTATTTTACCTCAAAAAAGCAGGAACCCATGCTCGTCCATCCGCAATTCGACCCCATCGCCATCCATATCGGGCCTCTCGCCATACGGTGGTACGGCCTCATGTATCTCTTGGGATTCGCGCTGTTCATACTACTGGGGCGCTATCGCATCAAGCATAACCCAGGGGGATTCACCTATGCCATGCTGGACGATATGCTGTTTTACGGCGTGCTGGGGGTGATATTGGGCGGCCGCCTGGGCCATGTGCTATTTTATCAGTTCGGCTATTACCTGCAGCATCCGCTGGAAATATTTGCGGTATGGCAGGGCGGCATGTCCTTTCATGGCGGGTTTCTAGGTGTGATCACAGCGATGGCGCTGGTGGCCCGCAAATATAAACTGCCGTGGCTCGCCGTAACAGATTTCATCGCGCCGTTGGTTCCCTTGGGGTTGGGCGCAGGTCGCATCGGTAATTTCATCAATAGTGAGTTGTGGGGCCGCCCGACCAATGTACCCTGGGGGACGATATTCCCCGATGTGGATAACATTCCCCGCCATCCTTCCCAACTTTACGAGTTTGCGTTGGAAGGACTGGCATTTTTCCTGCTGTTATGGCTCTATTCGTCGAAGCCAAGGCCGGTGGGGGCGGTTTCCGGCATGTTTCTGATCGGCTATGGCGTCTTTCGCTCGTTTGCAGAATTTTTTCGCGAACCGGAAGATGGCTTCATGGGTATCATGACGCTGGGTATTAGCATGGGGCAATGGCTATCGCTGCCAATGATTATTGCAGGAGGATTGATGCTGAATTGGGCTTATCATCAGCAATCCACCCCATCCCGGCATGAGCCCCCGAAGCCAGACAAACCGGGCCGACCGGTTCCCCCCGTTCCCTCTGGGAAGCGAAATCGCCGATAGGGAAGTCTACATCCGGAGTTTCAAAGGCTCCTTTATGTCCTTGCGCCGTTCCTATACAGTTATTGCCCCGCTTTATGATGCGCTGCTCGCGACTGCGGGTGCCGGCCTGCGTGCTGCGAGCCTTGAGCAATTGCCGCAACAGGGAAACCAGAATATTCTTATCAGCGGAATCGGCACCGGCCTTGATATCCCCCATCTTCCATCGGGGCATACTTATACCGGCCTGGATCTTACCGCCGCCATGCTGGCGCGGGCAAAATCCCGCATAGGTGATCTTCACCTGAATCTTGTCCAGGGCGACAGCATGTCCCTGCCGTTTGCAAGCAAGTGTTTTCATCACGTCGTGCTGCATTTGATCCTTGCGATCGTTCCCGATGCATCCGCCTGCCTGCAAGAAACAGCACGCGTGCTGAAACCGGGTGGTAGCGTGCTGATACTGGACAAATTTCTCAAGCCCGGTGAGTCGGCTTGGTTCAGGCGAACGTTGAACGTGTTGTCGCAGCATATCGTTACCCGGCTCGATGTCGTATTCGAGGAAGTGCTTGCGAGTGTTCCACAATTGCAAGTGGAAGCGGATGTGCCGCTGTTGGGGGGAGGGTGGTTTCGTAGCATCCGCCTGGTAAAAAATTGATCAGATGCTGAGTGGAGGCCAAACTTGTTACTCAGCATCCAGCGCGTCAATCACAAATATTTTTGGAGTTCCATGCGCGGCCTTATTATCTTCGCTGTCGCCGCTGTGTTCGCAGCCTCATCCGCACAGGCACTTGATGTGAAAAGCCCAGGAGTGGACTGGACCGAGGCTTATCGCACCGATGAGCTTGTCATTTTTACCAAGGACGTAGGCAAAGATCGCAAAATTATTGCAACTGCCGAGGTGGAAGCTTCACCGAACGTTGTTTTCAAAGTTGTAAGCGATTTCGAGCACTACAGGGATTTTATGCCGTACGTGGAAGAGTCGCGGGTGCTTACCCGCAAAGGTGATAACGAGGCCGTAACTTACGCGCGGATTGCGCCGCCGTTCGTAAGCAAGCGCGACTATCCGCTCAAGGTCAGGATGACGCGCGGCTCACCCTCGAACGGCGGCGTATTCAAGGTCGAATGGACGGCGCATCCCGAGGCCGAGCCAGAGGTCGAGGGTGTGGTGCGCGTCAAGCTCAACGAAGGGTCATGGCTCGCGGCGCCGCTTAATGGCGGCAAGCGTACGCGGCTTACCTACACTCTACTGACGAATCCCGGAGGCCTGATTCCGGACTTTGTCGTTAACCTGTCAAATACGGTTGCGATCCCGGAACTTTTCGACGCCGTAAAAAAACGCTCAGTCGAAAAAAGCAGTGTTCAGAAGTAGGCTGCTTTACTGGCAGACGGCACGGATAAGGGCATGCATGAGCTATCGCTTCAAAAATGCACAATCCAGGCCTATTATTGTTTCTGCTGCTCCTGAATATGAACTGATTAAACTTCTGGCGCAGAATGTTCAGCAGGAAAAATTGGCGTAGAGGGATGGGGATTAAGGGGATGGGAATTAAGAACGCAACTGGCGAGCGTTTGGAATAAGTCTACAAGAGGTGATCCATGGCAAACAGGACTGTGAGCGTTCTCGCGAGAATAACTGCGCGGCCTGACAAGATTGAAGAGCTTAAGTCTCTTCTGCTGGGTCTGGTGGCGGAAACGCGGAAGGAAAATGGCTGTATCAATTACCATCTTCTCCACAACAACGCCGATCCCTGTGATTTTACTTTTGTTGAAGAATGGGCCAGTGATTCCGATATCGATAGCCATTTTACAACCGTCCATGTGCAGCATGCTTTTTCAAAAGCTGCATCGCTGCTGGCGAAGGAACCCGATATACAAAGGTTCTCCATTATCGGATAGGTGAATGGCCGGACAGTAAAAGCTCAAGGATGGAGACAGACGCTATGGAGAATTCCACAAAAACCGACTCTCCCGTTAGCCCCTTAAATTGTGATGGACAAGAAGCCCAACCCTTTCATGGCTTGCTCGAAAACGAAGGCCACGTGTACTCCAACTGGGGGCTGAGTCGCCACACCCGCCCGGCCGTGTATGTCGAACCGATCAGTTATGCTGATGTGCAAGCAGTGGTGCGTGACACGGAGCGTTTTCCGACGCCGGTGCACCCGGTCGGTTCCCTGCTCTCAGTAACCTCCACCATCGTCAACGATGGCGGAACCCTGTTGTGTACGCGCAAGCTGGACGAAATCATGGGGCTCGAGCTTGACGATGCGGGGCGACAAGTCATCCGGGTGCAAGCCGGATGCAGGCTTAAAAAGCTCAATATGTGGCTCCAGGCGCACGGAATGGAGATACCGTTTCAGGCGGAAATCGGCGAAGCCACAGTCGGTTCGGCCGCTGTCGGCGACACCAAGGAGTCTTCTCTGGATGGGCCCGGCTATTTCTCAGCGCATGTTCTGGCTCTGACTTATGTGAATGAAAAAGGCGATTTATGCACGCTTTCCACCCATGAGGACGGCTCGGCATTTCACGAATTCAAGTGTTCATTCGGCCTTTCCGGCATCGTCGTCGAGTGCCAGCTTGAGGTGCGCCCGGCAACATTATGCAGGTCCAAGGTATCGCTCGTGGTATACGAGTCGCCGAATGATCTCGCCACGGGATTGATTCGCATGCGCGCGGAAAGCGATGCGCTGCTTGCGATTGTGTTTTTACATCAACTGGCGAGCTTTTTCGATCAGCGTTACAAGGCTGGTCCGGGCTCGGCCACACCCGCATCGTCCCAGCCTGCTTGCGATCAGTTCCGTGTTGCCAAGCGTTTGGCAATCCAGCACGGATTCGAAGGTGTGGATGTACCTCAGCCCAGGGAGGTTGTCTATTCACGCCATGATTTTGTCAACGAATATTGGCGCCCGACAATCGACGAGCGCCGCCTTGATTTCCAGTACTACGAACACGACATCGCTGAGCTTCATCGGGTTATTGCCGAATCGTTCAAGTTCACCAAGGCTTTCGAAGAAAAAACCGGGTTTGCGCCCAAAGGATGGGCAACATATTTTGTGCAGCGGCAAGCGAAGGAGATGAAGCCCTTTGGGCTTTATTCAGGAGGCCCAGGTATCTCGTTTTCATTCGACCCATTTTGCTCGAACCCGACCGATCCGTTATGGCAACAGTTCCTTCAGGAATACAACCGTGTCGCGCTCCATCTGCTGGGCGGACACGCCTCGCCCATTCAGACACAATGGCTGCAGCCAGGCGACCTCAGAATTCCAGGAAAATTGGCTCTTCCGCGATTTACTACAAAATACTATGAGCAGTTTCTCGGCTGACCGTTTCGTGAAAATAGACCAATAGACCTAGAACCTTATGCAACCTATGGCATTTGGTCAGAGTTTTCGGGATACCTGGAGTGTTTGAGCTAAAGACCCTTTTCCTTTTCATGGCCACGGCGATTGCCGAAATCGCCGGCTGCTACTTGCCGTACCTCTGGCTCAAGCAGGGACAGAGCGTATGGCTGCTCGTGCCCGCTGCCGCAAGCCTCGCAATATTTGTATGGCTGCTCACCCTCCATCCCACAACCGCAGGCCGCACCTACGCTGCATATGGCGGTGTCTATATTTTCGTGGCGATTATCTGGCTCTGGATCGTCGAAGGCGTTACGCCAACAGTCTGGGATATGGCAGGCTCTCTGGTGGCGCTTACCGGTATGGCTATCATCATGTTTGCGCCGCGACATGCATAGACGTCTATGGCGGCCAAGCGCGACCCCAATTCCATGAAGCGTGATGCTGGCCGTTGACGTCCGCGCCTGAAACCGTACAATCCCATAAATATCTCTTTCGGAATTGTTTGTGGAACCGACCATCACCGTCTTCCCGTGAAAACGGAATTCTGAGGCTTCCTAAACTAGGATGGCCAATTCTATAGTTCAGTAACGATTACAGAAGACAAATAACATGAGGCTTTAGGAGAAACACAATGGTCGTTAAAATGCATGCCGCTATATCGATTCTTCTGTCAGCCCTTCTCATCGGCTGTTCGGCAATTCCCGCGACGCCGGCAGGAAGCTCCGTTGAGCTCGTTACTGAAAAACCAGCTGGTAATTGCAAGCCGCTGGGTGACGCCGTTGGCTCCCAAGGCAACTGGTTCACCGGTGATTACACCTCGAATAAAAACCTCCTCATCGGCGCGAGAAATGACCTGCGCAATAAAGCGGCCAAAATGGGCGGGAACACTGTTTGGGTGCAAGATAAAGCCAATACCAATGCATGGGGTGCTAAAGGCACGTCAAACACCACGGTCCTGGGTGTCGTCTACCGCTGTGACTAATGCCAGGCGTGCCTGATCCGAAATAGTTGCTGCTCTACTTGAGCTTGATGGCGGCCGGGAGCTGAAGCGTGTCTACTAAGGTTTATTACAACAGTGCCTGCCCCATCTGTAACGCGGGAATCAAGGATCAGCGCCGGCGCATGGAAGCCTCCGGTGTCAAGGATGTGGAGTGGATCGACGTGCACACCCACCCACAAGCTGTAAAAGAGGTCGGGTCTCCGTTGGAGCAGGTGCGGGAGCGGCTGCATGTCAAAACCGCTGATGGCAAGATCGACATTGGAGCAGATGCATTCACATACCTTTGGTCGAAAACGCCCAGCCAGCGTTGGCTCGCGAAACTGTTGCGCTTACCCATCTTCAAGCAGCTTATACGCTTGGCCTACAACATCTTTGCCCGGTTACTTTACCATTGGAACCGCGTGAAGCGGCATTGGTAAACGTCCAGAACAGCCAGAGCTTTTCACGGGGCAATAGGTTGACCCCGTTTTTTCGGCAGAATATTTCGTTGCGCCCAGCCAATATCTGGCCTATTTTAAAAACAGGGGTTTCACACGGTTTAGTTTATTAACTAACACAAACTTCCCTAAAGACTCATACTTAAGCCCGGCTATCGGCGGGCTTTTCACGTTATACATGTGATAAAGGAGGAGCTATGGCAAAAGTTAACCCCATTCAAGTACAAAAGTTTTTATCCGGTATGCATTACCCGGCGAACAAGGACGAGATTGTGGATCACGCCAAGTCGCGCGGAGCCGATGACAATATAATGAAAACGCTTCAACATCTCCCAGACGAAAGCTTTGAGACGCCCGCCGACGTTAGCAAAGCAATCGGTCAATTGAACAGGTAAGTGAACAAGTAAGCGGAAGACGCCAGGAAAGCGAAGATGCTCGGAAACGAAGGATGCTGGGACGCGATGTTCGAGGCAGGTGAGCACTCGGACATAATGATTTCAAAATAACATATACCTACGGAACGCTGGGCTCAGGCTATTCTAAAGGGATTTACCCACCATCTTCCAGGACAAGCTTTCTCCGGCCTTTAACGGAACCAGCACATCATCTCCAAATTCCAGTTTTTCAGTCAAGTTCCAGGTTTCTTTTTTTAGTGTGATGGTGTCCTCGTTTCGAGGTATCCCGTAAAAATCGGCGCCGTAAAAGCTGGCGAACGCTTCCAGTTTATCCAATGCACCCGCCTGTTCGAAGGCTTCCGCATAAAGCTCAATCGCCGCATGAGCGGTATAGATGCCTGCGCAACCGCAGGCATTTTCCTTTTGAGATCGGGAATGCGGCGCGCTGTCGGTGCCAAGGAAAAATTTCGGGCTGCCGCTGATGGCGGCCTCGACCAGCTTATTGCGGTGGGTTTCACGCTTCAGTACAGGAAGGCAATAGTGATGTGGCCTGAGGCCGCCCTGGAAGAGCGCATTACGGTTGAGCAGCAGGTGGTGAACGGTAATCGTGGCTGCAATATTGCCGGGGGTATCGAGGACAAATTCCACAGCCTCACCAGTGGTGATGTGTTCGAATACAATCTTCAAATGCGGGAAGCGCTGGGTAACAGGAACGAGTACCCGGTCCAGAAAGACTTTTTCCCTGTCGAATATATCCACTTCGGGGTCGGTCACTTCGCCATGGACCAGCAGCGGCATGCCTGCTTGTTCCATTGCCTCAAGTGTCCCGTAACACCTGGCAATATCCGTAACACCTGAGGTGGAATTTGTCGTGGCACCGGCCGGATAATATTTCACCCCATGTATTGCGCCGCTTTTCTTGGCCTCGGCAATTTCTGAAGGCGGGGTGTTATCGGTAAGGTAGAGCGTCATCAACGGCTCGAAGTGCACACCTTGCGGAAGCGCCGCGAGGATACGCTCGCGGTACGCCAGTGCCATTCCGGTTGCGGTAACCGGAGGCCTGAGGTTCGGCATGATGATTGCACGGGCGAACCGCCGGGCGGAATCTGGTAATACGGCCCGCATGTGGTCGCCGTCGCGCAGATGCAGGTGGCAATCGTCCGGCCGGGTTAGAGTTAGCGTGTTCAAGATATAGCCGGCCAATTTATTTTCTTTTCGCGAAGAACCGCGGGAGAACCACGTGAAGCTTTATCCTGCCTTTATCCCTCCAGTTAGTCGGTGATCCGGCCCAGCAGGGTTTCCCTTGTGTGCGCAGCGTTGTCCGCTATTAACTGAGTGGCGGCAGGAACCTGGCCCCATGTGTTCCATAGCAGGACTCCCCGCACGCGGCTGTCGCGCAAATAGTAAATCACCCCTTTGCGGAAGGGTTCCTGCCAGTCCTCGACAATATCCAGGCCGGGGTCCAGCTCCCCCACTGCCTCATAGCCGAGATCGAACAGATCAGAATAAAAGAAGGGCTGGTGACGGTAAACGTCCGTTTGCCCGGCCATATTACGGCCTGCCAATTCGCCCATGGTGTTGGCGTTGTCCTCGTGTTCCACGCGCATGCGTTTTTCCAGTATCGCGCTATAAAAATTGGCGACATCGCCTGCCGCGTATATGTCGGGCTCGCTCGTCCGCAGGAATTCGTCCACAACAATGCCGTTATCCACCGCGAGCCCAGCCTGTGCAGCCAATTCAGTGTTGGGCAGAATACCCAGTCCGGCCACAACCCCATCGACGGATATTTCCGTGCCATTTACTGTCGTTACAACTGTCTTGCCGCCCGTGTTTCGCACGGACTGGACCGTTTGGGAGGCAAGCACGTTAACGCCTTTTTCCCGGTAATATGAATTCAGGAATTCTGCAAGAGCAGGTGGATAAACACGAGCGCCAATAGCATTTTCCGGAAAAATCATGGTGACGCGCTTATCACTCATCGCAAGCGCCGCAGCAATTTCTGAACCGATGAACCCCCCTCCGATTACTACAAAATCCGAAGCATGATCGCTCAGTTCGCGCAACCTCCGGTAATCGTCAGCGGTTCTGAAATATATGATGCTGTCGTCCAAATCGGGAAAGCGCCGCACCACCCCACCGGTGGCGAGTAAAAGCTTTTCATAGGTATAAACATTTCCGGCATCATCGGTCGCGGTCTTTTTTGACGGGTCAACGGCCACAACTTTCTTTCCCAAATGCATCGCGACGTTAAGCCCATGGGCGCTGCGCCAAATGGATTCGAACGGTGCGCCTTTCCATAACGATTTGGTGAGCGGCGGCCGATCATAAGGCAGGTGACGCTCCTCGCAAATCATGGCAATGGCGCCGTCCTGGTCGATTTTGCGTATACCGTGGATAGCAGAATCAGCGGTCATTCCCCCACCAACGATGAGATATTTATGGTGTTTCATGATCATTCCCCTTTATAGACGCGCACAAGCGCACGATGAAAATTGACCAAATTCTTTTCCCGGTGATGAATTTATAGCAAACGTTGTCAAAACATAGCTGGGAACTGGTTTAGACGGACCCCGTCCAATAGGGTCCGGACACATTGGAATTTCCTTTTTCTCTAAAGCATGGTGACGCCCGTGGTTTTATAAAGTAAAGGGGGTGGACTGGCAGCAAACGGCGGGTACAACTGAAGAGCAAATGCGAATCCGCAGCTTCACCCTTATTCAACAAAGCGTTCGCCAGTATATAATGGGTTTCTCTACAAATTCAAAGTTAAGGCTGGGTACGGCCCGAATTTAATATCATGGATGAAGCGAAAACTGACTCTGGGGCGGCTGCTATCGATATTTGCGTACAACATGCGCGGGACATGCTGGCATCCCAGCTCCCGCTCATTAAAGACAAGGGATATGATTTCGCGCCTCAATTCAGGCAGATGACGATCCAGCTCTACCTGTTGGGCGTGATGTGGCGTTATGGCGAGAGCCTCAGCCTGTCCAATGCCCGTGATCACGCTTTTGTAGCGCTTCAATCCATGCTCATCAGCGACGGCATGAGTAAAAAACTGGCTCAACAGCGAATCGTGTTTTTGCGGAACATGTCTCAAGTGGAAGGCGGTGGCGATGCGCTCGCGGTAAGCATGGGCTATGGGGCCATAATGGGAGATAACAGCATGCCTGCGCTCTTTGATGAGTATCGAAATGAGGCAAGGGTTTCGGGCGCGCTGTGGCGGCTTTTCGAACGCGGTAAAAAGATTATGTTTATCGGCGGCGCAGTTGCCGCGTTTGTGGCGATCTGGGCTGCCACGA
Organism: Nitrosovibrio tenuis; assembly: GCF_900109785.1. Classification (GTDB taxonomy): domain Bacteria; phylum Pseudomonadota; class Gammaproteobacteria; order Burkholderiales; family Nitrosomonadaceae; genus Nitrosospira; species Nitrosospira tenuis_A. Next base: position 237,233 of record NZ_FOBH01000004.1, read on the forward strand.
TCCTGCTTCCAAAATCTGAGGGAATCGACATCCTGGCGTTTGGCCTCCTCGCCGCTGCCGCGGTTGTCGTTCCGATATTTCTGGTTGGGTTATTCATATATCGAGTCAAGATCAAAAAATCGGATTCTTCCGCCTCCTCTCCGTCCTGATTGCTGCACTTAAAAGATTACTCATGAATTTTGGGTGTGCCTGAGCAAGAGTGACTGCGGATGCCGCTGATAAAGGGAACGCTGCGATTGGAGTATAATTGCCGCCCCAACATTGCCACCTTACAAACAATGAGCGCCAAGATTATAAATGGCAATGCGATTGCAAGAGAGGTGCGTGCTGAATGGAAGATTCGCGCCACGAATCTGGCGGAAAGAGGGACGAGGCCGGGGTTGGCTGTAGTAATAGTGGGCGATAATCCGGCTTCCAGCATATATGTGCGAAATAAGGCCAAGGCTTGCAATGAGATCGGAATTTATTCGGAAATACATGAATTCCCCGAAAATTCAGTCCAGGACGAGGTAATCCGACGCATTCAGGAACTGAATGGGAACCCCTTGATCCACGGCATTCTGGTGCAATTGCCGCTCCCGCGTCACTTTGACAGCGGAAAAGTCATTGCATCCATTGCGGTGGAAAAAGACGTGGATGGTTTCCATCTTTATAACGTCGGCGCACTGGTGACCGGTAATACTATTTTTCCGCCGTGCACGCCTTACGGCGTGATGAAAATGCTGGAAAAGTCCGCTATACCGATTGAAGGGCAGCACGCGGTAGTGGTGGGGCGCAGCAATATTGTGGGGAAACCCATGGCGCTGATGCTCTTGCAAAAGGGCGCTACCGTCACAATCTGTACATCGAAGACGCGCGAACTGGCGGACCACACGAGGCGTGCCGATATCCTGGTGGTAGCTGCGGGAAAACCACGAATGATTACCGCGAACATGGTGAAGGCCGGCGCAACGGTGATAGATGTTGGCATTAATCGAATGCCCGACGGTAAAATTACCGGTGATGTGGATTTCGAGTCGGTCAAGGAAAAAGCGGGCAATATTACGCCTGTGCCAGGGGGTGTGGGCCCGATGACCATCACCATGCTGCTGTGCAACACCATCGAAGCGGCGGAGCGAGCAAGTAGACGTTGATGGATTTATAACGTGCCGATTTTTTAGGCCCGGGCTGTGCGGCTGTCCCCGAGGGCTTGGGCATTGAAGATTGTGCCGGATGAGGCCGGGGATCGCGAAAAAAAAATCTGGCGAACAGTTTGCTTGGACCCCCGATGGCTTCTGGGTCTTATCACGAGGTGAGGATTGGGCACTCCCGACACGGCCGCCGAAAAGCACTGGCTGGATATATACTGTGCGCCTCATGCTCACACCGGTTTAGCGGCGCAGTTGCGAATCCCTGGCTGCGGCCTATTGGCCTAGTGGCAGCCAAGCGCCTACTCATGTACCTTGGGCTGGAGTCCCCTGGCCAAGAGCATCAGCGCGACATCGACAAAGCCACAATGCGAGACGAACATGGAACCCGAACATGGAACCCTTACCTGACATAGATCCATCTGAAACACAGGAATGGCTGGACGCGCTGGAATCCGTGCTTGTACATGAGGGAACGGAAAGGGCGCATTATCTGCTCGAAAGGCTGATCGAAAAAGCCCGCCGTTCGGGAGCGTATCTTCCTTACAGCGCGACCACCGCTTATATCAATACCATTCCGCCGGGAAAAGAAGATCGCTCGCCCGGTGATCACGCACTGGAGCATCGCATCCGTTCCTATGTTCGCTGGAACTCCCTGGCCATGGTCTTGCGCGCCAACAAACATTCCAACGTGGGTGGTCATATTGCCAGTTTTGCTTCCGCCGCGACGCTCTATGACGTCGGTTATAACCACTTCTGGCATGCCGAGTCACAAAACCACGGCGGCGATCTGTTATTCGCACAAGGCCACTCGTCGCCCGGTCTTTACGCCTATGCTTTTCTTCTGGGAGAACTGACGGAGGAACAACTGAATAATTTCCGCCAGGAAGTCGAGGGAAAAGGACTGTCCTCTTATCCGCATCCCTGGCTCATGCCGGATTTTTGGCAATTTCCGACCGTATCGATGGGGCTGGGGCCGTTAATGGCGATTTACCAGGCGCGGTTCATGAAATATCTGGATAGCCGCGGGCTCGTCAAAACTCAAGGGAGGAAAGCGTGGGCCTTCATGGGTGATGGCGAAATGGACGAACCCGAATCGCTGGGTGCGATTTCGCTGGCTTCGCGCGAGAATTTGGATAATTTGATCTTTGTGGTTAATTGTAATCTTCAGCGTCTCGACGGGCCGGTACGCGGTAATGGCAAGATCATTCAGGAGCTCGAGGCCGCCTTTCGGGGCGCCGGCTGGAACGTTATCAAGGTAATCTGGGGATCATACTGGGATCCGCTGCTCGCAAAGGATACCAAAGGTCTGCTGCAACAGCGCATGATGGAATGTGTGGACGGCGAATATCAGACTTTCAAGTCCAGGGATGGGGCATATGTGCGCGAACATTTCTTCGGCAAATATCCCGAATTGCTGGCAATGGTCGCCAACATGTCCGACGATGATATTTGGCGACTCAATCGCGGCGGGCACGACCCGCATAAAGTCTATGCCGCATACTCGGCCGCGGCAAAGCATACCGGGCAACCGACCGTGATCCTCGCCAAGACGATCAAGGGCTACGGCATGGGTGAAGCGGGCGAGGCTCAGAACATTACTCATCAACAGAAAAAAATGGGTACCACGTCGCTGAAAGCATTTCGCGATCGCTTCGCACTGCCGATTGCAGACGACAAAATAGACGAAGTGCCGTATCTGAAATTTGCCGATGACTCGCCCGAGTATATTTACATGCAGCAGCGGCGGCAGGCGCTGGGAGGTTTTCTCCACCATCGCCGGCGCACGGCCGAAGCGCTGCAGATACCGCCGCTGTCCGCATTCGATACGCTTCTCAAGGCGGGTGGCGAGGGAAGGGAATCTTCCACCACCATGGCCTTCGTCCGCATACTGAATATCCTGGTTAAGGACAAAAGTATTGGTAAGCGGATCGTACCTATCGTTGCGGACGAGTCGCGTACTTTTGGCATGGAGGGCATGTTTCGGCAACTGGGCATCTGGTCCTCGACAGGGCAGTTATACACTCCCCAGGATGCCGACCAATTAATGTATTACAAGGAGGACAAGAACGGCCAGATTCTGCAAGAAGGTATCAACGAGGCAGGGGCCATGTCTTCATGGATGGCTGCGGCAACCGCTTACAGTACCCATGGCGTCCAGATGGTACCGTTCTATATTTTCTATTCCATGTTCGGCTTTCAGCGAGTCGGCGACCTGGCTTGGGCGGCCGGTGATATGCGTTGTCGCGGATTTTTACTGGGGGGCACCGCTGGACGCACGACTCTGAACGGAGAAGGGCTCCAGCATGAGGACGGCCACAGTCATCTGGCCGCATCGACTATCCCCAATTGCATATCCTACGATCCCACGTTTGCGTACGAGCTCGCCGTGATCATTCAGGATGGCCTGCGCCGCATGTATGAAGTGCAGGAAGACGTTTTTTACTATATCACTGTAATGAATGAGAACTACCCTCATCCGGAAATGCCGGTCAATGCGGAGCGAGGTATATTGAAAGGAATGTATCTGTTTCGCGAAAGCAGCGCCGGGTCGAGTTCCGGTCTGCGAGCACAATTACTGGGTTCGGGCACCATTCTGCGCGAGGTTATCGCGGCGGCGGAACTGTTGGAAAAGGAATATGGTGTTGCCGCAGACGTTTGGAGCGTCACGAGTTTCAATGAGTTGCGGCGTGAAGCACTGGACGTATCACGCTGGAACATGCTTCATCCGACTGAAACACCAAGGTTGACTTACGTAGGCGCATGTCTCAAAGACCGGGAAGGGCCGGTGGTGGCGGCCACGGATTATATGAAGGTTTTCGCAGATCAGATACGCGAATTCGTACCAAGGCGTTATAAGGTTTTAGGCACGGACGGCTTTGGGCGGTCCGACACACGGGAACGGCTGCGCCGATTTTTCGAGGTGGATCGCTATTACATAGCCATAGCCACGCTCGAGGCTCTGGCCGAGGAAAATAAAATTCCGGCTGAAAGAGTGGCGCAAGCGATAGCCAAGTTCGGCATTGATCCAGAAAAGCCGAATCCGGTGACAGTATGAGGAGTGAAACTGTAGAAACGAGAATGCGAGCGGACTCTTCCTCGCATAGGTCGGGCGGCAGGCTATGGCTTTGCAATCCCGGGGTAAACACGAGCGAAGGAAAAAAGTGTGGCAGAGAGTAAGCGGGTCACGGTTCCGGATATAGGGGATTTTAAAGACGTTCCCGTGATAGAAGTACTGGTGAAACCCGGCGAGTCGGTGAAGCCCGAAGATCCATTGATTGTGCTGGAATCAGATAAGGCAACGATCGAAGTGCCTTCCCCTTTCGCGGGTGTAATCGAAGAGGTCACGGTAAAGGTCGGCGACAAGGTCTCGGAAGGCACCCCCATCCTGACAATACAAGTCCCGGAAGCGGATAGCGCGCCGCCGGCTTCCCGGCCTGCGCCCGCTTCGGTCTCAGCCCCGCCATCGACTGCTCCTGCTCCCGCTCAAACGCATGATGTAGCCGAATCCCGGGATGGAGGAAGCCAATCGGCGACGCCGGCTCCCGCCTCGGCTTCACAATCACCTCGCCTGCCTGCACAGGGTGCTCCTATAGATGAAGCCGGCTTCGCGAAGGCGCACGCCAGCCCCTCAGTGAGGAAATTTGCGCGCGAATTGGGAGTAAATCTCGGCTTGGTGAAAGGCAGCGGGCCCAAGCAGCGCATACTCAAGGAAGACGTAAAAGCCTACGTCAAGGCCGAATTATCAAAGCCACGCGGTGCCGGAGCGGAACTTAATCTGCTGCCCTGGCCTCAGGTTGATTTTGCAAAATTCGGCCCGGTGCAAGTTAAGGCGCTGTCCCGTATCAGGAAAATATCCGGTGCAAATTTGCACCGTAACTGGGTGATGATCCCCCACGTTACGCAATTCGATGAGGCGGACATTACCGAACTGGAAGCGCTGCGTAAGGAATCTAACGAAGCAACGGAAAAGGATGGCGTGAAAGTTACCATACTTGCTTTTCTGATGCGGGCGTCCATATCGGCATTAAAGAAATTTCCAGAATTCAATGCTTCGCTGGATGCCCGTGGCGAAGACATGAATCTGGTGATCAAGAACTACTACCACATCGGTTTCGCGGCCGATACGCCAAACGGACTGGTGGTGCCGGTAATACGCGACGTGGATCAAAAAGGCGTGATCGGCATTGCAAGCGAGATGGCCAATCTTGCATCGCTTGCGCGGGATGGCAAGCTGAAACCCACCGATATGCAAGGCGCGAGCTTCACTATTTCCAGCTTGGGCGGCATCGGCGGCACGGCCTTCACTCCTATCATTAATGCGCCCGAAGTTGCCATTCTGGGTGTTTCGCGTTCCAGCATGAGGCCGGTTTATCGTGACGGGCACTTTACCCCGCGTTTAATGCTGCCGCTATCCTTGTCTTATGACCATCGTGTAATCGATGGGGCAACGGCCGCGCGCTTTACCACTCATCTTGTCGAAGTTTTGGCCGACATGCGCCGCGTACTGCTGTGACAGTGGTTTGCTCCTCGGCCCGAGCGATGCTTAACTGAAAGATGGGTAAAACCGGCTCCAGGCTCACTGGTATTTTCGGCGGCACCTTCGACCCTATTCATTATGGGCACCTGCGCGTAGCGGAGGAAATTGCCGAAATGATCAGGTTGGACGAAATGCGTTTTGTTCCCGCCGCGACTCCACGTTTACGCTGTGCCCCTGTTGCCATGATTCAACACCGCGTAGCCATGGCTCGTCTGGCCATTCAAGGTAATTCACGGTTCGTCCTGGACGAGCGCGAGGTTCACCGCCATGGCGTAAGCTATAGCATCGATTCCCTGTGGGAGCTTAAGCAGGAACTGGGGGAAAGCATCATCCTGTGCTTTGTCATCGGTGCGGATGCCTTTATGAAACTTCCCGAATGGCATAGCTGGCGTGAACTGTTCGGATTATGCCATTTCGTCATTGCTGCCCGCCCGGGTCATGCGCTCATGACCAATCCTGACGCACTGCCATGGGAACTGAAAGAAGAATGCGCGGAGCGCTGGGCACCGTCGACGGACGAACTCGGTCAAGCGCCCGGTGGATTGATCTTTATCGCGCCGACCACTTTGCTGGATATTTCCGCGACAAACATCCGTGCACGTATCGCTGCCGGAAAAAGCATCCGCTATTTGCTCCCCGACGCGACGCTGGATTATATTGCAGCAAATCATCTGTATTCGGAAGCGGGATGACACTTCTTAAACTGGTAAAAACAGCGGTTGCCGCGCTGGAGGAAATTAAGGCGCGCGACATCGAAGTACTGGATGTGACAAAAATAACGACGCTGTTCGACCGTATGATTATCGCCAGTGGGGACTCTACCCGGCAGACGAAAGCGATCGCGAATAACGTGGCGGAGAAGGTTAAAGCCGGCGGTGGTACAGTCTATGGTGTGGAAGGCGAGCAAGCCGGCGAATGGATTCTTGTTGACCTGGGTGATGTGCTGGTTCATGTCATGCAGTCTGCTGTACGCGCGCATTACAACCTGGAGGAATTATGGGCCGAGGCAAGAAAGATCAATAAGGCTGCGGTTGCGGCTCGAAGCAAGGCCGGTGTCACCCCTTCCACTGCCAGGCGACGCAAAGCCCCAGCTGAGCCCGCGCAAAAATCTACAGCTGCGCCTGCGCCGGACGCCGAAAAGAATAAGATACCCAAACCTCGCTTAAGGAAGGCGTGAGGCACCCCTGAAGAGTCTTCCGAGGCGACAGCCGCTTTTACGATAGGGATGCAGGCGCGCCCACGGGGCCATGAGCGCCGTCGCGGCACTCGTTCAGACAGATTTGTTCAGAGGTTTTCGGGATGAAATTTCTTGTTTGCGCGGTCGGCCATAAGATGCCGGGGTGGGTCGCGGCCGGATTTGACGAGTACGCCCGGCGCATGCCGCGTGAAGCTCACATTGAATTGCTGGAGATCAGACCGGAAAGGCGGGGCGAGGGTAAAAATATCGCGCAGTTACGGGCCGCGGAGGCCATTCGTATCAAAGGGGTGCTTCCGCCGCGATGCCGTACGGTAGCCATGGATGAGCATGGCAAGCAATGGACTACCGGCAAGCTCGCCGATTCCATTGCCGAATGGATGAAAAAAGGCGGTGACACGGCGTTTATCATCGGCGGAGCGGACGGGCTGGATGCTCATATCAGAAATTCTGCGGATGAAGTTGTGGCATTGTCCGCGCTCACGCTGCCTCATGGACTGGTGCGCGTGCTGTTGGCAGAGCAACTGTACCGTGCGCTAACACTAATCAAGGGCCATCCCTATCATCGGGTATAAATTAACGGCTGGGCTGGCTAGAGAGTTGGGGGTTGGCAACAAGCCGTGGCTATCCATTCAGGAATTTCTGTACCGTGACGCTTACGGATGGTCGTATTTACCTTGCTTCCCGTAGTCCTCGGCGGTTCGAATTGCTGAGGCAGATTGGAGTCAATTTCGAGCCGTTGCTGCTACGTGAGGCTTTGCCTCGGCAAGCCGATGTAGATGAGATTCGGCTGGCCGATGAAAATCCCATCGATTATGTTTCCCGTATTGCGCGAGCAAAAGCCGAGATGGGGCGCTTACGGGCTTTACAGAGAAGGTTGGCTGATCTCCCGGTATTGGCGGCCGATACAGCGGTCGTGCTGAGGGATCGCATTTTTGGCAAGCCGAAAAGCTTCGCCGACGCGGAGAAAATGCTCGGTACACTTTCCGGTCAGACTCATCAGGTCTTGACGGCAGTTGCGGTGACCACACAAAATGGAACTCACGTGCGCGTATCCGCGTCCACGGTGCGATTCCGTGATATCGGGGAACGCGAAATCCGCAGCTATCTTGCCGGTACTGAAGCCTATGATAAAGCTGGCGGTTATGCAATCCAGGGCATTGCAGCCGTTTTCATACCTGAGATTGCAGGTAGCTATAGCGGGGTAATGGGACTGCCACTATTCGAGACAGCACAGTTGCTGGAAGAGTCTGGTATACCCATATTTTCTTAACTTGGCAGTAAACCAGCTTTTGCATGAGCAGCGAAATTCTCGTCAACATTACGCCGCAGGAAACGCGAGTTGCCTTCATCGAGCAAGGCGCGGTGCAGGAATTGCACATCGAGCGAACCAGCAGCTGCGGGATCGTCGGCAATATTTACAATGGCCGCGTTACCCGCGTACTGCCGGGAATGCAGTCCGCCTTTGTCGACATCGGCCTGGATCGCGCTGCCTTCCTCCACCTCGCTGATATATGGCGGTTACGCCAGAGCGAGGATGCTGATAAACCTATCGAAAGACTGCTGCATGAAGGGAAGAACATTCTCGTCCAGGTTATCAAGGATTCCATCGGTACCAAGGGGGCGCGCCTTTCTACCCAAGTCAGCATTGCCGGGCGAATGCTGGTCTACCTGCCTCAGGTTGCCCATATCGGCATTTCCCAGCGCATAGAGGATGAAACCGAGCGTAAGTCTCTCCGCGAGAGGCTGAAGCATTTGCTGCCGTCCGGAGAGAAGGGCGGCTTTATCATTCGTACGATGGCTGAGGCCGCGAGCGAGCAGGATCTGCGCACAGATATCGAATACCTGCACAAGCTATGGCGCGATATCAAGGAGACGTCGGCGGCTGCGCTGCCTGGGTTGTTGTATCAGGACCTGAATCTCAGCTATCGCGTCCTGCGGGATTTCGTGAATGACGACACAACGCGTATTCTGGTTGATTCGCGCGAGACATTTCAGAAGATGAGGGCATTTGCCCAGGTTTACATGTCCAACGTGATGGACCGGATAGACCATTATGCTGGGGAGCGGCCATTATTTGATCTGTATGGCGTGGAAGAAGAAATCGAAAAATCCCTCGCGCGGCGCGTCGATCTGAAATCCGGCGGATATCTCATTATCGACCAAACCGAGGCGCTTACCACGATCGATGTGAATACCGGGGGTTTTGTTGGCGTGCGGAGCTTCGACGACACCATTTTCAAAACCAACCTCGAGGCGGCTCAGTCCATAGCGCGTCAGTTGCGTCTGCGAAATCTCGGCGGCATTATCATTATCGATTTTATCGATATGGAGGATGCAGAGCACAAGAACGCCGTACTTGCGGAATTCAAGAAGTCATTGACCAAAGACAGAACACATATGACGGTAAATGGCTTTACTGCGCTTGGGCTGGTGGAAATGACGCGGAAACGCACGCGTGAAAGCCTTGCTCATGCCCTGTGCGAGACGTGTCCAACCTGCCAGGGCCGCAGTAAAATAAGGACAGCACAAACGATGTGTTACGAAATTCTGCGTGAGTTGCTGCGCGAATCCCGTCAATTCGATGCGCGCGAGTTTCGGATACTTGCATCGCAACAGGTGATCGACCTGTTTCTCGATGAGGAATCCCAAAGCTTGGCGCAACTGGCCGATTTTATTGCCAAACCCATCAGTCTGCAGGTCGAGGCAACCTATACCCAGGAACAATATGATGTGATTTTGATGTAGCAACTGTGGCGGATAAATTAGAGATCATCGGCGTGTTTACTGCCGATCTCCATCTCCAGATTTCCGTCTCCATGGACGATGTATTCGGACTTCTTTGTGCATCGCTAACTCGGAGATAACTGCTTTCATTGCCTTGGCATTTAAACATCGTTCTCCCGTCTTAGAGCTTATCGGCTATCAATGTGGGAACGATACGCAACATGGGATCTTGTGAGCGCATCGGTAAACGCGCATCGGTAAACACATTGATATTGTGATTACGCATATCTCCTTTTGATAAGCCTCGGTTACGGGTAGCCGTACTTCGGTCCAATGGTAAAATCTCGCAATGCGGTTAACATAGGGAAACCAATCGCTTCCTTTTTTGGCGAGCTTTTGCGGCGCAGCGCTTAACGCGGATCATCACTGAACTGTTTGTTTGCATATGGCTCACGCCCAAGCAGGCGCATTCGGAATGCGCTGATTGGGTTAATCTTTGCAATAAAAGGTCGAATAACTTCTAATAATGGGACTCCTATGGTCGACACATCAGCTTTAGACGAAACATATGAGCTGGCAGATATACTGATAAAGAAAGCGACGAAAGAGCAACTTGCGGAATGCGCGCGATTGCTCGCCTTGAATCTTGCTCATCATCAGATAAACCATGCGGAAATACCGGTGGAGGAGACCCTCTCTCTATTGCGCAGGGCTGAGCCCAACGAGGAGCATTTAAACGTACTTATCGAAGGGATGCTAAACTTGATAGGCGTTTTGGTGAATGTATGCGGCGGACCGGGCCATGTAAGGCATTGATGCCGACCGGCGGTTTTCTGCTTTTCAGTCAGAACGGGCGATGTTGATGCAATTCAGGGCCCGTGACCCGCGTTTCCCCCGCTCCTTTTCCGTGCTTCCCTTGGAATCATCCCGAGTCTTAGCATACCGTTCCTGTATGCCCGGCATTCCTTCAGGCATTCTTCGATAAATGTGCCCCGCAAGATGACTCAAATATATTACATGCTCTTGCGCATGCGTTTAATCAGCGGTGACTGCCCATGCGCCTAGACGAGGAATCGCCTTATCTTGCAACAGGGGTGAGCCGCCGGGAAGCATGGTCATGGGCGATGTTTGATTTTGCCAATTCCGGCTACACGACCGTTGTCATTACCGCAATTTTCAACGCTTACTTTGTTGCGGTCATAGCGAACAACGAGGACTGGGGAACGCTTGCCTGGACGATATCGCTCGCGGTGTCGTACGGGCTCATCATTTTGACCGCACCTGTGGTGGGGGCCTATGCTGACGCATATGGCGCGAAAAAACGTTTGCTGCTTCTGACCACCATAGGCTGCGTTCTTTTCACCGCTATGCTCTACTTTGCAGGACCGGGCGATTTATGGTTGGCCGCAGCGCTCGTTATCCTTAGCAATTTTTTTTTTGGTACCGGTGAAAACCTGATCGCAGCATTTTTGCCGGAGTTGGCACGGAGCGATACGCTGGGTAAAGTGTCAGGCTGGGGCTGGAGCTTTGGTTACATCGGTGGTCTTGTCAGCCTGGGTCTATCGCTGGCATATGTCACTTGGGCGCAGGGGCAAGGCCTGCCAGCTGACCAGTTTGTTCCCGTAACCATGTTGATTACGGCCGGCTTGTTTGCGGTATCCAGTATTCCGACCTTCCTTTACCTCAAGGAACGGGCTCTACCCCAGCCGCACAGAGCCGGAATTAGCGTGATGCATGAAGCATTTGCCAGACTGAAGGAAACGCTCGATCGCGTACGCGATTATCGCGATCTGACCCGATTCCTGGCCTGTCTCGTATTTTACCAGGCGGGTATACAGACTGTTATTACACTGGCGGCTATATATGCTCAGCAGGTGATGGGCTTTAATACGGCCGATACCATGTTTCTTGTGCTGGTGGTTAACGTCACGGCTTCGGTGGGCGCATTCGTTTTCGGAAATATGCAAGACCGAATGGGCCATATCCGTACCATGGCGCTGACGCTTCTTGGTTGGATGGTTATGGTATTGCTTGCGTGGATGGCGGAAACGCGTGGGATGTTCTGGCTGGCTGCAAATGTTGCCGGCCTGTGTCTAGGGGCATCCCAGTCAGCGGCGAGGGCTTTGGTAGGCTATTTCAGCCCAGCGCCGAGGCGTGCTGAATTTTTTGGATTGTGGGGATTAGCGGTGAAATTGTCATCGATACTCGGACCTTTGACCTATGGTTTGGTAAGCTGGATTTCACGGGGCGATCACCGGCTTGCCATGCTGATCTCCGGCGGTTACTTCATTATCGGTCTGGCGATATTGATGAGTGTAAATATACGTAGGGGCCGCGAAGCCGCTCTGCACGCTGAAGCGATCTGACGATTTGCCAAGGCGGGTACAATTCGAAACAATACCGAATGGTATCTTTCTGTATCTTTCTTTTACCCACTCGCTTGCCCGCCCCCCGGTTGCCAATTGATATGCAGCTCAGCGCAAAAGGAAACCCTGACGCGTCTTAATGATGCATATGGTGGTCGTGCGCCTCGTTCGCTCCGGCTGGGGTTTTGCCAGCCTGGGATTTTTTAGCGGGTTTCGCCTTGGGCTTGAGCGGCGTGAAGCGAGCCGATTGCGCTTCGTATTCTGGCAATTTGAGGAACACGATAATCGCCGTGTCCGGGGTGACAGAGAAATCCCCGCTGCCCCTGAGCATGTTGTCGCCAGCAGGTTCCAACTTTACCGAAGTTTTAGGTTTTGCCTTGCCTACCTGGATGCTTGCTTTGCCCACTCCTCCCTCCGTGGCAACATTGTTATCCCCGTGATCCGTTACATAGAGTACGATTTCCTTGTCCTTTGTGACGAGCTCCAGATGATACGGCCCCGCCATGCGCATCTGCCCACCATGCGGCGTTGTGATGTTGTCGAAGTGTTGCTCGGTATGCGCTGAAACGGGCAGTGATACGGCCAGCGTCGTACTAATCAATACAGTGGCCAATGATTTGTGCATCTCTTCTCTCCTTATGCGGACTGCGAACTACGGGGTAACGATCAAATTTGATTGAAAGATAAACCTGCTCCAGGCGTTATCCCACTGGCTGATCTCTTGTGTTTTATTGACCGCGCGCTCAATGGACGTGATCGCCGGGTGGTGGGAGGATTTCCTTTTCCCGGTTGAGTTGTGCGAGCTGTTGCAGCAGCATGTCGGCATGATTCCAGCCCGGGCCGTCGGCATCGGGTATCCAGCGGGCGCGCAGGTAGCCAAAGCGGTCGATTACGAATTCCATATGGCGCGGCAGGGTGCCTTCGCCCAGGAGATCGGGTTTGGACAGCGTCCTGCGAAACAGGGCGTAGCTTTGCACGACCTCATGGGCGCCCTGGTTGACCACGGGGAAGGGAACCTGCGCGGCGATGTGGGCCAGTTCCTGTGCGCTGGGGTCGCCCTCCGGAACTGCCAGCAGGATGGTGTTGGCCTGGGCGAGCCTCGGATAGAGCTCGCCCAGCTCACGGAGCCGCTCCTGCGAGTGTGGCCACGAGAACAGGACGAGCAGCACGTTCTTCTGTCCACGGAAGTCTTTCAGGGTACCACTTGAGCCATCGTACGCGGTATAGGAGAAGTTGGGCGGGCCCATGTTGGGCTGGGGTTGCTCGGGTTTGACCTTGGGGCTCATCAGGCGCGCCTGGTAGCCGCGGGACATGGCATGCAGGTAATTGACCACATCCCAGCGGTCTTCTTCGGTGAGCTTGTCGGCAAATACCGGCATGCCGGTATCGGGAATGCCGAAGGTCAGCCAATGGAAGAAGTCGCCTGCGGTATGCTTGGCGGTATGCGGTTCGGTCAGCATGTCGACCGGCGGTTTGGCAAAGCTCTTGGCCATGACGCCGTCGCCCTTGCCCTGGGACCCATGGCAGGCCACGCAGTTCTCGGCAAAGAGGCCCGAGCCGTTGGCAATGGAGATGGTATCAAACGGGACCGGGGTCTTGCGGTAGGTTTCCGGATAGGCATCAACGGCCAGGGGCGGCAGGCCTGTGGCCAGGGCGGCAACGATGAGCGCCGCCGGGACGCCGATGCGAAGCTTGGTGTTCCAGTGTTTGCGGCGCCCGAGGGCGATGGCCCCGCCGGCGGCCACCAGCAGCGCCACGCCGCTCCAGACTCTGGTCATCACGGTGGGGTCGCCCCAGGTGGCCGCAAGCGAGAAGCGGAACGAATAGGGCCACTCCTGGATGAGGGCGTGCTTGGCGGGCACGGTGTTGGCCACGATGGTGGCAAGCAGCACGATCCCCAAGGCGAGCATGAATTCGAAGCTGACCCACTTTCTGAGCTTTTGTCCGCCCGCCAGCGCACGGTCCAGGTTTGCGCTGTCCTGGGTGTTATCTTTGGTTACGCTGTCCTGGCTGGCCGAGCCCTGGGCGAGCAGCGGCAGCCAGGTGGAGCGGGCGCGCGCGGCAATCACCAGCACCACGCCCAGCAGGGCAACCTTGGCGTCGAGCAGCCAGCCATAGCGGGTGGCGACCAGCCCGCTATAGCTGGCATCGACCATGCGGTCGGTAATGATGACGCCGGTGGCGATCACGGCCAGCATGACGGGCAGCGCCATGGCCGAGAAGCGCTTGAGCGCCTCTGCGCCGGCCTGGACCGCTTGTTCGCGCGATTGGAACAGGGCGTGGATGCGGGCTATAGCCTCGGTCTGGATGCCGGGACGCGCGCCGCCTTTGGTTGCCTTATCTGCGCCCATGGGCTCGGTGCAGGCGAAACAGATGGCCAGGAAGGCGGGCAAGGCCCCAAACCACACGCTCGCCAGGATGATATGCAGGGCGTAAGGCAATACCGACAGGAGCGAGAGCTCTTCGGCCGCGGAGTGGCTCGCCAGCGCCCCCACGGTCAGGGTGATCGATGCGGCGGTGGCGCACAGCAGGTATTTCCAGCGCGCCCGCGGGCTGTAGCGCAGGTAGCAGGCAATGGCAAGCACTGCCACGGCGCAGGCGGCGCGTCCGATCCAGATGTGGCCCATGCGGGTATTTTGCAGCAGTCCGAGCCAGGCCTGGACCCGCCAGGCGTTATCGGGGACGCCGGTGGCCTGGGCGGTGGTGGTGGCGAGAATGCCCAGCAATCCCACCAGGAGAATGAGTCCGAGCCAGGGCAGGGCGCGTTCCAGGCGGGTGACCCAGGGGGAGTGGAAGGCGCCGGCAATGGCCAGAAATACGCAGCCGCCGACCAGGATCATGTTGGACGCAAGCTGTAACCAGCGAAACAGCGTCGCGATGACCTCGATCATTTTGCAGGTACTTTGCTCTTTACCGTGAAGTCGTAGGACGAGTCAACCACGTGGCCGTCCACCGACAGTACCCGGAACTTTACCGTGTATTTCCCGGGAGATAGCTGCGGCAAGGGCAGGATGATGGATTTGGGGTCGTCTTGGGCAACCTGGGGCTTGGCTTCGCTGACGCTCTTGTCCGCGTGGGTGACGCCAAGGGAGGCGTAATCCTTTTCCACTTCTTCGTTGAACCAGAGCCTCACCTGGGTGGGCGGCTGGGTGAGCTGCGCCCGGCGCGGGGGCTCGGCCTTGACCAGCATGGCATGCGCCAGTACCGGCGCACTGTACAGGCCCGCCACCAGCGCCGTGATCAGCGCGCTGCCCGTCACGACCCGCCGGAGGGCGGGAGTCATCCATGATTGCATGTCTTTGCTCCTCGTTCAGAACCGCTTCCACTCGCAACGGGAGAGATCGATATCGAGACAGACGGATATCCTCTATTGTCCCCCTGTCTATACCCCCTTGAGTGGTGCAGGTATTTTATTGGACTGCTTTGCTTCAGTATGGTTCAGGTGCTGCCCGGGCAGAGAACAGGATGGGCTCTGCCTGCTGATGCTTCAGCGGGCGCTTGCTTTAAGCATGCGCCCGGTTCATCAGTTGCGTTCAGTCTTTGCATTCAGTCTTGTATTCCAGTCCTTGCATCAAATCGTTCAGGTCGCGCTCATTTTCGTGGGTTTGCGCCCGCGCAGGAAGAATACCACCGCAGCCACCACCACGGCGGCAATGGCGCCTATGAGGAAGGGCGAGGTGCCTTTCGGTTCTCCCACCGAGAAGGGGAAGCGCGAGACGTATTCCTGTTTGTCACCGACGGTTACCAGGCCTACGAATTTGCCGGGCTGCATGAAGTCGTATTCAAAGTTGATCGAGCCATTGGGGTAGACTTTGGCCGGGATGTGCAGGATGGTGATTTTATCAAGGTTTTCCTTGGCTTCCGTGGCCGCCCCGGTATCGCGGATGATGCGCACTTCGGTCGGCAGGGGGCGCAGTGCCTCTTCGATGTAATCCAGCGCCACTACGGTGCGGCCCGTGGCCGGGATGTCTTCGCAGAATTCCTTCTCTTGCGTGGCTTCCGGCTGGTAGCCGGTAAAGTGCATGGTATAGGGGCCTATGGTGAGTTTGCAGACGTCATCGGCTAAAGACAATCCGCCATGGGCTTGCACCTGGGTGGCATAGGGCGCGCTCATGGACAGCGTCAGGCACAGGAGCGCAGGTTTTATGAATTTTAAGGACATGATCAAATTCGCCTATAGATTGGTGGGTCAGATATATGGATCAGATACCGGATCGGATTCGGAAGCGCTGATCCGCGCAGGTTCCGGATCAAACAGGTTATGAGCGGCATACCGTCATGGGCGAGTCCCGGAGCGCCAGCGCTGCATGCGCTTGGATTTCATGAGTTTGTATCCCAGCAGGGCCAGAAGCAGCAGGGCTATCAGCGGCCCGACCGCGGTGCGAAAGATATTGGCATAGTTGATCATCTGTACGCGCAAGGGATACCGGTAGGTCAAAGGCGGCGTTCCTTCCGCGGTAATGATGACGGTGTACAATCCCTGATCGAGGCTGGCCTCGCCCCGGATCACGCCGTCAGGGTGATGGCTGGGACGCTGCAGGCTGACCGTCTCGTCTTCCGCTTCATTCGTTCCCTTGACGACGCGCATGCCGATGGGCATGTCGCGCAGGGCGGGGTCGACGAGGTCCACCACCAGATAGGTATCTCCGCCTTTGGGAATTTCGGTGCAGTATTGGGCGCCAGCGTCAAATTGCGGTTGGTAGGCGCTCAGGTGCACCATGTTCTCGCCGATCCGGCGCACGCAACTGTCTTCTTCCAGCGATTCCTTTCCATGGGCGCCGGCTGCGCCGGCATGGAGGGCCGCAATCAGGATGAACGCCGCAGTTGCCAGGGGCCGCGCCATTGCCTGTATCGGTGCACGCATCGCCGTCCGTCTCATTCGCCTAACCACGAACGGGTCCTCCCGCTTGTATTGCAAAGTTGCCAAGAGTCACTGTCTACAGAGCCGCTACAATGGTTCAGTCCGTCCCTCCGATGAGGCGCTTCCAGAGGTCAAGACGATTTGTTTGCTGGATTTCTATTCATTCACTTAAAAAAACACCGATCCACCTTCGTCTTTGGACGGCGGCGAACCGGTGTCCCGGTGTCCCGGTTAGTATGGGAACCTCGGGTAGAGGTTCCCCAGTTTCCTAGAGCTTGGTAAAGACCGGTATCACGGCACCGGCAATGCTGTTGATGTTGCGATCACCCGCTTCGTTCCAGGTCATCAGCAATCCGCCAAAGCGGCTTTCCGGGTCACCCAGGAGCGCCATCAGGCGTTGTACTTCCCACAGCGCATCTTTCGCTTCCATCTTGACTTCACGCGTCTCGCCAGGCTGGATCGGTGTTTCGTTGTCAAACGACAAGCCCGTGGCTACGAGTTCTTTCGGATAGTTGCGGTCCAGGTGCTTCAAACCCACTTTGTTGATGAAGCGTACGCCCGCCGTGGTGAATTCGCCAATCCGGTAGGCGCTGTCGCCGCTGTTGGTGACACTCATGGTCACCCGCAGGGCGCGTCCCGGTACGTCGTAGTTGGCGTGGGTCACCTTGATGGAGATGGGGTTGGGCTTGACCGGCATGGGTTGCACTTTCGATTCGCCCGCCTGAATCGGCACGGTGTAGGGGTGTTTGCTTTCGGTATACCGATAGCCGCCCCATACGATGCCAAAGGTCAGGATCAATACCACCCAGGCTACTTTCTTGTCCATCGGATCGAGCAGCAGTTCGTCTCCATAGGCCAGGAGTACGCGGCTGCGCGGCAGGAACATGGGCCGGGCAACGTAGTAGCCTATCCAGAAGATGCCAAGTCCCAGCCACAGGGCGTGCCAGAACATGCCATTGCTGTAGTTGAAGGTCTCGGTGTCGATGGTCTCGCCCGTCAACAGCTTCACCGGGTTGGTGAAGTCGTCCCAGCTGCCGGTGATGTTCATCCAGGCTGCAGGCCCTGCAATCGGGCCTGCGTCCTTGATGTTGACCATGGCGTGCATGTGGTGGCGTCCCGGTATGCGCGCTTTGAGCTTGGCTTCAAAGGCGTAGTCGCGGCCAATCTCGAGCGGACCCGAGATGTAGGTCGGTTCGCCATTGAGCTTGGTGGACAGCCGTACAAACACGGGGCTGGGGCTGCCTACGTTGAAGAAGGCGCGTCCCGGCTTGCCAACGGCCCGCGGCCAGTCTTCCGCCAGGTGGAATTTGCCGGTCATGGCGGCAAAGTCGTTCACCTTGGTGGTTTCAGGCCCCCATTTCATGTCGTACCACTGGATGGTACGCATGCGCAGGAACGGTTCCTGCGAGCGTTCGCCGTGGGCAGAGGCCGGCTGTATGTCGAGCATCAGGCCCATGCTCAGTGCGGCTGCGCCGCACAGGCCTGTTAAGCTGCGTTTGATCAGGTTGTTCATTTTATTTGATCCCCTCCGGAAACCCTTCTTCGCCGTATGCGGTCACGTCGTTCTTCATGGATACGCGTCCACGGGCACCCTTGACGTAGTAGAAGGCGGTGCAGTAGACCTTGCCAAAGTACCACCATACGGTGAACATGAGCATGGAGACAAACGCGGAGAAGAACGCGGCAATCACGGTGGTGTGGCCGCCAAAGGTGCGCAGTGAGCCTTGTTCGATCAGGCGTACGTACTCAGGTGTGCCGGTGCGTACATACAGGAACCCGGTGTAGTCGGCTACCGACAGCAACACGCCTTCGGCTACCAGCGGCAGGTGGGTCGGACCAAAGATGGGCCAGTTGCCCGGGTAGAACAGCAGGCCAAATGCGCCGCCTCCGACCAGTGCGGTGATCATCCAGTTGCGGGTGAGCAGCATGACGGTATCCATGACCAGTGCCCCAGGTATCATGGTGGAGGGAAATACGAAGTTGATGGGGTAGTGCGACCACCAGTAAAATCCCCAGAATCGCGTCAGCCATTCGCCTACCAGCAGGCAGACGATACACAATGTGGCGCCATAGGGCAGTCGGTAGTTCACCCATAGGTAGTACATGATGGCGGCACAGTAGGTGATCCCTACTATGGGGGTGACCACAGGCCACCATTGACGGTCTTTCCAGTCCAGCCAGAAGTCCCAGTCGCCCGCCAGCAACATGAAGTGCATGTGGTAGGTCCCTACCAGCAGGATGCATAGAATCGGGAAATAAATCACGTCTATCATCCTGGACATCTTTACTGCTTCAGGCGGCATTTTCGCCGCCCGTATAATCTCATCTGTTCTGCTCATCGCACCCTCCCCTCAAGTATGTCTACGATCTCTAAAACTCTATGTGTTGCTTGTTTCTGTCTGTCTTGCCGTTTGGCTGTCTTGCCTTCCCTGCCGCCCAGTCCGGTCCGGCGTGCGCCGGTCCGGTGTGTCTCTTCAGGCGGCCCGGCCACTGGCTCTCCGGTCAAGCCGGGAAGCCAGGGCCGCAATACAGCTTTTTGCTGCCGATCAGCAATTTCTGCCGATTACGGTACGATGCGGTTGTTGAGGATGACTTTGCTCTGTCCGTTCCAGACTACGTCCGTGAGGTTGGAGTAGCGGGTGATGATCTGGGCAGCAATGCCGCC